>NZ_JBPXKO010000004.1:0-485829 GCF_054558655.1 Aquirufa sp. 5-AUSEE-100C1 | reverse complement strand
GGGCAGTAGTCAGTGGGCAGTAGTCAGTGGGCAGTAGTCCGGAGGAAAACTCTTACCTCTTACCTCTAACCTGGTTTTTCAAGTCCGAAGGGAAAGTTCTTAGTTCTCCAGTAGTCAGTAGTCAGTGGGCAGTAGTCAGTGGGCAGTAGTCCGGAGGAAAACTCTTACCTCTTACCTCTAACCTGGTTTTTCAAGTCCGAAGGGTTAGTTCTTAGTTCTAACCTCTTACCTCTAACCTCTTACCTCCTAGTTCTCCAGTAGTCAGTAGTCAGTGGGCAGTAGTCCGGAGGAAAACTCTAACCTCTAACCTGGTTTTTCAAGTCCGAAGGGAAAGTTCTTAGTTCTCCAGTAGTCAGTAGTCAGTGGGCAGTAGTCAGGTGTCCGAAGGATTAGTTCTTATCTCTTAGCTCTCACGGATTGCATCTCCGACAAACCCCCTGAATCAATAAATTGCTTTCCTTCTTAATGAATTTTTCCGGCAATATAATCTGCGGAATATGTACCGTATCCAAACAGGTCGTTTGACCACATTCGATACACTTAAAATGCACATGATCGTGCTGATGATGATGATCCTCCTGATGACAAACATCATGGCATAAGGCATACTTAACCGCCCCCTCATCATCTAATACCTTATGCAATAAACCACTCGTCAAAAATGACTTTAAGGTTCGATAGATTGTCACCCGGTCAAATTGACTCGCTAAGCCTTGTTCAATATGTCCCTGACTCAATGCGTAACCCTTTTGCTTAAAGATGTCAAGAACAGCCTGCCGACAAGCCGTTGGGCGCAAGCCAAAACTACTCAATTGTACTTCAGGTCTCGACGCCATCTTATGCTTGTAGGTTTTCCGTTTGTAAAGCTACCATTTTTCGGTAAACTCCATTTTTCAACTTCATCAACGAATCATGATTCCCCTTCTCCAATATCTTTCCTTCCTCCATCACAATGATTTGATCCGCCGATCGAATCGTTGATAATCGATGCGCAATAATCAGACTCGTCCGATTCTTCATCAATTCTTCCAAAGCTGATTGTACCCATTTCTCCGACTCCGAATCCAAGGCACTTGTCGCCTCATCCAAAATCAAAAATTTAGGATTTCGTAAGATGGCTCGAGCAATTGCGATGCGCTGTCTTTGGCCGCCCGATAATTTCACCCCTCTTTCACCTACCAAGGTATCCCACTTTTCAGGGAATGACTCAATAAACTCCTTCGCAAATGCCTGCTCCGCCGCATGTTCAATCTCCTCCTGGCTAGCACCCGGCTTACCATAGGCAATATTCTCACGGATCGTACCGCCAAATAGCAATACCTCTTGAGGCACTAAGGCCAACATGCCCCGCCACGCTTGAACACTGTATTCTTGAATATTCTTACCATTCAATTTAACCTGCCCCGCATTCGGCTCGTAAAAACGCATCATCAATTGGGCTAACGTCGATTTTCCCGTACCCGATGTTCCCACAATCGCAATCTTTTGGCCCGGTTCGATATCAATCGAAATACCTTTTAATATCTCCACAGAGGGTCTACTCGGATAAGAGAATCGAATATCTTCGATCGATATTTGACCAAATTCTATCGCTTGTTTTTCCTGCTCTGCATGTATGTCAATTTCCGACGGATCCTGTAAGATTTCCAAAATCCGATCCGATGATCCAATCGTTTTCTGTAATTGAGCATAAATATCACCCAATCCACCTACCGAACCCCCAATGAAGGCCGTATAAAAAATAAAGGTCAATAAATCCGCTAAGATCATATCCCCCTGCTCCACCAACGCCGCACCATACCAAACAACCCCAACAATCCCACCAAACAAGGCAAAAATCACAAAACTAACAAATGCACCCCGCATCGTTGCCGCCTTCAATGCCGCCTCGATCACTCGATTTAAGGACGTCGTATAGCGATTAACTTCATAGGCTTCATTCGTAAATGATTTAACAGCCTGAATCGACTGAAAGGTCTCCTCCACGATGATATTGGTCGATGCCAACTCATCCTGGGACTTCTTCGATATCTTTCGAATAAACTTCCCAAAGACAATCGCCGCAATAACGAGGATCGGAAAAGTGGCCAACATAAACAAAGTCAATTTCCAGGACAAATACGTGATCAGTACAATTCCCCCAACTAACGTAAAGACTTGTCGGAAGAACTCCGCCAAGGTAATCGACAACACATCTTGCAATTGCGTAATATCGGAAGTAATCCGACTCATTAATTCACCCACCCGTCGCTTCTCAAAATGAAAAATCGGCATGGTAATAATCTTCGCATAAAGACTTTGGCGCACATCCCGCATCGCCTTTTCAGAAACCTGTGCGAAAGTATATATTCGGATAAACGATAAGATCGCCTGAACGATCAGTACCGCAAAAAAGAATAGTGTTACTTCATTGATGTGGTAAGTTGATTTTCCCTCGATAACCTTCGTCATTTGACCGATTAACAAAGGAAAACTCATCGTTGTCAAATTGGACAACAATAAAAACAGCATCCCCGTCACAAAGGTCCATTTGTAGGGAACCACAAACTGAAAAATTTTCAATGCCCTCTTCAGACCCTGCTTATCTACCTTTACCTTATCTTTCGGTTCAGGTTCCGCCCCAAATTTCTCGTGTCTTTTTGCCATTTGATTTATTCTTTGTCGGGTTCACCTCGGTAGCCCGACTTTAAAAACATTTGATTGTAATCAGCATCCGTCATCAGCTTCGAGAGCGTTAGTTTCGGATTTTGTTTCCAGTAGAGGTCAACAATCCGCCACCCAAGCCAACGGCCGATGGATCCCGGACAGGCTGGACCAATCTCCGGCGTTTTTGGACGCTCGCCCAAATATTTGTTTTTGGTCAGCTCCTCCTGATTGAACAACAGTTTTTTATCAATAAAATGTTCCCAAACCTGTTTTTGGAAGGCATTCGTTTCAGCTAATTCCTGCGTCGTGTAACCAAAAAGTAAGGAATCGGCTAATTCCGGCATGATTTTTTTCGTAAACACAAATCCCTTTCCATACCAAATCATGTCGCTTAGCATCGAATGATCTTGTTCATTCTGACGATTCACGAATGCCGAATATTGTAGAATCACCTGACCTACCAATGCCTCGGGCTCCAAGCGACGCATTTGGTAATCATAAATATTCGGCGGAAGGTATAATCCCTTTTTTCCCATAAAGAAATCCAGTCCAATGACGATTAAACTATCCGACACCTGTAAATGTTGGGCCGTAAATTCTCCGCCAACCCCACCAAAACCCGAAAATACTGTCCGAATTTTTGGGGTCTTTAAACCTGGGAATTCGATTTGAATTCGTTCAAAGGCCGACTTTAATTCCTTTTCTAATCGGTCTCCCCCAAAAAACGCCGTATCCTGGCTTTGTTTATAAAAAGCCTGCAACGATGGGTTTTGGAACAATTGATATAAATCGCGCGCCAATAATGGCGTCTTTTCAGGCGGACAACTGAAATATCCAATTCCGATCTCCGGATGCTTTTTCAGGATGGAATCGATAGCTTCCGGCGATTTAGCCTCTGCTAAGCTGCGGTCAATGCGCTGCATGTCCCAACGGATCGAAGGGGCCTTGCTCTTTCCTTTCTCATCGGTCGAACATTGCCAAAAAAGTATGGCCAAGGAAAAGAGAATCAGTCGTTTCATTATCCCAATCGAGCTAGTAATTCTTGTAAGGACTTAATTTTATTTTCTGCATCAGAAAGCTTTTGGCGCTCACGCTCCACCAAATCAGGTTTCGCATTTTGAACAAATTTTTCATTGGCCAATTTCGCCTCAACCGATTTCTTGAAACCCAATAAATACGTAAGTTCCTTCTCAGATTCTGCCTTTACGACAGCTGGATCTTCATCATTCGCCATCGGGACAAAGAATTGATCCGATTTAACTACGAATGTCTGGGCATCTGTGATTGCTTCCGAGATAAACGTAATCGATTCCAAATTGGCTAATTTTAACATAATCGCTTCAACCGAGGCATAGGCCGCTGGTTGATCCGATTTGATGCAAAGTGGCAATGCTAATTTTGGAGACAGTTGCTTCGTATTTCTAATCTCACGAACCTTGGTCACCACCTCAAACATCGCATCAAATTGAGCGATTAAGGCCTCATTCACAACACCAGCTTTTGGAAATTCTGCTTGGCAAATACTTTCCTTTGCCTCGCGCGTATCAATCGCTTGCCAAATTTCTTCCGTAATAAATGGCATATAAGGGTGCATCAAGCGCATCAACGAATCAAATAATCCCAAGGCTGCATTTAACGTGTCTTGGTGAATCGGACTTTGGTAAGCCGGTTTGATGATTTCTAAATACTTCCCGCAGAAGTCATCCCAAACCAAATTGTAAATACTTAATAAGGCATCCGATATTCTGAACTTACTAAAGTGATCCTGAACCTCGCGAATGGTTTGGCTTAATTTAGCCTCAAACCAAGCCGTTGCTAAGGTGTGTTCCGGTAAAGATGCTCCCAGTACAACTTCCAAGCCCTTCAATAATCGGAAGGCATTCCATATTTTATTCGAGAAGTTTCGTCCTTGTTCACATAGCTTTTCATCGAACAATAAGTCATTCCCCGCTGGTGCCGAGAATAACAATCCAGATCGAACGCCATCTGCACCGAAACGCTCAATAAGCTCCAATGGGTCTGGGGAATTGCCCAGCGATTTGGACATCTTACGACCCTGTTTATCGCGTACAATTCCTGTTAGGTAAACGTTTTTGAACGGAAGTTCATCGCGCCACTCATAACCAGCCATAATCATACGAGCCACCCAGAAGAATAATATATCGGGACCCGTCACCAAATCGTTTGTCGGGTAGTAGTAATTTATTTCCTCGTTATTCGGATTTTCAATGCCGTCAAATACGGAAATAGGCCATAACCAAGACGAGAACCACGTATCCAAAACATCCGGATCTTGCGTCAAATCATCCTCTACTAAAGCGAATAATTGGTATTTATCTCTGGCAATTCGTAAGGCTTCCTTCTTATCTTTCGCCACAATGACCGTGCCGTCTTCCATGTAGAACGCAGGAATCTGTTGGCCCCACCACAACTGACGCGAAATACACCAATCGCGGACGTTCTCCATCCATGAACGATAGGTATTTTTGAATTTCGCAGGGTGCAATTGGATATTGTCATTCATGACATTTTCCAAAGCCGGCTTCGCGAGGTCCTCCATTTTCAAGAACCATTGCAACGATAATTTCGGTTCGATAACAGCTCCCGTTCTTTCGGATGTTCCTACGGTCGACCTATATTCGTCGGTCTTCGTTAAATATCCTTCCTCAGTCAATTGCTTTACGATTCGCTTACGTGCTTCGAAACGATCAACACCTACGAAAAGTACTGCCTTTTCGTTCAAGGTTCCGTCATCATTCAAGATGTCGATTACCGGTAATTTATGTTTTAAGCCTAATTCGTAGTCATTTAAATCATGCGCTGGAGTGACCTTTAAACATCCTGTTCCGAAGTCCAAGGTCACGTAGTCATCCGGAATAATACTAATCTCCCGGTCAATTAAGGGGATACGTACCTTTTTTCCATGTAAATGCAGATAACGCTCATCCGCTGGATTGACGCAAATAGCCGCATCCGCCATGATTGTTTCTGGTCGCGTGGTGGCAATGGTCACAAATCCGGATCCATCGACCAAGGGGTATTGGATGTGGAATAATTTGGCCTGAACATCTTTGTAGATTACCTCCTCATCGGATAAGGCCGTTTTACCCTGGGGATCCCAGTTGACCATGCGGACTCCTCGGTAAATCAATCCCTTGTTATACAAACGAACGAAGGTGTCTATGACCGCTTCATACAAAGACGGTTCCATGGTGAATCGCGTACGATCCCAGTCACAAGAGGCTCCTAATTTCTTTAATTGGTCGAGGATAATTCCACCGTATTTGTCCTTCCATTCGAAGGCGTGAGTTAGGAATTCCTCGCGTGAAATATCTTTCTTTTCGATGCCTTTTTCTTTCAGCATCGCAACAACTTTCGCTTCCGTGGCAATAGATGCATGGTCGGTTCCTGGAACCCAACATGCTTCTTTTCCTTCCATACGCGCCTTGCGAATCAAGACGTCTTGGATGGTATTATTCAGCATGTGCCCCATGTGTAACACGCCCGTCACATTTGGTGGAGGGATGACGATGGAATACGCTTCTTTTGTCGGGTTGGGTTTAGAGGCAAAGAACTTGTTCTCTAACCAATAGGCGTACCATTTCTGTTCAATTTCCTGCGGGGCGTAATTCTTATCAATCATAAAAGCGTATGAATATTTATAGCCTACAAAGATAATTGATTTCAGGCAAAGGAGCGGGTGGATTATTAAAACAATTCGATGTAATTTTGGTTAAAATACAAATTCGCAAATATGGGCTTTTTACTTTGGTTGGGGACATTTATCGGGATGGAGGGCGTCGCTTGGTTTACCCATAAATACATTATGCACGGAATTATGTGGAACTGGCATCAGTCTCACCACGTTCACCACAAAAATGCACTGGAGAAAAATGATCTTTTTTCGGTCGTTTTCGGAATTTCCTCGACCTTAACCATTGTTGCCGGAGCTGAAATTCCAGAATTATGGCCGCTGTTTTACATCGGATTGGGGATTGCTACCTACGGACTATTCTACTTCATCTTTCATGATATCATTGTGCATCGCCGGGTAAAGATTAAATACAAAGCGACAAGCCGCTACATGAAGCGCATCATGAAAGCGCATTATGTACATCATGAGGTGCATACAAAAGAAGGCGCAGAGGCTTTTGGTTTCCTCTACGCCCCTAAAAAATATCAATAAGCTTATCGAACAAATCCCACCCCAACCGTCGAGTTGGAGAATTCATCAATTAAGATGAAGGCTCCATTCGCAGGATTATTGGCATAGGCATCTGCGCTAATCGGCTGGGCGGTGCGCAAGGCAATCCGACCAATCTCGTTTAATTTCAAAGAATCAACTCCCTCAGTGGATGTTTGAGCCACTACGTCCAAACGCTCAGTGATTTGTGAAATCTTGGCTTTGGTCGTATTGATTCCGTGTTGCAATAAATAGGTCTTGCCCGGGGTGAGGGCTTGGTGGTCGAGCCAACAAACCTGTGCCGTGAAATCTTTTAATTGCGGCGCAGCTGTATCATTGGCCAACACGATGGTGTTACCGCGGGATATATCAATGTCGGTTGATAAGGTGATTACGACCGAATCCCCAGCTTTTCCTTCGCTTAATTTTTTATCAAATTTTTCAATGGTGGCGATGGTGCTTTCTTGGCCCGTAGGCAATACTCGTACGGCGTCACCTACCTTGAACGTACCTGAACTTATTTTTCCGGCATATCCGCGGAAATCGTGATAGGCCTCCGTCATTGGACGCACCACAAATTGTACGGGGAAGCGAGCTGGGGCATGGGCTAAGGTCTCGGCATATTCAAAAGCCTCTAATTCGCCTAAAAGCGTATTGCCGGTAAACCATGGCATGTGTTCTGCTTTTTTGGTAATGTTTTGACCATACAAAGAGGAAATCGGCAAGAAGCTTACTTCTTGTCCTTCAAAGGTCGTTTGTGCAACGAGTTCGGTAAGGCTTGCTTTGATGGCTTCAAATGTCGACTCTTGGTATTGCACCAAGTCCATTTTGTTCACGCATATAATCACTTTCGGGATGCGTAACATCGCGGCGATTGATAAGTGACGTGCCGTTTGTTCCACCAAACCTTGTCGGGCATCCACCAAAATCAAGGACACCTTGACATTTGAGGCGCCGGTCACCATGTTACGTGTATACTCCACGTGACCGGGTGTATCTGCGATGATGTATTTACGAGTAGGTGTGGAAAAATAGATGTGCGCCACGTCGATGGTGATTCCCTGTTCGCGTTCCGCGATTAGGCCATCTGTCAGCAAGGAAAGATCTAAAAAGTCTAAACCTTTTCTTTTGGAAGCTGATTCGAGGGCTTCGATTTTATCTTTGGTAATTGAATTAGTCTCGTATAATAAGCGGCCGATCAAGGTGCTTTTTCCATCATCTACGGAGCCGGCGGTTGCTATGCGTAATATATCCATTGTCATGTTCGCTTGATTAAAAATACCCTTGTTGTTTCCTTTTTTCCATGGCTGCCTCTGAACGTTTATCGTCGATTCGTGCGCCACGTTCGGAGATTTCAGCCGAAAGAATTTCTTCGATGATGACATCGATATCGCTCGCTTCTGATGCCACGGCAGCGGTACAAGTCATGTCACCCACTGTACGGAAACGAACAGTAGCCTCAAATGGAACCTCATCCGCTTCCTTGTTCAGGTATTCAGAATCTGCCCAAAGCATGCCATCACGTTCGATAACCTGGCGTTTATGTGAGTAATAGATACTCGGGATTTCCATCTTTTCTTCCTTGATGTAATTCCAAACATCTAATTCGGTCCAGTTGGAGATCGGGAACACACGCACATTTTCTCCCACGGCGATGCGGCCGTTCAACATATCAAATAATTCGGGCCGTTGGCGTTTCGCATCCCACTGTCCGAAGTCATCGCGTACGGAGAAGATGCGCTCTTTGGCGCGGGCTTTTTCTTCGTCCCGACGGGCACCTCCGATGCAGGCATCGAATTTAAATTCTTCAATCGTATCCAATAAGGTTACGGTTTGTAATACATTACGAGAGGCATATTTACCGGATTCTTCTTTGGCTTTACCTTGGTCAATTGAATCTTGTACATAACGTACGATTAACTCGGCGCCTGTTTCTTTGGCTAGCCAATCCCGGAATTCAATCGTCTCAGGGAAGTTGTGCCCCGTATCGATGTGAACCAATGGGAAGGGAATCTTACCTGGATAAAATGCTTTTTGTGCCAGGCGAACCAAGGTAATAGAGTCCTTGCCTCCTGAAAATAGGAGGGCAGGGCGCTCGAATTGCGCGGCTACTTCGCGAAGAATGTAAATGGACTCATCCTCGAGCTGGCGGGGGAAGTGTCCGATTTTATCGTTTAAGGTATTCATATGCTGCTATTAGGCGTGTAATCCACATTCTTTTTGAGAATTTTCCCACCACCAACGGCCTGCGCGTGGGTGCTCTCCTGCTGTAATTGCGCGCGTACAAGGGGCGCATCCGATGGAAATAAATCCTTTTTTGTGTAAGGGGTTTTGTGGGATTTTATGTTCAGTCAAATATTCAGTCATGGTTTCAAAAGACCAATCGATGAGCGGATTGATCTTGTAAAGATTCTTTTGGGCATCCCATTCGATCATGGGCATGTCGGCACGATTCTCGGATTGCTCTGCACGAAGCCCCGTAATCCAAACATCCGCACCTTGCAGGGCACGATTAAGGGGTTCAATTTTTCGGATGAAGCAACATTCCTTGCGGTTTTCCACGGATGAATAGAAGGAATTAAAACCTTTTTCGGCGACTAACTTTTCGACCGCTTCGGTTTGCGGAAAATAGGTTTTGAGTTCAAAACCCAATTTTTTAACCGTCAAGTCAATCAATTCATAGGATTCCTGAAATTGGCGGCCTGTATCTAAAGTGAAGATTTCAATACCTAAATTTTGCGAGGCAATCGCATGGGTAATCGCTTGGTCTTCTTGGCCGAATGAGGTTGAAAAAACTAATTTTTTACCAACAAAATGCGATGCGATTTGTTGCATGCGCTCCGGTAAAGTAAGAGCCCTTAAAGATGTTTCGAAATTTTCAGGAATCATGTGGTAACTTTTGTGCAAAGATATACAAAGTCTATTGAATAGCTATACTATGCTTTAAAAATAATACACGAATGTTTGAAAACTTTTATAAATTGGATTGAGTTTAAAGACTATGCGAACGGGAAATGAAATCATCTTGGATGATGCTGCTGATGACCAAGCAGATGTGTTTTTGGATTTACGCAATCTGAAACATTTGGTGCGTCATGGGGAAGGGCAGCGTTTGGAATTTAAGATGAAGGTGAAGTTTCCGGAGAAGATTATCAAGGAGTTGGTCGCCTTTGCCAATTCAGACGGCGGTCACTTGTTTGTGGGTGTTTCGGATGATGGCCAAATCGAGGGGTCTAAATTCGTAGATGAGGATCAATTTCTATTAGAAAAGGCTATTTCAGCGTATTGTTTTCCGGCCTTTACCTATCATGTCTATCGAATTCCGCTGGAGAATGGCAGGGCCGTATTAGTTTACCATGTTTTTGAGAGTGTCGATAAGCCGCATTTTGTCCAATTGGAATCGGATCTGCATCCGGTGTGTTATGTACGGGTAAAGGATCGAACGATCAAGGCGAGTAAAGAGATGAAGCAGATCCTTCGTCGGGAAAACGAAGAGGGCTTATCTTTTGCCTATGGAGATTCTGAGCGCTGGTTGATGGAATACCTTCGAACGAATGAACTGATTACACTTTCGGAGTTTGCGACGAAGGCGAATTTGCCAATATGGTTAGCATCCCGTAAATTGGTGTTGTTGGTATTGAGTCGGGTGTTAAAAATTGAAGCGGGGGAACAACAAGATATATATTCTTTGCGATGAAAAAATGGATCCTTTTTCTGGCGATATTGCCTTTGGCCTGCTCAAAGATGGCTAACGATCCGGGTGTTACACCCGCTCCGCAGGCAGGTACAGCTTCTTCTTTTGATATCATGCAGGATAAGTTGTTGACGCCCAGCTGTGCGACTTCGGGTTGTCATTTATCGAATAAGGATGCGAGTTATGCCCAACATGGATTGGTTTTGGCGAAGGGTTCTTCCTATGCGAATCTGGTTGGGGTGGCGTCTGTTAATTCGGTTGCATTTAAAAATTCGGTTCTTCGCGTTCGGAAATTTGCTTCAGGGGAGAGTTTATTTTACCATAAGTTGAATTGGGATTTGAGCCACCATGGTTTATCAAATTACGGTGCACCGATGCCTTTGGGCGGGAAGCCTTTAAGTAAAGGACAAATAGCTTTCGTTCAGAAATGGATTGATGCAGGGGCTCCTTCCACGGGGGAGGTGGCGGACGCCAAATTATTGGATGATACGACACCGAGTTTTGTGGAGGATGCGAATTTTACTCCGCTAACTACCCCCAGCGCGGAAGGGAAATCAGGGATACAGTTAAAAGTAGATCGTTTTGTGGTTCCTGCTAATTTTGAGAGGGAATTATTTGTTCGCCGGCCGCTAAACAATGCGGAGCCGGTTTACATCAATCGGATCAAATTGAAATCGCGGGCCAACAGCCATCACATGGTATTGTATGATTTTCGTTCAAAAACCCTTTTGCCAGCGACAGATGAAATTCGGGATTTAAGAAATTTAGACAACTCTCTAAATATTGCTACGGTTGTTCAAATGTCTAATCACATCTTTTTGGGTGGCGGGACGGATCCAAATTCCGACTACAGTTTTCCGGAGGGCTTTGCGATTCAGCTGCCAACGAACGCGTCCATTGATTTGAATCCACATTATTTCAATAAGACGAAAGAGAATCTTTATGGAGAAAATTATGTGAATTTGTATACGATACCGGCGGCACAGGTAAAGAAGGTGGTACAAATGATTGATTTTAATGCCACTAATTTTACCTTGCCCGCTAATCAAACGACTACCATTACCCGTGATTTTAAATTTGATAAGAATGTGGCCATCGTCTCATTGACCTCACATTACCATGAGCGCGGTAAATTATTTCAGATAAAAATAAAGGGAGGTCCGCGCGATGGCGAATTAATCTATGAGAATACCGATTGGGCTCATCCGAAAGTCATTAACTATGAAACTCCCATTCAGCTACAAACTGGAGAAGGATTAACTTCCGTTGTTACCTATGTGAATAATACCAATAAGGACCTTGCTTTTGGACTTACCTCAGAGGATGAAATGAATATCATTTTCGGCTATTATTACGTACGCTAATTTCCATGAATTCAGGCGCTTAATAAATTTCTCCAATCCTGTTTTTTATATCAAACATTGACTTATATTTGCCTCCACTTCTTGAAATATTTCAAGAAATAACACCTAAATAGTACAATTTTTTGCATTTTTTGTATTCTAACCATAATTGATTCTGCTTGGATAGACTTTTACTCCCCTAGGTTTTCATGGAACATAAACACAAGAATAAAATGACGGCTGCCGGTCTGCTGGTTGCCATGGGTATTATCTACGGGGATATCGGAACTTCTCCGCTCTACGTAATGCAAGCCATTATCGGCGACAACCCCATTAATGAATTGACGGTTTTAGGAGGTTTGTCATGTATTTTCTGGACATTGACCTTACAAACCACGTTGAAATACGTGATTTTAATCTTACGTGCTGATAACAAAGGGGAAGGAGGAATTTTTGCGCTCTTTGCATTGGTTCGCCGTCATGCGAAATGGCTTACTTTGCCTGCCATCATCGGTGGAGCGACTTTATTAGCCGATGGTATAATTACGCCACCGATTTCCGTTTCATCTGCGGTGGAAGGTTTGCGCATGTTACATCATGCTGATGGCACTCCGTTTGTCACAGATACGGTTCCTTTGGTCATTATGATCTTAACGGCGCTCTTTTTATTCCAAATTTTGGGTACTAAGATTGTCGGTAAATTCTTCGGTCCGGTCATGTTGGCCTGGTTTTCCATGCTCGCTTTAACCGGAATTTTAGGTATTGAAAACGATTGGTCTATCTTGCGCGCCATCAACCCAAGTTATGCCTGGGATTTATTAACGACCCATCAAGCGGGTTCTGCAGGCTTTTGGAGTTTAGGGGCTGTATTTTTATGTACAACGGGTGCTGAGGCCCTTTATTCAGATTTAGGACATTGTGGTCGAGAAAACATCCGAGTTTCCTGGATGTTCGTAAAAATTGCCCTATTGCTTCAATACTTTGGCCAAGGGGCATGGTTGTTGTCGCACAATGGAGCGTTATTGGGAGTAAAGAAACCAATTTTTGAATTGTTGAAATCCGAGTTGGGCGTTCAATTCTTATTCTCTGGCATTATGCTAGCGACTTTGGCTGCCGTTATTGCTTCGCAAGCATTAATTTCCGGTTCATTTACCTTGATCTCTGAAGCCATTCGTTTAAACTTCTGGCCACGCGTTCGATTGATTTATCCATCGGATCAGAAGGGTCAATTGTACGTACCTTCAATTAATCTATTGCTTTGGATGGGTTGCGTAGGAGTTGTTTTATGGTTCCGTGAATCAGCCAATATGGAAGCGGCGTATGGATTAGCAATTACTTTAACCATGTTAATGACTACTTCCTTGATGGCTTATTACCTACATATTAAGAAAGTTGATATGTGGTGGATCTTGTTGTTTTTAGCGGTATATGTTTCTTTGGAGGGGTCCTTTTTGGTGGCTAACCTACAAAAATTCTGGCATGGCGGTTATGTTTCCTTGTTCATCGCCGGTGTTATCATTTTCATCATGTGGATTTGGTTCCGTGCAACCCGAATTAAAAAGAAATTAACGGAGTACGAGAAATTGGCGGATTATATTGAGCCATTGAAGGAGTTATCCAAAGATGAAACAATACCAAAATATGCAACGCACTTGGTATTTATGTCCAATGCCGCACGTGTGACGGATATTGAATCGAAGATTATTTATTCTATTTTCCAACGACGTCCCAAGAAAGCCGATATCTATTGGTTTGTTCACGTGGATACGATGGATGATCCGTATACGATGGATTACAAAGTAACCGTCATCGAACCGGATGATATCATTAAAGTGAATTTCAAACTGGGTTTCCGGGTGGAGCAGCGCATCAACTTATACTTCCGTAAGGTAGTTGAGGAAATGGTTTCGCGCGGTGAGGTGGATATTACCTCACGTTACAAGTCCTTGAATGAGCAAAATGTCATTGGCGATTTCCGCTTCGTCGTGTTAGAGAAATTCTTGTCCTTTGATAATGAATTACCTTTGATGGATCGTTTAGTCATGAAGGCTTATTTCTTCGTAAAACAATTTACGCATTCGGAGGATAAGTATTTTGGTCTGGATAGCGATGCGGTGAAATTGGAGAAAGTTCCTTTGATCATCAAGCCAATCACCAAGTGTAACCTAAAGCGTATCGATTAATATGGCGACGATATTTACCAAAATTGTGAATCGTGAGATTCCTTGTCATCTAATTGCAGAGGACGATCGTTTTATGGCATTTCTAGACGTGATGCCCCTGGTGGAAGGTCACGTATTAGTCATTCCCAAAGTAGAGGTGGATTACCTCTTCGATTTGGAGCCTGAATTGTTGGGAGATCTCATGAAGTTTGCCCAAAAGGTTGCTCCTGCGATCAAGAAAGCCATTCCATGCAAGCGTGTGGGTGTGGCCGTTATCGGATTGGAAGTACCACATGCGCACGTGCACTTGGTGCCGATGAACCGGATGTTAGACATCAACTTCTCGCAAGAAAAAATGAAGCCCAGCCAAGAATCGTTGGCTGCGACCGCCGAGAAAATCCGATCTTTTTTACTTTAGGAAACCTTTCAGTTTATTCATTTCCGCTTGTGGATTCGCCTTCTCATACACGATGTGATATACCGCTTCGATGATGGGAAGGTGAATTTGATGCTGGCGCGCAATCGAATAAATACTTCGAACCGCATAGTATCCCTCCGCGATCATGTTCATTTCAATTTGCGCTGATTTCACGGAGTATCCCCGACCAATCATGTTTCCAAACGTACGGTTACGTGAGAATTGAGAATAGGCCGTCACCAATAAATCGCCCAAATAGCCCGAGCTGTTGAGGTCACGATTCTTCTCGGGATAGACTGCATCCAAGAATATTTTGATTTCCTGCATGGCATTGCTCACAAGCACCGCTTGGAAGTTGTCCCCAAAACCCAGTCCCCGCGTAATACCACAGGCCATCGCAATGATGTTTTTGATGACCGCACAATATTCCACACCATATAAATCCTCAATGGCATGCGCTTGTAAGAAGCGGCTATTTAATAAATTAGAGAACCCCTGGGCTACAGCCAGCGAAGGTGAAGCGATGGTCAAATAGGATTGCTTTTCCAAGGCAACCTCTTCCGCATGACAAGGTCCTGCTATCACACAAGTTTGCGTGATGGGTACATTGAAAGCTTTTTCCATCCAGTCGGTCACCAATAGATTCTCTTCCGGAATCATACCCTTAATAGCCGAAACGATTTTTTTGCCCTCGAAATGTTTTTTATTCAGGTCCTTTAAGGTCTCTGGGATAAAGGCAGCCGGAACGGCTAAAATGATGTATTCAACGCCGGCTAATGCGTCCGACATCTTGCTGTATGTCTTAACCTTGCGAGGGTTAATTGCCACGTCGGTTAGGTAGCTTGGGTTATGATTGTATTTGCGTATGAAGTCAACATCCGATTTCCGACGAATCCACCATTTAATTTTAACCTGATTTTCCGATAAAATCTTAACAAGTGCCGTCGCCCAACTCCCTCCTCCAATCACTGCCACTTGCGTGGGGATCTTCTTTTTTAATTCTTCTAATTGACTCATGACCGTAAAATTACCTATTAAATTAAAAATTAGCTGAAACAATCAGAAAAAATGCCAAATTTGTTATTCGCTAAGGTAATACCGCGCGCAAAACTAAACCTATGAAAAAACTATTTGCTATCCTATTGCTAGGTGTTAGCTTTTCAGGCTACACGCAAAAATCGACTCAAGCCTTGCCCGAACATCCCCGACCGGATTTACAACGTTCAGAATGGCTTAATTTAAACGGTTCTTGGGATTTTACGTTCGATTCCTCGCTCGTTGCCCCGAAAGCATTTACCCATAAAATTCAAGTTCCATTTCCTTGGGGTTCCCAATTATCCGGTGTAAAGGATGAGGCAGACATAGCCTGGTACCATCGCTCCTTCCAGGTTCCTGTAGTTTGGGGAAAGAAGCGGGTATTCATCAACATCGGTGCGTCGGATTGGCATACCTCGGTTTATGTGAACGGTCAATTCGTAGGCGAACACAAAGGAGGTTATACACCCTTTGATTTCGATGTGACTGCCTTCTTAAAATCAGGGGCTAAACAATCCCTCGACATCCGAGTGGATGATAAACGCCGCATGTTTACGCTGTATGGGAAGCAAGGTTATGGGAATGCACGTGGCCTTTGGCAAACGGTTTATTTAGATGCCCGAGGTTCAGATTACATTGATCATTATGCGGTTTATCCGGATATCGATAAGGGAACTGTGCGCATCAAAACCTATTTGGGGGCACCGGCCACGAAGGAAGGGAAATTGCAGCTTGGGTTATCGAATGGCCAACAAGCTTCAGTGTCTGTGAAAAAGGGTGATTCGGTAGCTGAATTGGAAGTTGCCTTAAAGCAGCCACGGCTGTGGTCTTTGGAAGATCCCTATCTCTATGACATGACCCTGCGTTTAGGGAATGATTTATTGAAGGGCTATTTTGGCTATCGGAAGATTTCGGTGACGACGTTGCCGGGCTCAAAGATTCCTTACATCGCCTTAAACAATAAACCGGTTTACGTTCAATTGGCTTTGGATCAAAGTTACCATCCGGATGGTTTTTACACCTTTCCATCGGATGCCTTTATGCGGGATGAAATTATTCGGAGTAAGCGGATTGGCTTAAACGGAATTCGGACGCATATCAAAGTGGATGTTCCACGTAAATTGTATTGGGCGGATAAATTGGGCTTATTGGTCATGTCGGACGTACCCAATTCCTGGGGTGAGCCGGATGCCGACATGCAAAAAGAGACAGAATATACCTTACGTGAGATGTTGAAGCGCGACTTCAATCACCCCGCTATTTTCTCCTGGATTACTTTTAATGAAACCTGGGGATTGTTTACCAAAAAAGATAATAAGTCGACCTATACACCCGAAACACAAAAATGGGTGGCCTCTGTCTATCGTTTAGCGAAATCATTGGATCCAACTCGTTTGGTCGAGGATAACTCGATTTGTTGCGGACGAGGACATACCGAGACGGATATTCAATCTTGGCATGCCTATCAGGCGGGTTATGAGTGGGACAAATTAATGGATGATCAATCCCGCAATTTGTTTCCGGGTAGTCAGTGGAATTTTGAGAAGGGTTATGTGCAGGGGAGCCAACCGATGATTAATTCGGAGTTTGGAAATGTGTGGGGCTATCAAGGAAGTACGGGGGATGTGGATTATACATTTGATTACCACAAGGCCATGAACTCATTTCGGAATCATCCGAAGATGGCAGGGTGGTTGTATACGGAACATCATGATGTGATTAATGAGTGGAACGGATACTATAAGTTTGACCGAACTGAAAAGGAAACAGGTCTGGGTTCAATTGTTCAAGGTATGAGTTTGAAGGATTTGCATGGACCTTATTATCTGTCGACAGGCCAAGAAATTACCTGGGCCGGGAAGGCTGGCCAAACGATTAAAATTCCATTGCATCTTTCTTCGCTGACGGATTTGTCGGGTTCTTTGCGCCTGAAAATAACTTTAGAGGGCATGACGGCCTGGGGCGAAAAACAATCCCATTGGACCAAGGAAGTCCCTGTACAATTTGCGCCTTGGGACGTGAAGGCCTTGGATTCTTTGTCGGTCGTTTTGCCTAAGGATAAGTCGGTAAATACGCTTTCTTTCATTCTTTCTGATTCCATAGGCCAGGTAGTTCACCGGAATTTCGGTCATATCATCGTGGAGGAGGGAAACACCCAACCGAGTAATCCTAAAATGGAATTAGTTTCTGTCCCCGTGGAGCGCTATGCAAGTGCGCAGTTCCCGGAGAAACAATGGACGAGCGTTCTCGGACACAAAGTGAACGGAGCCGGTGCGGGTTATTTTGAATATGAATTCCCGATTTCGGGATCCGATATTTCAGAGGTTCGCTTTATGGTCGAGGCTTCATCAAAGCCTATGTTAGGAAAGGATCGTCCGGATCGCGGTAAAATGGACGGAGATTATATGTTGGGAAAAGGAACCTTTGATCCCGGCGTGAATCCAAATGCTTATCCGCAAACGGATGCCTATCCTTCGCCTGCCAATTTACGCGTATCAGTGAATGGAATTCAGACTTTGGAAACGGTCTTGAAAGATGACCCAGCCGATCATCAAGGCGTTTTGTCTTGGCATTATCAGGCGCGAAATAACAAATTGGATGAGGCGGGAACTTATGGATATTGGGTGCAAGGGACAATACCCGCTGCGGCTTGGCAGGCTGGCTTGAAAACTGGCAAATTGGTGATTCGATTTGAGTCGACGAAGGGTGGATTGGCCCTTTACGGGGATCAATCGGGTCGATATGTGACGGATCCGAGTATTTTAGTTCTTAGGAAATAATAATATCAGATACTTTATATTTTTCCCTTTTACCTTTGCCAAACCTATGGAGGATTGGCAAAGGTAGAGGAAGATCTTAAACGCCGAATTGCGTTAAGTGGTGATCGATGTGTTTGTAGAGCAGGTTGTTCCACTCCACAGAACTTAGCTTTCCTAAACTTAAAGAAGGTGTTGCGGCTAATTTTTCGGCCCCCATTTCTTGTATCGTTTGAATGTACTTTTTTAGGCTTTCTTTCTCCTTCGCGACATCGTAAGTTTCTGTTCGAATGAAACTGGGCGCAGTCGGTAGATTTTGTTTGTAAGAAACCTCGTTGATCATCGACTTCTTCAAAAATAATGTCAAAATAATACGCATCATCCAAGGGGGTTGTTGGGTATTTTCCCCAAGAATTTGCTGATAAGGAACAGCACAATGGGAAAGCATTTGGCCCACAGTCATCTTGCCCCAATGTGCAGGCGTATTTTCGGTCAGTTGGTCGATTCGCGCATGCAACAATTGCGTCGTCGATGCGTCATAAATAGAAGGGTAGCCCATAATTTAGTTGTTGAGTTTCCAGTTTTTCACATGGAATAATTCCGATTTCTTGGTTCCAGTTTCCGTAAATTTAGCCTGATTCAACGTGATGTCTTTCGCTTCAATCACGCGGTATCCTTGCACGCTTTCGATATCTAAATTACTCAAATTGATGTGATGAATCGGCATTTCGGGTAGGCCACGAATTAATAAACCCGTTTCGGCGCCCTTGGCTACCACATTCTCCACAAAGATATTTTTGAACTGTGGTGTTCCCTCGTTAACTGGTAATAATTCGATTTTGGGAGTTTCTCCTCCATTACCAAAAGTCGCCACCGGGTCTTTTCCTTGGTAATACATATCAAATAAGATGGCCTCTCCCGCGATGTTTTTCATCGAGATGTCGCGAATGAAAATATTCTCAACGACACCTCCACGGCCTCGAGCCGTTTTGAAACGCAGGCCCACGTCCGTGCCTAAGAACTGGCAGTTGCGAACGAATAGGTCATGAACGCCGCCCGACATTTCGCTGCCAACAACCACACCCCCATGTCCGTGGAACACCACACAGTTTTCGATAAGTATGTGTGCGCTTGGTCGACCGCGTTTGCGGCCTTCTGCATCTTTCCCTGATTTCAAACAAATGCCATCATCGCCCACATCGAAACGCGAATTGCGTAGCGATACATATTCGCATGATTCAATATCGATGCCATCTCCGTTTTGCGCATACCATGGATTTTTGACTGTAATGTTTTCAACGGTCAAGTGTTTACATAAGAGTGGATGAACATTCCAGGCAGGTGAATTTTGGAAGGTCACACCTTCCAATAATATCTGTTCGCATTCCCGCAGACTAATCATGTTCGGTCGAACAAATTCCTTAATTGCCTCCGTGTTTACTTCTGTAAATCCGGCGGCTACCACACCCGGTTGGTCCATGGTCGATGCTTTCAAAGCGCCCTCGGATGGATACCAAGTTTCCTTCTTGGGTTCCAACACTCCTCCTGAACGAACTAATTTATCCCATTCGCCGCTGGTCAATTTACCTTTTTTCACGGGTCTCCAAGCTTCACCCGCACCATCGATGATTCCAAATCCGGTTATCGCAATGTTTCGTGCACCCAAAGCCGAAATCGGTGATTGCGCGCGGATTGCATCCACGCCCTCCCAGTTCGTTCGAACCAATGGGTAGTCTTTGGGATTATTGCTAAACTGCAAGACGGCACCCTTCGCCAAATGCAAGTTCACATTCGATAAGATTGTAATGGGACCTGTTACCCAAAATCCGGATGGAATTAAAACCACCCCTCCACCTTGCTGGTTCGCTTGTTGAATCGCCTGTTGAATGGAAGCGGTATTCAGCGTACTTACTGAACTTTTCGCTCCGTATTGTACAATGTTGAAGGTATCCTTTTTAAATGCGGTTCCGGCTACATTGGGCAATTCGAAGATATATTTTTGGCTAAATGCCGATTTACTTAAAAAGCTTTTTAGATGTTCCGTGGAATTATTGATGGCATCTGCTACTAGATTTGCCATGCGTGTTGCGCCATATGGAGAAAAGTGCGTGTCGTCGGCCACTCCTTTCATGAACTTCTTGAAAATGCCCGTTGGGTAATGCAAGAAAAGTTTTTTGGCTCCTTCCGGACCTTCTTGCTGAATGATCGCCTTACTCGCTTTTTCTACATCAATCAACATCACTTTTTCCTGTGCGGCTACTTCCCGAACGACCGTAGGGTAGTCGGCATGCTGATCCACAAACACGCCCGTCGAATCAAATTTTCGACGTTGCGTAGGCGTCAATAAGATGGGAGTTGCACCTGCGGCACGTGTTTCTTTCACGTAGCGAATCAGGTTCGCTCTAAAATCAGTTTGTGCAGGAGCATATCGGGAGGTATCGCTTGCTTTGGCATCATTGTGGCCAAATTGGATGAATACGTAATCGCCTTTTTTTAGTTGCGATTGTACTTTGGCCCAGCGACCTTCGCGACGGAAGCTTTTCGTGCTCCTGCCATTGTAGGCATGGTTTTGAACCTCGACGGCTTCGTTGAAAAGTTTGGCAAAAGGCATCCCCCAACCCGTTTCAGGGAAATCGGCTGGAATCTTATCCGCCATGGTGGAATCACCGATTAGGAAAATCCGAAGGGGCTCCGTGGAAGTAAAACTAAAGAATAAAAAGGTGCTGAAAATCAGCGCTAATCGGGTTCTCATAAGGTCGTAATTTGACCTTAAAAGCTAAAATTATCGACTTTTTACTGCTTTATCAGCGATTAATTGCCACCGAACTTAATATAGTTTGGATGATTTGTAGACTCGTGATGTTGTCGGCCTCCGCTTCGTAGGTTAAAATGATCCGGTGATTAAGCACATCGGGTGTCATTTCTTTGATATCTTCTGGCAACACGTAATCGCGCCCGGCTAAGTAAGCCATTACTTTGGCTGCTAAATTCAAATGAATACTAGCACGCGGAGAGGCACCAAATTGAATGTAGTCCGCTTCCTTCGTCAAGCCATAATCTTCCGGATTACGCGTCGCGAAAATCAATTCAATGATGTAGCGTTCCAATGTTTCTGAAATCGTAATCTCATTTATTTCCTTGCGAATGGCTTGGATATCCTTCAGACTCAAAACTGCTTTAGGCTCATATTGGAAATCCATATTGGACATCTTACGCATTACCTCCAATTCTTGATCTTTATCCAAGTAATTCAAGAAGACCTTCAACATAAATCGGTCTACTTGCGCTTCCGGAAGCGGGAAAGTTCCCTCTTGCTCCACCGGATTTTGGGTAGCTAAAACCAGAAAGGGTTTATCAAGCGGGTAGGTCGTTTCACCGATGGTTACTTGTTTTTCCGCCATCGCCTCCAAAAGGGCGGATTGAACTTTGGCCGGTGCACGGTTGATCTCATCAGCCAAAATAATCTGGGCAAAAATAGGTCCCTTTTTAACCTCAAATTCGTTTTTCAAGGGATTGTAAATCATCGTCCCCACCAAATCCGAGGGTAACAAATCGGGGGTAAATTGAATTCGTTGGAAATGTAAATCCAAAATTTTGGCCAAGGTATTGATCGTCAAAGTCTTCGCTAGGCCGGGAACTCCTTCCAATAGAACGTGTCCTCCGGTAAAGAGACCTACTAATAAGCGATTAATCAGGCGTTCTTGGCCCACGACCACCTTGCCCATTTCGTCAATCACCGCTTGAATTTTTTCTCTTGAAGTCATGATAAGATCATTCCGATTTAGCTACAAAATTAGGTAATTTATACAGAATCCTACTATTGCAATTTCTTGTAACGAATACGCTTCGGTGCCGCATCTCCCAAACGCTTTTTGCGGGCTTCCTCGTATTCCGAATAGTTTCCTTCAAAATAGGTCACTTGAGAATCTCCTTCGAAGGCTAAAATATGGGTCGCAATACGATCCAAGAACCATCTATCGTGGGAGATGACCACCGCACATCCCGCGAAACTTTCTAGACCTTCTTCCAAAGCACGTAAGGTATTGACATCCAAGTCGTTGGTCGGCTCATCCAGCAACAACACGTTGGCCCCCTCTTTCAGCATCATCGCCAAATGCACCCGGTTACGTTCACCACCCGATAAATTTCCGATTTTCTTCTCTTGATCAGCACCGTTGAAGTTGAACTTGCTGACATAGGCACGGGCATTGGCTTGCTTTCCACCCAGCATAATCCAGTCGTTTCCATCGGCGATGGTTTCGTACACCGATTTTTCAGCAACGAGTTGGTTGTGTTCCTGGTCTACATAGGCCAATTTTACCGTTTCTCCTACCTCGAAGGTTCCCGAATCGGGTTGTAATTGACCGGTGATCAATTTGAACATCGTAGTTTTACCAGCACCGTTTGGTCCGATGATTCCCACAATACCTGCCGGTGGAAGCGAGAAGCTCACGTTTTCATACAATAATTTGTCTCCGAAAGATTTCGAAACGCCTTGTACTTCGATGACTTTATTTCCTAAACGAGGACCTGCCGGAATGAATAATTCCAATTTGTCCTCTTTTTGACGATTTTCTTCCGATAGCAATTTTTCGTAGGCTCCGATACGGGCTTTTGATTTTGCTTGTCGGGCTTTCGGGGCCATACGAACCCATTCCAACTCGCGTTGAAGGGTTTTTTGACGGCGAGATTCCGTCTTCTCTTCCTGCGCTAAACGGTTTTGTTTTTGCTCCAACCAAGAAGAATAGTTTCCTTTCCAAGGTATGCCTTCACCGCGGTCTAATTCTAAGATCCATCCGGCTACGTTATCCAAGAAATAACGGTCGTGGGTTACGGCGATAACCGTACCCTTATATTGACGTAAATGTTGTTCTAACCAGTCCACCGATTCCGCATCCAAGTGGTTGGTCGGCTCATCGAGTAACAACACATCCGGTTCTTGCAACAACAAACGACACAATGCCACACGTCGTTTCTCTCCTCCGGAAAGTGTGCTGACAAGTGCATCAGAATCTGGGCAACGCAAAGCGTCCATGGCTTTCTCCAAACGTGTGTCTAATTCCCAAGCATTGCAATGGTCAAGTTTTTCCTGTACTTCACCTTGGCGTGCCAATAATTTATCGAAGTCGGCATCCGGATCCGCAAAAGCCTCATTAATTTCATCAAATTCTTTGAGTAGGTTTTTGATTTCTACCACAGCTTCTTCGACAACTTCAAGAACGGTTTTATTCGGGTCTAATTGAGGTTCTTGCTCCAATAATCCCACGCTGTAACCAGGTGACCAAACGACATCGCCCGTGTAAGATTTGTCGAGGCCGGCAATGATGCGAAGGAGGGTAGACTTACCCGATCCATTTAGTCCAAGTACACCGATTTTGGCACCATAAAAGAAGGATAGATATATATTTTTAATGATCGTTTTCTGAGGTGGGATGACTTTGGAAACCCGCTCCATTGAAAAGATAATTGTCTCGTTACTCATGTTATTTGATTAAAATTTTAAAAGAACCTGCAAAGAATGTGAAATTTGTGTAAAAAATTGAATTTCAGTGTAGGAATTCTTTATTTATTCATAAAAAATTAGATAAATTGTGTCACGATTTTAGTTTGAATAAATCGAATAAGTTAAGCCCTTGAGTTAGAGTGTTTGCTCGAAACTCTTTATTTATACCCACTATGAGCCACCTCGTTAAAAATGAGTACGGATTTTGCCAAGATGGCAAGGTGTACATCAATGCCTATTTATCCTTCCCACAGCGTGAAATCGGATTTGTCCGCAGCACAGAACAAGAAGCCCTTGATTATTTTGTCAACCGTTTTGAATTAGCCAAGACCAAAGTCATTCAACTGGCATCCGAAATCAATGATGTCCAAAACAAAGGTTCTTATTTGACTAAAGTTGTTCAAATGAAGGCTTATTTGGCTGATTTTGATGGATTGGGAGATTTTGAGCCGCTCTTCAAGCAATTGGATGCATTGGAAATATTCTTGCGCAATCTGATTCAAAGCAATCAAATTAAGAACTTGGAAATCAAGCGTGCCTTGATTGAGGATGCGAAAACCATCGCCAGTCAGGAGGATGTTTTGCAGGCTACGGAGGATTTAATCGAACTGAAATCCAAATGGGTGAAAACGGGTCCGGTCGATAAGCAATATCAGGATAGCTTAAGCGAAGCATTTCAAGCGGTAATGGATGAATTTTTCTTGAAGCGCCGCGCGTATTTTGAGAAGAAAAACCGCCAAATCGATGAAAAAATTGCTTTGCTTCAAGGCTATATTGATTCGGTTCATCAATTGCGTAAAGCTGAAGATTTAGACGATTCGATTATCAAGGTAAAGGAATTGCAAAAGGAATGGAAAAACGTACAAGGTTTGCCACCCAAGAAACAATCCATGTTGTGGAAGAATTTCAAGAAGGCGAACGATATGTTCTTCGAAAAATATAACCGGATCAAAGGCATTGAATACAAGCCACGCGTTGACCCACGCATTCAAGAGTTGACTTCGATGACAGGCGAGTTGGAGTTGAAATTACACGACCAAGCGAATATGCCGGCTACAGCTGATCTGGCCAAAGCTTATTTAGTGAAGTGGAAGGAGATTACGGCGCAGGTAAAAACCATCGACCGTCAAATGGCCGAGCGTTTCCGAAATGCATGTGATAAGATTTTTGAAATGAATTACTTATTGCGTGTGATTTCATATCGCCATCCCGCATTAAACGATAAGCCGCGTATTGAGCAATTGAAGATCATGATTAATCAGATGGATTACATGACAAAAAAAGAGCGCGGTGAATTGGAGGATTTTATTGCCCAATCTGAGCGTGATGGTCAGATGGAAGAAAAACTCATCATCAGCAAAATCAATACGCAAAAGCGTAAGATTAGCATGAAGGAGTTGCTTCTGAATGGCTTTAAAGTGGAGCTGGACGCTTTACTAAACGCTTAATAATCCCATTTCTTGTCCTAAAGCCGGTAGATCGAGTCCGTCGAATGTGCCTGATGACATCATCAAGAGGTTAGCATTTGACCACGATTTTTCCAGTATCGCTTGTTTTAAGTTTTCAGCATCTCGGATAACCCGAAGGTTTGGATGCTTAAAATAAGTCTGCACGACGGATTCCTCGATGCGCTCCATTCGCTTGATTTCGCGCGCATGTTCACTTAAATAGACAATTGCCTCGTCAGCCAGGTTTAAGGTCCCTTCATACTCCGGTAAGAAAGCCGGGTTCAGGCTACTGAATGTATGTAGTTCTAAACATGCGACCAATTTGCGATTAGGGTATTGATTTTTGAGGGCTTGGGTTGTGGCGTTGACCTTGGATGGAGCATGCGCAAAATCCTTGTACAGTAAGGATGAATCCGAAGATGCGACTAATTCCAAGCGTTTGGCGGCTCCTTTGAAACTACGAATGGCTTCGTAAAATTCAGTCGACGAAATGCCAATTTGCTCACAGATTAAGCGTGCCCCATTTAAGTTTTTCAGCGTATGTTCTCCAAAAACCTGAATCGGATAAGATTTGCCATCTTCTCCTTTTAGGATTGTTTTTCCTTGCTCAATGCTGGCTGGATGAGCCTCATAGCCCGTCTTTTCGCAGTGTTCAGGACAAATTTCTGTCAATTGATGTAGGACAGGATCTGTTTGATCGTAAAACAGACTTCCTGCTTTAGGTAAGCCTGCCATTAGGCGCTTGAAGGAGTCTGTGTATGATTCAAAAGTTGGATAAACGTTAATGTGATCCCAGGCAATCCCAGAGATTAGGCAAATATGCGGTTGATAGAGCAGAAATTTTGCTCGTCGGTCGATGGGAGAGGCTAAATATTCATCCCCTTCGATAATAATGATCGGGGCATCGGAAAGGGAAGCCATTAATTCGAATCCTTCGATGCGTGCGCCTACTAAATAGTCAAATTTACGACCTAAGGATTTCAATACATGCAAGACCATCGAGGTAATGCTGGTCTTCCCATGGCTACCTGCGATAACGATACGCTGCTTGTTGATACTTTGCTTATATAAAAAGGATGGGTAGGATTCGATGGGAATTCCTAATTCCTGTGCTTTTAGTAATTCGGGATTATCGGGGCGTGCGTGCATGCCCAAAATAACAGCTTCTAAGTCGCTTGTTATTTTCTCGGGGAACCAGCCAAATTCCGCGGGTAGGATGCCGTGTTGGGCCAAAAGACTTTTGGAAGGTTCGTATATTTCATCGTCGGAGCCACTGATTTCGTAGCCTTTTGATTTGAGTGCTAATGCTAAGTTGTGCATGGCAGCGCCACCGATTGCGATAAAATGAATTTTGGACATAATAACTTAATAGGTAATTCGTTTGCAAAGTACATACTTTTATTGCAGTTTTGCACGTTTTTCCACAAACTCAAGTGCGCTTGGGTACAATTCATCAGACTGAATGAAAAATTACGTCGATCTAATTGATCAAACCATTGAGTTCCCCACGCGTGAATTCAATATCAATGAGAATAATGAGTTGTTGTTTAACAACGTGCCTTTGATGGAAATCATCAAGCAATATGGTACGCCGTTAAAGATTTCCTATTTACCTAAAATTTCGGAGCATATCGAAAATGCCAAATTGCTTTTCCGTAATGCCATCAAGAAATACAATTACAAGGGAAATTATACCTATTGCTATTGCACGAAATCGTCGCATTTTTCCTTCATCTTAGAGGAGGTATTGAAGCAACATGTGCACTTGGAGACTTCAAGCGCATTTGATATTCCGATTATTCGGGATATGTATAACCAGGGAAAAATTTCCAAGTCGACCTATATTCTTTGCAATGGTTACAAACAGCCTTTGTATACGCAATACATTTCAGAATTAATCAATGACGGTTTCAATTGCATTCCGATATTGGATAATTTGAAAGAAATTGATTTTTACGAAAAATCGGTAACCGCAGAAAAGGCGAATTTAGCGATCCGTATCGCAACTGATGAGGAGCCAGATTTCGCTTTCTATACCTCTCGTTTGGGTGTGCGTTATTCGGATGTGATCTCTTTGTACGAAGATAAAATTAAGCCAAATCCGAAGTTCAAATTGAAGATGTTACATTTCTTCATCAACACGGGAATCAAGGATTCGGCGTATTATTGGTCGGAGCTTAGCCGTTTTATTTACAAGTATTGTGAATTAAAGAAGGTTTGTCCGGAATTAGATTCCATCGACTTAGGTGGAGGTTTGCCGATTCAGACTTCGTTGCAATTTAATTATGATTACCAGGCGATGGTCGATGAGATTGTCGAGTCGATTTCCTGGATTTGCAATAAAAATAATGTACCCGTTCCGAACATCTTTACCGAGTTTGGTTCGTATACGGTAGGAGAGAGTGGTGCTGTATTGTATGAAATCATCGACCAAAAATTACAGAATGATAAAGAGTTGTGGTACATGATTGATGGATCATTCATTACCCAATTACCTGATTCCTGGGGCATGAACCAAAAGTACATCATGCTTCCGGTGAACAATTGGAGCTCCCCTTATCAAAAGGTCAACCTCGGTGGATTAACATGTGATTCCATGGATTTTTACAATACGGAGGCACATAGTTCGGATTTGTATCTGCCGATTTTCGAAGAGGATCAGGAGCGTCAGTATGTAGGATTCTTCCATACAGGTGCTTATCAGGAATCCCTCGGTGGATATGGTGGAATTCAACATTGCTTGATACCAGCCCCTAAGCATGTGATTGTGGATCGATTGGAAGATGGAACGATTACCACGCGCCTTTTCCAAGATGAACAAGGTAGTGCACCTATGTTGAACATTTTAGGATATAATACGTCTTCCCATACGAAAACCCCTGAGGAGATCGTTAATGAGGATGTAAAAGTTCAACCCACAAAACTAGCGTCTGTTTAAACCAAACAAATATGAAAAAGATTATCGCATTAAGTGTTTTGGCAAGTCTATTAGTAAGTGCATGTTCGCAACAAACGAATTGTCCAGCTTATGGGACAACGCGTGTGGATGTACCCAAAATGAAAAGAGGCTAGTCTTCCGACCAGTCAAAACTTTTCGTTACTGCTTTTTTCCATTGTTTCCGGAGTTGCTGCCTACTTTCGGTCGGCATGTTTGGCTTCCAAGTATGTGCAATGGCCCAGTTTTTTCGTAGGTCATCCAAGTTTTCCCAATAACCTACCGCTAGCCCAGCCGCATAGGCTGCGCCGAGGGCTGTTGTCTCAATGATCTTTGGACAAATCACTTCCTCCCCTAAAATATCCGATTGAAATTGCATGAGGAGTTGGTTCACCACCATCCCGCCATCCACGCGCAATGAACTGATTGCGATACCCGCATCTTTTTCCATGGCTTCCAAAACCTCCCAAGTCTGAAAGGCTGTTGCTTCCAAGGCAGCGCGCGCGATGTGCGATTTATTGATGTAACGCGTTAAGCCCACCAGCACACCTCGTGCGTCTGATTTCCAATACGGGGCATATAAACCCGAAAATGCTGGAACAAAATAACAACCCCCATTGTCATCCACGAGTTTTGCTAATTTCTCAATATCCGGGCTATGCTTAATGA
This sequence comes from Aquirufa sp. 5-AUSEE-100C1, assembly GCF_054558655.1. Classification (NCBI taxonomy): domain Bacteria; kingdom Pseudomonadati; phylum Bacteroidota; class Cytophagia; order Cytophagales; family Flectobacillaceae; genus Aquirufa; species Aquirufa sp. 5-AUSEE-100C1. Next base: position 457,037 of record NZ_JBPXKO010000004.1, on the reverse strand, counting down.
TACCTAAATTATCGCGTAACCATTGCACCAACGCACCGGTAATCGCAACCGAACCTTCTAAGGCATAGTGAACGGGCTCATTACCGAGTTGGTAAGCAACCGTTGTCAATAAACCATGCTGGGAAGGAACCGGTTTTAAACCTGTATTCATCAATAGGAAGCATCCTGTACCGTAGGTATTTTTTCCTTGGCCGGGGTTGAAACAAGTTTGGCCAACCAAAGCGGCTTGTTGGTCCCCAAGTATTCCCGCCAACGGCACACCACCCAAAACGCCTTTCGCTTGGCCATAGACCATGGAGCTGGATTTGATTTCGGGAAGCATTTGCTTCGGGATGTTTAATACTTCTAGGATTTCATCGTCCCATTGGCAAGTAGCGAGATCCATGAGTTGGGTCCGACTCGCATTGGTGACATCCGTAATGTGAATGCCTCCATCAACGCCACCAGTCAGATTCCAGGCGATAAAGGTGTCTATGTTGCCAAAAAGGGCATCTCCCTTTTCGGCGTCTTCGCGGAGGCCTTCGATGTTATTTAAAAGCCAACGTAATTTTAATCCACTGAAATAGGTGGCTAAGGGTAAACCCGTCTTCGCACGAAAACGATCCATGCCGCCGTCTTTGGCGAGTTCGGCTAATTCATTTCCGACACGCGTATCTTGCCAAACCAAGGCATTGTAATAGGCTTTTCCTGTTCGTTTGTTCCAGGCAACGGTCGTTTCGCGTTGATTGGTGATGCCGACAGCGGCGATGTCTTTGGCGGAGAGGTTTGCTTTCCCGAGCGCAAGGCCGATAACCTCTTGCGTGTTTTTCCAGATTTCAGCCGGATCGTGTTCGACCCAGCCAGCTTGGGGGTAGATTTGTTTATGTTCTTTTTGGCCCACGGAGATAATCTCACCGCCTTTGTTGAATATGATGAAACGCGAACTCGTAGTTCCTTGGTCGATTGATCCGATGTACATCTGGAAATTAATTAAGAGTCAACAAATAAGCACCTAATACGGCTCCCGCCGCCGGGCCTAATACGGGAACCCAAGCGTAGCCCCAATCTGAATCACCTTTATGTTTGATCGGTAAGATGGCATGCATGATGCGTGGACCTAGATCACGTGCTGGGTTGATGGCATAACCGGTTGTTCCACCTAAACCGAGGCCTACGACCCAAACCAAAATGCCGACTAAAAATGGGCCAAGACCCGTTTCGATGGTACTAAAGGTACCCAAGGCAAGCACGGCTACTGCCGAGGCAAAAGCTTCGGAGATAAAATTGAAAGGGGTATTTCGGATGGCAGGATCTGTGCAAAAACTTGCCTTGATGGCGCCTGCATCTTCCGTGATATCGTAGTGAGGTTTATAATGTAGCCAAACCAATAATTGCCCGAGCATTGCGCCTAAAAGTTGTGCTCCTATGAACGTTGGAAATAAACTCCAATCCCCTGATTTCACACAACCCGCAATGGTAACAATGGGATTTAGGTGTGCACCAGAACTTCCAAAATAGGTGGATACATAAATGGCAATGGTCACCGCAAATGCCCAAGCTGCTGCGATGGCTAACAATCCCGTTCCGTTTCCTTTGGTATTTTTTAAGAGGACATTGGCTACGACGCCGTTTCCAAGGTATAATAGGGTTGCTGTTCCGGCTAACTCGCCGATAAAAATTGAACTCATAGGTTTAGATATTCTTGTTGGTTTGTCAAAACTATAAAATCTTCGCAATAAAAAAATTATCTTTGAATTCAATTTTGAATCAAGATAGTCCTATGCGGGAAGATTATTTAACAGGTGATGCGGAGGCGCTCAATCCACAAGAACGTGAGATCGATAAGGCCTTGCGTCCATTGAGCTTTTTCGACTTTACGGGTCAAGGGAAAATTGTGGATAATCTCAAAGTCTTTGTGGGCGCGGCCAAAGCCCGGGAAGAAGCATTGGATCACGTATTGTTACACGGCCCTCCGGGACTCGGTAAGACAACTCTTTCGCACATTATTGCGAACGAATTAGGGTCTACCTTAAAAATCACCTCGGGTCCTGTGTTGGATAAACCTTCGGATTTGGCCGGATTGTTGACGAATTTACAGCCTTACGATGTTTTGTTCATTGATGAGATACATCGCTTAAATCCCATTGTGGAGGAATATTTGTATTCTGCCATGGAGGATTATAAGATTGATATTATGTTGGATTCCGGACCCAATGCCCGGAGTATTCAAATTAGTTTAAATCCATTTACCTTAATCGGTGCCACAACGCGTGCTGGTTTATTGACCTCTCCCTTACGAGCTCGTTTCGGGATTAATGCCCGTTTGGAATATTATGATGCGAAATTGCTAACGAACATCGTGAAGCGTTCTGCTCAAATTCTCAAAATGCCTATTGAAGAATCGGGTGCTTATGAGATTGCGCGACGGAGTCGCGGGACACCTCGTATCGCGAATAATCTATTACGACGAACACGTGATTTCGCGCAAGTAAAGGGTAATGGAGAAATCGATGTGCGCATCGCACAAATCGCCTTGGACGCTTTGGATGTTGATCAAAATGGCTTGGATGAAATGGATAATCGAATTTTGATGACCATCATTGAGAAATTTAAAGGGGGGCCCGTAGGGCTAACCACCATCGCAACAGCTTGTGGCGAGGAGGCGGAAACGATTGAGGAGGTCTACGAGCCCTTCTTGATTCAGGAAGGTTTCTTAAAGCGTACCTCTCGAGGACGCGAGGCGACCGAGAAGGCCTATCGCCATGTGGGGATTGAACCCAAAGCTCAAACCGGAACTTTGTTTTAATGCGTTATTTTATCCTTTTTTTGTTGTTGGCCACCACTTGTTTCGGTCAAAAAGTCCAGTCGTTCGACGTCATCGTTTACGGTGCCAATCCGGCTGGTGTTATCGCCTCATATGCTGCTAAAGTTGCGGGGAAGAAGGTATTGCTGGTCGATGCAGCGGTACACGTACCCTATGCCCATCAAGGTTTAGGGGGTAAATTGGAGGTCAATCGAGCGAGTCTTAAAGGCTTGTCGCGCGACTTTTATCGTCGGGTAGGAGCGAAAATAGGAAAATTCGAAGCCTATGAATTTGATGTAAATGTGGGAATCGAAGTTTTGCAATCGTATTTAGAAAATGCGAAGGTCACAGTTTGGGCCGGGCATGAGGTGATTTCCAGTCAAGTCGAGGATAATGAGGTGAAGCAATTAAGTCTACAAACGAGCGAAGGGGTAAAATTAGTCCGTGCTAAATCGTATATTGATTGTTCTTATACAGGAGACATGTTGCTCAAAACGGGTTATCAAGCCCGAAAAGAGTTGGAGGAAGATGGTATGGGAGGTACTTCTACACGCTTGGTTTATGTGGAGCCACCTTTGAATAATATACAGGCTCCGGTTTTACTTGCAGGTAAAAATTCTGATTTATGGGGTTTGCAGATGGGTCAAATTGCGGCAATTGTTGCTTTGGAATCGATGTCCAAGGATTTAGTCGTATCGAAGGTTAGTCCTGAGGAAGTGGAGCGTTATTTTAGATATAATCCCTGGATGGATGGTTCTCGGCCCGACTTGATTATTGATGATGCAGATATGGCCAACATGGAAATTATAGGGCATTGGAACAAAATTAAGAATCAACCTGGGTCATATGGCGCCTTGCATTTGCAGACAAATCCATTGGATGATTTGGGATCTCGGATTCGTTTTTCGTCTAGAATGCCATTGAAAGGTGATTATACGTTGTATTATTACATTCCGGCGGTTCGCGGTGGGACAAGCGTCATCAATATGGAAGTTTATGTGGCAAAGACGCGATATCCAGTATCTTTGAAATTAAGCCCCAATACATCAGAAACATGGGTTCCTGTGGGAAACTATCATTTCGATGAAAACATGACTGGGGATCTATTAGTTACGCAGCGCGGGGCCAATGGCTTGTTGGTTGCTGATGCCATTTTATGGTTACCTAAAACAAAATAAATATGAAAAAGTATTTGATTTTACTGATGGGAATGTTCATTAATTCGGCCGCTTGGTCACAATTGCTTTATCCAAAGACGCGCCAAGTGGCTCAGGAAGATGTCTATCATGGGGTCACGGTAGCTGATCCTTATCGTTGGTTAGAAGATGATAACAGTCAAGAGACGAAGGAATGGGTGAAGGCGCAGAATAAGGTAAGCTTCGGCTATTTGGAAACCTTGCCTTTGCGTGAGACTTTCAAAAAACGTATTGAACAACTTAGTAACTATGAGAAGATTTCTGCCCCGTTTAAGCGTGGCGACTGGTTTTATTTTTACAAGAATTCAGGCTTGCAGAATCAGTCCGTTTTGTATCGTCAAAAAGGCTTAAAGGGAACTCCGGAGGAAGTTTTGGATCCCAATAAATTGTCTTCGGATGCGACGACACGTTTGACTGTATTTAGTTTGAGCAAGAATGGTCGCTATGCTTGCATTGGATTAAGTAAGGGAGGGAGTGATTGGCAAGTTTATGGTGTTCGGGATATGGAGACTGGTAAAGATTTGCCGGATCAATTGAATTGGGTGAAGGTGAGTGGCGTTGCCTGGAAGGGGGATGGTTTTTATTATTCCCGATATCCAGCTCCAGCGGAAGGAAAGGAGTTGAGTACTAAAAATGAAAATCATCAGGTCTGGTACCATCAAGTGGGTACTCCTCAAAGCCAGGACCGTTTGGTGTATGAGGATAAAAAAAATCCGCAACGCTTTCATACGATGAGCACGTCGGATGACGAGACCTTGGCTTATTTAACGATTAGTGATCGGGGTAAGGGATTGGATGGCAATGCCTTGTGGTTTATCCGTACGGATATCGCAGGGGATGTATTTAGACCCATCGTTCGAGAGCCAGGCGCATTTCATTATTCCGTCGTGGATAATGAGGGAGACCGATTGATTCTTGAAACGAATGATGCTGCGCCGAATGGGAAACTCGTTGAATTAAATTTGGCGAAAGCGGAGAAGGCCAATTGGAAGCCACTGATTCCCGAGCGTGCTGAGCCCTTGCAGTCGGTTTCCAGTGCAGGCAATCGCTTGTACCTGACTTATTTGAAAGATGTGACCTCGCGTACACTGATTTATAATTACAAAGGTGTAGGTATAGGATCCGTTAAATTACCTGGCCTAGGAAATGTAAGTGGTTTTGATGGGGAGAAGGACGATACCTCGGTATTTTACACCTATTCATCCTTTAACTTTCCGCCAACGGTTTATCAATATACCATTGCCTCTAATTCGAGTAAAGTTTTTCAAAAACCTCGTTTGGCATTTAAGCCGGAGGATTTTCAGGTGATTCAAAAGTTTTACCAAAGCAAGGATGGTACGCGAGTTCCCATGTTTATTGTAAGTAAAAAGGGCTTGGTATTGAATGGAAAGAATCCGACTATTTTACATGGTTATGGGGGTTTTAACATCAGTTCAACGCCTACTTTCACCGCGAGTCTTATGGCTTGGTTAGAAAAAGGAGGGGTCTATGTGCTAGCGAATTTGCGCGGAGGTGGCGAATATGGTGAGAAATGGCATCAAGCTGGAATGAAGTTGAATAAGCAAAATGTGTTTGATGATTTCATCTATGCAGCGAAAGATTTAATTAAAAATAAATACACCTCTTCACCCTATTTAGCGGCTTCAGGACGTTCGAATGGCGGCTTATTGGTAGGTGCGGTGATTAATCAAGAGCCTAAATTATTCGGAGTAGCCTTGCCGGGCGTTGGTGTCATGGACATGTTGCGCTTTCAGAAATTTACGATCGGTTGGAATTGGATCGCTGACTATGGTTCGAGTGATAATGAGGACGAATTCAAAGTCTTACGCAGTTATTCGCCCTTGCATAATATCGAGGCGAAGGCATATCCTGCTACGTTGATTACGACGGCCGATCATGATGATCGGGTGGTACCGGCGCATTCATTTAAGTACGCGGCCGCGTTGCAAGAAAAGAATACAAGTAAGAAGCCCATTATTATTCGAATTGATACTAATAGCGGACATGGCTCAAGCAATACGGCTAAATTAATCGAATTGACTGCGGATATGTATGCTTTTGCTTGGGAGAATATGGGCAAATAAAAAACCCCGAGCGTTGCTCAGGGTTTTGACTTAGGCAGATAAAATAAAGCCCCAGGCGAAAGCCTGGGGAAAAAAACTAATCAACCTTAATTCGGCGAACAGCCCCGTCATTACCTTGTGTAACACGGACAAAATAAACGCCTGTTCCTGCTTTTTTGATATCGACTTGTCCCAAGTAATCACCTTGGAAATCTTTTAATTGTGCATTAGCCACTTCTTTGCCATTCACATCCGATACGGAAATAGTCACGTTTCCTTTTTCGGGTGTGTGGAATTTGATGCTCAAGGTTCCATTAAATGGTTTATTCGGTGTAATCTTCAAACCTTGAACGGTTTTAGATCCTTGCTCTAAGAGGTTTTCATGGATTTTACGAAACGCCATCATCCCCTTGCCTGGACCATCTAGTTGAATATCGAATTCCTCGGGACCTTGTAGGTTTTCGGTAATGGTCTCACCGTCTTTTCCACGGAAGATCATTACACGCTTGTTTTCACGTGGCCCCATTCCGCCCTCTGAGCGATGAATGATGATGTTTTCTCCATCTTTCTCGATACTGGCTCCTTGATGGGATTTTTTGTTGACATCCATTCGGATGATTTTTTTCTTACCTCCTCCTACTTTGATATTTAAATCTAAGGAGTCTGTAAATTTCTTCAATTCACCATCAGCTTTGCTGAAATCGGAGAAGTGGCGTTCAATGATTTTCTGTTTACCATTTTCTTCGACCACGATCTTGATGGTGGCATCTTGTTTTTCTTGAGCTTTTAAGGTTAAACTCGACATGGCCATGGCGGCGCTTAGGATGATGTATTTCATAGGGTTATTTTTTAATACAGGGCAAACTTACGAAATGCCTGTAAATATTGATTGTTAAGATGTGTTAAGAGTCCTTTCTACATCGGTGTATTTTGATAATTTTGTTATTCTATTTTGATTCTATGTCGCAAAAGAAAATTCGCTTGGTCGTAAGTTTGATGTCACTCGCATTGCTGGGTCTCATTGCCTTTCAGGCTTATTGGTTAGGCTTTATGCTTGAAACCAAGAAGGAACAATTTGCGGTAGACGTCCAAGATGGTTTAGCACAAGTAGTTCGAAAATTAGAGAAGCAGGAACTGGTTATGTTGGCACAAAGGCAAAAGTCTTATGAGAGCCAACAGCAGAAAATCAAAGAGTTGGCCGACAAACTAAGTTCGAAGAAACCCAAAGTTAAGCGCCTCCCAAAGCCAGCCGAAATCCCAGTACCGGAACCTCACATGGCCCCGGAGGTAGTTGGAAAGAATCGAATCGGACGAGCCTTTTCGAATGAGATTCGCTCCGACATCATGTATGTCCGGAAATCATTTATGCTCCCAAACGGTCAAATCGCTGAAATTACCGAGGAGTACCGTGTCGATGTCGACCCTGAACAGGAAATGCAACGTCGCTTACAGGAAGACCAGCAACTATCCAATTTATTGGGAGAGGTTGATGCATCGCATTGGCCTAATGGTCAAATTAGAACGAAATCGGAACGTCGAGATTCAAAAAAGCGATTAAATAAATTACCTGATACCCAAGTGAATGCGGGTTCTACTCAAAACTCAACACTTGAAATAAATAAAGTCATTCAAAAAACGGCTTTAGCCAAAGAAGTATTTTCAGATTATTTGTTCAAGGAACGTCCGATCAATGAACGGGTTGAGCCGCATTACATCGATAGTTTGTTGCGCAAGGAGCTTGCTGAGAAACATGTCAACTTGGATTATTCGTTTGGGATTGGCCCTGCTACCCCGAAAAAGTCTAAGGATTGGATTTATGCATCTAATTCGCATATTAAACGTCAACCTGTCCAATTTATGGCTGCCCTATTCCCGAATGATTTACACAACTCGGGTCAGTTTTTACATGTGCATTTCCCAGATTCCATGGGTTTTATCTGGCAAACGATGGGCGTGAATTTATTAGGGTCTGCCGTGTTACTGTTTATCATGATTGGATGCTTTTACATCGCGCTCATGACCATTATTCGTCAAAAGAAGTTAGCTGAAATCAAAAATGATTTCATCAATAACATGACGCACGAATTTAAAACACCCATTTCTACCATTTCTTTAGCAACTCAGTTGATTCAAGAGGATTCGAGCGTGGTGGATAATGGTACGATTCAGCGTTATTTAGGGATTATCAAGGATGAGAATGTGCGTTTAGGCCAACAAGTGGAACGCGTCTTGCAGACTGCCCAAATGGAACGGGAAGAAATTATCTTGAAGAAACGCAAAGTGGATATGCATGAGTTGATTCAGCAAGTAATTGATATGAACCAACCGATGTTGGCGGCTAAACAGGGGTCATTGACAACTGATTTACAAGCTGATCCAGCTAATATGATCATCGATGAGGTGCATATCAGCAATGTCATTAATAATTTGATTGATAATGCGGTGAAATACAGCACAGGCGAGCCGATCATTCACATTGAAACATCTTCTGATTCATCGGGTATTCTCCTTGCTGTTTCCGATCAAGGGATTGGAATGCAAAAGGATGTATTGGGACAGGTCTTCGAACCTTTTTATCGTGTCCCTACAGGCAATGTTCACAATGTGAAGGGCTTTGGATTGGGATTGAGTTATGTGAAGAAAATCGTTGTAGCGCATGGCGGTAACGTTTTTGTTAAGAGTCAATTAGGAAAAGGAAGTACATTTGAAATCACAATACCTTATGGCAACGAATCCTAGTATTTTATTGGCGGAAGACGATCCTAATTTGGGATTGTTATTGTCTGAATTCTTAAAGAAGAAGGGCTATGAAGTCTCATGGGCCCAAGATGGTGACCAGGCACTTGATTTTTTCGTAAAAGGCCATTTTGACCTTTGTGTACTCGATGTCATGATGCCGAAGAAAGATGGTTTTTCTTTGGCAAAGGATATTCGTGCGACGCACCTCGACGTACCTATTATTTTCTTGACAGCCAAATCGATGGAGGAGGATACCCTACAAGGATTTAAAGTGGGGGCTGATGACTATCTGACAAAACCTTTTTCCATGGATGTACTTGTTGCGCGCATGGAGGCAGTACTACGTCGCATGAAATCAGATAAGACACTTCCAGCCTTGGCTGATGAAATTGCTTTGGGAGATTTTACCTATTACCCAGCCAAGATGCGCCTGGTTTTTCAAGGTACAGAGCAAAAATTCACTCCGAAGGAGAATGAGTTGATGAAATTGTTATGCGAGAATTTAGGCCGTCCGGTGAGTCGGTCTTATGCCTTGAAATTAATTTGGGGAGATGACACCTATTTCAATGCGCGTAGCATGGACGTGTACATGACCAAGTTACGTAAGCTCTTAAAAGAAGACCCTCGCGTACAATTGATTAATTTGCACGGCGAGGGTTTCCGATTGAGTGTGGATTAATTGATGTGTGTAAATCCAGTATAGGGTACCAATACCGCCGGGATCTTGATTCCATCCGGACCTTGGTTATTCTCTAGAATTGCTGCCACAATACGTGGCAATGCTAATGCAGAGCCATTTAAGGTATGGCAAAGAATCGATTTTCCATCGATTTTTGTCCGTAGTTTCAAGCGATTTGCTTGATACGTTTCAAAGTTGGACACCGAACTTACCTCTAACCAGCGCCCTTGCGCGGCCGACCAGACCTCCATGTCGTAAGTCAAGGCAGATGTAAAACTCATGTCTCCTGCACAAAGTCGTAACACGCGGTAAGGCAATTCTAATTTTTTTAAGATGCTTTGTACGTGTAAGGACATCTCCTCCAAAGCCGCATACGAATGCTCTGGTTTTTGAATCTGAACGATTTCAATTTTATCGAACTGGTGTAAGCGATTTAGCCCGCGTACGTGAGCGCCCCATGATCCCGCTTCACGGCGGAAGCAAGGTGTATGGCCTACGTTTTTAATCGGCAATTCTTTTTCATTGACGATGACATCCCGGTATAGATTCGTAATAGGTACTTCAGCTGTAGGGATTAAATAAAGTCCTTCCGCCTGTGTTTGGTACATTTGGCCTTCTTTGTCAGGCAATTGTCCGGTACCAAACCCTGAATCTTCATTGATCAAAATGGGTGGTTGGATTTCGTAGTATCCTGCTTGTATCGCCTCGTCCAAGAAAAAATTAATCAAGGCACGTTGTAAGCGCGCGCCTTTACCTTTGTAGACAGGAAATCCAGCACCCGTAATTTTGTTTCCTAGGTCGAAATCGATGATGTCGTAATCTTTGATTAGGTCCCAGTGGGGTTTTGCGTCTGCTGCAAGACTTGGAATAGTTCCCCATTCAAGAACAACTTCGTTATCCTCAGCTACTTTTCCTTCCGGAACCGAGCTATGCGGTAAATTTGGGAGCGTGACTAATAGGTCGTTAAGCTCCTTTTCAGCTGCACGAGCAGCTTCTTCCATCGCTTTAATTTCACCTTTGAGCGCAGCCGTTTCTGCACGCTTCCCTTCAGCTAATTCTTTCTGTCCGGATTGCATTAATGCCCCAATTTCCTTGGCTGTCGCGTTGGATTTTTCAAGTGCTTGTTCGGCTTGTTGGAGCAAGGCTTTACGTTTATCATCCATGGCAAGCAGCTGGGTGACAATGCTTGCTGCGTCATTGACATACTTTTTGCTTAAACCCGCGATAGTGACTTCCGTGTTTGTCCGGATAAATGGTATCGTTAACATGGTGTTTGTTTAGAAAAGTCCTTCATTCAATGCGTTTAATGCATCGTTTTTATGTTTGGCATCGACCAAAAGGGAAATATTATGTTCGGATGCCCCGTAAGAGATCATGCGAATTGGGATGTTCTTGATGGCATCCAATACCTTAATGGCAATTCCCTCTTTATCTGCCCAGAAATTACCCACGATGCAGATGATGACCTGATCCTTGTCTGGGTCCTCTAATTCAGCAAATTCACGTAGCTCGCGCATGATGGCATCGAGGTTCGACGTTTGATCGATGGTCACGGATACCGAAACTTCGGAGGTAGTGATCATGTCGACCGGCGTCTTGTATTTTTCGAAAATTTCAAACACCCGCTTTAGGAAACCATAGGCGTTCAGCATACGCGTAGAGTGGATGTAGATAGCCGTGATGTTATCCTTCGCTGCGATGGCTTTAATTTCGACATCGGTAGATTTTTCCGAGATCAATGTTCCATAAGCGCTGGGTTCCATTGTGTTTTTCAAACGAACGGGAACACCTTTGATTTTAGCGGGTGTAATCGTGCTCGGATGCAAGATTTTAGCGCCGAAATAGGCTAATTCCGCTGCTTCTGCGAAAGACAATTCCCGGATGGGGAACGTATTTTTCACGATGCGCGGATCGTTATTGTGCATTCCATCGATGTCCGTCCAGATTTGAATTTCTTCGGCTTGAATTGCTCCCCCGATCAGCGATGCGGTATAGTCGGAACCCCCACGTTTCAGGTTATCCACTTCCCCAGCAGGGTTGCGGCAGATAAATCCTTGTGTGATGAAGATTTGCTTGTCTTTAACGGGTGCCAGGGTTTTCGCTAATTTTGTCTCGATTTCAGACATCACAGGCTCATTGTCCCCATCAATGACCATGAAATCCAAGGCAGGTAATAGCGTGGAATTAACTCCTTCCTCTTGTAGATAGGCCTCGAAAATTTGGGTAGAAAGTAATTCGCCCAAAGCGACCATTTCCTTTTCCTCTTTAACTGTATAGGGAACGGTGGCAATCAGGCTATCGATGAAGGCAAATTCTTTTTCAACGATGGCTTGTCCTTTACCTAAGCCAGCAGGCGTATTATAAAGTTCGGTTAAGAAGGCATCGTAATGCGCGCGTAATTCAGCCGCTTTCGTTTTAGCTTCTTGTTGGTTTGCCGCGATTAATGACTCGGAAATCGAGAGTAAGGCATTCGTACTACCAGATAGAGCTGATAAGACCACAATTTTTGGTTTTCCGTCTTCCGTAATCAGTTGACGAATGGAGCGCATGCGCTCGGGCTTTCCTACGGACGTTCCGCCAAATTTCCAAACTTGCATCATAGTATATCTTAATTAATTGCTAACATTTTAATGGCGGTTATCGCCGCCTCATCACCCTTGTTTCCGTGTTTCCCTCCCGCACGATCCATCGCTTGTTCTTGGGTATTCGGCGTTAATACGCCAAAGATGACGGGTTTATTATATTTCAAGCTAACATTTGTGATTCCATCAGCTACAGCCTGGCAAATGAAGTCGAAGTGACGCGTTTCACCTTGAATCACACAACCCAAACAGATGACCGCATCGATCTCTGATTTCTCAGCCATTTTTTGAGCACCTAAACTGAGTTCAAAACTACCGGGTACCTGAACGCTTTTGATATTTGATTCAATGGCACCATATTTTAATAGCGTATCGTAAGCCCCCGTATACAGCGCATGGGTTACGTCTGTATTCCACTCCGACACCACGATCGCAAATCGCTTGTTAGCGATGTTCGGAAGGTCTTTGGTGCTAAATTCACTCAAGTTTTTTAAGGCAGATGACATGGCAATGGGGCTAAAACAAGAAGGGATAAAAGCGTTTGCTCTTATCCCCTCCTGACATAATGTTAAATCGAATTATTCAGAGATAGAGCTTTCCAATAGCGATTTGTATTTCTTCGCTGGAATTGCCTCGGACGATTCTGGGTATTTCTCCGTGATCGCTGTGTAGGTGTCTAAAGCTTCTTTTGTCTGTTTGTTTGCTTCGTAAGCGTTTGCCAACTTCAACAAATAACCCGGTGAAAAGAATTTGTTTGCTTTATAATCCGCAGCTTTAGCGTAATACTCAATTGCTTCTGCGTATGATTTCTTTTCAGAATACGCATCACCAATTAATGAAAAAGCACGCGCTTGAACGAGTAAATCCCCGCTATTAAAGTTCTTCAATTTCTCAATCGCATTATCGTATTTTCCTTGCTTTAACAAGGTTATTCCAAGGTATAAGTCCGCTAAATTTTGTGTGTTTCCACCAAATTCATCCGCTACTTTAGCTAGGTCCTTCGAAGCTGCTGCTAAAGAATCTGATTCAAATGCATAAACTGCCTTGTACAATTTCTTTTCGCCTTCAGCATCTTGCGTATTTTGGTACCATTGGAAACCGAAATAGCCTACAATAACAATAACTACAGCGATAGCTGCACCAATAACGGTTGATTTATTTTGGTCAAAAAATCCAGTGACTTTGGTTAATTCTTGTTGAAGAGCCTCTGGGCTTTCAATGATTTCAATGGATTCGGTAACTTCTTTCTTCTTTGCCATAAAATTAAATTGCTTTGATGCTTTCGCTCGTTTAGGTTGCGAGCCAAAGGACTGCAAAATTATAAAATCTCTTCTATTTTTATCAATTTTAAATGAATCTTTTGCGTTTTATTTTCGAATTTGTGGAGTAAATTGAAGTAAATCGTACTTTATTGATAATAAACCTGTTAATCGAATGGCATTTAATCGCACTGACCAAATAAAGAAATTAAGCGGCTCGTTTGATTTATGTATTATTGGCGGGGGTGCGTCCGGTGCGGGAGTCGCTTTGGATGCTACTTTGCGGGGCTACCGGGTTTTGCTTATCGAGAAAGGAGATTTTGCTTCTCAGACATCTTCGAAGTCGACAAAATTAGTTCATGGCGGTGTTCGGTATTTGGAGCAGGCTGTCAAAAAACTGGATTGGCAGCAATTCAAAATGGTGTATAAGGCGCTGCATGAGCGGAGAATTTTATTGCAGAACGCGCCGTATTTAGCTCATCCGCTTGCTTTATTAACCCCTTGTTATTCTTGGTTTGAGCGGATTTACTATCGCATTGGGATGTGGATGTATGATCGCATTGCAGGGCATACCAATTTAGAACCTAGCAGGGGTTTAGGCCCCCAACAAATGCGGGAATTGACTCCGGCGATCTCCTTGAATCATGTTCGTGGGGGAGTTTTGTATTATGATGGCCAATTGAATGACGCTCGTTATGCTTTGGCAATTTTACAATCTGCGGAATCGGCTGGGGCATGTGTGTTGAATTACGCGGAATTAACGCAGTTTGTTCATTCGCCAAAGAGTCTTAAAATTAAGGAAGTCGTTTTTCGTGATTTACTTTCAGGGGAAACGCATCAGATACCCGTGAAAGCTGTCGTCAATGCGACAGGGCCGTTTACGGATGCAATTCGAACCATGGCTAACCCCAAGTTACGACCTCGCATGAAGGTGAGTCGGGGAGCACACATTGTTTTACCTGCTACTTTCTGGCCTGGGAAAACCGCCTTATTAATTCCTAAAACGGATGATGGTCGGGTGATTTTTGTGATTCCTTGGCGTGAACATGTTTTGGTGGGTACGACCGACGAGCCTGATGAGCTTCGAGAGGATCCCCCGATTTTATCGGAAGAAATTGATTACCTGCTTGATTATTTTAATCGGTATGCGACGGGAAAGGCGTCTCGTACTGATGTTTCGGCTACGTTCGTTGGCCAAAGGCCTCTGTTACAGGTCGCTTTGGAGCAGGCGTTAGCGACAGATACGAAATCCTTGGTACGAGATCACGAGGTGGAGGTCGATGGTCGGAGTAAGTTAGTGAGTATCATGGGTGGGAAATGGACGACTTACCGGGTGATGGCATCGGATACCTTGGATGTTTTGGAGCGCGAGGTCTTTCATCAAGTTCCTAAACCTTGTTTAACGGCGAATTACCGGTTATCGGGCGGAGACGAATCGATGCGTCCTGAATTTCAGCAGTTAGTGGATCAGTGGAAGGTGGAAGAAGATATTCAAATTCACCTTTGGGAGACCTACGGTTCGAATGCGATGAACTTACTGGCTGAGGCACCTAAACGGTTACATCCGGATTTACCTTATTTGGAATCGGAGATTGACTATTTAAAAACCCATGAAATGGCTAGTTCGTGGGATGATGTGTTGATGCGACGATGGGGGATTGGATTGCGGAATCAAGAAATTAGTGAGTCGATCAAGGGCATAAAAAAAGAGGCTTTCGCCTCTTAATTTTAATATTCGTCTTCGTTGAAGAAGAAGTCGTCTTTCGTCGGATAGTCTGGCCAAATTTCTTCGATGCTTTCGAAGGGTTGTCCATCGTCTTCTAATTCTTGTAAGTTTTCGACTACCTCTAAAGGTGATCCTGTACGGATGGCGAAGTCAATTAATTCATCTTTTGATGCTGGCCAAGGCGCATCTTCCAAATAGGAGGCAAGTTCTAGTGTCCAATACATATTTTAGGAAATTTTATTATTTCATTTTGATCTGTGTGCAAAAGTAAAATAAAAAAATATTTATAAAAGATTTATTTCTTAAATTTTCGTTAATTATCAAAAAAGCTATTTTACGGCTCATTTGGGCCTATTTTTATGGGAAGAAAATCAAGGGTTGCTGTTGAAGTTTGTGCTTATTCACTTGAATCTTGCATCGCTGCTGATCGGGCAGGGGCGGATCGGGTCGAGCTATGTTCCTCTCCGCACGATGGCGGATGTACTCCTTCCATTGGATTAGTCAAAGCGGTAATGGCTAAGACGAAGCGTGAAGTTCATGCGATGCTTCGTTCTCGAGGTGGGGATTTCTGTTATGATGATTTTGAGAAACAAAACTTGATTTACGATGCTCGGGAACTTAAACTTGTCGGTGTACATGGCTTGGTCGTTGGGGCTTTGTTACCCAATGGAGACCTGGATGTAGATTTTTTACAAGAGCTCCGACAGGAGGTCGGCGATTTGTCCTTGACCTTTCACCGGGCGATTGACGTGAGCAGGGAGCCCGATCAGGTTCTAGAACAATTAGTTTCGCTCGGATTTAGACGCATTTTGACTTCGGGGCTGCGCGACAAAGCGATTGATGGCATTGATAATATTGCAGATCTGGTGATTCAGGCGGATGGACGCATTGAAATCATGGCGGGAAGTGGGGTTAATCCACAGAATTGCCGCCATTTTTTAGACATTGGGGTAGATGCTGTGCATACAAGTGCAAAAACCCTGCGGGATTCTGCCATGGTTTATCGCCGCCCGGGTATATCCATGGGTGGTTTAGCCGAAGTATCGGAATTTGAAATTGCTTATTCGAGCGAAGATTTAATTCGGGAAACAATCGCACAAGTGCGGTCGAACTAGTATAAATCAGACGTTTCCCATTCATCTTCAGGTAAACGATCCAAGGCATACAATTTCACGGCATTGCGGCGGTAGGTTGGTACCTCGAATTCCGTTTCGCTAGGTCCACCATTCGCATAAAGATCTACCAGGTAATTGAAGCGTTCTTCTTCGCTCATCGGATTGTTACCGGATTCCGTATCTAACGTAATCGTGCTGCCTGGAGTAAACTCTCTTTGACCTAGATCATCCACTATTTCATAACTTGAATCAGAGGTTTCAAAATATCCACCAAACTCATCGCCCTCGTGTTCGAATCCGGCTGCGATAACCGTTAAGTATAAACTTTGACCTAATTCCTCATCCGTCGAGAAACCGAATTTAACCATGTCGGCTTGTTTGTGGATACGGCTATTCAGGTAATTGATAATGATATTTTGTTCTTTCATCAACAAAGGATGCCCACTAGCCGTAGAAACGGTTACTAAGATACGCTTGGCACCTTTAATTTGTTGCGAGTTTAAAAGAGGGGATGTTAATGCTTCGGCAATGGCATCGTGTGCCCGATTTTCACCATTGCCATGCGCTGAGCTCATCATCGCTTTTCCGGCATTGGTTAATACTTTCTTCACATCCATGAAGTCGGTATTGATATCACCGGGCTTCGCAATCACATCAACAACCGATTTAACGGCTTTGGCTAACACATCGTCTGCTTTTGAGAAGGCATCCGACATCGGTAGATTCTCGTAATGTTCAGCTAATTTATCGTTCATGACCACGATCACCGTGTCACAATATCTCTTTAGTGATTCCACGCCATTCAAGGCGTATTGAATTTTGTCACGTCCTTCCCAATTGTAGGGTGCGGTTACCACAGCTACCGTCAATAAGTTTTTTTCACGGGCAATTTCTGCGATGACCGGTGCGGCACCTGTTCCGGTTCCTCCTCCCATCCCCGCGGTGATAAACACCATTTGGGTTTCATTCGATAGGACGTTAAGGATTTTTTCCCGACTCTCCAATGCGGCCAAACGACCCACCTCAGGATCTGTTCCTGCACCTAGACCTTGTTGGCCTAATTTAATTTTCGTCGTAACTGGATTGGAGGCTAACGCTTGCGAGTCGGTATTGCAAATCACCAAATCCGCCCCTTTGATTTCCATTTCCTGCATGTGCTTCACGGCATTGGATCCGCCGCCACCGATACCGACTACTTTAATAATTGATTTAAAGGTGTTTTCTGGGATCATTTCCATGTCGTGCTCGTAAAATGAAGGATTTGTCGAATTCATAAAGGTTGGTAAATATCAATCTTGTTACAAAAATAATCAAATTGGGGAGATTTTAATTACTTCCCCAGCGCCATTCGTTTCCTAATTCTAATTCGTGGCGCAAGTTTTGTTTAATGAAGAAATCGCGCGTGGAATAAAAGTCTAATTTCTTGGCAGGAATGGAGGTCGCATTGCCCAATGCGTATAAAAGCATCGAAGTATATTTGACATTATTCTCCATTTCTTTTTTGTTCACTAAGGAGAAATCATCGCAGTTGGCATGATAACAATCCAACACATTTCTCGGCAACTTCCCTAAAGGGTCAGCTGCAGGAATTCCCTCCATGAGGAACACTTGGTGATCGGAGTGAAGGCCTGCCGAATTTTCGAGCTTATTGGCAAAGCTCGGGTCGATGGATTTGATTTTGTCTCCAATTTCTTTTAGTAGTGGCATCATTTCGTCGCGGCCACCCGCATTGAACCCATGGACATCATTGACCATATCTAAATTAATCATGTAGACGATGTTGTCGATATCCCCTGTTTTCTTAGCCCGTTCGATATAAGCTTTTGAGCCTAGCAAGCCTTCTTCTTCGCCCATAAATGCGACAAATTCAATGGTGCGTTTACTCTTTAAGCCAAGCGCTTTAAATGTTCTCGCAATATCAATGACTGAAAATGAACCGATTCCATTATCGATGGCACCCGTGGCTAAATCCCATGAGTCCAAGTGTCCTCCAATGATGATTTTTTCATGACGTAATTGGCGGCTATCTCCGGGTAGTGTTGCTACTACATTACGAGCTTTGATGGGTTGGCTTACATTGTGCATTTCAATCATCCCTAGAAGTCCTGGCTGATCTACAAGCCAATTGCGGATTTCGGATCCGCTTTCCCAGGAAATACATACTGCTGGAATTGAAATCAAGTTACCGGTAACCGAAGCGGTACCTGTCAGTAACACTTGACCTTTAACCGTATTGACAAAAATTACGCCACTGGCACCGTATTTGATGGCTAATGCCGTTTTTTCCGATCGGTGTAGATTTTTAGTTCCGGCTGGGGCATCTACTAGCCCAATATTTGCTAGGACAACCTTGCCACGAACCAGTTCTTTTTTTGCTTCAAAATCGGTATCTAGTCCATTCCCGCAATCCACAATGCTCCCTTGGATTTTTGATTCTACGGGAGTCAGCGCTAAGGAAACGACCGGTATTTCTCTGAAATCATCCGATTTGGGAGGAGCAACCGATAAGGTTACTGTGTCGCGTGCCCAAGCCTCTACTTGAAAGCCTTGGTATTTGGTGTCGCGAAAACCATATTTTTTAAATAATTGAAAGGCAAATTCCTCCGCTTTTTTGCCATTGGAACTTCCTGTTAATCGATGTCCGATTGTTGAACAAGCTGTGCCAAGGCTTTTGTAGGCTTGGGAATTTGAATCAACCTCTTCTTTGATGCGTTTAAATACAGATTCTAAGCTTTCTTCTCCAACTAATGGAATGGAACTCGAAAATCCTATTAGTAGGGTTATACTTAGGCAAAGGAGTATCAGTTTCTTCATTGAAAATTGGTTAAACAGGGATGTGTAGTTGAAAATTACTTGAATTTACACACTTATCCAAGTAAGATTAATTCAATGGACAAGGATTTTTGGGGTCCAGTTTTCGGCTTAACCATTTACACCAAAATTCTTTTTCTTTTTCGGGGATAGCTTTTCCGCCGTAATAGGATTTGATGCGATTTGTCGCATTTTCGATTTGGTCCTTGTCTAGGTCTATGAGTACCTCAAGGACAATGCTTCGATTAGCCACTTGTGCGTCCGAAAGTCCTATTTTCTTTAAGCCGTTTTTGATTCCCGCGATGCGCTCGGGGGAGAATTTACGTGCCCGACTGGAAAATAGGGTAGACATGAGGGTATTCTCAGCCGCCGCTCTTACGGTTGCAGAATCTGCGGATTTACGGTATGCGGCCAAATTATTAATGAAGTGCTCGAATAGGGGGTTGTTATTGTCGAGCATCACCTTGCGGATGAGTAGAAAGCCGAGTTCGGATTCGTATTTGTCTTTCGGAAGTGCTTCCGCTAATTGTTGGACGATTTCGATGTTTTGAACCGTATCCATGGTCATTCGGGTAAAACTTGCCAATCCAATCATTTCGTCGAATTCCCTAGATCCTTGTTGGTATTTCGTCAAAATGGCCTCATCCCTTTTTTTCGGATCAATCGCTCGGTTCAAGGTGCTCAAGATTCCTTCGACTGAATTTAATTCATCCCCCATCGTTTGAACATCCCAGGTTTTTCCATCGGGTCCGAGCATGACGAAGCTGGGGGTGGAGGGGATATATATTTTTTGTTTTCGTAGAAAAAGTCCGTTTTCCCTTTTGCTAATATCCAGTTGGTAAGCCAACACATTTTTATCTAAAAACTGCTTGATTTTCGGGTTTTTCAGTGTCCCATCATAAGCCATGCAATGCGAGCAGTTGGGCAAGAAGACTTCAAAAAAGATAGGTTTTTGCTCTTTTTTTGCCCGGGCTAAAATAGCCTCAAATGAGTCCATGGGTTTAAAAGATGGGTTTTGCGCAAAAGCACCCAAGTTGAATAAGCAAATGAACAGAAGGATAAGTCGGAGTTTCATAGGCGTTCTTTTCCCAAAAATACATTATCCTCCCCAATTTTCCCTATCTAAACTTCGGTAGGCAATCGCTTCCGTGATATGTTCGATTTTAATGGTCTCAGATTGGGCTAAATCGGCAATGGTTCGAGCGACTTTACGTATGCGATCATAAGCTCTAGCGGATAGAGATAGTTTCTGCATGGCTCTTTTGAGTTGTTGCTCCGCCTCGTTTTCCAGGTGGCAATATTGCTTGGTACTGGGACTATCCATCAAGGCGTTTGTCGGATGATTTTTCGTTCCAAATCGAATCAATTGGATTTCACGCGCTTTTTCAACCCGGGCTAAAATTTCTTCACTTTTTTCGTTGACCCTTTGTTCATGCAGTTCATCAAAGGGAACGGGAAGAACCTCGACATGTAAATCGATTCGGTCAAGTAGTGGCCCTGAAATTTTGTTTAGGTAGCGTTGTACGACTTCTGACCCACAGGTACAATCTTTTTCAGGGTGATTGTAATAGCCACAGGGACAGGGGTTCATGCTGGCAATGAGCATAAAATTGGCCGGAAATTCTACGGCATAACGCGCTCTTGATATAAAAACCTTACGATCTTCCAAGGGCTGCCGCAAGACCTCCAAGGCGTGTTTAGAAAACTCGGGCAATTCATCTAAAAATAGGACACCGTTATGGGCTAGCGTAATCTCTCCAGGTTGGGGATTGGATCCTCCACCAATGAGTGCTGTCGATGATATCGTGTGATGTGGCGAGCGATAAGGCCGTTGGGATAATAAAGCATGTTGGGCCGGGATCTTTCCAGCGATGGAATGTACGATGGTTGTTTCCATGGCCTCATCGAGCTGAAGAGGAGGTAGGATGGTAGGGAATCGTTTGGCCAACATCGTTTTTCCGGCGCCGGGTGGTCCAATCAGCAGTAAATTATGTCCTCCGGCGGCGGCAATTTCGAATGCACGTTTTGCGATGGTTTGTCCTTGAACCTGATCGAAATCTAAGGAATTCTTAGGCTTTGCATGAAATGGATTCGCTGTTGTGAAGGCTCGGTGTACTGTCTTCCCACGTAAAAACTGAACGGTTTCGGAAAGGCTTTCCATTCCATATACATTTATTCCCTGCACGAGGGCGGCTTCATGGGCATTGGATTTGGGTAGGATGATTTTTTGAATACCATTTTTTCGAGCTTCGAGTGCGATAGGCAAGGCTCCCTTGATGGGTCGCAAGATGCCGTCCAAGGCGAGTTCCCCCATGATGACGTATTGATCCAATTCGGGCATATGAACTTGTTCGGAGGCTTGGATGACGGAAAGGGCCATGGGCAGGTCATAGGCAGAGCCTTCTTTGCGGACATTGGCTGGAGCTAAGTTGATGACGACTTTTCTGCGAGGGAAAAAGCACCCCATCTGCTTGATGGAGGATTCGACGCGAAGTATGGCCTCCTTGATGGTGGAGTCGGGTAGTCCTACCAAGTGGCACTTGCTACCTTGGCCCACGTGAGTTTCAATGGTGATGAGGGAAGCTTGGACTCCAAAAATGGAGCAGCCATAGGTTTTTGCGAGCATGGTTTTTTTGACCAAAACTAGCAGATTGTCGTATTAGCGGAGCTTAAATCTGTCCAGTTACTTGGACAATTTCAGAATTTACCAAGAACTTGAT
The DNA here is from genome assembly GCF_054558655.1 of Aquirufa sp. 5-AUSEE-100C1. Classification (NCBI taxonomy): domain Bacteria; kingdom Pseudomonadati; phylum Bacteroidota; class Cytophagia; order Cytophagales; family Flectobacillaceae; genus Aquirufa; species Aquirufa sp. 5-AUSEE-100C1. The sequence continues at coordinate 435,365 of NZ_JBPXKO010000004.1, read as the reverse complement.
TTTTGTCCCGAAAGGCAGGGCAAAATTGTTTGGGATATGTCCTGCTGGGAAGTTGAAGGCGATGGGAAATTTCGTTTCTGAACAATGTTCCAAAACCAATTCTTCCACTGTTTTTCCTATTTCAAGTTTTGCTTCATCGCAATCGGTAAAACCTCCGATAATGATTCCCTTTAACTGATTGAAATAACCTGCGCGTTTCAATTGCACAAGCATGCGGTCAACATGGTAGCGTCGTTCGCCTACTTCCTCAATGAATAGAATTTTCCCTACGGGATTGGCGAAGCTTTCTGAGCCGATTAAGTGAACGAGTAGGGAAAGGTTGCCGCCGATGATCTCGGCCTCTACCTCGCCGGCGCGATTCAAGGGGTGAGCGGGTATTGTGATGGAAGTAGTGCCCAGGAAAAGCAAGTTTTTTAATGCAAGAAGGGCATCCTCTCCTTCTTTTTGGCAGAAATTATTGGGCATTGGGCCGTGAATGCTGGCGATTTGTAAAGCATCGCTGTGGCATAGCAGGGCCGTTATATCCGAAAAGCCAACGATCCATTTTGGGTTATTACGGTAAGCCTCAAAATCCAGTTGGTCTAAAAATCGACTGCTTCCATAGCCACCGCGTAAGGGGAAAATGGCTTTGATGTTTGGGTCATCCAACATTTGCTGCATATCGGAGCGGCGCTCTTCATCGGTTCCTGCTAGTCCAAAATGTTTCGCCAAATAATTCTCGGAACGAATAACTTCCAGTCCCCAAGATTCCAACACCTCGATCCCTTTTTTCCATTGGTCGGAACTTGGAGGAGAGGCCGGCGAAACGATGGCTACGCGGTCACCTTGTTTTAGGAGTGTAGGGACATTCATTTATAGTACGGGGGAAATCGGATACAAATATGCTGCAAATTTTTGGCTTAGGAAAGCGGGGGCGAATGCAAATACCGGGGCTTGGATGAATAGAATCTAAAGAAACACAACTTCCTCGATGAGGTTTTTCCCAGCGTGTTTATTGATCAATTCGATCATTTTTTGTTTGGCCATGATTAATTCCTTTTTCAGGGGGGCTGAGTCGATTTTCAGATAGAGTTTCTGGTTTTTCGCATAGACTTGTTGGGTCCTTGCCGCGATGGGTTTCCCCATAATTTCTTCCCAATTGGCCTCAATGGAGGTTTCATCGAATTGGCTTTGCAGTTTATAGACACGTAGAAGTGCATCAATCGCTTCTTTGAGCGGTTGGCTGTCATTTTTCCGTGTGGCTGCGCGTGGGCCTTTGGGGCTGAATGGGGAATCCATGAATTCGATTTTTACCAAACAAATGTACGGTATTTTGGTACTTTAAGGCGTGTAAATAGGTTTAAATTAATTTTTTTTCAAAATTTTTTAAAAAAATAATTCTCAAAAAAGTACCTAATAAAGGGGGGATTTTTGGACAAAATATCAAGATAATACAATAGCTAAGTTTGCATGGGGAAGAATTTCAATCGCCCTGTGAAATCGACTTGTGTAAATTATTTGAGAATTCTATTACTTTTGCCTTTACCGAAAAAAGCAGTGGAGCTAAAACCTATGAAAACTACTCCCGCATTTTTCATCAAGTTTTATTAACAAAAAAATAATTCTTTAACCCCAAATTACCAAACTAATGAGTACACAACAACCAAAGCCAGCTGCTAAGCCAGCTGCAACTGAAAAAAAATCAGGTGGAATTTCTGCCGGTTTAATTCTAATTGTTCTTTTTGCCATTGCATTAGCGATTTACAACTTTGTAATGGGAGATCCATCTCACTTTGAAGGAGGAACTACAGAAGGACACCCACTACCAGGCGATTACTTTGGTGTCGTTTACAAAGGTGGAGTTATCGTGCCAGTTTTGATGACTTGTTTCTTAACTGCATTAACATTCTCAATTGAGCGTTTATTCACAATCAGTAAAGCAAAAGGTACTGGTGATGTTAACGCATTCGTACGTTCAGTACAAGCTGCTTTAGACAAGGATGATGTTGAGGCTGCTTTGAAAGCTTGTGATAAGCAAAAAGGATCAGTAGGTAATGTAACTTTATCTGCGATTAAAAAATACAAGGCGTTAATTACGGAAACTTCTTTAGATAAGGAGCAAAAATTAGCAGCATTGAGCAAAGAAGTTGAAGAAGCTACTTCATTGGAATTACCAATGTTGGAGAAAAACTTGACTATCATTGCAACATTGGCATCGGTATCTACTTTGATCGGTCTATTAGGAACGGTAGTAGGTATGATCAAGGCCTTTGCTTCATTGGGTAACTCAGGTGGATCTACAGATTCATCAGCGTTAGCAAATGGTATCTCTGAGGCCCTAATCAATACGGCATTAGGTATCGGTACATCGGCGATCTGTATCATTGCATACAACGTATTTACAGCGAAAATTGATGAGTTAACATACAGCATTGATGAGATCGGCTTGAGCGTTAACCAAAACTACGCTACGCATCACAATTAATATTTGAACTGATTTAGGGGCTTAGCCCTTTCATTCAATTTTATTCACTGTTCAAAAAATAATTGTTATGCCAAAAGTTAAAGCTAAACGACAAAGTGTCTCACTCGACATGACAGCGATGTGTGATGTGGCTTTCCTTCTTTTGACGTTCTTCATGTTAACCGCGAAGTTCCGTCCAGAAGAGGCAGTTACAATCACGCCACCATCTTCGATTTCGGAGAAGCCTTTGAATACAAAGGATGGTATGCTTATGGTTAGTGTTGCACCAGATGGAGGCGTTTATTTGGCAACTGATGATCAAATGGCAAGAGAGTTTATGTTAGAGCGTATGGCTAATCGCTATGGTATCGCTGTAACTGCTGAGATGAAGAAGAACTTTATGTCTTCTGAAATTATCGGTTATCCTCTTGGAGCTATGCGTCAAGTGTTAAGTATGAAGCCTGCAGAAGCTAAGAAGCTAAGTAAGGGAATTCCAATTGATTCAGCTAATAACGAGTTATCGTATTGGGTGGGTTATGCGAAATTGTCGAATCCAGAATTAAAAGTTGCTGTTAAAGGAGATAAGGAGTCTAATTACAAAGTGTTTGCTGATATCATCGGTACTTTGCAAGCTCAGAATATCAATATCTTCCAATTGGTAACTGGTCCGGAAAATAAACCGAAATAAGTTTTCATTTTTAATAAGAAACAGAAATGGCAGAAATAGATAGCTCCGGTGGCGGGAAGAAAGGCGGGAAGAAGCGTAGTAAAAAGATGTCGACCAAAATCGACATGACACCTATGGTGGACTTAGGCTTCTTGTTGATTACTTTCTTCATGTTAACGACTACGTTAGCAAAACCCGTTACCATGCAATTAAACATGCCTGATAAAACGGATACCAAGGAAACATCACCTGTTAAATTGTCGGAAACACTAACGGTGTGTCCAGATGAGACAAAGGTGTATTATTACCAAGGTATTCCAACTGAAGCAGGTACAGTAATGCAGGTGACCGACTATTCTGAGACAGGCATTCGCAAGGTAATTGCGGATCTTAAGGCGAAAGTTGGTGCAAACTTTACTATCGTAATTAAGCCTACGAAGAAAGCTAAGTATCGTAATATGATCGATATGCTTGATGAGTGTGCGATTACTAACAACAAGCGTTATGCTTTGTTGGAAATCGATCCGGACACGGAGGCTTTGATTAAACGATCAGGTAAATAGACCTATTAAATTAATTTTAAATTAAACGAATATTATGTCACAAGTAATAAGCCAAGATGCTACTTTGGACGATATTATCTTCAAGAATAAGAACCGTGAATTCGGTGCCTTTGTTCTTCGGAAGACGTATCCTAAAGTAATGAAGCGGTCGGTATTACTAGGCTCTGCACTTTTTGTTGGTGCTCTTTTGCTGGCAGCTTTCTGGAAACAGTTGACTGCAGCTTCAGAGGAAAAGACAGAAGTGACAGCTGAAGTAATGAAACTGGATAAGCCAGCTCCTACCAAGAAGGTTGAGTTGCCTCCGCCGCCACCGCCGCCACCACCCAAAGAAATTCCAAAGGTGACTACGACGAAATTCTTACCTCCAGAAATCAAGCATGATGAGGAAGTAACGAAGCCGGAGCCGCCACCTGAGGAGGTGAAAGGTAACACGGCATCTGAGACGGTTAAAGGGGAGACGGAAACGTACGAGCCACCAGTTGATCCAGATGCAAAAGGGCCCGAGCCAGTTGAGCCGCCAAAACCAGCTGAAGATGAAATCTTCACCGCGGTTGAGCAGCAAGCTGAATTCCCTGGAGGTCCTCGTGCTTTCGGAGCCTTCTTGCAGAAAAACTTACGTTACCCATCAGCAGCACAGCGTGCTAACGTGGGAGGAAAAGTATACGTTCAGTTCGTTGTGAACACGGATGGTACAATCCAAGACGTTCAGGTTTTGAAATCAGTAGGTTTCGGTTGCGATGAAGAAGCCGTTCGTGTAATTAAATCGGTACCAAGATGGACTCCTGGTAAGCAGTCGGGTCGCCCAGTGCGTTCTCGTTTTACGCAGCCGATCACGTTCGTGTTATCTGAGTAATTTTTATTGCAAATTCATGTCAGACCTGCTAAATGTACATTTGGCAGGTCTGATTGTTTAAGTTCAATTATGAAACGATCCTTAGCTAGTTGGGTTAATATTTCTTTCCGGGTATTTGTTGCGTTGGCTTACACCATTTTGGGTGCCTATGCGGCCTTCTGGTCAAATTTTGATTTGGGTACTTGGAATGAAACCCCAATTGTATTTTTATTGGGATGCTTATTTATTCTTTACGGATTGTTCAGAATATGGCGCGCCTATTTGTATTTTAAAGAAACGAATGAATCTGAAAATTATGGTGAATATGATGAAGAGTAAATTTATTTCTATTTATGCAATGGCATCTCTGATGTTTGCATGTGGATCAAAAAATGCGGAAGTGAAGGATGGTCCTGCGACGGGTTCAATTCAAATTGCTGTGGATGAATCTTTTCAGCGTATCGTTGAGGCGGAAAAGACCGCATTTCAAGATAATTACCATTTCGCCAAACTTAACTTACAGTTTAAGCCTGAGAATGAGGCGATTGCTGATTTGTTGAATGACAAGGTTCGGGCTGCCGTTGTCACTCGGGAATTGACTGAATCTGAAAAGGAGGTATTTACGCGAAAGAAAATAAGTTACCGTAGTTTTAAGTTTGCGGCTGATGGAATTGCTCTTTTAGTTCATCCCTCGAACAAGGATACGTTGATTGGGTTGGATCAATTGAAGGCCTTGATTGCAGGCCAACAAAAATCCTGGAAATCCATCGGTTCTTCTCGTGCTGGTGATGTTGAATTAGTCGTGGACAAGGCGAATTCTAGTAATATTAAGTTTTTGGTCGATTTATTCGGCTTAAAGAATAGCGGGTTAGCGGTTTCGGCAGCGGGTTCGAATAAGGATGTTATCGAGTATGTGAAGTCGCATCCCAATGCGATGGGGATTATTGGGTCGAATTGGATTAGCGATGGGGATAATCCAACTTCTTTAGGTTTTATTCGTTCGGTCAATGTGATGTCGGTCGCGAAAGAATCCACTTTGCCGCGGTCTGAATTTTACCAACCGTTCGGGTATAATCTTGCTTTGAAGAAGTATCCGTTGCGTCGCGAAGTGAAAGTGATTCTGAAGGAATCTTATCAGGGTTTGGGGACGGGTTTTGTGAATTATGTCTGTGGAGACATGGGACAGCTGATTGTATTGAAATCAGGCTTGATTCCGTTGACCCGACCTATCACGATTCGTCAGTACCAAATCAGCCAATAAGGCGTAATTTGTGGCCTATTTAGTTGACTTTTTTATAGAATTATTAGTATATTTGTCATTCAAAAATTTTTAAACTTTTAAAGTAATTAGTTGAATTATTTCAATGTTTACGCCTAAGAAAAATACTATTTAAACAAAACATTAACTTACAATGAAGAAAATGAAATCGTGGCTTTTGGGAGTTGGTTTGTTGTTAACCAATTTGGCTTTCGGGCAAACAATTCAGGAGGGTTTACATATGTTGGACCGCCATCAGCCAAGTCGGGCGAAACAGGTTTTTGAGAGTTTAGTTGCAGCTCAACCTACTGGAGAAAACTATTTCTATTTAGGTTACTATTATTTGAATCAACGTGATTGGGATAATGCTCGGAAAACATTCGAAGCGGGTAAGGCTGCAGATCCGAAGAACTATTTGAATCAAGTTGGTTTGGCTTCAATTTTAGTTGGCCAAAATAAGGTCAATGAAGCAAAGGTTGACTTTGACCGTATTCTTGCTGAGACGAAGAATAAAAACATTGATGTGATGTACCGCATTGCTGAGGCATATACGATGTACTACATCTTAGGAAAGGAAGAGTCTTTCAATGCGGCCAACAATGACCCAGCGGAAGCGATTCGTTTGATTGATGCGATTCAAGATCGTATGATGAAGGATAAGAAGTTGCCAACTGCAGAACATTACATTGTGAAAGGGGATGCATTTTTGATCAAGAATGATGGGGGTAATGCTGTAACAGCTTATGAAAATGCGATTGCGCAGGAGCCTCGTAACATCAAGGCAAAAGTGAAGATTGGTACGGTTTATTTACGTGGTAAAAACTACAAGGAGACGCAATCAAGATATAAAGAAGCAATTGATTTGGATTCCAACTATGCTCCTGCCTTACGTAAATATGGTGAATATTTGATCGTGGGATCCCAATACAAAAATGCATCTCGTTATTTCCGTCGTTATTTAGAGCGTGCTGAAGCAACACCACAGGTTACTTTAGAGACGGCTAAGTTATTGTTCTTATCAAAGGATTACGAGGGTGCGATGAAGTTTACGGATGAAGCGGACAAGAAAGGTGTGAAAGACAATGATATTTACCGTATGCGTGGATATTCCAACGTTGAAATGGGTAAATTCCAAGAAGGTATTGACAACCTAGATGGTATGGTTAAGAGTGGCGTTAAGCCTTATTTTATGGATGATTTGTATTTTGGAAAAGGATACCAAGGTTTAGGAAAGGATTCGCTTGCGATCGTTTACCTTGAGCGTGCTGCTCCATTGGATACGAACAATAACGTGTATTCAATCATCCACGATGTTCGTTATAAGCAGAAGCGTTACGCTGATGCAGCAGTTGCGGGTATGGGTGCTATTCAATGGAAAGTGAAGAAAGCTCAAACTGTGGGTTCAGGCGATTATTTCAAAGTTGCGATGGACTATTACTTAACTGCAGCCTTCATGAACAAGGCGGACACTGTAGGTCGTCCCGCCATGGCGATGCGTGCGGATACCTTGTTTGCAAAAGCGCTTCAAATCAATGACAAATGGCCTCCATTCTACATTAACCGTGCTCGCGCCAATAACCTAATTGATTACACGGGAACGAAATGGTTAGGAGCTCCTTATTATGAGAAATTCTTAGCTGCCGTAGAAACACAACGTGCAGAAAAAGGGCAATATAAAGAGGATAAGAACCAATTGTTTGAAGCCTACAAGTTCTTAGGTGGATATAATTTGTCGGTAACCAAGGACGAGGCAAAAGTGAAAGAACTCTTCACGAAGGCCCAGGAAATTAAGGCGGATGATCCGGATATCAAGGCCTACTTTAATCCAACCCCGGCACCTACTGGCGCGCCGGCGGCACCTAAAAAATAATTTAATTAGAAGCCCAGCAATGGGCTTCTTTTTTTTAAACCATTTACATCATGGCATTTGCACTAATTACGGGAGCAAGTAAGGGAATAGGAAAAGAGATTGCCAACGAATTGGCATTGAAGGGCTATGATTTGCTCCTAATTGCTCGAAACTCATACGAACTTCAAATGGTGAAGGAGGAGTTCGAAAAAAAATACGGTTTAAAGGTCGATTACCTGGTAGCCGACTTAGCGGAGGCAGGTTCTGTCGATCGTATCGTTTCCTGGGTAGAGGAAAAGAAAGTTGATTTGCGAATTTTAGTCAACAATGCCGGCTACGGTTTAGTAGGGCAATTCGAAACATATACGTTCGAGGAGAATCAGAAAATGATGCAAGTTAATATGAACGCCTTGGTGGAGATGTGTCAAAAATTCTATCCTTATTTAGTAGGGAAGGGCCAGGCATATCTATTAAACATCGCGAGTTCGACCGCTTATCAAGCAATTCCAAACATGAGTCTTTATGCGGCAACGAAGGTCTTTGTTTTGAACTTCTCAAGGGGTTTACATCACGAATGGAAAAGCAAAGGCATTTCCGTAACGGTAGTGAGTCCGGGGGCTACGACGACCAATTTCAATAATCGGGCAAATTTGCAGGAAAAAGCACGTAAGGCGGCCGAAAAGATCACCATGACACCTGAAGTTGTTGCGAAGATGGCGGTCGATGGAATGTTCGCTAAAAAGATCGAAGTGATTACCGGTGTGGTCAATAAACTTGGCGCATTCTTGGCTTGGGTTGCACCGAAAGCGATGAGCGAAAAAATTGCCAAAGGAATTTACGAATAAGTACAAAGGCCAGCAATGCTGGCCTTTTTTTGTCGGGATGACAGGATTTGAACCTGCGACCACACGCCCCCCAGACGTGTACGCTACCGGACTGCGCTACATCCCGATTTTTCACAAAGATATATTTCAAGTGTTTTTTTGTCAATCTGAAACGATAAAAATTCGCTGTTGGCGAACATAGTTTTTAGCGGCCAATGTCAGAATGTAAACCCCAGAAATTAAATCCGAGAGTTCTAGTTGATTAATCGATAGAGTATTCTTTAGATTCCAAGCTTTTACCTTTTTACCTTGAAGCGAATAGAGTTCCGCTAGAATATCGGACAAGTCCTCTTGGATCTCTACCTTCATTTGCTGCCCTTTATTTGGATTTGGATATACACGTATCCCTGGATCCTCCATGGGGATTCCGATGCTCGTTTTTTGAAATGGGGAAACGCATTGGATCGATTTGGCATCAGGAATCTCATAGTTTCGAATTGCCTTCACTTGATAGAGTCCCGATTGTCTAATTTTGAGTTGTGCGACCGTATCAAGAAGATGATAGGCATTTAGTTGCCATTCAAATTTTGAAATGATTCCCATCGGATTTGCTTGGATGAAATAGACTCCGGTTCTCGTGATTGTAGGCATCCATGGGTTTTCCTGTGCGACAAGTTCCAAGGTTTTGCTTGGGGGTGACCAACAGCCATAGGGGTTTTGTGTTTTCAAATAGACTTGCGTACTCGTTTGAACAAAAATGGAGTCTGAGGTTGCCCGAGTGCTCCACAAATACGCAAATGCTGAGCTTGCGCGAACGACGATTCGTTCACCCATACAAAACTGTCGGTTGGGTATGGCTTGAATGTTCGGTTGGGGTTCATCCGGGAAATTAAAGGTTTGGGCAATGGGGCTATAGGGGGACCAACAACCATTATTGTCTTTCCATTTTACCTGAAAAGTTCCGGTTTGCTTCACGAAGATTGCGGCAATTGTATCTGTTGTCGACCAGTGGTAGCCCATGCCTTTTCGATCGATTTGGAGTCGGGAGGAATCTCCCCGACAAAATCCTCCATCTTTTTCTAGTATGATGCGAGGACTTTCCGGAGTCGCGTGGATTTGGATGTACAAAGGTTTAGATCTGTATGACCAGCATAATCCATCGTCGGAAACTTCGGCTACATACGTATAAGTTCCTGCTGATTTTCGAATAATTTTTAGCTGTTGAGTTGCGATTTCATCGTTCCAACGGTACAGCAGGTGTGAAGTTTTAATTTCTACGATGCTTGAGTCGTCTTCGCAGAGCGCTAATTTATTACTAGAAAGCATGGGTGCCTGCGGTCTAGGTATGACATGGATGTAGATAGATTCACTCCGATAGGTACAGGCGTACCTTTGGATAATGGCTTGGTAATTGCCGCTTTCTAGGTTTCCTTGAAGACTTTGATTTTGACTAAATAGATGCCCATTTCGCTCCCATCCCACCATGTTGGAGTTAAGTGGGAGTTGAATACTCAGATAGGTGTTTTCCCCCTCACATATAAATTGTTGGTAATTGGTTTGTATGGGTATGGAAGGTGCCGCCAAACCAGGTAAAAGAATTTGTAATGGTTGGCTAATGGTACTCGGACATTCTATATGAATTTCCATGTTCTCTGGCACATAAAGGGAAATAAAATTTCCAGTATGCTCAAATTGCTGATTGATCCGCCAAACTGGGGTAGTCGGGCAGCCAATGATATTAAGTTCATAGCTCGCCAAATCACAGTTCTTTTGAAGTCTGTAATCCAGCGTTACTGCCGGCATTTTATGGGTTGCAGTATCGATGGGTGGGGGCGGTGGACTAAGAGGTGGTGGAATAATTGTTGTATCCATGGGGGAGCAGCTTATGCCTGAGCGTATTTCAACCTCGATGGCAGTACGTTCGCTTTCGCACCCATTGATTTTCTGGCTGACATAACGGGTAAGGGTTCCACTTCCGCTGGCAATCAATGTATAATTGGTAGCAGTACTTAAGGCTGTTGTCGTGGTTGGATTTGCATACCATATATTATTCGATCCTCCAGAGGCTTTAAATGTTATTGTTTTTCCTGGACAGATTTCCGTAGGAGTACCTGCGTTAATCGGGGCAATTGGTTTGGGAAATGCTTGTACGAAGGTGCCAGCGGATAACGGACTTTCGCAGCCTGCATTGAAACAGCTTGCGAAATATTGTTTAGGATCTGGATTTGCTAAGCTGATGAGAAACCTTGCCCCAGTGCCAAGTTGATTTCGCTTATCATCATACCATTGCGTTACGTAGGGGGAACATCCACTGGCATTCACAGCAAAAGATTCATTGAAACATCCCGAGTAACGAGCGGCGGCGTGTCGTGGAATGGGGCTGGGTTTGATCTGTAAGGTGACTTCGGAAGAGGTCCTTGGGCAGGTGGGGCTATTATTTTGGTTGGTCGTCGAGCCTTCGTTGTCATTATTCGGACTCACGGCAAATTCAATTTTAACCCGGATTTTTTGTCCATCAAGTTCTGTACTCGCATTCGTAATGTTGAGTTGGGCCTGTTGGCTCCCCGAAAAAATCCCGTTATCTGAAATATCCTGATATGGACCGCCCTTGATGGACCTTGACCATTGGAACCGCATGGCTCCATCGCTGGCTTGTATGCTTAGCGTGCCATTCCCTCGTTCACAAATGCTGGGATTCAAAATAGAATTTATTTTGCTTAGGGTTATGCTAGCCGCTTCGGAATACACGGAGCAGCTACCGAGACCAATTTTTACCCGATACAGGGTTCCTGTCGGATGGCTTGTATTTCCGCTCGGCATGATTTGATAATTGGCCTGCGTGGCACCGCTGATTGTTGTGAAATTGCTATCCTGTGGTCTTTTCTTTTCCCACTGAAATTGCGTTCCATTGCTGATGACAATCATTCGAATGGAATTGCCTTCACAGTCGGCCTGCGACTGGGGCTGTGTGCTTATTTGAGGGCATTGGGCGAGTGAGAGGAAGGGGAGCATAAGAACAAGTAGGGCTTTCATGGTTGTGGTTTTATCCTAAGACTAAAATGGGTGGTTGTCATTAATTCATTCAGCCAGGTAATTCCGCGAGGGGGTTACCGAAGACGCGAAGTATCGCGTCTCTACGATGTGTTTTTAGACGCGAAGTATCGCGTCTCTACAATGTGTTTTTAGACGCGAAGTATCGCGTCTCTACATCGTGATGGAAAGATAGTTTGCGCTGTATTTTTTCCTCATGCGAAAAATGAATTGCATGAACATTACCAAGAAATTGGCATAAAAAAAGCCAGCCCCGGATAGGAGCTGGCTTACATGAAATATCGTTCGTTTAGATATCGCAGATTTGAACGGCTTGGGCTAAGGAGGCCATCTTGTCTTCGCGCGCTGGAATGAATTCCTGGCCGATGTATCCTTTGTAACCCGTATCGTAGATCGCTTTGATGATGGCGCGGTAATTCAATTCTTGCGTATCATCGATTTCATTACGTCCCGGAACACCACCTGTGTGGTAGTGTGAGATGTATTGGTGGTATTTCTTGATGGTTGCGATTACGTCGCCCTCCATGATTTGCATGTGGTAGATGTCGTAGAGCAATTTGAATTTATCCGAACCCACCATCTCACAAAGTGCCGCGCCCCATTCGGTTGTATCTGCTTGGTAGTCTTTATGGTTTACTTTGGAGTTCAATAATTCCATCGAGATGGTTACATCATAGCGCTCCGCCGTTTTCATGACGCGCTGAAGACCTTTCTTGCAGTTGATTAGACCATCTTCGTCACTTAAGCCATTGCGGTTTCCCGAGAAGGCAATGATATTTTTAACTCCTGCTTTGGCTGCTTTTGGGATAATTTCCTCATAAAAGCCCACCAATGCATCGTGGTTTTTCGTGCGGTTGAAAAAGTCAGGGATGTTTAACCCGGCTGGGTATTTACCCCAACCAATCGCTGCGGTCATGTCATGCTTTTTCAAAATCTCCCATTCGTCGGGACCCGTTAATTCGATGGACGACAAACCAATTCGTTTGGCATTTACGACTAATTCATTAAATGGGATTTTATCATAACACCAGCGACATGCTGAGTGCTGTACTTTTCCCTTCAGATCCGCTCCTACGGCGATATCTGCTTTTTTGAAGCGATCCTCCATGGAAGAACCGAATAATCCCAAACCCGCTAATCCGGCGGAATTTTTGAGGATTTCTCTCCGACTCAAATTGTTTTTCATAGTCTTTAATTGATAGGTTTAATTAAAATTAGAAAGGATCACCGCTGTTTGATGCGCAATCTTTTCATTGTATGTTCGTGCAATGGATTTATAGCGAAATAGGTCGATAATCGTGCCGATCAACAAGAATCCTCCCGTAAAAAAATACAACAAACCCAGGCCGATTCGATCCGTGATGAAACGTTGTAGTCCCGCGAAAAATAGGAATCCCAATAGAGTACATATCAGAATCAAGATGGGGTCCCGACGTTTACCTAAATAAATCGTCATGAATTGGGATTGTTGCTCTTCCGACATTCCATTCAAAATAGGAGATATGTGATTGGCTTCCGCCAAATCAAGACTAGCCACTAAAGGAAGAATCTTCGGGTTCATCAATGAAATAGGTTATTCAAACTGTTAGTTACGAAAATTTCAGATAGCTCGAAAATGATTCCCGGGAAAATTCCGAAAATGATACTCAATATTCCTAATCCGAATAAACTAATCAGTTCCAGCGTTGATAAGTCGTGTAAGTCCCAACTCGTCTCCCGAACGAAGTAACTACCTAAAAATATCTTTTGGAAGGTCCACAACAAATATCCTGCTCCCAACAAAATTCCTAAACCTCCTAAAATCGCATAGATTGGCGTCAAATGCGTGCTTGTAAAGGCTCCCATTAAACTGAAAAATTCCCCAATAAATCCGGAGAATCCCGGTAAACCCAAGGACGCAAAAATGGCTATCCCTGAGATCAGGGTGTACTTTGGCATTTTTGATGCTAGGCCTGAAAAATTATCAATTTGTCGGTTACCCGTGCGGTGATACAAAACTCCCACCATCAAGAATAGGAGGGAGGATAAAATCCCATGGGATAATAACTGGAAGATGGATCCCTGCCAGCCTTCGGGTGTAAAGGAAGCAATTCCCAATAACACAAAGCCCATGTGGGAAACAGACGAATAAGCTACCAATTTCTTCAAATCACTCATGGCCAACGCGTTATAAGCACCATAGATAATGGACAAAACGCCGAGCCCTGCCATGATTGATGATGCCTCAAGCGCCTCGTTCGGGAAGAAAGGAATCGCCATGCGCAACCATCCATAGGCCCCAATTTTCAAGAGCACGCCGGCTAATAAAACCGATATCGGCGTAGGTGCTTCCACGTGTGCATCGGGTAGCCAAGTATGTAAAGGAACCAAAGGTAACTTGATCGCAAAGCCGATGAACAACAACCAGAAGCCCCAGGCTCTGCCGGAAATTCCACCCAATAAAAAGCCGGATTGTGGGCTGAACAAGTTATTCGGTTGGCAATTATTTGCATCACTCAAGGCCTGCAGGTCGAAACTGTGCACGATTTGAATCGGAGCAATTTCGTGTGCAGCTAATGCCGTTTGCATCGACTGCAATGCCTCGATGCCAAAACCTTGATTCACCCCCAGTTTTTGCATGGAAATAGCCGTCTCGTAAGGATCCATGTAGGCAAGTGCGATGCCCAACATCACAATCAGAATAAACAGAGAACCCACAAGCGTGTAAATGAAAAACTTCAAGGACGCATAGTTCTTGCGCGGCCCTCCCCAAATACCGATTAAGAAGTACATCGGCAACAACATAAATTCGAAGAAGATGTAAAACAAGAACATATCCCGCGCCAAGAAACAGCCCATTAATGAAGCATTGAGCAACAAAACCAAGGCATAATAACCCGCTAGTTTCTCCTTGATATCCTCCGAATTCCAAAGGGCCACGAAGCTCACTAAGCCGGTCAACAGAATCAGTCCCAAACTTAAGCCATCAACCCCAATCGCGTATTTGGAGACAAACTGTCCTAAGCTGCCCAAGTTCAAATGGATCCAATCGTGGGATTCGGCTAACTGAAAACCTACTTGCGTGGTATCAAATACCAAGGCAATTTTAGCCAAAAGCAAGAGTTGGATGCCGATCACCCCGATGGCTACGAGCCGCGAGTAGGTGGCACCTAATTTCCCAAACCCGACAAGGAGTGAGGCAATGAGTGGCAAGAGAATGATGTATGATAAGTTTCCCATTAATACAAAAGGTAAATTAGGATGAAAACCACTGTAAAGAATACCCAAAACCAATAACGATGCAATTGGGCGGATTGCCACGTACGTAAGCGTGCCCCCAAGGATTGACTGATGGAGGCAAGCAGGGATACCGAACCATCCACAAGATGGCGGTCGGTCCACGCACTCAAATGTGCCATAATGACTTGTAATTCCGTGAATTTAACCACGATTCGATCCACGATTCGTGCATCAAACCGGTGGACTTTTTGACTAAGATACCAGGCAATTCGGTACAATGATGGCCAAAAAAATCCAAGGAATTGCATATTCGTTTTCGGAATCCAGCGACGCGTCAGGAAGGTAATTCCCAGGCCGGCTATCCAGGAGCCTGCCGTGATGCCCAACCAAAATCCAGGGATGTGATAATTTTCAAGATGAAAAAAGGCCATGAAAACGGAATGCTCGGAATCCATCGGATTCATTGAAATCCAAACGTATAAACTCAAGAAAATCAGTAAACTGATGGGAAGGATTTGAAGCCATTCCGTATGTCCTTTTTCGTACGTATGTCCACCTCGGTTTTGGCCTAAGAAAATGAGGTAGGTTTGTCGGCACATGTAACTCGCCGTCAATACCATACCCAATGCCAGGGCAGCCAACAAGACATAATAATAATTCGCGTAAACACTATGTTCCGCAGATTGCCAAAGGAATCCCGCAATGTTTTCCTTGCTGTAAAATCCGCTGCTCAACGGAATACCCAACATTCCTGCCCCGAAAACCACATAAGCCAGAAAGCTCAAGGGTAATTGTTTGCGCAAGCCGCCCATTTGGTTAAGACTCTGTGCATCTAAGTCATGCGTCGCTTTTTGGTGATGCAAATAATGAATGACCGAACCTGCAGTTAGGAATAACCCGGCTTTGAAAATGCCGTGCGTATACAAATGGAACATGGAGGCACTCGAACCCATTCCTAGCCACATCAGGCCTAACTGGGAGATGGTCGAATAGGCCAAAGCCTTTTTGATGTCATTTTGAAACAAGGCCATGAAAGCACCTGCTACTAGAGAGATAGCCCCGATACTTCCCATGAAAAGATGTGCTTCCTCGCCGATAAATGGAAAGACACGGATGCCCACAAATACCCCGGCTGCTACCATCGTGGCTGCGTGAATCAAAGCCGAAGCGGGTGTCGGGCCCTCCATCGCATCCGGTAACCAAGACATTAAAGGGAATTGCGCCGATTTACCGATGCCACCCATGATCACCGCGATGCCGATCAACGCAGGAGCGGCGCCATGCATTTCGGAAAATAGGCTCGTTCCGAAGTAATTCGACAGGCCAAGCAATCCGAACAATAGGGCGATATCGCCGATTCGGTTGAGTAGAAAGGCTTTTTTGGCGGCCTTGATGGCGGATTCTTTTTGGTGCCAGAAGCTGATTAATAGGTAGGAGCATGCACCCACCAATTCCCATGCGCCGTAGAAAAGATAGGTTTGGTCGGTGAGGACCAACAAGCTCATGGACCCGATGAAGAGGTGTAAATAGGTATAATAGCGACCGATTTTGGGGTCTTCTGCTAAATAGGATTTTGAGAAAATTTGGACGAAGAGCGCGACGATGCTGACGAGCAAGAGCAGTAATTGCGCGGATTTGGTCAGCCAAAAATGGGCACTAATCGTTTTGCCACCGAGGTTAAACCACGGGTAGCTGATGCTACCTTCGGGCTGATGTCCCACTTGGAATGCCAAGTAAGTGAAGATACCTGCCAAAACGATGGAAACCGTCGCCTGTATTTTTTTAGGGAGCAGCGCAATCGCCAAGGCAGATAGCCAAGGGAGTGCAAGCAGCGCTAAAAAAATCGTTTGTACAGGCATAAAATGGATTAAGGTAGCAAAGATAAAATAATCTACTGATTTTGTAGGGAATCAAGCCCAATTATCCGCCAGAAACAGGTGGAATGAGTGCAATTTCCATGCGGGGCTCGATGATGAAATCGGGTTTTGGGAAATGCTGTTCGGCCGCTAAACGTAGGGATGGTAAATTACTCAATTCGGGATAGGTGTTTTTCGTCATGCGTAAGAGCGTTTCGGCATTCACGAGTTCCGGTGTCTCGATGATGATTTCATCTTTTTTTAGGAGATCGCGGCAAATGCCAAAGAGAAGCAGGGTATACGTGGCCATATTTTTCGTAATTTGCGGACTAATGTATAAAGATAATCAACTCTTGGATAATCACGGTCGGCCGATGACGTATTTACGTCTCGCCGTAACGGATCGTTGCAATTTACGTTGTTCGTATTGCATGCCGGCGGAGGGGATTGTCTACATGCCGGAGCGGGAGTTATTGACTTGGGAGGAAATGTCCCGGGTGGTGCGAGTGATGCATGGCATGGGGATTGAGAAGGTTCGGATCACCGGAGGGGAGCCTTTTGTGCGGAATGGATTGATGGATTTTTTGACGGAGATCACGGCTTTGCCAGGCTTGGAGGTTTGTTTGACAAGCAATGGGGTGTTGATTGGGGAGTATATTGGCCAACTGAAATCTTTGGGAATTCGATCGGTGAATTTGAGTTTGGATGCGTTGGATCGGGATCGATTTAAGCAGATTACGCGGCGGGACGATTTTGAGATTGTTTACCATAACCTATTGCGGTTGGTCGAGGAAGGATTCGAGGTGAAGATCAACGCGGTGGTGATGAAGGGTCAGAATGAGCAGGATATTTTGGCCTTGACGGCTTTGACCAAAGATTTGCCCGTTTCAGTACGTTTTATTGAGGAGATGCCATTTAATGGTTCGGGTTTGGTGGAGGGGACGCTTTTTTGGAATCACGAACGGATTTTGAAGGAGATTAAATCGGTTTATCCGGAAGCGAAGGCGATCTTGATGCGAGGGGGCGAGACGGCGAATCGCTATGAGATTCCGGGTCATTTGGGTGATGTGGGGATTATTGCGGCCTTTTCGCGAACCTTTTGTGGGACCTGCAATCGGGTGCGCTTGACGGCGAAGGGTCAGGTGAAGACCTGTTTGTATGATGATGGCGTTTTTGATTTGAAGACGTATCTTCGTGCGGGAGTTTCGGATGAGGAGTTGCGGGAAGTTTTAATGGGATTATACCAAAAGCGGCCTCTGGATGGTTTCGAGGCTGAAAATAATAGAAAGGGCGTTATCAATGAATCGATGACGACGATAGGAGGATAATTATGAGCACATT
Organism: Aquirufa sp. 5-AUSEE-100C1; assembly: GCF_054558655.1. Taxonomy (NCBI): domain Bacteria; kingdom Pseudomonadati; phylum Bacteroidota; class Cytophagia; order Cytophagales; family Flectobacillaceae; genus Aquirufa; species Aquirufa sp. 5-AUSEE-100C1. Next base: position 417,462 of record NZ_JBPXKO010000004.1, on the reverse strand, counting down.
AGCTGAAATTATTGATGGCTTTGCGAAGCTGAGGGTCATGGTGATCGGGGATCTGATGGTGGATGCCTACACCTGGGGCAAGGTTACCCGTATTTCGCCGGAGGCACCCGTGCCGGTGGTGAATGTCGTGAAACGCGAAAACCGATTAGGCGGTGCGGGAAATGTGGTGTTGAACGTAGCGAGTTTAGGTGCCAAGCCTTTGGTTTTCTCGGTCATTGGTGATGATTCGACGGGTTCTTCGTTGCTGGACATTCTTCGAGAAGCAGGCTTGTCGGTCGACGGAATTATCCAAGAAGCTGGTCGGCCAACTACCGTGAAGGAGCGTGTGATTGCGGGGTCCCAACAACTATTACGTGTGGACTCGGAGACGGAGAAGGCGATTTCTTCGACATCTGTTTCGGCTTTGTTGGCGGCGGTGAAAGCGGCCATTTCCAATGTGGATGTGATTATTTTTGAGGATTACGATAAGGGAGTTTTGAGTGCGGGATTGATTCAGGAGGTGATGGCGCTGGCGAAAGAGGCAGGAATCCCGACGGTGGTGGATCCGAAGAAGAAGAATTTCTTTGCTTATCAGGGGGCGACCTTGTTTAAGCCGAATTTACATGAGTTACGGGATGGTTTGGGCTTGGATTCGTCGGACTTGAGTTCCTTAGCCTTACCGGCGACGGTGAAAAAGTTTAAAGAGTCCCAAAATTTTGAGGGATTATTCGTGACGCTTTCGGAGCGTGGCGTCTATATGGATTTCCGTTCGGAGCAGGTGGCTATCCCAGCGCACATTCGTCAGATTGCGGATGTATCGGGAGCGGGCGATACGGTTATTTCGATTGCGGCTTGTGCCTTAGCGGCAGGAGCGAGTCCAGCGCAAATTGCGGAATTAGCGAATTTAGGCGGAGGCTTGGTGTGTGAGTTTTTGGGCGTGGTGCCGATTGGGGTGAATTTGCTGAAGAGGGAGGCAAGCGCGTTGTAGAGACGCGATACTTCGCGTCTTTTTTTGTTTTTGTAGAGACGCGATACTTCGCGTCTTTTTTGTTTTGTAGAGACGCGATACTTCGCGTCTTTTTTTGTTTTGTAGAGACGCGATACTTTGCGTCTTTTTTTGTTTTTGTAGAGACGCGATACTTCGCGTCTTTTTTTGTTTTGTAGAGACGCGATACTTCGCGTCTTTTTTTGTTTTTGTAGAGACGCGATACTTCGCGTCTTTTTTTGTTTTTGTAGAGACGCGATACTTCGCGTCTTTTATTTTAGACGCGAGGTATCGCGTCTCTACATTGTTTTTTAGACGCGAGGTATCGCGTCTCTACATTGTTTTTCAGACGCGAAGTATCGCGTCTCTACATTAGGATACCCACGCCGTGAATTCAATCTCCACTTTATATTGCGGAGCAATCAGCGCCGAGATTTCATAGATTCCCGTTGTCGGTTTTATATCCCCAAAAAAGTATGCATGTGCACGGGCGATTTCCAAATTTTGAGAGATATCTGTTGTGAAGATTCGTGTACGAACGACATCATTTAACGACGAACCTGCTTCTTCCAATACGACCGCGATGCGCTCAATGATGTTGTAGGTTTGTGCATAGAAGTCATCAGCCGTAACTTTTTCTGCATCGATTAGTGCGACAGTTCCTGAGATTTCTAATAGGTTGCCTGTTTTTACCGCGCGGCAATAGCCGAAGGTGTCTTCAAATGGGGAACCGGATGAGATGTTAAGTCTTTGTGACATATTTTTATGTTGGATTATTATGTTTTTTGTAGAGACGCGATAATTCGCGTCTTTTTTTGTTTTTGTAGAGACGCGATACTTCGCGTCTTTTTTATTTCAGACGCGAGGTATCGCGTCTCTACATTGTTTTTTCAGATGCGAGGTATCGCGTCTCTGCATAGTTTTTTCAGACGCGAGGTATCGCGCGGTTTGTATTAATAGACGCGAAGTATCGCGTCTCTACATTATTCATACGCGAGGTATCGCGTGGTTTGTATTAATAGACGCGAGGTATCGCGTCTCTACATAGAAGAATCGCGTCTTTACTTTAAATTTACAATCTTTTCCCATAACTCCGGCTTCGCGTGGCGAACCACTTCGCCGATCACGATGATGGCAGGATTACGAAGGTCCTCTTTTTTAGCCAAATTTTCAAGTTCTGCGGCCGTCGATATACCAATGCGCTGATTGGCCATGGTTCCATTTTGGATGATGGCTGCTGAGATTTCACCTTTGCCGAACTCTTGGCATAAAGTAGCAATTTCACCTAATTTATTCATCCCCATGAGAATGACTAAAGTCGCTGAGGATTGCAAGCCGAGTTTCAAGTCTTCCGACAAGCTACCGTCTGATTTGGTACCCGTCATTACCCAAAAACTCTCATTTACGCCACGTACTGTCAGGGGAATATCTGCCGCGCCCGCAGCTGCATAGGAGGAGCTGATGCCAGGAACATATCCTGTCAATAATCCAAATGAACGTGCGTATTCGATTTCCTCTTGACCTCTTCCGAAGACAAAGGGATCGCCGCCTTTCAAACGAACGACATGTCCTAAGGCATAGGCCTTTTCGACAATTAATTCGTTGATGGCTGCTTGCGAATGGCTCTCGCCCGGTTTCTTGCCCACGTAAATTTGTTCGCAGGATTCGGAACAATGCTCCAATAAACTTTTGTCGACCAAGGCATCGTACAAGACCGCCTGTGCCGAGGCAATCGCTTTGATGGCCTTCAAGGTGATCAATTCCGGATCACCAGGGCCTGCTCCTACCACGGTTAAGCGAGGTTGCGGTTCTAATTTTCTGAAATGACTTAAATTTTTCATGCGATGGCTTGGCGGAATGTAGTGGCAGCGTTTAGGAAGTTCTGTGCTTGCGCCGCAAATTGACGCGCAAAGGCCTCCGATGGCTCGTTTTGGTTAATTTGTAACACCAATTCAGGGAATGTTGGCGCCTCGATTTCAAATTCACCCGCCGCAACGAAATGTTCCTCGAACTTGTTGATGACCGCATTTTGGTTGGCAACGGTCACCGACTTATCCAATAGCAACGCTTTGGCCGCTGAAATGAATACCGAATAAGCATGGTAGATGGCATCCGCCCAGCGCTTGTCTTCCAAAGCCGCGGTGGTCCATTCGTATTTTTCTTCGGATTCGAACAACAAGGTCGCAACCAAATCAATCATCACACCGGCACATTCACCCACCCCGATTTCCGTGGCGAAAGTATCCGTCGCACCCCAATCGATGAAGTCTGAATCCACCAAGGTGGTCAAATCTGCAATCGGTTTTAACAAGTTGTAGAAATATTTCTCCCCTTGGCGATCGTAATATTCGTGGAAGTATTCACCCTCGTTGGCGTTTTCTTCGAAGTTGTTCAATAAGACACGTAAGACTTCCGGTCCTCTTTTGGAAGGAACCTTGATAACCTTGTCGGCGATACGACCCTCTCCATTTCCAAGCGTCGCTCCGCCGATCAAGACCTGCAAAGCTGGCAAAACACGCTTGTCGGCGGCCTTCAACGAAGAACCGTGGAATCCGATGGACGCCATGCTGTGTTGGCCACAGGCATTCATACAACCCGAAATCTTGATTTTCATTGCTGAATCGTGAATCAAGGCAGGGAATTCCTCATTGATCACCTCCTCTAATTTTGAGGTAATATGCGTCGAATCCGAAATCGCCAAATTACAGGTATCCGTTCCCGGACATGCCGTAATATTCGCGATGGAATTCGCACCCGGTGCAGCTAGGCCGTGGGCATTTAATACTTGGAAAACATAAGGCAAGTTGGCCGTCGGCACAAACTTCAACATCAATCCTTGGTTGATCGTAATTCGAATATCATCACCGATGTATCCCTTCAACGCCTCGATTAAGGAACGGGATGTGTCGCTGGAAATGTTACCATTCAGGATTCGTACGTAAACCGCGTGGAATCCTTTTTGCTTTTGTTCAAAGGTGTTTGTGTCCAACCAGGTTTGGTATTCCGCCGTTTCCGGTGCTTTGATGTCTGCTTTCAATGATGGTTCTGCAACTTCCCACGCGGATGCATCCGCAATCGCGAAGCTGTGATTTTTCAAGGCTTTGGTTTCGGCATTCACCAAATTCATGAATTCCTCAAAACCGATTTTTTGGATCAAGAATTTCATGCGGGCCTTGTGGCGGGAATTACGCTCGCCGTGGCGATCGAAAACCCGTAAAACCGATTCAATGAAAGGGATTACTTGGTCTTCGGCTAGGAATTCGTAGGCGGTATGGGCCAACATCGGTTGAGCCCCCAAACCACCACCCACCACGACTTTAAATCCGCGGGTTCCGTTTTGGATTTTGGGAATAAAACCTACATCATGTAGATACGCGAGTGATGTATCTTCTTCGGTGTTGGAGAAGGACATCTTGATCTTACGGCCCATTTCTTGGCAGATGGGGTTGCGTAGGAAGTAACGGAAGGCAGCATCTGCATGCGGGCTTACGTCAAAAAGTTCTTTCGGGTCGATGCCGGACGTGGGAGAGGCGGTGATGTTACGCACCGTGTTTCCGCAGGCCTCGCGCAAGGTGATATCGTCTTGTTCCAATTTCGCCCAAAGTTCCGGTGTGCGGTCTAGGGAAACGAAGTGGATTTGAATGTCTTGACGGGTGGTCAGGTGCAAGTTTCCCGTTGAATATTCGTCGGAAATATCCGCGATACGCTTCCATTGGTGGAATTGAATCTTGCCGTAGGGCAATTTGATGCGGACCATTTGAACGCCTTGTTGGCGCTGGCCATACACCCCACGAGCCAGACGAAGGCTTCTGAATTTTTCCTCGTGAATTTCACCAGCTTTGAATTGGGCGATTTTTTTGGCCAAATCCAGGATATCTTTTTCAACCAGTGGGTTTTCTATCTCAGAGCGGAAACTTTGCATATTGGGTAAGTTAAACGTATTAAGTCTATATGATATATAGAGTATTAGGCAAAAGTAAGGCAAAACGTTTTTATTGCCAAAGAATTTTTATATTCGTTTCTAAATTTTTTTACAATGAAATCAATATTGACTGGATTGCTCTTGATGAGTTTTATGGGGCTTTATGCACAGAAGCCTACGATGGAAATTCAAGGTGTGGAAGTGGTGAAGACTGCGCACGTGATGAATGTGGCGGGGAAGTCTTTGGCCTATACGGCTTACACGGGTTACATGCACATGAAGGCGGATACGGGGAAGGTGTTGGCCAAAATCTTTTTTACCTATTACCAAAAGGATGGGGAAGATGCGGCGAAACGTCCAGTTACTTTTACGTTTAACGGCGGTCCGGGTTCCGCGTCCTTGTGGTTGCACATGGGTGGCGTGGGTCCGAAGCGTGTGGTTTTGAAGGAGGATGGTACTGCGACGGCGCCACCTTATACATACATAAACAATGAATATGGCTGGTTGGACAAAACGGATTTGGTATTCATCGATCCGGTATCCACCGGTTTTTCACGCGCGGTGGGCCAGGATGCGAGTAAATACCATGGCTATGTGGAGGATATTAATTCAATTGGGTCTTTTGTGACGAATTTCTTAAGTCGTTATGAGCGTTGGTCATCGCCGAAGTTTTTAGCGGGGGAGAGTTATGGCACGACGCGTGCGGCGGGCTTGGCGAAGCATTTGCAGGATCGTCATCGGATTTACATCAATGGGGTGATTTTGATTTCGGCCGTGTTGAATTTTGGGACGAATGATTATGCAATTGGGAATGACTTACCGCGGGCTTTGTATGTGCCATCGTATACGGCGGCGGCTTGGTATCACAAGAAATTGAGTCCGGCATTGCAGGCGCGTCCTTTGGCGGATATCTTGAAGGAGTCAGAGGCTTGGTCGATTGGCGAATATGCGTCAGCCTTGATTAAGGGCGGATGGATGTCGGCGACCGAGAAGGATGCCATCGCGACTAAACTGGCGTATTGGACGGGTTTGTCGAAGGAATTGTGTTTGCAGGCCAACTTACGTGTGGACGAGAATCGTTTTTATAAGTCTTTGCGTCGTGGCGATGGTCTGACGGTGGGTCGTTTAGATGCGCGATTTACGGGACGGGATTTGGATGATGCGGGGGAGTATGTGGAGTTTGATCCGTCGTTTGCGAATATTGATGGGCCGTTTACGTCGACGGTCAATGATTATTTACAAAAGGAATTGAAGTTCAAGGAGGAGAAGGTGTACAATGTGTTTGGCGACGTGTATCCATGGTCGTACAAGAATGTGCAGAATAAGTATTTGAATGTAGCGGAGAGTTTGCGGGATGCGATGGCGAAGAATCCGGCGCTGAAGGTGTATTTGGGCTGTGGTTATTATGATTTCGCGACGCCGTATTTCACGGCCTTGTACGACATCGAGCACATGTTCTTACGTCCGGAGCAACGGAGCCGTGTGGACATCAAGATGTACGAGTCGGGCCACATGTACTACATCCACAAACCTTCCTTAATTCAATTCAAAAAGGATATCGATAGCTTTTTCGATTCTTCGAAATAAGTCGTAGTTTTGCAGTCCATTCAGAGGGGTGTCCGAGTGGTTTAAGGAGCACGCTTGGAAAGCGTGTGTAGGTCTCAAGCTTACCGAGGGTTCGAATCCCTTCCCCTCTACAAAGCCTTCCGGTGTGAGCTGGGAGGCTTTTTTCATAGGGGGCGAGAAATGCACCGGTGTGATTGATCGACCCCTATGAAAAAAACAGTATTCGCTCAACGAATACTGTAGGCTTTGTGCAAGATGCCCTTTGCGGATGACAGCGAAGTGAAACGGAGCTGTCACTCCCCCCCCCCTCTACAAAGCCTTCCAGTGTGAGCTGGGGGGCTTTTTTCATAGGGTTGGGGTATTGTGCTTGTGGAGGTGATTCGTTAACTAGTAACTTTAAAACACTGAAAAGGAAATAATTATCTTACTCATACGTTACCTTATTTTTTGATAATTAAACCTGTTTACTACGTTTCCAACAAGTCCAATGACCAAAACTGTCGCCGTTTTACTACTATTTTTTGTCGCCCTGATGGGTTTTTTAGTCTATTTTACAAAAAAGACGGAAAGGAAAAAGGCCGCAGCTCGAGACCCTTGGGAACTCGCCAAATCCTATGATGTTCGCGGTTTGGACTTATCTCATTGGAACGGTAAAGTTCTCTACGATGGCTTGGACTCCTTGGACTTTGTGTTCCTCAAAGTTAGTGAAGGGGATAATCGAGTGGATGACACCTTTGATCAGCATTACAAGGCCTTCCGCGAACGCGATATTCCCGTGGGAGCCTATCATTTTTTTCGATTTGATGTGGATGGCAAGGAGCAGGCGAGGCATTTCATTCGCCAATTAGACGGCCGCCGCTTGCAGCTTCCGCTGGTGATCGATGTGGAGCAGCATGGCAACCGATATGTGGAACATACGAAGGTCAGGAAGCGCTTGCATGCCTTTATGATGGAACTCAAAAAACATAGCAATCACAAGCCGATCATTTACACGAATGGGGATGGCTACCGTGACTTTATTGAGGAAGAATTCGGGAATCACACTCTATGGTTAAGCTCCACCAATACGTGGCGACCTGCCATGATGGATTGTACCTTTTGGCAATTCAATATTGACGCCGACCTGATGGCGATTACGCATCGGGCGGATTTAAATGTTTTTCGGGGGAGTCGGGAAGAGTGGGAAGAATACCTTCAGGAACATAAGCCTTATGTTGTATCAATGAATTGATAATCGGTTCATTAGCCTTGTAGTATATACCAAAAATATATACCTTTAGAAAAAAAAACGATGAAAACTTTATCGCTCAAATTGGATGATCATATTTTTGATGAGACAGAGGAAATAACGGCACAATTGCATTTGGCAAGGAATCGTTACATCAATGAAGCCGTTAATATGTACAATCTCGTACAAAAGCGGAGATTGCTAAAAAAAGTATTGGCCAATGAATCCGCTTTGGCTACGTCCGAGTCAATGGATATATTACGGGAGTTTGAAGCGCTCAGCGATGGAAATTAGGCAATTTGATATTTGGCTAGCCAATCTGAATCCAAGCAAAGGAACCGAGCCGGGTAAAACAAGACCCGTTGTTGTGGTGCAAACGGATTTATTAAATGATACGCATTTGTCCACCCTCATTTGTCCTTTGACAACCAATGTCCAACCAAAATTGGAATACTTGCGTGTGCATTTATCAAAGGGCCAATTGGAATCATTAAGTGATGTGCTCGTAGATCAAGTTCGTGCCATTGATAATACGCGATTTATATCAAAATTGGGGCGCTTGACTCAAAATCAACAGATAAAGCTCAAGGCTAATCTGAGAATTATGCTTGATTTGTAATCAGAAATTTGAAACTTACACAAATATCCTAAACCTATCCCCATGAAAAAACTATGTATCCTCTTGCTTTTAGCAAGCTTCGCCTCCCATGCCCAATGGATCGACCTATTCAATGGCCAAGACCTCAATAACTGGAAAATCAGCGAAAACCCCGCCTCCTTCCACATTGAAAACGGTGAGCTCATCGTCAACGGCAACCGAGGTCACCTTTTCTACAATGGCTACACGCCCAAAAATTTCGAAGTACATGCCCGCGTCAAGACCTATGCCGGTGCCAATTCCGGTCTCTATGTTTGTACAAAATTCCTAGAAAACGATTGGCCTAAACAAGGCTATGAGATTCAGGTGAATAATTCGCATACCGACTGGCGTCGCACCGCATCCGTTTACGGAATCGTGGACACTAAGGAAACCTATGTGAAAGACGAGGAATGGTTTGACCTAAACGTCATCGTTCAAGGAAATCACATCACCACCAAAATCAACGGCAAAACCATTATCGATTATACGGAACCGGCTGAGCGCACGAATGGCAGCGACCCACGGAAAGTTCAAGCGGGTACGATTGCCATTCAAGCACACGATCCAAAAAGCAAGGTTGTGTATAAGCAAATTCAAATCAAGGAAATCAAATGATGACCCAAGCCGATTTTAAACCCCTCCTCAAACACGGAAAAGTTTTTGTGTTGGATGTGCGCGATCAAAAAGATTTCGATGAAGGTCATATTCCTTGGGCAAAGCATATCCCCTTGAAAGATTTAGCCAAGCGCATCCATGAATTGCCCACCAATAAACCCATCATTACCGTTTGCGGTAAAGGGGGAGGACGCTCTGCGGAGGCCGCGGCGATGATTCCGGGGGCCGACTGGCTGGAAGGCGGGACGAATGCCTATTTTGGAGAATAAAAAAAGAGGAGCTTTATCGAGCTCCTCTTTCCTTTTTATAAATCGACTGCCTCGCCGTAGGCCGCTTCCGTCGCGCCTTTGAAGGCCTCGGAAATGGTTGGGTGAGGGTGAACCGACTTCATGATTTCGTAGGCTGTGCTTTCCAACTTGCGAACGACAACCGCTTCAGCGATCAATTCGGTCACGTTGTAACCAATCATGTGAGCACCTAATAATTCACCGTATTTGGCGTCATAAATTACCTTCACAAAACCATCGCGCGCTCCGGCTGCTGTTGCCTTACCCGATGCCACGAATGGGAATTTACCTACTTTGATATCATATCCTGCCTCGATGGCTTTCTTCTCTGTCATTCCCACAGAAGAAATCTCCGGCGTGCAATACGTACATCCTGGAATGTTTGAGTAATCCAACGCTTCCGTCTTGTGACCCGCGATCTTCTCCACACAGATGATACCCTCTGCCGATGCCACGTGTGCTAATGCTGGACCCGGAGTTACGTCACCAATCGCATAATAGCCTGGGATATTCGTTTCGTACCAAGCGTTCACCGGAATACGTCCTTTGTCAACGATGATTCCTACTTCCTCTAAACCGATGTTCTCCAAATTGCAGATAACACCCGCCGCAGAAAGTACGATGTCACATTGAATATCTTGATTGCCCGTTGGCGTTTTCACGCTCACTTTGCAACCTTTTCCTTTGGTATCCACCGACTCCACGCTGGATGAAGTCAAGATCTCAATACCCATTTTCTTGTATTGCTTCGCCAATTCCTTCGAAACATCTTCATCCTCTACGGGAACGATGTTTGGCATAAATTCCACGATCGTTACTTTCGTTCCCATCGCCGCATATACATAAGCAAATTCCACACCAATCGCACCGGAACCGATGATCACCATCGAATCAGGACGCTTTTCCAAGCTCATCGCCTTGCGGTACTCGATTACTTTTTCACCATCAATTGGGATATTTGGCAAGGCACGCGCACGTGCACCGGTCGCAATCATGATATTTTTTCCTTCGTAAACCGTCGCTTTTCCATCGGCATCCGTCACTTCCACCTTTTTACCGGGTTGGATCTTACCGAATCCCATGATCACGTCGATCTTGTTTTTCTTCATCAAAAACTGAACGCCTTTACTCATGCTGTCGGCAACCCCACGTGAACGCGCGATCACGGCAGAGAAATCAGCTTCGGCTCCTTTTACGGTAATTCCGTAATCAGATGCATGCTTGATGTATTCAAATACATTCGCAGATTTCAATAATGCTTTGGTCGGGATACATCCCCAGTTTAGGCAGATTCCTCCCAAAGATTCCTTCTCCACGACTGCACATTTTAAACCTAATTGAGAAGCTCGGATAGCTGCTACATAACCCCCTGGGCCTGAGCCTACCACGATCAAATCGTATTGTTGCGCCATTTTATTGCTTGATTTAAATGAATGAGGCCGCAATTTAGTACAAAATCGGGTATATTTGTACTTTAATTAGCAGAAATCCACATGACAAGAGACAGGTTCAATGACCTGAAAGCCAGAATAGAGGCTTTAAGGAGGTATCTTTGACTACGATCATAAGAAATATTTAATCTCCGAACTGGAGACCGTCACGCTCGACCCTGAGTTTTGGAACAATCCGGAAAAGGCTGAAAGTACCATGCGGGAAATGCGCGGGCTGAAGTTTTGGACGGATGGATTCGACCAACTGTCCCGCGGGCAAGACGATTTAGAAACCATCTGGGAATTTTATGAAATGGGGGAGGCTATGGAATCCGAAGTGGATGCCGAAGGAGCTAAACTCGAAACCATGCTCGAATCCCTCGAGTTCCGAAAAATGATGTCCGAAGAAGGGGATAACATGAGTGCCGTTTTGGAGATTAATGCCGGTGCCGGTGGGACCGAATCCCAAGACTGGGCATCCATGTTGCTGCGCATGTACCACATGTGGGCGGAAAAAAATGGGTTCAAAGTTCGTTTGGTCGATGAGAACGCCGGGGATGTTGCCGGTATCAAATCCGTGACCATCGAAGTGGATGGGGAATTTGCCTACGGGAATTTGAAATCAGAAAACGGTGTTCATCGCCTGGTTCGGATTTCTCCGTTTGATTCCAATGCGCGTCGTCATACCTCGTTTGCATCGGTTTATGTTTGCCCTTTGGCGGATGATTCAATTGAAATTGATATTAATCCGGCCGACATCGATTGGGATACTTTCCGCTCGGGTGGGGCAGGGGGACAGAATGTCAATAAAGTAGAGACGGCGGTTCGTTTGACCCACAAACCTTCCGGGATTATCATTGCCTGTCAGCAGGAGCGCTCGCAATTGCAGAATAAAGAAGTTGCCTTGCGACTTTTGAAATCGAAGTTATATCAAATTGAAATCGATAAGCGGAACGCAGCCCGTGCCGAAGTGGAGGCGGGTAAGAAGAAAATCGAGTGGGGTTCTCAAATCAGATCCTATGTACTGGATGATCGTCGGGTGAAAGATCATCGGACCAACTACCAAACTTCGAATACGGAAGCCGTATTGGATGGGGATATCAATGAGTTTATTAAGGCTTATTTGATGGAGAATTAGCAAACGTACCTTTGGCAATCCTCCTCAGGTTTGCCAAAGGTAGTGCTGGGGAAACAAAAACCTTATTCTTTAACTGAATCTTCTTCGAGCTTTCTCAAATATTCAACTAATTGATCTTTCGCGAGAGATAATGCGATTCCGACTGCGTATGAGGTGATTGCATTCCCTAAAAAAGAAGATTCTTTCTTCTCGGATTTCTTCTCCGGCTTATCGCTGGATAATAACGAATACAATAAATAGGCACCTGCAACAACGGCACCGGCAACTAGGATTTGGGTGCCTTTTTCTTTGGCAACCTGCTTGATGTCGGCGATTGATTCACCTATTTTATCTTCGTAATTAGCGGCTTCCGCCTCTAATTGTGCTTTCTTATTCTTTATCTGACTCATCCTCGGTAATGTCTTCTTCTACAATTTCTTCTTCTGATTCAATCTCTTCAGTGGGCTTACGAAAACTAGCCATCATAATCCCCCCCACGATGAAACAAGCTCCAGAAACGATTAAATGTCCCCAAAATGGACTGCCTAAATAATCATTTATCAGATTAGCGATTCCATGTAATAGGAACAAAACGCCGATACCTAAGGCGAATGCCAAAATGATGAATTTAACCAATCGTTCCAATAGGGCCTCTAAACGCTCTTGAATATCGAGTTTAACGAGTTCAAATTGCGTTTTTAGGTAGTTTTTTAATAAATCGACCAAGCCGTTATTGTCGAAAAATCCCATCTAGCGTTGTTTTAATTTGGCCTCAATCGAATGTTGCGTATGTGGCACTAAACGTAAACGTTCTTTGGAAATCAATTTGCCTGTATCGATGCAAACTCCATACGTTCCGTTTTTGATACGCATCAATGCATTCTCAAGGTTTTTGGCGAATTTTTGTTGGCGTACGGCCAACTGATTCATGCTCTCTTTTTCTTGGGTATCCGCTCCATCCTCCATCACTTTCGAGTTGCCCGAGGTGTCGTCCGTTCCTGGATCATTTTTTTTACTCAAAGCCGCGCGTAAGTATTTTAATTCCGCGTTTGTCTCTTCTAATTTCCCTTTGATGATTGCTTCGAACTCTTTTAATTCTTCTGCTGAATAACGATTCTTCTCTTCCGTCGCCATAATTGTTACTAGGTTTAATCCTCAGAACTTAAATTTATAATTGATTGATTTTCAGCACCTTACTGAATACTCTTCGTTCTGTTTTACAAAGATAATTTTATTGCCCAATTTTGTATGCTGATTCATATAAAATCTACGACAAATTTTTAATCAGTTGATTTTGAGCTCTTTGCGCCATTGAATCCATCCCCGAATCGCCATTAGAACGAAGACAAAATAGAGCCCCGCGGTCATCCATAAACCGTTCACTAAATACATAGCCACATAGGCGCAGTCTACGAATATCCAGAGTACCCAGTTTTCAATTCTCCTTTTAGAAGCCCAGTAGGTCCCAACTAAACTCAGGCCCGTCAAGCTCGCATCCCAATAGGGGCTTTTCGCTTGCGCCGTATAGTTTTCATGAAAATAACCCGCCCCAGCTCCGTAAAGTCCAGCGATCACTATGCCAATGACTATAAATAGTAGCGAACTTTTTTCGGGTCTCCAAGTTGACTCGACATTTCTCCATTGGTACAATCCATAAACTCCCATGATGATGAATAGCCCATGTAATTCCATATCCGAATATAGCCCTGCCTGATAAAAAACAACCATATAGATACTTGAGGCAATGATATTCCAAACCCAGGCGACCCAGTGGCGCTGGCTCGAAAAATAGACTCCGAGCAGGGAAGTGATTATACCGGCTGCCTCAATCATTTGGCTTGGTTTTTAGCATAATAGGCACAGAAATGGGTAATGCTGCAGGCCGAACATTTTGGAGTTCTGGCCAAGCAAATGTAACGTCCATGCAAAATCAACCAATGATGCGCACGTGGAATAATATCATCCGGCAAGTGTTTAATTAGGGCTAATTCTACTTTCAGGGGCGTTTTCGCAGAGGCAGGAACTAATCCCAATCGTTTGGAAACTCGAAATACATGCGTATCGACCGCCATGGCCGGTTGGTTGTAAATCACCGAGGCTATCACATTGGCTGTCTTGCGACCCACTCCGGGTAGTGTTTGTAGATCTTCCAAGGTTTCAGGAACCTTGCCATTGAATTGATCCACTAATTTTTGCCCAAGACCCAAAAGATGTTTGGCCTTGTTGTTGGGGTAGGAAACCGAACGGATATACGAAAATATTTCATCCACACTGGATTCCGAAAGTGCCTTCGCGTCAGGAAATCGATGGAAAAGGGTAGGCGTTACTTGATTAATACGCTTGTCGGTACACTGCGCCGAAAGCACGACAGCCACCAATAATTCATAGGGATTGCTGTAATGCAATTCCGTTTCCGCCTCCGGAAAGGAGCTGGAAAAATGAGAAATAAAAGCTTGAAATCGTTCCTTTTTAAGCATCATGTTGATTTTGATGCAAAATAAGAAACAATTTCAAGATTAAGATTGAATCGACTCGCGGTGTTTGGAATATTCCAAAATACGATCAATCACGCGCTCAGACGGTGCCACATAGGCCTGGTCCAAGGCATTTTGTACCTGCTGTAGGGATGCAATCTCCGACTGCTCCGCTGAATTGAAAGTGTGTTGGGTGCCTACAAAAGGCTCATACAGATTTTTAATCAGGTCATTTGGGGTAAAGCTTTGCGTCATAGGCAATCTCTTGTTTGTTTAGCATTTTCCTCAGGTTAATCAGCGCATAACGCATTCTTCCCAAGGCCGTATTGATGCTAACGCCAGTTTGGTCCGCAATCTCCTGAAAACTTAAGTCTTCATAATGTCGCATGACCAATACCTCACGTTGCTCATCAGGTAATTTTTTTATCATTTCTCGAATGTTCTCCACTTGATCCGCCTTCATTTGCTGCTCCTCCGCCGAGTCCTCTGCAAAATCAAAGCTGTTGAAAACCTTCGAGCCATCTTCCAATACAATCGTCGGATACCGTTTATCCTTCCGAAAATGATCAATCGCCATGTTATGTGCGATGCGAAGAATCCAGGGTAAAAATTTCCCTTCTTCGTTGTAGCGGCCCGACTTGATCACGTCGATCGCCTTAATATATGCTTCTTGCATCAAGTCTTCCGCAATGTAGCGGTCCTTGACGATCAAGTAAATGGTTGTATACACTTTGGATTTACTACGTTTGACCAATGTCTCAAACGCTTTATCGTCCCCTTGGATGTACGCTGATAATAAAGCCGCATCGCTAACCTGAATTTTAATCATAAAACTTCAAAATTGTTAACGTAGAGGTTTATCTCATATTGTGTCTCCTATCGATTTTGTGGGCGAATTGTTTTATTTCTGTCTTGATGACCTCCCAAATGTAGCCAAAACTTTTTTAAATCAAAATGGTTTTAAACACAAACGTGACAAAATTTTAGCAAAAATCTTATCTTTTTTGGTATTTAGCGAAGGGCATTTCCGAAATTCCGTAGCTTTGTACTCACATCTAAACAATACATTTCCCATGAAAAAAATCTTATCAATTGCCTTCGTCATTTGTGCCGCAACTGCTCAGATGTTCGCGCAAGCTATACCCGCTGACTATGCAGGTACCTTTAAATTATCTGAAAATCCTTACGTAAAAACAGTCACGATTTCTGTAAAAGATAGCAAAGTAATCATGTCGGCCGAAGGTTTTCCCGATGCTGAATTAGCCCCTGGAAAAAATGCCGATGAGTTTGCCTTGGAATCCATGGGTGGAACCGTTGCCTTTGTTCGTGAGGCGGGTGCCGTAAAAGGAATTAAAATCGAGGCACAAGGTCAAGTTTTGACGGGACAAAAAGAAGGCGGTTCAGCTTTGAGTGATTATGTGGCGACCTTTAAAATGGCCGACAATGAATACGTAAAGAAAATTGTTATTGCCATGAAAGACGGTCAATTAGCCTTGAGCTCGGATGCGAATCCTGCGGAAGGTGCCGTTTTGAAGCCTAGTAACGAAAAAGATACTTTCTCTGCGACCATTCAAGGTTACGATGCGGATGTGATTTTCTCGCGTGCTGCAGGAAAAGTTACGACAATCAAGCTCTCTGTAGCGGGTGGTCAAGTAGTTTTAACCGGCGATCGCGAATAATTTGATAAATGGCTAGGTTCCCTGATAGAGCCTAGCCATTTATTTTAATGCTCTTTTGTATAGCTGGATCGTATTCTCTAATCCATAATACAAAGCATCACACACCAAGGCATGGCCGATCGACACCTCATCCAAAGGTGCCACATTGGCCTTAAAGAATGCCAAATTATCCAAACTCAAGTCATGTCCTGCATTGATTCCTAGCCCCAATTGGCTAGCACGAAATGCAGCTTTTCGGTAAGCCGAAACCGCCTGCGTCGGATTCTCAAAAAACTGTTCCGCATAGGGTTCCGTATATAATTCGATGCGATCCGTCCCCGTTGTCGAAGCCGCTTCCACCATCTCCAATACTGGATCCACAAAGATGGAAGTTCGGATTCCGGCATCCTTAAACTTGGCGATTAAGGCTTGCAATAATCCTTGATGTTGGATCGTATCCCAGCCATGATTCGAGGTAATCTGCCCCAAAGCATCCGGGACCAACGTAACTTGCTCGGGTTTGACCTCCAATACCAATTCCACAAAAGAAGCCTCCATCGGATTCCCCTCAATGTTAAATTCCGTCGTCACAACTTCTTTTAACTCCCTCACATCCGAATAACGAATGTGACGCTCATCGGGTCTCGGATGAACGGTGATTCCCTCCGCCCCAAAGCGTTCACAATCCAAAGCCACCTGGATCACATTCGGATTATTCCCCCCACGTGAATTTCGCAAGGTGGCAATCTTATTGATATTGACACTGAGTCTAGTCATAGCAAAAAAAAGGCCGGTTCAACCGGCCCTGGGATTAAATTAAGTTATGTGCCGCAAGGTACTCTGCAATCTGAACCGCATTGGTCGCTGCTCCCTTACGAAGATTGTCGGCAACAATCCATAAGTTCAAGGTATTCTTCTGCGTTTCATCCCGACGGATACGTCCCACAAACACCTCATCCTTACCATGTGCCGTGATGGGCATTGGATAAACAAAATTCTTTGGATCGTCTTGAACGATGATTCCTTCTTCCTTCTCCAAAATCGCACGCACCTCCGCTAAATCAAAATCGTTTTCAAATTCGATATTCACCGACTCCGAGTGTCCGCCGATCGTCGGGATACGTACCGTCGTCGCCGTCACCTGAATCGAATCATCCATCATGATTTTCTTGGTCTCCAAGATCATCTTCATCTCCTCCTTCGTATACCCATTCTCTAAGAATACATCGATATGAGGCAATACGTTCAAGTCAATCTTATGCGGATACACTTTGTTGTAATCCGTCTTCCCAGCACGCTCATCAAATAATTGATCCACCGCTGCTTTTCCTGTTCCTGTCACCGACTGATACGTCGAAACCACCACACGCTTGATTTTGTATTTCTTGTGCAATGGATTCATCACCACGACCATTTGGATCGTCGAGCAGTTTGGATTCGCAATGATTTTATCTTCAGGAGTCAAGGTGCTTGCATTGATTTCCGGAACTACCAATTTCTTGCTTGGGTCCATCCGCCAAGCCGATGAGTTATCTACTACCGTAATTCCTGCCGCCGCGAATTTCGGAGCCATTTCCAAAGATGTTCCTCCACCCGCCGAAAAAATAGCCACATTCGGTTTCATGGAAATTGCTGTCTCATAACCTACCACGTCAAATTCCTTTCCTTTGAAAGCAATCTTTTTACCGATGGAGCGCTCTGACGCGACCGGAATAATTTCAGTGACAGGAAAATTTCTTTCCGCTAATACTTTCAAGATTTCGCCGCCAACCAATCCCGTGGCGCCTACAACAGCAACTTTCATGTTTATTTGAATTAAAAATTATACTTCCAGTTCAGTGCCAATGTCGCTCCTTGTGCGCCATGGGTCTTCATTTCAATGCTCAGCTTAGGTTGTTCACCCACCAAACGATTGTACCTTGTTAAAGCACGTTTCAAGTGCCGCATACTGATGGTTCCCACATATACGTTGACCAATGCCGCCGTACCAATCGTCGAAAAATAAAACCCATCCGACACATGGCCTGGTTTCAACAAGGAATAAAATGAAACCCCCAGCCCCACACTCGATATCCAAGTCATCAATTTTCGCTGCTGTTTGAATTTATTAAACTCAAAACTTACGTCGGGATCTTTGGACTCCAACAAAGGAATCTGCAATGCCAACGGATTTTCAATGACCTGACGCTTATAAACGTACTTATTACTTAGACCTTGTTGGATCTGCTCAATCGGGAAAAGTCGCTCCGTCGTATTTCCCTGCCCCCAAGAATGATGGGTAATGCAAAAGAATGCCAAAAGGAGTAATTGCCTGATTTTCACGAATCAAACGAGGTTTTATAGCCTGCAAAATTAGGGCTTAAATTCTGAATCGAAAGGATTTTTTTGATAAAATCCATCAAAATAGTGGATGGCAATCGGGGAAATACACAAATCAAGCGGAACATCATGCACATCCACATCCTGAATTTGCGTTAACGGTTCATCCAAACACAAACCAATCTTCAAAACATCCGGTCTGCACATCGGTAAAAAACGATCGTAATATCCCTTCCCATAGCCGACCCGATTTCCTTTTTCATCAAAGGCTAACAAGGGAATAATTACCCAATCAATGTCTTTCGGTGAAATTTCCTGATGCTGTTTTGGGTCTGGCTCCGCTATGCCCAAGGATGATTCGATTAAAGGAATCTGAGGGTCATGTAAATAAGCGGCTAATTGATGCTCGTCCTGCCTGACCAGGGGCAAAGCCATTTGGTGCCCCAAATTCACCAATGTTTCATTGATACGCTCCGTCGAAACCTCCCGCTTCTTGGCGATGGATTGAAAACTCATGATTGTCAACGGCGCTTGGAACTGTGTCACAAAATCCATGAACTCCATCTGAAGAGATTCATTGAGTAGGTTGAACAAGCGCTCCGACCAGTTTTTTCGTCGGGCCAAGGCGAGCGGACGGATGCGGGATTTGTTCATGACGTTGACCTAAGATTTTCGGTATTTTTTCTTATTTTTGCTTCAATTTTGCCGATTATTTCATAAAAAACAACAAGACTGTGGCCTTTAAGGAATACAAAAATTTAGATTATGCTGCTGTAGCGGACGAGGTGCTAAATTTCTGGAAAGAGAACAATATTTTTGACAAGTCGATTTCCTCGCGTGAGGGGAATCCGACTTTCACATTTTTTGAAGGGCCACCTTCCGCTAACGGTACGCCGGGTATCCACCACGTGATGGCACGGACCATCAAAGACATCTTTTGCCGTTACCAAACCCTAAAAGGGAAACAGGTGAAACGCAAAGGTGGTTGGGACACGCACGGCTTGCCCGTCGAATTGCAGGTGGAGAAAGAATTAGGCATCACCAAAGAAGACATCGGTAAATCCATTTCCGTCGAAGAATACAACCAAAAATGCCGGGAGACCGTCATGAAATTCACGGATCAATGGAATGATTTAACCAATAAAATGGGTTATTGGGTAGATTTAGAGAATCCCTACGTAACCTACCAAACGCCCTACATCGAGAGTGTTTGGAACCTATTAAAGCGTCTGTACGACAAAGGCCTTTTGTACAAGGGCTATACGATTCAACCTTATTCGCCTGCGGCGGGTACGGGTTTATCGTCCCACGAATTAAACCAACCTGGTTGCTACCGGGATGTGAAAGATACTTCGCTAACCGCGCAATTTGAAGCGATTCAGAACGAAGCCTCAGCCTTCTTATTTGAGAAATCGGCCGGAGCGCCTGTATACTTATTAGCTTGGACGACGACGCCTTGGACTTTGCCGTCCAACTCAGCTTTGACGGCGGGTAAAAACATTGATTACGTTTTAGTTAAGACATTTAACCCTTACACCTATCTGCCGGTACATGTCGTGTTGGCAAAGGATTTGGTGAAAAATTATTTCCAAGCAGCGGCCGAAAATGGTGATTTTGAAGCCTATGTAGCCGCCGAGAAAAAACCGAACGCGATCCCTTATCAAATCGTAGCGACCTTCAAGGGTGCCGATATCGCGGGGATTGAATACAAACAATTGATGCCTTACGTCCAACCTAAAAGCCCTGCGTTCCGTGTGATTCTGGGTGATTTTGTGACGACGGAGGACGGTACGGGTATTGTTCATACGGCACCGACCTTCGGTGCGGACGACTTCCGTGTTGCCCAGCAAAACAACATCCCAGCTATTTTTGTCCAAGATGAAAATGGCAAAGATGTGCCTTTGGTGAATCGCCAAGGCTGTTTTGTGCAAGAGGTTACGGATTATGCGTTAGAGCCTGTGAAGGAAGCTTACTTGACCGATGAGGAGAAAGAAGCTGCTAAAATCAAACAAGGAAGAGATAAATATTTATCGGTCGACGAGCGTATTGCGATTCAGTTGAAGACCGAAAACAAGGCCTTCAATGTTCAGAAATTTGATCACCCTTACCCTCATTGCTGGCGTACGGATAAACCCGTTTTATACTATCCATTGGATTCTTGGTTTATCAAGACGACGGCTGTTAAGGATAAATTGATTGCTTTAAATAACACGATCAACTGGAAACCGGAGTCGACCGGAACCGGACGTTTCGGAAACTGGTTAGAGAATCTGGTGGATTGGAACCTATCTCGCTCCCGTTATTGGGGAACCCCATTGCCGATATGGCGGACGGAAGATGGTTCGGAAGAATTGTGTTTCGGATCTGTGGAGGACTTGGTGAAGGCGCTGCAAGATGCGATCGTATCCGGGAAATTAACAGGAGAACAACAAAAGGGTAATGAGGCGTTTATTGCTGCCGTGAAAGCGGGAGAGGCTGATTTGCATCGTCCCTATGTGGACAATATTTTTGTCCTAAGTGCCTCGGGTGTTGTGATGGCACGTGAGTCGGATTTGATCGACGTGTGGTTTGATTCAGGTGCGATGCCCTTTGCGCAATGGCATTACCCCTTTGAGAATCAAGAGATCTTTAAGCAATCCTATCCGGCGGATTTTATTTCGGAAGGGGTTGACCAAACACGCGGTTGGTTCTTTACACTTCATGCGATTTCGGCCATGGTGGAAGATTCCGTGGCGTTTAAAAATGTCGTGTCGACGGGTCTCGTATTGGATAAGAATGGAAACAAGATGTCCAAGCGTTTGGGCAATGCCATCGATCCATTTGATACGTTGTCGAAATACGGTGCTGATCCGACACGCTGGTACATGATTACGAATGCCCAACCTTGGGATAACTTGAAATTTGATTTGGCGGGAATTACCGAGGTGCGTAATAAGTTCTTTGGTACCTTGACCAATACCTATAATTTCTTTGCACTTTATGCGAATTTGGATGGCTTCACGCCGGATAATGGTGTTAATTCAGCGCATTTAACTGAGTTAGACCGTTGGATCTTATCCAAATTAACGAGTCTTGTGGCGGAGGTCGATGAGGCTTATGGCCAATATGAACCAACGAAGGCGGGACGTGCGGTGCAGGATTTTGTTTGTGATCATTTGTCCAACTGGTATGTTCGTTTGTCACGCCGACGTTTCTGGAATCCGGAGGATACAAATCAGGGCATTTCGGCGGATAAAGCAGCAGCTTATCAAACATTACACACTTGTTTAACGACGGTTGCTCAATTGATGTCGCCGATTGCGCCGTTCTATGGCGACTGGTTATACAAAAATTTGACGGGAGCGGAATCAGTTCATTTAACGGATTTTGTGAAGGTTAATGCGGCATGGCGAAATGAGGATTTGGAGGGTTCGATGGACATGGCACAACGCATTTGTTCTTTAGTTCACTCGATTCGTAAGGTGCATAAATTAAAAGTACGTCAGCCATTAGCGCAGGTATTAGTTCCCGTATTGCAGGAGTCGGTGCGTGAGCAGATTCGTAAGGTGGAGGATTTGATTAAGTCGGAGGTCAATGTAAAATTGGTCAATTACTTAGATGATGCATCTGGCGTATTGAGCAAAAAAGTAAAACCGAACTTCAAGGCCTTGGGTCCGAAATTTGGAAAAGACATGAAGGCCGTTGCCGAGGTAATTACGAACATGCAGTCGTCGGATTTAGCTCAAATTGAATCGGCAGGTTCGGCAAGTTTACAGGGTTTTGAGATTGCTTTGGGGGATATTGAGATAGTTACTGAGGATATGCCGGGTTATTTGACTGCTTCAGAAGCAGGATTGACAATTGCCTTGGATAATACCTTAACGCCAGAATTAATCCAAGAAGGAATGGCACGGGAGATTGTGAATCGGATTCAAAATCTGCGCAAGGATTCGGGATTTGATGTGGTCGATAAGATTGCGATCGTGGTGGAACAAGGTCCTGCGGCTTGGATGGAAAGTATTCAGGTGTTTGGTGCTTATATCCAGCAGGAGGTTCAAGCCTTGCGAATTTCGATTGAGCCAAGTTTATTAGGTGAAAAATCCGAGTTGGTGATGGACGATATTAGTTTATATGCGCAAATTCAGGTCGTAAACGAATAGCCAATGGTATTCAATTCCTTGCAATTTTTGGTGTTTTTTGGAATTGTTACCTCCGCCTATTTTTTATTGGCTCACCGTTTTCGTTGGATACTTTTGTTGGCGGCCTCTTGTTATTTTTACATGGCCTTCCAGCCTGTTTACCTGGGTATTTTAGGCTTTACGATAATCGTTGATTATTACGCAGGAATTTATTTGGAGAAATTTGAAGGCAGGTCAAAAAAGCTTTTTTTGGCGGCGAGTCTTTTGGCAAATATTGGCGTTTTAGCCTTTTTTAAATATTTCGGATTCTTTTCGGGGAATTTGACTGCTGTGGCTAATCTATTTGGCTATTCTTGGCACTTTCCCACTTTATCCATTTTACTTCCCATCGGTCTTTCGTTTCACACCTTTCAGGCGATGAGTTATACGATTGAGGTCTATCGGGGGCATCAAAAAGCGGAACGAAATTTTGGGATTTATTGTCTGTATGTGATGTTTTATCCCCAGCTTGTTGCGGGGCCGATTGAGCGTCCTCAAAACTTGATTCATCAATTTTATCGAGAGCATTTTTGGGATACTGCGCGCGTTCAAGCTGGTTTGTTTCAAATGCTGCAGGGCTTATTTAAAAAGGTGGTGATTGCTGATCGCTTAGCGATTTTGGTCGATTCCGTTTATGGCAGTCTTGCGATTCAATCGGGTCCCAATTTGATTTTGGCATCGGTGTTTTATTCCTTTCAGATTTACTGCGATTTTTCGGGATATTCGGATATGGCGATTGGCGCAGCGAAGGTGATGGGTTTTGATTTGATGACCAATTTTAATGCACCTTACATGGCGAAATCCATCCCGGATTTTTGGCGTCGGTGGCATATATCCCTATCGACATGGTTTAAGGATTATGTATACTTTTCGTTAGGAGGAAATCGGGTGTCGGTACCGCGTTGGTATTTGAACATCATGATTGTGTTTGTCATTTCTGGATTTTGGCATGGTGCAAGTTGGAACTTTGTAATCTGGGGAGCATTGCACGGGATATTCCAATTGCTCGGGTTAACGATCAGCCGCTATCTTCCAGCTCTTTCCCCCGAAAAGGCTAGAGGTATTTATTTGCGCTTATTGCAAATCTGGACGTTTGTATTGGTTAGTTTAGCTTGGGTCTTTTTTCGGATTCCATCCTTTTCGCAAATAAAAACTTATTTCACGCGTTTATTTCATTGGCAGTCAGATGCACCCTTGGGGATGCATTTTAATGAGGTGATTTTTTGTCTTGTCTTGATTGTCGGATTACAGATTTGGGACAAGGTACAGCCGAAGAAGTTAACAAATTTTTGGCTAATGATGCCCATGATTATCCTCCTCATTTATTTCTTGGGGGTGTTTAATTTGAAACAGTTTATCTATTTTCAGTTTTAATGAGAAAAGTATTTGCCTGTAGCGTGTTGCTTTTTTTCTTGGGGGTACTCGTATTGAGTAGCTCGGAGTCTGCGATGCGTTGGCTTTCTCATGCGCGGTACCAAGACGACGGATTGTTAGGTTCGGATAAATACCGATTTGGGGATTTGTATGGCTTGTCGTATTTACCTGCTTTCCGACTGGAAAAGGATTCGAGTTTGATTCGTCATCAAGTGGCTAACCAGGAAATTCGGGATATCGAGTTGACTATTTTGGGGGATAGTTACCTCTATAGTTATGTACAAATGGATACATCTAATTTTGCTCGGACAAAAAACGTTACTTTTCGGAAGTGGTCGGACAGCAATTTGGAACCCTTACGTGTTCGTCCCAATGCAACTAAAAAAGTGTTACTTGTTGAAACGGTCGAGCGAAATGCTTGGACGATATTCTCCTTGGAGCGTTTAAAGCCACAATTAGAACAGATTTCATCAGATAAACTCTGGTACACTTCATTTAACGATTATCTTTTTGAGCATATCTATCATCCTCAATTGGAGCAAAACTTAGATTTTACGCTTTTCAATTTGCAATTATTTAGTCCATTGAAATCCTTAAAATCAAGCATCCATTCGAAGGTGTTTAATCGTTCCCCGACGGATGTAACGGTCTCGAAAAATGGGGAGTTTCTATACATGCGTGAGACAGTGGATTCCTCACAGCGTTCGAGTTCCTTTTATCCCATATCGAATAATGAGCTCCACGAATTAGGAAATCGAATCGTGGAAATGAATCAATATGCCAAAACGAAAGGTTTTGACGAAGTGATTTTTGTTATCATTCCGAACCCCGTTGTTTTTACCCGTACCGAGTCGAAAGTAAGTAATCAATTGGTGCCCAAATTGCATTTGGAATTAGGGGATAAAGTTCGCTTTGTGGATCCGACCATCCCGCTGAAGGAGGGGGGTAAAAATTATTTTTTCAAATCGGATTCCCACTGGAATCAAAAAGGGGCCCGCGCTTGGTTGGCTCAATTTAATCAATATTTGCTCACACTATAAATCATGCGCGCTAACCGCTGGTGTCTAATACTTCGTGTTTGCTTGCTGTTTGGCATGCTTTTGGCTGCTTTGCATGGGAATGCGCAGAGTCGACGAATCCTGCAATCCAAGTCGGCGCAAGAAGCCCTCTTCCAAGAAGGCATGCGTCACTACATGAAGGAGGATTATGCGGAGGCGATCATGGTCTGGGAGAGTTTGTCGGCTGTTCTTCCACAAGAACCTTCCTTGGCTTTTTATTTAGCCAAGTCTTATTTGTCGGAGAAAAATAAGAGCCGAACCTTAAGTTATGCGCGCAAGGCACATGAATTATCACCTTTTTCGCTTGATTATGGCTTGTTTTATGCGGAGCAATTATTGGCCGACCGGCAGGTTTCGGAGGCGATTGCCTGTTTAACGAAATTGAGTCAATATGACGAAGGGCATCCGGAGGTTAATTTACTGTTGGCTCAAGCCTATCTGTGGTCGGAGCAGGGGGATCCTGCCTTGGAAGCGCTGGATCGAGCGGATCATTACATGGGTGAATATCCGGCAATTATTCGAACCAAGGCATTTATTTATTTGAAGCAAAAGCAATTGATTAAGGCCCTGCAAGCGGGTATGCGATTGGTCGAATTGGATGATGAAGAGTTGATGCTTTCTTGGGAGCAGATGGATGTGGCGTGGGAGCTAAGTCAATCGGATTCGGTAAAGGCAGATTTAATACGTATGCAGCGGAAGAATCCTGAGCAAGGTCAATTGGCATTGCTTTTAACCAATGTTTACCTGCATCAAAAGAACTTTGATTCGACACTTGTTCAATTACGTTTGGCCGCGGCTGATCATGAGGTATTGCCATCGATGGTGGCACAAGTGACGATGAAGGTTTTTGAGCAGATTGATGATCCCATGAAATGGGAGTTGGCCAACCAACTCGCTGGACACTGGTTAACTGTTTATCCGAATGAGCCCCGCTTTTTAGCGATCCAAGGAGATTTATATGTCAGTGCATCTAAAATTGAACAGGGACAACGATTTTATCTGCAGGCTGCCCGGATGGGGGACCCGAAGTATGAAGTTTGGTCGCGGATTATTCAATTGGACTTTGAGATAAACGCGATCGATAGTGCGCTTGTTCATACGGCGGAGGCTTTGAAATATTTCCCTGGGCAAGGTTTTTTGAATTTTCAGATGGGATTTGCCAGCTATTTGAAAGGGGAAATTGTGCAATCGATTCGCTACATGGAAATTGCGAAGGGCATCATCAAGCCCTCGGAAAATTGGAACACACAATTGTATTCCATTATGGGAGATGTCTATCATGCGTTAAATCGGCATCGAGAATCAGATGCCGCGTTTGAACAAGTATTGTTGTTGAATCCCAATGACGAACATGTTTTAAACAATTACAGTTATTATTTGTCTTTGCGGAAGGAGCAATTGGAGAAGGCTGCTCGGATGTCGAAGAGATTGGTGGAGGCTTTGCCGAAGGAGTCAACGTATTTAGATACCTATGCCTGGGTATTGTATCAGCAGGGTAATTATCAAGAAGCTTTACGTTATTTGGAGATGGCGATTGAGGAGGGGAAATCACCGAGTTCTGCGATTTGGGAGCATTATGGGGATGCGCTCTATCGTTTAGGTCGATTGGATGAGGCCATAAAAAGTTGGAAAAAGGCCAAGGATTTACCAAATGCAGATCAAAACCTGGATAAAAAGATTAAGATGAAGCGAATTGTCGAAAATTGAGATAATTTTGCATATTCATAAAGCAATGGTGCGACTAATTTGTTTTTTCTTGGGTTTAGTGGGTTTCCTGTCCTGTAGGTCAGCTGTAAGTCCGGCACCTCCCGTGGCATCCGTACTCACAGATACGATAAAAACGGCGGTTTTGGTGGATACAATTGCTAAAATTGTACCTGATGAACGCCCGAATGAGCTCGATTCCAAGGAGTCAGCGGATGAGTTGGCGTTTAGTTATTTGAAAGCAAAATCGCGCGTGGCATGGAAATCGGGCAATAATATAGACAATTATTCCGTTGACATTCGCGTTAAGAAGGATAGTTTAATTTGGGTAACGATTTCCCAGGCTGGATTGGCGGGCGCAACGGGTTTATTTACGCAGAATCGGATTCAATTCTATCAAAAAATTAGTGGGGAATATTATGATTTGACCTATGATAGTTTGAGTACGATGATGGGTTTTCGAATTGATTATCGGGTTTTGCAATCATTGATTGTAGGGAATCAGCCATTTAAGAAGAATAATTCTCGGGTGATTCGAGAGAATGAAAACATAATCATTAAACAGGATTCAGGGCGGATCAAGATTGATAATATGGTCGGGCCGAATCGAAAATTGAAGAAGTTATTGGTTCGTGATGAGCCATCGAGTAATAAATTGACATTGGATTTTGAGGAGTTTACCAATTTGAATCAAGTGATTTTCCCGTTCTCTAGCCAAATTACGCTGGACGTTAAAAACAAAGAGGATAAAAGGGTAACCACGGTCATTCAAATTAAGTATTCCAAGGTGGAGCTTTTAGATACCCCGCTCGAATTTCCTTTTCGTATCCCCGCTAAATTTTTGAAAAAGTAATGCGTTATCTAGTTGTATTTATAGTTTTGTTTTGTTCGATTTCGGCTTGGGGACAGGTAGATAAGAAAACCCAGTTGGAGCAACAGAAGAAGGAAAATTTGGCCAAAATTAAGGAGTTGAATTCCATCATCTCGCGGACGTCCAAGAAGAAGAATGCGTCGATTGGGAAGTTAAATGTCTTGAAGGAGCAGATTGTTGTTCAAAAAAAGCAGATTAATGTCCTAAATGAAAATCAGGAATTATTAGCAGCGGAAGCGAGTAAATTGAAGCAAGAGAGTGATGTGCTCGCGGCGAAACTAGAACGATTAAAGAAGAATTATGCCTTGATGTTGTATGAGGCGCAGAAAGTATCAACGGTTTCGAATAAAATCAGCTTCTTGTTGTTGTCGCAGGACATTGGCGAATTTACACGTCGTTTTGATTATTTACGTCAGTTTACATCGAATCGTAAGGAGCAGGCCCATAAGATATTCGAGACGCGTCAGGATTTGATGACGAAGAAGCAGCAGGTGGAGTTCAAGAAGAATGAGGAGAAGAAGGTCTTGGTAGAGAAGGAAAAAGAAAAGGCCAATTTGGAAGTTCTCAAGTCGAAGGAAAATAAGGTCGTAACTGTTTTAACTCAACAGGAAAAGAAATTAAAGACAGAATTAGAGCGAAAGAAATTGGCGATTAAAAAATTGGATAATTTGATTGCGGGGATCGTTCAGCGGGAAATTCAAAAGTCGATGGAGCGAGAGCGTAAGTTGCGGATGGCTGCGCAAGCACGCAAGTTGGAGGTTAATAAACCTGCTCTTCCTAAACCTAAATTGGAAGAAGGTATCGTGAAGCGAAGTGAGAAGCCGAGTTCAATTGAAAGCAAAGAGGAGGCTAAGGAGGAGGCTCGCGTGGAAAAGAAGGACGCAAATCCTGTTAAAAATGTGGAGGAGCCAGCCCTTAAATCGAATACCTACTACATGAATGCGGAGGAGGCGAAACTTGCGAGTTCGTTCTCTGCATTGAAAGGAAGAATGCCTTTTCCGGTGCCCTCTGGATTCATTTCGGATCATTTTGGCGTGCACAAACACCCTGTGTTAAAAGGGGTGATGGTCAATAATAATGGAATCGATATTCAGACTTCGGCGGGCTCGCCCGTTCATACGGTGTATGACGGCGTTGTCGCGACGGTGCAGAATATTCCAGGTATTAATATGGTGGTGGCGATTCAGCATGGAGAATATTTTACGGTTTACAGTAAGCTTGCCAATGTTTCTGTGAGCGCGGGCCAGAAGATAAAGACGGGTCAACGGATTGGATCGGTCGCATCGGATGAGGATGGCACTTCCGAAATTAATTTCCAGGTTTGGAAAAATACGCAACACCAGAATCCTGAGAGCTGGTTACGTCGTTAGATTTTATACAGGATACGCAGACTGATGTTGCGACCTTGGTCATCTGTATAATACCTGAACCGATTTAGATAATCACGGTAGGCTGTGTTCAGGGCATTGCTGATTCGTATCCCGAAATCAAATTTCTTCAAATTTATTCCCCAGTTGGCATGTACAAGGACATATCCATTCGGAGGTTCTGCGTAATCCGAGCCAGGCTCTACACGATTTTGTCGACTCACCTGGACTAAGCCAATATTTACATATTGTTTTTCTTGCATCCATCGGTAGGTAACATTGTACTCAAAACGGTTTGCCGGAATGTTAACTAGGTAAGAAAAGTTTTGTGAGGTGTTAAATGCTTGAACGATGCTTGTTTTTTGTTGGAGGGCTAAATGAGGGGTAATTTGGTAATTAACCTGCGCATCGATTCCCTGAAAAATGGCATTCAATTGTTCATAGGAGAATCCCGGAAAGGCCCCACGAACGGTGGTAAAATAAACGGCTTTCCCTTGGTTAACCATGGGGCGTAGGTAGATGAAGTTATTAATGTAATTGTGGAATAGTCCCAATTCGATTTGTAAATTTTTGGGTGCGAACAGCGTATTCAAACTGAAGTTATAGGCCGTTTCACCTTTTAATGTAGGGTCGCCTATTTCAAAGGCGGCTGCACCATGGTGAACGCCATAGGAATAAAGTTCATTGACACCGGGAGCTCGAAATGCTCGGGCAACGATCAGGTGGTTTTCCAGTTTTTCGGTCCAGTGGTACTTTAGGCCAATACTGCCCGATAGGCCGAGGTAGCGATCTAAGTCCCTAAATATCGTATTGGAATAACTTGTTCTTGGACGATGTACCTCGATGGTTTTTTCATCGAGTCGGGCACCAATTTCCAATTCATATTTTTCTTTAACAAGCCGTTCGATAGCAAAAATCCCCACGCTATTTTGGAAGTAATTGGGGAGGAGGCTAGAGGTTAAGATGGGCCGCTTGACTTCTCTGCCGGATGTGATGTTTCCTTGAAATTGAAAGTTTATGCCCACTTGCCCCTTCCAGTTTTTTGCGGTGTTGGCTTCATCAAAAAGAATTTCCCCATTGAAAGTTTGCATCAGGAAGCGGAGGGTATTGATGCTTCTTCCTGCACGAAGGACATCTAATTCGAGTCTTTCATCATTTTGTCCGGCGAAGGTGGAACGGATGGCACTTCCATTGTTTAATTGGTATTGTAGTTTGAATTTAGCAAGGGAATGTAGAACATCTTGGTTGGGACGTTCAATTTTGCGCGTAAATTTTGTGGGAGTAAATATGGGCAAAGGTCTCGAACGTTCGATGGACCGTTCAAGATCGTTGATGTTTCCAATGTGCGAACCCGCAAATATGCCAATGACCGAATGAAAATGGCTGAAAAAGATATCGCTGGTCCATTTCGTATTCTTGAATCCTAGGGCTGCCGAAAAATTTTGTTCTTCAACACCCGTATTGGCTAAATAATAATTGGCTGTCCGAATGTTTCCTCCATCTTTTAAAGTACCCTGAACGCGCCATCCCCATCCTTTTGCTTGGCCGAAACCACCTTGTACACTACCTGATAAAACGCCTTGTCGGCCATTTGTAAAATAAATCGATTGCATTTCCGCCTTAATTCCCGCGGTATCCGGAAGGGCATCGGGTTCCATCATCACGATACCCCCGATGGCATCTCCTCCATAGCGTAGTCCCCCGGGGCCTTTGATGACTTGAATGTTTTTAGATACGAAGGGGTCGATTTCTGGGGCATGTTCGCTTCCCCATTGTTGTCCCTCTTGTCGGACGCCTTGATTCAAAATGATAATTCGGGAGGAGTGCATTCCGTGGATCACGGGCTTGGAAATCGTGCTTCCGGTTTGAAGGCTTTGAACCCCGCTAATGCCTTTGAGCATTTCGCCCAGTCCTAAACCATCACGTTCTGCGCGTTCATCTTTACTCAGCCGACCGCGAAGTTGGGCCCCAGTATCCGATTTCTTTCCGCTGACAATAACCTCCTGTAAATGTTCTTCGTGACTACTTAGGCTGAAATTTTCCTTGTGTTCGATTTCGTCTTTGATGGAAATGGGGATTTCAACTGGGTCAAAACTGCTCATTTGACAGACTAAGGTATAATTTCCCGGGCAGAGTGCTGAAATTCGAAAGAAGCCTTTGGCGTCGGATTGAGCAAATTTATTCGTTCCTTTTATGTAAATGTAGGCGCCGGGTATCAATTCTTTTGATTCTTTGGAGCTCACATTTCCCTCCAAGGTACAAGTACATGGCGCAGATGTTTGACTCCAGAGGGGGAATGTTAAACAGTTAACAAAAATTAAGAATAATATTTTTCGCGTCATTCGAGCTCTAACAGACTCCTAATATAAGCCCATTTGGCTTTATTTCGATGCTTTATTGACAAATTCGGGAATCCCGCTGATGAACGCCTTTGTCCCGTCGACAAAATTTTGTTTAATATTTTTTGAAATTTGTTAAACAATTGTTTGTTTTGTTTAATCTTTTGGTAAATTTGTTAAACACAACAAACAAGACGAATCATGACAGCTTTAGAGTTTTCATATCAGGTAGGTACATTTTCAAAGTTTTTGAAACCATTTGCGCTGCGTTTAACGCGCGATGGAGATGATGCCAACGATTTAGTTCAAGACACTTTGGTGAAGGCATTTACGAATCGTGATAAGTATTCGGATGGCACTAACTTGAAGGCGTGGTTGTTTACGATCATGAAGAACACCTTCATTACTCAATACCAACGGATGGTTCGTCGGAACACGTTCATTGATACAACAGATAATTTACACTACATCAACTCAACAGATTCAATTCAATTAAATGGGGCGGAACGTTCTTTTATGAATGAGGACATTGCATTGGCATTACGTCATACGGAAGAAATGTACCGCATTCCATTTTTAATGTATTTCGAAGGATTTAAGTATCACGAGATTGCAGAAGAATTGGATCTACCTATTGGAACGGTTAAAAACCGGATACACATTGCGCGTAAGACGCTTAAGAGTCATTTAAGCATGTACGCCTAAAGACACAGTTAGAAATAATTGTAATAATTAGTTTTTTGGTTAACAGAAGATGAAGTAAAAAGTCAGATTTTATCTGACTTTTTCTTTTGGTAAAAGCTTAGCGGAATTTCTTATATTTGTTTAGCATGAAAAAGAAAAAAGTCATTGTTATCGGTGCCGGTTTCTCGGGTTTATCCACCGCTACTGAGCTCGCCTCAAAAGGTTATGAGGTTGAGATTTTTGAGAAGAATGAGCAGGCCGGTGGTCGCGCGCGCGTTTTTCAAGAAAAGGGTTTCACCTTTGATATGGGGCCAAGCTGGTATTGGATGCCTGATATTTTTGATCAATATTTCGAACGTTTCGGGAAAAAGACATCCGATTATTATACCTTAAAGCGCCTAGATCCATCCTATTCGGTGATTTTGTCGGATCAAGAGGTGGTTGATATGCCGGCGGATTATCAGCAATTACGCAGTTTATTTGAATCCATTGAGCCCGGGGCGGCGAATGCCTTAGACCGCTTTTTGGAACAAGCTGCCTATAAATATAAAGTCGGAATTCAGGAATTTGTCTGGAAACCTTCCACCAGCATCACCGAATTTTTAAGTCTTCGCTTATTGGTCGATGCCATTCGAATGGACGTCTTCCAGTCTTTTTACACCCACGTTCGTAAGTATTTTAAATCGAGTACTTTATTAAAATTGATGGAATTTCCCATCCTTTTTTTAGGTGCTATTTCACAAAATACACCTGCGATGTACAGTCTCATGAACTTTGCTGAGATCAAGTTGGGTACTTGGTATCCAATGGGCGGAATGCACATGATTGTGAAAGGGATGGTCGAGTTGGCGAAAAGTAAGGGTGTTCAAATTCGATTAAATACGCAGGTGACTGGATTTTCCATTGTTGGGGGGGAGGTCAAAGGTGTAAAAACGGAAAATGGAGTTTTCGAAGCGGATGCTGTAGTGGCGAGTGCCGACTACCATCATGTGGAGACGTTGTTAGGCGAAGCGCATCGAAATTACGATGAGAACTATTGGGATAAACGCGTTATGGCGCCATCTTCTTTGTTATTTTACCTGGGAATTAACAAACGATTGCCGCGCTTAAAGCATCATAATTTGTTCTTCGATCGTGATTTTTCGGTGCATTCACATGAAATTTATACCGATCCAGCATGGCCATCGGATCCACTCTTTTATGCGTCGGCACCTTCCGTGACTGACCCGAGCGTGGCTCCTGAGGGTAGTGAGAATATATTCTTGTTGATTCCTGTGGCACCGGATTTAGTAGATACCGAAGAAATGCGCGAGAAATATTTCGATCAATTAATGGATCGTCTGGAAGCTTATTGTGGTGTTTCAATCCGGGATTCCATCGTGTTTAAGCGTTCCTATGCTCACCAAGATTTCAAGCAGGATTACCATGCCTTCAAAGGGAATGCCTATGGTTTGGCGAACACCTTAATGCAAACTGCATTTTTGAAACCAAGTCTGAAGAATAAGAAGCTTGGGAATATGTTTTACACGGGACAATTGACAGTTCCCGGTCCAGGCGTACCGCCGTCCCTAATTTCAGGAATCGTGGTAGCCAAGGAAGTCGATCAATTATTGAAAGGTTAGTACGATGGATTTATATTTACAGGTTTCCTTGGATGCGAGTAAGCGTTTGACTCAGGCCTATTCTACTTCATTCTCGTCGGGAATTCGGACTTTGGACAAGAGTTACCACGAGGCGATTTACGCCGTTTATGGTTTTGTTCGCTTGGCGGATGAGATTGTGGATACTTTTTATGAACAGGATCAGGCCGATTTGCTTACTCGTTTTCGTCAGGATACCTACCGTGCCATCGAGGAAAAAATCAGCTTAAATCCCATCTTGCATTCCTTTCAATGGGCGGTCAATAAATTCCACATGGAAAGGGACTTAATTGATGCCTTTTTGTATTCCATGGAAATGGATTTAACAGATCGTGTGTACGATCAGGCTACCTATAAACAATACATTTACGGTTCCGCTGAGGTGGTTGGCTTGATGTGTTTACGCGTATTTTGTGCCGGAGATTTGGCGGAATATGAACGTTTGAAACCAGATGCCTGTGCACTCGGTTCAGCGTTTCAAAAGATCAATTTTTTACGGGATATCAAGTCGGATTTCGAGGATCGTGGTCGGGTATATTTTCCGGGTATTGATTACAACAACTTTACGGAAAGTGAAAAGAAAGAAATAGAGGCCGACATCCAAGCCGATTTTGATGCGGGATTACGAGGTATCGAAAATTTGCCAAAAACGGCTCGAAAAGGCGTTTTGTTAGCCTATGAATACTACATTCGCTTGTTCGAAAAAATCAAGCTCGTCCCCGTTGAACGATTAAAATCGGAACGTATTCGCGTGCCGGATTGGGAGAAGTTATTGATCTATTTACGCGTCTAACATGGAGTTTTGGACATTGCTAATTTTGTTGGGTGGCATGGCATTCTTATATGCCTCCGTCGGCCATGGAGGAGCATCCGGTTATTTGGCAGTCTTAGCCATCTTTGCTGTAGCACCGGCCGTCATGAAACAAACAGCACTCGTGCTTAATTTAGGGGTTTCCTTATTGGCCTTTTATCAATTTTACCGCCAGAAATACTTTCGATTCGAACTCTTTTGGCCCTTTGCCCTGACCTCGGTTCCGATGTCCTACTTGGGAGCTCAATTTGTGTTGAGCGACGCGAACTACAAACGAATTTTAGGGATTTGTCTCGTGATAGCCATTGTACGTATGCTCGCAACATTCAAATCAGATGAGCAGCGTTCCGTTTCCTTGCCTTTGGCGCTTATCTTCGGTGCTGTGATTGGTTTGTTTTCAGGAATGATTGGCATAGGCGGAGGGATTTTATTGAGCCCCATTTTATTACTCATGCGTTGGGCGAGTCTCAAGGAAGCGGCGGCGATTTCAGCGCTATTTATTTTTGTGAATTCGGTGGCGGGCTTATTTGGTTTGAAGAATGGAATTCATGTGGACCAAACACTTGTTTTCTGGATTACAAGTGCCTTGGTGGGTGGCATGTTTGGAGCCCGTTGGGGAGCTCAAATTGCCTCCAATAAAGTGGTGAAATGGGTGTTGGCTTTGGTATTATTGATTGCATCGGTTAAACTTTGGTTTGTATAATATGGTAGAAATAAATCAAAATCAGGATACGGGTTTTGGCGATAAGGCCTCTGAAATGGGTGGACGTATGGTGAACCGAGATGGTTCCTTTAACATCCAACGATTAGGTATTTCATTTCGCGACCGTGTGAGTAGTTATCACAGCATGTTGACGATGCCGCGTTGGCGATTTTTGCTGGTCATCTTCATCGCTTATTTTTTAATTAATTCATTTTTTACGCTCTTGTATTGGTTGGCCGGGCCAACAGGTTTAGAGGGAGTCGATTCGCCCCAAGGTTTTGAGCACATCAAAGAATTATTCTTTTTTAGTACGCAGACATTTACGACAGTAGGATACGGTCGGGTAAATCCAGTAGGGGAGTTGACCAATTGGATAGCTGCCATTGAATCGCTGATTGGTTTCTTGTCTTTTGCCATCGCTGCCGGTTTGTTGTATGGTCGCTTTTCTAGACCAAGGTCCTTTGTGCGCTTTTCAGAAAAAATGCTCGTGGCTAATTACCGTGGCGGAAAGGCGTTGATGTTTCGACTCGTTGGCTACAAAGATGATCACTTATTAACGAACGCAGAAGTAAAAGTCAGTACGCGTTTGTTTAGTCCGAATGGGACCTATCAGTTTTATAATTTGGATTTGGAGCGAACGCATGTTGATAGCTTGGTATTAAATTGGACAGTTGTTCATCCCATTGATGAAAATAGCCCGTTTTATGGCTTGACAGAAAATGAAATAAAAGCCTTGCAACCGGAGGTCAGCGCGTTGCTGATCGGTTTCGATGAGGTATATTCTTCCACGGTCATGGCGCGAAATTCTTATGCGCTTACCGACTTGGTTTTCGGTTACCGTTTTATTCCAATGTACTTTAGAGGAAAATCGAATACGAAGCTCGATTTAAGTTTATTGAATAGTATAGAAGCTGAATGAAAAAAAGCTCAAATACATCGCGTATTTGAGCTTTTTGATTTTCAATCCTTTCGAATCAGGGATTTTTTGAACCTGTAATTGCCCCCGTTTTCTTGGCATTTTGTGCTTCCTGCATTGGATTTTGTCCGCCACCGTAGCTACGTGGTTGAGCCTTGAACAATTGAACACGTGTCGGTTGTGCTGGCTCACGTGGGTAAGCATTATCATCCGTGTCGATGTCGGCAATTTCATAGTATGGATCTAATGTCCACTTTACCACCTTCTTGGAAGTCGGGATAATTTTCTTCGCCTGCACATCGTTTAATCGCCAAACCTCTGCTGGGAAGCGCAATACCTCCTCAGTTCCGTCCTCGTAATTCAACTTCACAATGACTGGCATCGGTAGTCCCCCTTTGTTTTTGAAGTTTACGACATAGAAATTTTTGCCTTCGGAAACCAATTTGCGTTCCTCGTCGGATAAACTACTCAAGTATTCCTGGTACTTCTTCTTTTCTGCATCTGTTGTTGCAAAACGGTCGTAGGTATTGTAGAAATCCGTCAAATCAGGATTTTCTTCGACAACCGTTGATTTGATATCGGTCTTGTTGCGAATGTTCGACATGGTTTGGCGTTTTGCTTCAGCCGTTGCTTTTTCCGCTGCTTTTTTAGCTACCGGATCTTGGCTATCTACCCCAAACCACTCCACCGTCTCGATCGATTGGTTTACGGGTTCTGTTCCGTAGAACCACCCACGCCAGAACCAATCCAAGTCTACGCCAGATGCATCCTCCAAGGTACGGAAGAAATCCGCCGGATAAGGTTGCTTGAATGCCCATCTACGCGCATATTCTTTAAATGCATAATCAAATAACTCACGCCCCATCACCGTCTCGCGAAGGATATTCAATGCCGTGGCCGGCTTCGCATAGGCGTTGTTCCCGAAGTCCATGATATTCTCCGAATTCGCCATGATAGGCACCTGATTCTTCGAGTCCAAACGCATGTAAGGTACGATGTTCTGAGGTTCCCCTCTGCGTGCCGGGAAGTTGCGATCCCACTCTTGCTCCGCTAAATATTGGCAGAAGGTATTCAAACCCTCATCCATCCAAGACCACTGACGCTCATCCGAGTTGACGATCATCGGGAAGAAGTTATGTCCCACCTCGTGGATGATCACGCCAATCATTCCATTTTTTACGTTTTCCGTATAGGTGCCATCGGTTTCTGGCCGACCGCCATTAAAGGAGATCATTGGATATTCCATACCACCTCCTAATGTCGAATGACATGAAATCGCTACCGGATATGGATAAGCAATCGTGCGCTTAGAATATGAACGCAAGGTATGTGCGACTACCATGGTTGAATATTTCCCCCACAGTGGGTTGCCTTCTTTCGAGTAGTAAGACATAGCCCATACTTTCTTTCCCTCAACGTCTACTTGCAAGGCATCCCAGATAAATTTACGCGACGCTGTGAATGCAAAGTCACGCACATTATCCGCCTTAAAAATCCAAGTCTTTTTGCCCGTTGGCTTTCCTTTTTCCGCCGCCTCTGCCTCTGCTTGGGTCACAATTTCTACGGGACGTGTAGCCGTTTTTGCTTTCTCCCAGCGCTTTAATTGTGTCGCCGACATCACTTGATTCGGATTCAATAATTCACCACCAGCTCCCACAACTAAATCATTCGGAGCGGTAATCGCAACCTTGTAGTTTCCAAAGTTCAAAGTGAACTCTCCCTGTCCCATGAATTGCTTATGCTGCCAGCCATATACGTCATTGTACACTGCCATGCGCGGGAACCAATGCGCGATGAAGTAATTCGCATTACCGTCCTTGGCAAAGAATTCATAGCCTGAACGACCATAATATTCAGTAATCAGATAATTCCAATCGATGTTGAAACTCACCGAACCCCCTGATTTCACGGGTGTCGGTAAGTCAATACGCATCATCGTTTGATTAATCGTGTGACGCAATGGATTCCCTTTGATGTCTTTAACGGACGTGATTTTATATCCGTAATCTTTCGGGTCGGTTAATTCTTTAAAGGCTGCTGCGCTGATTCCGTTCTTGATTTCACCCGTCGCCGCTGTTTTGCGTGCTGCGTTTTTCTCAAATAAGTTTTGGTCCAATTGAATCCACAAATAAGGAAGCTCATCGGGGGAGTTGTTGAAGTAGGTTATTGTTTCCGTACCGGTAATCTTGCGGTTGATATCGTCCAATTCTACCTTGATATCATAATCGGCACGTTGTTGCCAATAGTCTTTTCCCGGTGAACCACTCGCTGTCCGATAGGAATTTGGGGTAGGAAGGGTTGACTCGAGTTGCTCGAAACGCCCGTTGGCATTGTAAGCTGTTTGAGCAAATGTTGGTAATGCGATGATTATCAACAAGATGACTTTGAATAGTTTAGACATAATGAAGTAGTGTTTTGCCAAAAATAGAAAAAACAATTTAGAATCGTATCATTATATATACATCGCACTGTGCTACACTATGCTAAAAAAATATATAAAAGCATTTGGAATCAAAGGGAGAATTCGTAGTTTTGGAACTTATCAAGCGATTTAATAATACTATTCAGCTAAATTATGAGCGTTTTAATTGGACAAAAAGAATATTTCAAAGGGATTGATCAAATCAAATTTGAAGGACCTGAATCAGATAATCCATTGGCATTTCGTTACTACGATGAGAATCGGATTATTGCCGGGAAATCAATGAAGGAGCACTTGCGCTTTGCCATTGCATATTGGCATTCGTTTTGTGGCGATGGAGCTGATCCTTTCGGTCCAGGAACGCATCATTATCCATGGGATGTCGCATCGGATGCGCGTCAGCGTGCGGCAGATAAAGCGGATGCTGCTTTTGAATTTATTACGAAAATCGGAGCGCCTTTTTATTGTTTTCATGATGTAGACGCTATTGAAGGACATAATGATCCGAAAGAATTTACGGATCGCGTGAAGTTTATTTCGGATATTTTCGAGAAAAAGCAAGCGGAAAGTGGCGTGAAGTTATTGTGGGGTACAGCTAATTTGTTCTCCAATGAGCGCTATATGAACGGTGCTTCAACCAATCCAAACTTTGAAGTAGTTGCTCATGCCGGTGCTCAATTGAAAGGTGCTATCGATGCAACGATTAAATTAGGTGGTGATGGTTACGTATTCTGGGGAGGTCGTGAGGGTTATATGACTTTATTGAATACCGACATGAAGCGTGAGCGTGAGCATTTCGCGCGAATGCTACATACTTGTGTTGAATATGCTCGTCGGAATGGATTCAAAGGGAAGTTCTTCATTGAGCCTAAACCTTGTGAGCCTACCAAGCATCAGTATGATTACGATGCAGCGACGGTTATCGGATTCTTACGTGAATTTGATTTGTTGTCAGAATTTGGATTAAACTTAGAAGTGAATCACGCAACCTTGGCGGGTCATACGTTTGCACACGAATGCCAAGTGGCTTCCGATGCGGGTATGTTGGCTTCCATCGATGCGAATCGCGGGGATTATCAAAACGGTTGGGATACCGATCAGTTCCCGACGGATATTTATGAATGGGCAGAAGCCATGTCGATCATCTTGAAACAAGGTGGATTAGCGGGGGGAGGTATCAACTTCGATGCAAAACGCCGTCGGAATTCAACGGATGCAGCGGATTTATTCTATGCACACATCGGTGGAATGGATACGATTGCTCGCTCTTTAATCATTGCGGATAAATTAGCGAAACATGGTGAAATGGATCGTTTGAAGGCTGTGCGTTATGCGAGCTTTGATTCGGGTAAAGGAGCTGATTATGAGGCTGGTAAATTGAAATTGGAAGACTTGTATCAAATTGCTGTGGAGATCGGCGAGCCAGCGATGATCTCAGGTAAGCAAGAATATTTGGAAAATTTATTAGGTCGTTTTGTCTAAACAATCGACATTTGAGGGATGAGAAAATTCGCATACCTACTCATATGTTTTTTGACTTTTTTAAAAGCAGTGGGATCTCCGGGTCCTACTGCTTTTTCTACATCTAAACCCTGGGCTTACTGGTGGTGGCCGGGTAGTGCGGTCACCGAAAAGGGGATTACACACAATCTGGAAAACTTTGCCAAAGCCGGGTTTGGTGGACTTCACATCATTCCTATCTATGGTGCCAAAGGCTACGAGTCCTCCTTCTTATCATTTCTAGGGCCCGATTGGAATCGTCATTTTGCGTTCGTTTTGAAGGAAGCCGAACGTCTACATTTGGGTATTGACATGACCCTCGGTACCGGTTGGCCCCTCGGTGGCCCTCAAGTTAATACAACAAATGCTGCCAAAAAATACCAATTGGAAGTCATTGACCTCCCACCGAATCAAACCTACACGATCTCGAATACGGATGTTCAAGCCGCTTCTGTTTACGTTGGAGCTCAGTTTCAGCGAGAGCTGATTTCGGAACATCTTAGCAGTTTTACCGCAGGAGCTGAAGGAGCGAAGGTATATGTGATGGGTATGAGGGGGACGGGCCAACAAGTTAAAAGGGCTGCCCCGGGAGGAGAGGGTTTGGTCATGGATCATTTCTCCAAAACCGCTTTTGAGCATTATCGGAAAACTTTTGTGCCCTTGTTGAAAAAAGCACATGCCCCCTTGCGCGCCTTGTACAATGATTCGTATGAGGTTTACGGAGCTAACTATACGCCCAATTTATTTACGGCCTTTGAAAAATTGAATCATTACGATCTTCGAAAACACCTAGCTGTTTTATCGAAACCCAAGGCCGAAACCGAGGAGGAAAATGCCATCTGGGCGGATTATCACCGCACGCTTTCCTCCCTATTACTAACTGAATTTACGCAGCCCTTTAGTCATTGGATCAATGCGATGGGATTTGTGAGTAGGTACCAAGCTCATGGTTCCCCGGGTAATTTACTTGACTTATACGCCGCCGTGGATATCCCCGAAACGGAGTTCTTTGGGAGTAAGGCTTTCGAAATTCCGGGCTATCAAGTGGATCCCGATTACGATACGGTTCGATTTGGGATTCCGGATGTCCGCAATTTGAAGTTGGCCTCATCGGCCGCCAATATCATGGGGAAGAAATTGGTATCCTCGGAGACCACAACCTGGTTGGGCAACCACTTTAAGGTTTCTTTGG
This sequence comes from Aquirufa sp. 5-AUSEE-100C1, assembly GCF_054558655.1. Taxonomy (NCBI): domain Bacteria; kingdom Pseudomonadati; phylum Bacteroidota; class Cytophagia; order Cytophagales; family Flectobacillaceae; genus Aquirufa; species Aquirufa sp. 5-AUSEE-100C1. The sequence continues at coordinate 376,504 of NZ_JBPXKO010000004.1, read as the reverse complement.
CGCAGGTAAAACCGGTCGTCGACCAAGTATTTATTGGTGGGGTCAATCATTTGTTTTACCACGGTGCGACCTATTCGCCACCCGAAGTGCCTTGGCCGGGTTGGTTGTTTTATGCTAGTACAAATTACAATCCTCAGAGTCATTTTTGGGAGGCTTTACCCCAATTGAATCATTACATTGAGGTTTGTCAAACGATGCTTCAAGCAAACAAAACGGATTCCGATGTCTTGATGTATTTCCCAATGGAGGATATTTGGCATGAGCGTAATGGATTGGGGAAAACACATCCCTTGGATCTACATGCCAATAGTCGGGACTGGATGAAAAATACCTCCTTCGGGCATTGGTCCGAACGGATGCAAGAGAAGGGATACCAAGTGGATTACGTTTCGGATAAGTTACTCGCTGAATTGCAAGTGACGAAAGCGAAAACGTGGAAGACGAAAGCGGGAGCCGAATATAAAATTTTATTAATTCCTGCGGCGCACTATGTTTCCTTGGAGACGATGGAACGCTTGGCGAATTGGGTGAAACAAGGCATGCCGGTGTATTTTTTGGAGCATCTGCCCTTGCATGAAAATACGTATAGCCTTTCGGAAGAGGAGAAAAACCGTTGGTCTGCAGCAAAACAAGTTTTGACCATGCATTGGGTGTCGGATCCCATCAATGTGTTGGAGCGTTTTAAGGTGAGCCGCGAGTCGATCGCCGACCAAGGTATTTCGTTTATTCGGAAAAAATCACTGGGTGGCGCCCAGTATTTTGTGGCGAATCTCTTGAATCGATTCTCGGAGGGATTCGTGAAGTTGGCCAAAATTTCGGGTGGAGTGGAATTGGAGGATCCCATGACCGGAGAAATTACGAGACCTGTTTTACAAAAAGATAGACAGTTTTTTTTGAATTTAGCTCCGGGTAAGAGCTTACTGGTTCGTGCGATACCAGTACCTAAAAAAACGGTTGCTGGGACGATGGCGTCCAAGGTTTTTACTCCCTTAAACCCGAATGCCGCGATTCAATTGACGTTTCCAACGAAGCAGTTGCCTAATCAAACGATGGAGGAATTACGGTACTGGACGATAGACTCAACGACGCATGATTACTGGGGAAAAGGAACCTATTCCTTTGATTTTGATTTAACCGAAGAGCAGTTGCCGCAGGCTAAGATTTTACATTTTGAACAAATTCGAGACTGGGTTCGTGTTCGAATCAATGGCAAGGATTTGGGTTTGGTTTGGGCGCTCCCTTATGAGCTAAAGATTCCGTCAGGGGTATTAACGAATCATAACCACATTGAATTGGAAGTAGCGAATGTATCGGCAAATCGCGTCCGCAAATTGGACCGCGAAAAAGTCAATTGGAAGAATTTTTATGAGATTAATTTTGTCGATATTCGTTATCAACCTTTTGATGCTTCCACTTGGCAGGTGACGCCAAGCGGTCTTGAGGGGGAACTTTATTTTAGTAATCGATGAGTTTTGTCGCTGCCACCCAAGAAGCTTTCCACGCACTGGAAAATCCCGAAAATGCCCACTGGATGCGGTGGTATATGAAGGATCAATATCCTTTTTTAGGCATCAAGAAGCCGGAGAGAGCTGAGGTCTTTAAGGCCATTTATAAACAGTTTGGCCGTACTGAAGACTGGTTCGAGGTTTGTTCGGAATTGTATGTCCTGCCGCAGCGGGAGTTTCAATATGTGTCGATGGAATATATGCTCAAGGCAAAAAAATCGTGGGACCATCGTGTGCCTGAATTGATTAATCAATGGGTCGATGCGACTTGTTGGTGGGATGTGGTCGATGTTTTAGGTCCCAAGGTTTTGAGCGAATATTTTCAGATGTTTCCAGTAGAGCGTGATCGTTGGATAGAGCATTGGATGGCATCCCCTATATTTTGGCACCAACGGCTTTGCATTCTTTTTCAGTTGGGCTATAAATCCAAGACAGATGTCACACTTTTGAGTCAAGTTATTTTACGACTCAATACCTCCAAAGAATTTTTCATTCAGAAAGCCATCGGCTGGGCCTTGCGTCAATATGCGCGCACGGATGCGGAATGGGTCAGGGAGTTTGTTGAAAATAATGCCTTGATGCCTTTGTCGAAAAGGGAAGCCTTGAAGCATATTGGTTAATTACCTTTGGCAAACCCTGAAGGATTGCCAAAGGATACTATTCTATTTACGTTTCTTTATCACGGCTAATTCATGAGCCGTGTCGTAATAACCTCGTAGGTTCGACCAGTCAAAGGTATCTGCGATACTTTCCACGCGGTTACGTTGGGTAATCCGATCTCGTTGGCTCTGTTGGGTAAATTTGAAGAGCATGTTAGCTAATTGCTCGGCCGACTCCTGGTAATTCTGCGTCTTACGATTTACCACACTTACGCCCCATTGTTCATAGTCGCGCATGATTTGCATCATATAGTCGCCAAAACCCGATAAATCGGAAGTTACCGTCGGTACGCCACGTGCCATACATTCGAGTGGCGTATAGCCCCATGGTTCGTAGTAAGATGGGAAAACACCTAAGTGGCATCCGCGAACGAACTGTCCGTAATCCAATCCAAAGAGCGGATTGGTGGAAACAATGAAATCGGGGTGATACACTACCTTCACTTTATCGTCGGCATTATTCAATAATTGCGTCCGGTGTAGGTTTCGGATGATGTCATCTTCTTGCTTTAAAAGATGAGTTACTACTTTGGGACGGGATTTCGTTTTCCAAGTTTGTACCGTCCGACGAAGGCGTAGTCGCCAATATTCATCCACAAATTGGTTCAAATCGGGTAATTGCAAATCGTTTGAGGAGGCTGCTGCTTCGAATAATTTCTCACCAACCTCTTTTTGGATAGCCTGGCAGTTTTCACGGATCTCATCCAAGACTGCACGCGAATGCAATACCTCGGGATCAATCGAATGATAGGGCTGTTTCGTGATGAAGAACATGATGACCGTTTTTTTCGATCCTGCCTCCTTCATTTTTCGATTTAAAATCTCCAAGGCATCCAAGGTGATGTCATATCCTTTGTTGGAATATTCAAAACGTCCCGATGTAAATAAGTATAGCGTTTGGTCAAGATCAAAAGCTTGGTTTTGGAAGAAATGCCCCATCACAAAATCGGAGATGCGCTTCTTGTAAAGTGAGTGTAGATTTTGATGCTCGTGCATCGCGGCAAAACGCTGAATATTCAAGCCATTGGGAAGGATTAATTCCGGAATTCGACCTAAAAAGGCGACGCATTCTTTTGCCGTGATATCGGAAACGGTCGTGAGCACATCGGCCTTCTGCGCTGCTGCACGTTCGAACGAAGCTTGCGCCTCGATGCCATAGTGAACGGCTTCCTTATGCCAATCGAAGGTATCCAACACATCGTAGAAATTTGGAACATTGCCAGCTAAATAGCGCCCGAGCATCGTTGCATGGGTCGTAAATACGGTGGAAATTTTAACCTTATCCTTCTTTAAATCGGGCAAGCAGGTTGAGGCCATCCATTCGTGGAAATGTACCACGATATCCTTCTTGGCTTTATTTTCGCTGGCTAAATGGCTTAAGAAAATACGAATCAATTCCCCCAAAGCGATGGTTTGATTCACCAATTCCTCCACGCCCAAGGTGGAAATTTTGTGGTTATCCCATATGCGTCCTTTGATTTCATCCACCTGGTCGTACATCGAGGCGATGTCAAATAAGACGATTTTCGGTTTGCCCGTGATCAACCAGTTTCCGTAATGTACTTGAAGGCCCTTTTCGCGCATCGCTAAAATCGCGCGTTCCACGGGCGTATCTTCGGTAACAGGCAATGCCTCAAATTCCGCCGCGGCCGTTTGTGGGAAATAGGGTCCAAGTAAAAGATAATCTTCTCCCCATTTTTCGACCATGGAAGGAACCTTGGTTCGGATGACTGTGTAAATTCCCCCTACCTGATTACAGGTTTCCCAGGCGACTTCGACTAAAAACTTTTTCTTTTCGACTACTTTCTTCTCCATAAACTACATGTATGAGGCACTCTCAATGACTTGGGTAATTCCGTTTCGGGTAATGGTGTAGCTAAATCCTTTTTGAATGGAATAGGCACCCACTTCGCCTTGTTTATTGAGGGCTAAATAACCCACTTGAAATTCTTGATATTTATATCGTTTGACGATGCGCATGATGGCAGCCTCACAGGCTTGCTGAGGACTCATGCCTTGTCGCATAAATTCCACAATCAAAAATGAACCAAGCGTCTTCATGACAAATTCCCCCAATCCTGTCGCGCAGGCACCACCCACTTCATCGTCGCAAAATACGGCTCCTCCGATGATTGGCGAATCGCCTACCCGACCGTGCATTTTAAACGCCATGCCACTTGTGGAACAAGCTCCGGCAATTTCACCTGCCTTACCTAATGCAAGCAGACCGATGGTATCGTGGCGTTCAATGTTGACTTTAGGTTCGTATTTCGCGACCTTTTTCCACTCCTCCCAAGCCTTACGCGATTTCTCGGTTAATAAATCTTGTTTCTTGAATCCTTGGGATAGTGCAAACTGAGCAGCTCCTTCGCCGGAAAGCATGACGTGTGGTGTCTTTTCCATGACAGCACGCGCCACGGAAATTGGATGCATAAATCCTTCCAAAAAGGTGACAGACCCCGCATTTCCTTGGTGATCCATGATGCAGGCATCCAAGGTTACGTGACCGTCTCGATCGGGATAGCCCCCGTATCCGACGGTCGTCTCGTTGGGATCTGCCTCAGGTACCCAGGCTCCCGCCTCGACACCGTCTAAGGCTTTACCTGTCTGCAATATTTTTTCAAAACCTGCCTTGGTTCCACCTTCGTTTTTCCATGTCGCGATGATGACGGGTTCGGGATTTTTCGTCTTCACTGTACTAGCAACACCTAGCATGCCGGCCGTCTGTAAAAATGATCTTCTCTTCATAGGAGTTGGGTTAAGCGAAATTTATTTAAAGATAATTTATTTGTTGATTGTTTAACTATTGCGTAAAATTGTCTTTCTAAAATAGAAAAAAATCTTCGAAAAATTATTATTCTAATCACCCGATCAACAAATGAAATTTATTAAATCTGTTTTCCCTCTCTTGTTGGCCCTTTTAGTCACCATCGGATGGGATAATTCTTGGGGAACCCTTCCGCCTTTTGGTAAATTATTAAGTCCTTTTCATGGTTTTTGGGTGAATGCTGAAAAGGCAAGCACCGAAGAAATTAGCGAGGAAAATTTAGCTATTCCCGGTCTTTTAAAACCCGTGAAAGTCGTGTATGATGAGATGGGTATTCCGCATATTTTCGCAGAAAACGATCACGATTTGTATCTAGCTCAAGGCTACATTACGGCCAAAGATCGTCTTTGGCAAATGGAGTTTCAAACGCATTTTGCTGGTGGGCGAATTTCGGAGATTGTAGGTGAGAAGGGTTTAGCTTCCGACCAGTTTCAGCGCCGCATGGGTTCGGTTTATGGTGCCGAGCAATCTTTTGAGGGGATGAAACAAGATCCGCAAGCCAAAGTGGCTCTAGAAGCCTATTCGGATGGTATTAATGCTTACATAGCGAGTTTGTCGGACCGCGATTTGCCGCTCGAATACAAATTATTAAACTACAAGCCAGAACCTTGGACACCCATTAAGAGTGCCTTGTTTCTAAAGAATATGTCCTTCGTGCTGGCTTCAGGTACGGATGATTTAAAGATGACCAATATTCTTCGTCAATACGGACGTGAGGTAGCTGAGGACCTATTCCCGAATTATCCGTTTGAAGAAAGTCCGATTATTCCGACAGGCAGTCCGGTCGACTTTAAACCTGTCCCTATTCCAGCCGCGCCTAAAGACTTTATCGGTTTAGGTAGCGCGATGCGAACGCCAGAGAAAGATCCGAATATTGGTTCAAATAACTGGGCAGTTTCTGGAAATAAAACGGTTTCCGGGATGCCTATATTGGCCAATGACCCACATTTATCGCTATCACTACCTTCTATCTGGTACCAAGTTCAATTGGTTGCACCGGGCGTCAATGTATATGGTTCTACGATGCCGGGAACGCCCAACGTGATTACCGGATTTAACAAAAATATTGCTTGGGGGGTGACCAATGTCGGCTCGGATGTCTTGGATTGGTATCAAGTTAAATTCAAGGATGCGAACAAATTGGAGTATTGGCATGATGGGCAATGGAAGAAAACCAAATTGCGCATTGAAACCTTTAAAATTAAAGGCGGAAAGGATTTCGTGGATACCGTATTCTTTACGCATCACGGACCTGTCGTTTATCTGAGCCATGAAAAAGCGTTTAAGTCGAATATTCCCGTTGGTCATGCGTTGCGTTGGATCGCTCATGAGAAATCACAGGAGTTGACGACCTTTTACCGTCTGAACCGTGCAAAAAATTATACAGATTATACTGAGGCTTTACGCTATTATTCAGCTCCGGCGCAAAACTTTGTATTTGCGAGCAATGAGGGAGACATCGCACTTTGGGTAAACGGTAAGTTTCCGTTGAAGTCGAAATTACAAGGTAAATATTTGATGGATGGGACGGATGCGGCGGCCGACTGGAAAGGTTTTATTCCGCAGGCACACAATCCACATGTGAAGAATCCAGCTCGGGGTTTTGTGAGTTCAGCGAATCAATTTTCGACGGATCCATCGTATCCGTATTATTTGGGTTGGCAATATGCGCCATCGGAACGTGGACGTCGAATCAATGAGCGTTTGACGGCGATGCAAAAGGTGACGATCGATTCGCTACGTGGGTTACAGAATGATAACTATAACATACGTGCACGAAAATTATTGCCTTTGTTGTTACGTTCAGTGAAATCAAAAGAGAAAGCTTTGGATGTTGTTAAAAATTGGAACTTGCAAAATGCTCCTGAGTCCATCGGTGCGACGATTTTTGAAACGTGGGTATTGAATTTACAATCGTTTTTATGGGATGATGAGTTCGATTCGAATGAAAAAATTCCAATGAATCGTCCTGCTATTGATCGGACCATCCATTTAATTGAACATGAGGCGCAGGCTCGATGGTGGGACAATGTCAAGACTAAGAATGTTAAAGAGTCCATGGATCAAATTATTGAAACATCCTTCAAGGCGACATTGGATACTTTGGTCAAAAAACATGGTCCAATGGGGCCAGAGTGGGCATGGGCAAAACATAAACAGACCGGTGTTCGCCACTTGATTCCGGGTATGGATGCTTTGAGTCGTTTGCATATTCCAATTGGTGGAGGTGGTTCGATTGTGAATGCCGCGACAACAAAAACAGGACCTTCTTGGCGCTTTATTGTTGAGTTGTCCAAAACCGGCAATCCCAAAGGATACGGAATTTATCCAGGAGGTCAGTCGGGCAACCCAGGAAGTAGTCATTATGATGACTTGATTGATACTTGGGCGAAAGGGGAATTAAAACCCTTATTGTTCATGGATACGCCTAATCAATCCTCGAATCGAATTCGTAAGAAATTAACTTTATCAAACTAGAAAACATGCAAAGTATAACGTTACGTATTATCATACTTATTTCTGTTGGCGCTTTAGTGGGCTTATATCTTCCTTGGTATGTCATGGGAGTTCAAGCAGGCTTACTCGCTTTCCTTTTAAAATTTCCCATAAAAACATCCTTTCGCACAGGATTTATTGCTGGATTTTTACTTTGGGCCTTAGCGGCTTTTTGGATGAACAGCAATACCCCAAGTGCATTGCCTGAACGGATGGCAAACTTGTTGCCCTTACAAGGTCAAGTCGGTTTGCTTTATGTGGTGACTGGACTTATTGGGGGAATTCTTTTGGGCTTCTGGTCTTGGGCTGGGGCGCGTTTGCGATAGAATTTCTAAAAATTTAGGACAATCAAGACATAGATAGTATCTTTACAATTAATTCCACATATAATTAAAATTAAACCCGTGAAAAATTCAAGTATCTCTTACGTTTGGTTAGCCATTTTGACAGTAGTTGTTGCATATTCATATATTAAGCCTTCAACAAGTACTAGTGCTGGAGCTGCCGGCGTAACCGCAGAAGGCAAACGCATTGTGTTTGTGAATTCTGACTCGCTATTGACAAACTATCAGTTTTACAAAGACGCTCAGAAGGAGTTTGAAAATAAAGGATATCGCTTACAAGTTGATTTAGGCCAAAAAGAGCGTGCTTTGCAAGCTGAATTGCAAGCGATTCAACAACGTGCTTCTGCCATGACGCAAGCTCAATTACAAGCTGCTGACATGACTTTGAAGAAGAAAGGAGCTGAATTGCAACAATATTCGCAGCAAAAACAAGCTGAATTAGGCCAAGAGCAAGCGAAGAAAAACGAAGAGTTGTACAACAACATTCGTGAGTATATCGCGAAGGTAAACAAAGAAAACAAATACGAATTCGTTTTAGGTTATTCTAAAATTGGTGGTGGTATTTTGTTCGCAGATCCCTCTGTGGATGTAACACAGAAATTAGTGGATGGTTTGAACAAAGAATACGCAGCTAAGAAGACAGCGAAATAAGATTTTAATTACGTAAGAAGCCACGCAGTTCTTCTGTGTGGCTTTTTTGTTTAGGTATGGCAAAGGATAAAATCCAAAAACAAGTCGAGATTAAAAACCGTCGGGCATCCTTCGAATATGCATTCTTGGATACCTTCACGGCTGGGCTTGTATTGACGGGTACCGAAATCAAATCCATCCGACAAGGAAAAGCCAATCTGACGGATGCTTATTGTCTATTTTTTCAGAATGAATTGTTTGTGCGCAACATGCACATTTCGATGTATGAGGAGGGGACGCACTTTAACCATGATCCATTGCGCGATCGCAAATTATTGCTTTCGAAGCGCGAGTTGGGGAAGCTACAAAAGGAATTGAAGAATGTGGGATTAACGATTATCCCGACTCGTTTATTTATTTCAGATAAAGGCTATGCCAAATTGAATATTGCACTCGCGAAAGGGAAGAAGACCTTCGATAAACGAGACGATATCAAAGAAAAGGATATTAAACGCGACTTGGATCGCTCTATGTCCTAGATCGAATTTTCTTTACGATCGTAACGGCAGCCATGATGACGATGGCAAAAATGACAAAGCCACCCATTCCTAGTAACATATCAAACGTATTCTTGGCGATCACCAAAAAGACCACAGCGACCAATAGTATCGTCGCAATCTCATTGAATAAGCGTAATTGCGTACTAGAAAGGATAAATTCACCCGCACGGAACTTGCGAATCAGGTGACGGCAAACAAAGTGATAGAGGGTGATTCCCACGACAAAGGCTAGCTTCAAGTGCAGCCAGGTATGTGATTGAAATTGATCCCACCAAATGAGGTAAATCATGGATAGACCGGTCAACCAAGTCAGCCACATGGCTGGAATCATAATCGCATTGAAAAGCAGTTTCTCCATCTTGGCAAATTGGGCCGAGAGAATTTCCCGCGCAGCATCATCTTTATCTTGGGCCTCTACGTGATAGACCAGTAGGCGGGGTAAATAAAATAGCCCAGCGAACCAACTCACCACAAAAATAATGTGCAACGATTTAAGGAAGTTGTAATCCATTAGTTGGCCTGATAGCGTTTAAACAGACTATTGATTTTCAATTGAATCACACCGAAGATTGCCTCTTTAAAGATATTCGCCGACATTTTACTTTCCCCTTTCGTACGGTCTGTGAAAATAATCGGTACCTCGGTCATCTTAAATTTATATTTCCAGGTGGTGAATTTCATTTCTACTTGGAAGGCATATCCGATGAATTTGATTTCATCCAACGGAATCGTTTCGAGGACTTTTCTGCGGTAGCAAACAAAGCCTGCGGTAGCATCTTGAATCGGCATGCCGGTGATGAAGCGTACGTAAAATCCAGCAAAGTAAGACATTAATACGCGGCCAATCGGCCAGTTGACCACATTCACCCCATTAATATACCGCGAACCAATCGCCATGTAGGCGCTATCCTCTGCGCACGCCGCATATAAACGGACTAAATCATCGGGATTATGCGAGAAGTCGGCATCCATCTCGAAAATATACTGGTACGATTTTGAGAGGGCATATTTAAATCCAGCAATGTAGGCAGTACCCAAGCCAAGTTTTCCCTTACGTTCCAACAAATGAATACGGTCTGGGTGTGATTTCTGAAGCTTTTTGACACAATCAGCGGTTCCATCTGGCGAGCCATCATCCACGATCAGGATATCAAAAACGGGTTCTAGGCTCAACACCTTTTCGATGATGGCTTGGATGTTTTCGATCTCGTTGTAGGTCGGAATAATGACTATCCGCGTATTCATATTTATTTTTTATAACAAAAACAGCTCGTTAAATGGTCATTCACGAGTCCCGCTGCTTGCATGAAGGAGTAACAAATGGTCGGACCGACAAACTTGAATCCGCGTTTTTTGAGATCTCGACTCATGCGTTCAGATAAATCTGTTTGGGCAGGTAAATCAGGGTGTTCGTGAAATTGATTTGTGATGGGTTGATGATGGACATATTCCCAAATAAATCGATCAAAGCTACCAAATTTTTCCTGAATTTGGATAAATGCCTGTGCATTCGTGCGAACCGCATTGATTTTTAGGCGGTTTCGAATGATTAAGGGGTTTTCTAAACATTGCGCTATTTGATTGTCATCCCACTGACTCAACGTTTTTACATCAAAATTGGCGAAGGCCTGGCGAAAGTGTTCGCGCTTTCTTAAGATGGTTATCCAGGATAGGCCCGACTGAAATCCCTCCAAAATGAGTAGTTCAAATAGCTTTTGGTCATTGTGTTCGGGAATGCCCCATTCTTCATCGTGGTAGGCGATATAGAGCGGATCATTTCCGGGCCAATGGCAGCGAGTGGGTGTCTTCATAGGTGAGTTTGTCAGCATGTAAAAATTGCTATTTTTTTAATCATTGCCATAATTGCGTGAATTATTATCAGTTTATCGGTATGTTTGTAACAGTTTAGGGTGTAAACAGCGCATCTGCGCAGTATACTTAATAGGGAATTCAGTGGAAACCTGAAACTGTCCCCGCAACTGTAAGATTCTTAAAAGCTTTTCAACACAGGTCACTGGCTTCGGCTGGGAAGGCAGAGAAGTAATGGGATCGAGTCAGGAGACCTGCCTTAGATGATTCTTGACTCTGTCGTACGGTGGATGCACCAGAGTTGAGCGTTCGATTACCCATTTATTTTATCGTCCGAAAGGGCAAAAAAACATGTTTAACATTCGATTTACGCTGCTAACGGCGTGTTTGCTCGCTTGCGTCGCTTCGCTGCATGCGTCCCATGTGGATTCCTTATTAACCGAGGTACAGGTGCTTGCCTCGAAGTACCCCACGAAACTCAGCCAAACGGGGAAGGTGGTCTCCATCATTTCTTCGGAACAGATTCAACGAAGTGCCGGGAAAAATTTAGGAGAACTTCTACAGGAATCGGTCGGTATCTCCATTGTAGGTGCGCGAAGTGCACCAGGTAGTAACCAAGAAGTCTATGTGCGCGGGGCAAATACCGGTAATGTTTTGATTTTAATTGATGGATTTCCGGCCAATGATCCCTCGCATATTTCTTCTGTGATGGATTGGAACCTCATGGATTTGGGGAGTTTGGAGCGCATCGAAATTCTCAAGGGTGGGCAGTCTACGCTGTATGGTTCGGATGCGATGGCAGGTGTCATCAATTTGGTTACTCGAAAATCAGGTTCATCAGTCCAGCTCCTAGGTGGAGGCTTGGGTACACATTCAGAATCGATACAAGTTACACGCGTATGGAATGGGGTTAAGTTTGGCTTAGCTTTGAAAAATTTTCAAACCCAGGGTTTTTCGGCAGCGGATAAGCAGGATGAGAAGGATGGGATGGGCCAACAAAATATTCGTTTTCATCTAGGCAAGAGTTTGGGTGCCCATGCAGATGTTGATTTTTCGTATCAGAGCGAATTTTATCAAGCCCATTTAGATGCGGGTCCCTTTGCGGATGACCGCGATTTTCGAGTTAAGTCATCCAATCATGCATTTCGCGCGCAGTATCATCGGCAATTTGTTCAAGGTGATTTGTTTGTCCGTCTTTTTCAAGACATCACGCATCGTTTTTTTCGAAATGATTCAACGGATGTTCCTGTAAACGCTTGGTCAAACTATAGCGAATCAGCTTACGTCGGTCTTAATCAAGGTGCCGAAGCGTATGTAAAATGGAAATTACCCGCTGGAATGCAGGGGGTACTCGGTGCTGAGTTGCGCCGTATGACGACCGACCAGTCGGACTTCTCCGTGAGTTCCTATGGCCGATATGATTCACCTGCGATCGCAGCAGACATGGCTAAGTTTCAAATTTTAGGGAACTATTTTACCTTGGAAAAGCATAAAACAGATCGATGGGGCATCGAGTTGGGTGGTCGCTGGAATGTGCATTCCCTGTATGGCAACAACTTTACCTACCATCTAAATCCGTACCTCTATTTAATTCCGAAAGGGAAATTATTTGCCAACTACTATAGCAGCTTCAAAGCACCCTCCCTGTATCAATTGTATTCGCCGTATGGCAATCAGGATTTGCTGGCTGAACAAGGAAAAACGGCGGAGTTAGGCTATGAGCAAAAATGGGGAGCTTTGAATACGCGATGGGTGGTGTTCCAACAAGATATTCAGGATGGGATCGTGTTTCAGTCGATGGACGTGGAGCCTTATGGACGTTACGCGAATGTTTCGAAGCAAAAAACGAAAGGTGTTGAGTGGGAGCTTTCTTTCAACAAAAAGGGATTTACGGCAGATCTTGGATATACCTATTTGGATGGTACTATGATGAATCGTGTAAATGGGAAAGATTCAACTTATTCCTCGCTGATTCGTCGGCCGAAGCACCAGCTATCACTTCGTATCAGTCAAAATATCAGTCCCAAGTTGTCCGTCAGTGCTTATGCGCAATATGTGGGGGATCGATTGGATTACTATTTTGATGATGCCACTTATCAAACGAAGGAGGTTGTCTTGGATGGATATGTATGGACGGAATTACAATCGAGCTATGCGTTGTCTGCCAAATGGCGGGTGCAAGTTCTCTTAAAAAACGTGTTGAATCAGGCGCCTGTGGAATTGTATGGATATTCGGGTCAGCCGAGGAATATGCAAATTAGTTTATTGGGTAAATTCTAAGGTTTGAAACGCTCATAAACGTCCTTGCCCGTTGTTTGGTCTTTGCCAAATAGTTCAATGTAATTGACGGTAGGCATCATGTGTGTCTCATCTACGCTGACGAAAACGCGTTTGAGGATTTGTAATTTACCGTTGATAGGGAACAGGGCGATTGGGTTTCCTTTGCTATCCAGTTTGACAACAAATTTACGTTTGCGGTAAGCTAGGAAATAGCCTTCATAGGAATTCGTTTCGATTTTGATTCGGTCGGTATATAAGCCGTAGGCCAAAGTTCGCTGAATCGTTGTCAACTCTTCCTTTTGACCTTTTTCACCGTAGCGTATCCAATAAGTATGTACGGGGTCTTTGGGGTTTAAGGATTTGTTCGGCAAAAGGTTAGCGTCATAAATGACTGTATTGGCATTAGAACTCCGTTGAATGTAAAAGAGTCGATTAGGGGAATCAGGTGGCGTAGGGAAACGTTCTCCGGGGAAAGCAAGTGCAGAAATGCTTACGCAACTAAGCAATAGTAAGAAGTGGATTCGTTTCATATTTAGCAGAAAACCATCGAGAAGCTGAAAATGTTCCTTTAGGTAAATCTATATTTTCAATTTTGCCTCGAAATTAATGAAATAATTTAGACTTGCAGGTCAGTTGAGGTACTCCGGTCAGGCTATTTTACGGGATATAATTGCATTTTGGAAAATTATGCCTACCTTTGCCAAGGAAATTTAAGAAAGAAGAGGGGTTTTTAATCCCTCTTTTTGTTTTCAGGGTATCGATGGAAGATTTAAAGACGAAGATTAACGGTTGGATTGCGGAGTATATTGGCGATGGTCCCATATTTTTGGTGGATTTGTCGATTAGCAAGGGTCTCAAACGTTCGTTGGTTACCATTCTGGTTGATACCATGGAAGGAATTACGATTGATGCCTGTGCCTTGATGAGCCGAAAGTTGGCCCATCACATCGAGGAAAATTTATGGATTGAGGAGGCCTATAATTTAGAGGTTTCGTCACCTGGCTTGGATTTTCCATTGACACAGGGCTGGCAATTTGAGAAGAATTTGGGCCGTACGGTAAAGGTGTGGATGAAGGAGGGAGATCCTGTGATGGGTACATTGCAGGGGCACACGGCGGATTCGATTCAGGTGTTGACCGAGAAAACGGTCAAGCACCGCAAGGTGGTAGCGAAAGAACCTACTTGGTTTGCTTTAAAAGATTTAGATAAAATAAGAGTACAAGTTTCATTTCAATAAAAAAACGTAAGGATAGCAATGAACAGTGTTGAATTAATTTCGTCATTTTCAGATTTTGCTCGGGAGAAGAACATTGATAAGCCGACGATGATTTCGGTGTTGGAAGAGGTTTTTCGTACGATGATTCGCAAGAAATTCGGTTCCGATGAAAACTTCAATGTCATTATCAACCCCGAAAGTGGTGACTTAGAGATGTGGCGTACGCGTGAAATCGTGGACGATAACTCAGAGGATATTTGGGATTTTGACAAAATACCTTTGGCGGAAGCTAAGTTAATTGAACCCGATTTTGAAATTGGTGAAGAGGTAGCTGAATTGATTAAGTTGGAAGACTTTGGTCGTCGTGTCGTTCAAACGGCTCGTCAAACTTTGATTCAACGTATCAAAGATATTGAGAAGGAAGGCTTGTATGATAAATACAAGGATTTGGTTGGGGAGTTGGTAACGTCGGAAGTATACCAAATTTTAGGTCGTGAATTGATCTTATTGGACAATGAGGATAACGAGTTGGTGTTACCGAAAGGCGAGATGATCTCAAAGGATCGTTTCAAGAAGGGGGAGACAATCCGTGCGGTAATCCATAAGGTAGAAATGTCGAATGGAACGCCTCGTATTATTTTATCTCGTGTTTCTCCGGTGTTCTTGGAGCGTTTGTTCGAGCAAGAGATTCCTGAGATTTATGATGGTACGATTTCAATCCGCAAGATTGTTCGTGAACCTGGTGAGCGTGCGAAGGTGGCGGTTGAGTCATTTGATGATCGCATTGATCCGGTCGGAGCTTGTGTGGGTATGAAAGGTTCTCGTATTCATGGCATTGTTCGTGAATTGCAGAATGAGAATATCGACGTGATTAATTTTACGGATAATTTAGAATTATTAGTAGCGCGTACGTTAAGTCCAGCGAAATTGAATTCGATGGCTATCGACAAGGAGCGTCGTCGTATTTCGGTTTATTTGAATTCAGATCAGGTTTCTATGGCGATTGGTCGTGGAGGTCAAAACATCAAATTGGCTGGTAAATTAGTGGGATACGAAATAGACGTATTCCGTGATGTGCCAAAAGAGGAGATGGATGACGAGGATGTAGAATTGACAGAATTCTCCAATGAGATTGAGGCTTGGATTTTAGATGAGCTTCATAAAATTGGATTGGATACAGCGAAGCAAGTTTTGGCTTTATCTAAAGAGGAATTAGAGCGTAGAACGGAATTAGAAGAAGGTACGATTGAAGACGTACTTGCTATTTTACGTTCCGAGTTTGAATAAGACTCCCGCTGTTTCGAGTAAGAATTAGTAAATTGAAAGTATACGTATTTTAAAATATATGGCAGAAGAGAAGACAATGCGATTAAGTCTTGTAGCAAAACAAATAAACATAGGAACTTCTACGATCCTACAGTTTCTTTCTGCTAAAGGACATAAAGTCGATAATAACCCGAATGCAAAGCTTAATTTCGAGCAATTAAGTTTGTTGGCAGCTGAATATGGTGCAAACCATTTGTTGGCCACAGACGAGGCTCCGAAAAAGCCTGTTGAGGAGATTGTCGTGCCAGCTCCCGTGGTTGAAAAGGCACTTGAACCCGTAGCCGTTGCGGAGCCAGCTCCCGAGCCGGCGAAGGTAGAGGCATCCAAGGTAGCGGAAGTTGCCCCAGCGCCTGAGGAAGAAAAGCCGATGGGATTAAAGGTATTGGGTAAGATCGATTTGGATAAGAAGGGTAACCCCGTTCCTCCGAAACCAGCTCCCAAACCGGAACCTGTCGTTGTGAAAGTTCCTGAACCCGTGGTGGAGCCTGAACCTGTTGTAGAAGCTCCTGTCGTAGCAGCTGTAGAACCAGCGGTTGAAGCACCCGAAGATGTTCAATTAATTGAAGCAAAGGGTGAGACGTTAAAAGGTCTAACCGTATTAGGTAAGATTGAGCTACCTGTCGATAATGGTCGGGATGGCCACAAGCACAAGCGTAAGCGTATTGTGAAGGAGGAGAAAAAGCCCGTAGTGAACGAGCAACGTCCAAACAACAATCCGAACAATAAGAAAGATTTTGGTAAAAAGCCGGCTCCAGGTGCTAAGCCAGGAGGTCCTCGCGAGGAATTGTCTGACAAAGACATTCAAGAGCAAATCAAGGCGACAATGGCGCGTTTGCAAGGGGCGACCAACAAGCAAAGCTTTGGTGCGGATAAGCGTCGTGTCAAGCGTCGTGAGCGTGCAGATGCGGAGGAAATGCGTCAATTAGCTGAAGATGAGGAGGCAAAAGTATTAAAGGTAACGGAATTCGTTTCGGCGAGTGACTTGGCTTCCTTGATGGATGTTTCGGTGAACGAGGTTATCTCAACTTGTATGAGTTTGGGTATGTTCGTATCGATCAACCAGCGTTTGGATGCGGAGGCGATTACGATTATTGCCGATGAATTCGGATTTGAAGTAAACTTTATCTCGGCAGAAGAAGAAATTGATGCGGTTGAGGAGGAAGTAGAAGACGATCCAGCTGATTTAGTTCCGCGTGCACCGATTGTTACAATCATGGGACACGTTGACCATGGTAAGACGTCCTTATTGGATTACATTCGTAAGTCGAAGGTTACGGCTGGTGAGGCGGGTGGTATCACCCAGCACATCGGTGCGTATTCGGTAGAAACGGAATCAGGTAAGAAGATTACCTTCTTGGATACACCGGGTCACGAAGCCTTTACCGCGATGCGTGCACGTGGTGCGAAGGTAACGGATATCGTTATTATCGTGATTGCGGCAGACGACTCGGTCATGCCACAAACGAAAGAGGCGATCAACCACGCAATGGTGGCTGGAGCTCCGATCGTATTCGCGTTCTCAAAAGTAGATAAGGATGGAGCTAACACGGACAAAGTTCGTGAGGAATTAGCAACCATGAATATGTTGGTGGAAGATTGGGGTGGTAAATACCAAGCTCAAGAAATTTCATCGAAATCGGGTCTAGGTATCAACGACTTGCTAGAAAAAGTATTGTTGGAGGCCGAAATGCTCGAATTGAAAGCGAATCCAAACAAGAAAGCCATCGGTTCTGTTATCGAGGCGGAATTGGATAAGGGTCGTGGATATGTGACTACGATGATGGTCCAAGATGGTACCTTACACGTAGGTGATATGATGTTAGCGGGTGATAATTACGGTCGTGTGAAAGCGATGTTTGACCACCACGGCAATAAGATTAAGAAGGCGGGTCCTTCGACACCGGTACAAGTATTGGGTCTGAATGGTGCGCCACAAGCAGGTGATAAATTGATTTGCTTGGAGAATGAGCGTGAGGCGCGTGAGATTGCCAACAAGCGTGAGCAGATCTTGCGTGAGCAATCGTTGCGTACGCGTAAGCACATTACCTTGGAGGAAATTGGCCGTCGGAAGGCGATCGGTACTTTCCGCGAATTGAACGTGATTGTAAAAGGTGACGTGGATGGTTCCGTGGAAGCCCTTTCGGATTCCCTGTTGAAGTTATCTACGGATGAAGTTCAAGTACGTATCATTCACAAAGGGGTAGGACAGGTTTCTGAATCGGATGTGGCTTTGGCTTCAACCTCAGATGCGGTAATTATTGCCTTCCAGGTTCGTCCGTCGCAAAATGCGCGTAGAATGGCCGATGCGGAGCAAATTGAAATCCGTAACTATTCGATTATCTATCAAGCCATTGATGAAATCAAGGCGGCGATGGAAGGTCTATTAGCTCCTTCTTTTGAAGAGGTTATTACGGCGAATATCGAAGTACGTGACGTATTTAAGATTTCGAAGATCGGTACAGTTGCGGGATGTTATGTCTTAGATGGTACTGTCAAGCGTGCGCATAAGATTCGTGTCATTCGTGACTTCGTCGTTATTCATGACGGAGATATTTCTGCCCTGAAGCGTTTCAAAGACGATGTGGCTGAAGTTAAATTCGGATACGAATGTGGTATGTCGAT
Source organism: Aquirufa sp. 5-AUSEE-100C1 (assembly GCF_054558655.1). NCBI lineage: Bacteria > Pseudomonadati > Bacteroidota > Cytophagia > Cytophagales > Flectobacillaceae > Aquirufa > Aquirufa sp. 5-AUSEE-100C1. The sequence goes on along the minus strand of NZ_JBPXKO010000004.1, from coordinate 358,230 downwards.
CAAAGGTTTCAATGACCTGGAAGTAGGCGATAACCTAGAATGCTACGAAATGAAAGAAGTGAAACGTACCTTGAAATAAGATTACGTGTTGAATAAACGAAAAAGCCGAATCAAACGATTCGGCTTTTTTTATTGTAGGATTTCTTTCATGTTGACCGACTTGAAGAATACGCCAATCAGTGCCGAAAATAGCCCCAAGAAGAAACCGCCTAAGGTAATCAAGCTGCGTTTGGGACTTACTCGTTTGAGCGGTACCTGCGCTGGGGCAAGCACCTTAAACACTGGGGTTTCTTTTTGTAATTTGATCTTTGCTTCGGTCGTTTGTGAAGTTAAGTTGGAGTAGACATTGAATGCTAAATCAACTTCATACTGCAATTTTTTTCCTTGGTCTTTGGCGACATTTAGGAATACATTGCGGTTTTGATCTTTATAATTCGAAAAGGTAAAAAGAGCTTGATCGTAGCGCTTTCTGGCCTCTGCTTGTCTTTCTACGAGGAAGTTTAATTCCTTTCTTGCCTTTTCCGTGCGGTAGTGAATGATGTATTTACGAAGTTGATTTAATACCAAATTTGCCAAATTTGCGGATACAACCGGGTCAAGACTTGTGGCTGTAATGTTGATCAAATTCGTTTTTTTGTCAATTTCCACGACAATCGATTCCTTCAATTCCTTTAGAATGGCAGATTCTTGTTTGCTGATGTTGATTAGTTCAGGGCTCAACACCCCCTTTGGAAGATTGATATTTTCCATGTCGCTCACTTCCTTATTCTTATCTCCCTTTAACAATTGGATCGGCGCATTGGAATTATCTTGCTTCAAGTAATCTGCTAATTTTTGAAACTTTTTTTGTTTGATATTGTAGATAGGGGATTGGCTCAATTCCTGTAAAAAGGGAATGCTTTGAACAATCTCAGGATACATGGTAGGTTGAATGGCATCGGAACCTGCCATCGCTCCAGATAAATTAATTCCTGCTAACCCGGCAAGTGATGATAGGCCACCTAAGCTAGACCCAGAGCCGCCCATTTTGGAATCTACCTCGGGCAATAACTTGACATCAGATTCATACTTACTATCCAAGGTAAGCGAAAATAGGGCCCCTAAGGATGTGAAAATGATTGTTACGAACAGTATGGTCAATTTATACTTTAATATGGCGTTCCATATCTCGGCAAAATTGATGGTGATTTCGTCCGAAGCGCTTGACTGGGTATTATTTGATTCGTTCATGTCGCTCATTACTTCGGTAAATTATTAATTAAGGTAATAATCGCAATGGAAACGGACACTAAACTTGAGGTTAGTCCGATCGCTTCCGCTGCAGAAATACCTTTTTTCCGATTTTCTGGGTAGGCCGGAATGACAATTTCAGAGCCTGGTTCAATGCGAGGGTTCTTTTTGAAAATCAAGAACTTACGAATTTGATTCGAAACCCCATTGGCATAGGTCACATACATCTTCTTGCGATTAGCATTAATGGTATATCCCCCCGCTTCTGCGATGTACTCCTTTAAACTAAAATCCTCTTTGTAGCTTACGGCTAATGGGTTTTGTACGGCACCGGTCAATTTAACCGTTTGCTGTAAACGAGGAATCGTTAATTCATCCCCAGCCATGAGTTGCAGGTTTTCCTGAGATGCTGGATTATTCAAGATTTCCTTCAGGTTAACACCAACCGTCGTTGCTCCACGAATTAACTTACCACCTTCTAAGTATCCATCAGGACGAAGACCGCCTGCACGCTGAATAAGATCCGAAATACGCTGTTGGTTGTTCTGAATGGCATAACTTCCCGGGAAGTTGACCATACCTTGGATTCGTACCGAGCGTTGCTCCTCATAATTGGGTGCTCTTCGGATCGAAACAATGTCGAAGGGTTGCAAGCTTACTTGATTTCCTTCATTACTTATCTTCAAGGTACCATCAATCGTGAAACTGATAATTTCAATCTTTGCTCCCTGTGCATCGCCATTTCCATGGGTGATAATTCGACGCGCGAGTTCAAGATTGGCATAACTAGCCGATTCCTTTAAGCCTTTTGCCTGTAGAATCAAATCAGCAACTTTCATGCCTTCTTTGTATTCGAATTCGCCAGGAGCATTTACCTCCCCGACGATATTGACGGTCCGCTTTTCACGCAAACTATTAATCGAATAAACCGTCAAAACATCCTCTCTTTGCAAGGGAATATCGGCTACTTCACCCCGTAAAATTTTCCCCAAATCAAGTGGCAAAATTTCAGGATCATAATTTTCCTTGCGACGTGTCAAGGTCGCGCGGTTCAAGAAAGCATCTTCCCGTAAACCTTCTGATTTTTTAATTAGCTCTTTGACCGTCGATAAACCTGCCTCAATCGCATAATTTCCAGGACGAAATACAGCACCCTGTACCTCCACGCGGTTTTCATAGCGCTCGATGATGGTTCCTACCGTGTAAACATCGCCGTTGCTTGGATGAAAAGTCTCTACCTCATCTTGGCTAATGTTAAACAATTTAAGCTCTCTTGACGTATTTCGACGAACATTGATCGTATAGGTATACGCCTTTTCCGTAAACCCGCCTGCATAGCGCAAAAGGTCCTTAAAGGTCTCATTCTTAGCCATCTCGTAGATATATGGACGTTTTACTTCGCCAACCAACTCTACGCGGTTTTCATAATCCCCCACACGAATGATGTCTTGATCATTTAAGTGGATGTTGTCTTTTTGGTCTGCACGTAAAAGAAAATCGTATAAATCTAAGGTAGTGACGACCTTGTTATTGCGGATAACTCGAATGTCTCGGAAAGATCCATTGCGGTTCGGGCCACCTGCCATGTACAATGCATTAAATACCGTCGCTAATGAGGAAACCGTATAGGTTCCCGGAAAGGTTACTTCACCCGTTAGAATAACTTTAATGCTGCGTACCCCTGAAAGTGTTACTTGAGCGAAGGAGCCGCTTCCCGACTTATTTAGTCCTTGATAAAGTTGGCGCAATCGACTGATAATTCGGTCACTCGCGGCATCCATGGAAAGTCCATTGACATAAATTGGATTTAGGTTTAGGATCTTAACCGTTCCTTCTGGACTTACTTTGACTTTAAAATTGTCTAATACATCGCCGAAAACATGAATATCCAATTCATCGTCCGGACCCAATTGATAGTTCTTTGGCGTTGCGATACGCATATTGGGTTCAAAACTCAACTTATCATTTTGGAATAAACTTGCGCCAAAAATCTTCTTATCTAATGTATTTGCTAATCGTTTTTGGACAGAATTATATTGCGTAACTAAACTATCATTGTAAATATTTAGCGGTTTGGCGAGTAACTTTCGCTCCTCCAATGTCAACGGACTTTCTTGAGGTAGTGGCTGATTGACACGATTGGGGTTATTGATGATAATCGTCTTGTTCTGACGAGAATCGGTTCCCATAAATTTCTCTGTCGTTGATAATTTGTTGTTGATGTCGAATGGTGTTTCCTCCATCGAAAGTAAGCGCTCACGCATTTTTGCAATGTCTGCAGCTGTATAGCCTTGTGTCATAGCCGCTTTTTCGATTTCGCTTTCGGACATCCCACTAGCCTGCGCCTTCTCCATGAAAAGCTTAACTTCCGCATCGGTTAAATCATCCACATTACGCTTGATGACAGTGGTAAATTGTGCGAATGCTGCCTGCGACAACAAGAGAATGACAAAAAATGCCAATCGAGTCAGGAGAATTCTTACGTTAATGTTAAACTTCATGAGTTGCATTCAATATTTCAGTAAAGGTAACTAATTTATACATTTGACGCACACGTTTAGAACTTAGGACATGAGAGATTTCGCTTCCATTTAACAAACGGTTTTTTCAAGGAAAAATCGAAATCAAACAAATAGGCAATGGATAATTCATGTGCTCCTCCTGCTGTCGGACCTAACTTCGATATAGTTAAATCGTAGGAATATCCGATCGAAAAATTATCTTGTTTATATCCCATCAACATCACCAAGGACTCACGATTTGGATTGCCATATTTCGATTTAACAATCGGTATTCCTCGGTACCACATACCAAAGACCAAGGGCGACCAAGTTAAATAAGCCCCCATATCCAGTTGCTGAAAAGCGCCCTGTTGCTTGTAATGCACCACAGGACTGATACTCTTTTCATTATTTTTATTTTGGTAAGAATCCTCCTCGTAGTAATTTTCTTGTAGGATTATTTTTGTGCCCATCTGAAGCCCAAACTTCGTCGCTAAAATCTCCTCTGTACTCGAAATCATCGACTTGTTTGGCTGATTAATGTGGTGAGCTGAGAATCCGATCCAATAATTTCGGGTGTTTAGCATTCCGCCGACCGACAAGTCCACAAAGTTGCGTTGCAAAATGGAATTACTCAGTAATGGGTCACTGCTGGTTCCTAGACTTCCACTCGTAAGGAGGTTATTAATTTGATCGCCTGATATCAAATTACTCATGTCTAACCCTCGATTGACATAGGTTCCTTGCATTCCTAAAGATAAAGTTTGATCGGGACTCAGATCGATGTGATAAGCATATTGTAGCCCCAAACTGGTCGTTTTTAAATTGGCAAATTGCTTGTCTGTCGTTGCTAAAATACCCACACCACTATTTATCTTCCCCAAACTCAGGTCGGCCGTTATCGAAGTAAATTGATAATTGGATTCCAAATTTGGCCATTGATTCCGGTAATTGAAATTGACCTTGGAAGTACTATTTATGCCCGCGAAGGCTGGGGATATCAATAAGGGGGCTGCATAAAATTGAGACAATTGCGGATCTTGTGCTTGACCCAGAAATGGGATACAAACAACGAGTAGGCGAAACACGAAAATGGCTAAGCTTTTTCTCATACCGCTCAATATAGCCCCGCAATTTAGGGTATCGCTTTACAAAAACCAATAAAATGCGTTAATTTGTGTCACCTGACCCAAATACGATGATGCTACGAAGCATGCTCTTATGTTGCTTTTTGATTGGGGTGAATTTTTTCACCCAGGGACAGCGCATCATTTTTCGTAATAATTGCCTCACGGCCTGTGCCGATTGTAGCAAAGGCAGTACGTCCGAATTCCCAACTGTTTTTGAATTTTCAGAGGATCAGCCCAAAACCACCACCTATTTATGGGATTTTGGCGACCCGAGTTCCCCGAACAATACCTCCAACGAACGAACCGGAAAACATCAATACTGCACCCCCGGTGAAAAAACGGTTACCCTAACCTTGCAGTCGGGAAGCTCGACAAGACGCTTTACCCAAGTTGTCCGAATCGGTGAGTTGCCTAAAATCTACTTAGGTAAAGATGAAAAAGATTCGACCATCACAATCTGCAAAGGTCAAAAAGTAACCCTTTCAGCCTTCGGAAAAGTAACAAAGCCGAATTATCCCGTGCAGATCGCCTGGTTTCCACGTGGACAAACGACCGAGCAAATTCAAGCCGATTCGGCAGGTTGTTATTCCGTTCAAGTAACGGAGCCCACTTCGGGCTGTAGCGTAGAAGCGAAAATGCAGGTTAAAATTTGTGGGGAGCGTGATCCAAATGCCAACATCAATAAATTCGTCGATGCTTGGTATTTTGGAAACGGTGCAGCCATTTTGTTTAACGGATCGGCCGACAATCCGAAGGATACGACAGGAGGCTTAGTGGTTCCAGAGGGGGTGGCTAAAATGACTGACCCGACCAATAGTTTGATTTTTTATACGGACGGTCAAAAGGTATTTGATCGAAATAATAATCCCATTTTTGCCGTGGGGGACACCACGAAACGCCTTAACGGTGACCTTAGTAATTCGCAAGGGGTGACGATCATTCCCAAAACTACCTGCAAGGGTTGTCAAGCGGAATACTATATTTTCACCTTGGCAAAAAATGCTAAAGGTGAGAATTTTGTCTATTACAGCATTGTAGACATGAAATTGAATCAAGGGAAAGGGGGGATTTCCCAACTTAACCAGTTGTTAAGTCCGGTTCCTTCCACCGCTCGTTTACTGGCTTCCCAAGGTGGTCAAGGTTATTATTGGCTCGTTGTTCAGGATTTAAATTCCAATAATACCCGAACGTTTAAGATTTCGAACGCGGGTATTTCAGCACCACAGTCGAGCCAAGGAGGCACGCAGCTTACGGCCACTTCAGGGAGTGGATCAACCACCAAAATTTCGGTCGACTGGACCAAAATGGCGGTCTCATTACCCGGTCCACCGAAAAACAAAGTGGATTTGTATGATTTTGATCCGCGAACGGGTAAGCCCACATATCAAATGACTATTGATTTAGGACTTAGCCCCCCGGTCGTTTATGGCTTAGAATATTCGCCCAATAAAGATGTTCTGTATGTAAGTTTGAAGGGCGATGGAGTCAGTGTTCCATCCAAAATTTTACAATTTGATTTATCCTCGAAAGATTCTGCGAAGGTTGCTCAATCGAAGTCGGAGCTCTATTCAAGTCTAGAAAAAATAGGCGCGTTGCAAATTGACCCTGTATTTAATACAGTCATTTTTGTGGCCATCGACGGCAGTAGTACACTTGCCAAGATAACGAATGCGAATGGACTATTGAATTCGACGGATACGACGATTGCCAAAGCAAAATTCGATCGAAATGCGGTTACATTCTCTACTCCGGGAGTTACGAGCCGTCTGGGATTGCCTCCGTCCATACCGAGCCCACCGGATCCCTCGAGCCCTCCAAGCATTACCAAGAAATGCGAAGGGACTAAATTTAAATTTACCATCGATCAAAAATTGTGTGATCCACTGAATAATGACCGCATCGATTGGAAAATATACGAGACTGTTTTAAGTCCTTTCCCCAATAAAGACGGACTTCTGGTTCCACTTGATCCGACGAAATTGATACATAGTTTTACCGGGCCAACGTTGGAATATGATTTTGCTACCTCTGGAAAGTATGTGATTGTTGCCGAAATTAGCAATAGCTGTATTCGGAATTTCCCTTTGGATGCGCAGGAATTTGACATTCAGGTGTTGAAGCCTACGAAATTGACTCCGATTTACAATCGTATCTGTAAGACGAATGCGGTCATTGCCCCGACCCAACTGCCGACAAGTTCAAGTCTTCAATACCTTTGGAGCAATGGGGCGACCACGCCTAGTATCAGCGTGCCCGCACCGGGTGGGGAAGTTGGATTGCTTTTGGCAGATTCAAAATCGGGTTGTTCGACCGTCATGAAAACACAAGTGAATTTCTTGGATACTCCCTATTTCATTCCTCAAGTGAAACAATCGATTTGCATGGATGAGCCGAAGCCCTATACCTTACAGTTAAATGGAGGGTTAGATAGTTTAAAATTTGAATGGAAATTTGGATCCACCTTACTAGGTACGCAGAATAAAATTCGAGTTACACAGGCAGGGAATTATACGGTAAAAATCACCGATTTAGATAATTGTAGTATACAACATACCTTTAATGTAGCCGATAAATGTGATCCCGTTTTACTAACTCCCAACGTATTTACGCCCAATGGAGATGGTAAAAATGATTTGTTTAGTCCGCAGCCCAAGAATCCGAAAAGAGCTCGAATTTTAGGTATGCAGATTTTCAATCGCTGGGGCGAATTGTTATTCACGACCAAAGGTCCCGAATTTGCTTGGGATGGGAAAGTCAATGGAATTCGTGTTCCACAAGAGTCTTATGTATGGCAATTGCAATACGAGTCCTTGGATTATCCGGAACGAGGTACCTTGACAGATCGTGGAGGCGTAATTGTCATCTACTAGTAGGCTCTTACCTCGATGCCCTTCATGAAATTCACGAATGATTTGTTAACCACCTGATTTCCACCTGGGGTCGGGAAATTACCTGTAAAATACCAATCCCCTAAGTGATTTGGGCAGGCAATATTCAGGTTCTCTACCGTTTGATACACAATCGACAATTCTGCATTCAAGTGTTTAGGGCGAACTATTTCGGCAATCTTATCTGAAATTTCTTGGTCGGTAAACGGCTGATAGATCGCCTTGACAAAATTCTCTTTTGAAGCAGTACCGTTTTCTAAGGCCATCAAGCACTTCAGGTTTACTTCATCTAGAATATGTTCCAAATTACGTTCCTTCAAAAGTGCCAAGGCTGCACGGAATGCCACGAATTCTTTCATCTTCGACATATCAATTCCATAGCAATCCGGGTAGCGGATTTGTGGCGCCGAAGACACGATAACAATTTTCTTTGGCGATAATTTATCTAAGAGGCTTAAAATACTTTTTTCGAGCGTCGTTCCTCGTACAATTGAATCATCAATCAACACAACGGAGTCGACATTCTTTTCGATTACCTCATAGGTCGTATCGTATACATGGGAAACCATATCATCACGCATCGCATCACTTGCGATGAATGTACGCACTTTTACGTCTTTGGAGATCAGCTTCTCGACACGTGGACGGAAGGTTAATAGCTCTTCTAATTGGTCTTCAAAAAGGATTCCCTCCATGATGGCCTTCTTGCGTTCTTTGGCCAAATGGTCTTCTAAGCCATCAATCATACCCAAAAAGGCACTCTCAGCTGTATTCGGGATGTAAGAGAATACTGTATGTTTTAAGTCGTTTTCTACTTCGTTTAGAATCTGAGGGATTAATAAACGTCCCAATTTTTTACGCTCGCGGTAGATATCTGGATCCGAACCGCGGGAGAAATAAATCCGCTCAAATGAACAAGACTTTTGCTCGATGCGCTCGATAAACGGAACTTCCTGAACCGTGCCGTCTACTGCAATGATCAAGGCATGGCCTGGCGTAATTTCTTGAATCTGATCGTATGCACAGTTAAACGATGTTTTGATTGCTTGCTTTTCAGAAGCTACCACGACCACTTCCTCATCCATGTAATAATAAGCTGGCCGTATTCCCGCTGGGTCACGCGCTACGAAAGAGGCACCATAACCCGTCATACCCACCATGGCATAGCCACCATCGAAATCCTTGCAAGAGCGCTCTAAGACGCGCTTTAAATCGATATTTTCTGCGATGATATCCGACAATTCCGGATTTTCGTATTTGTCTTTGAATTTACCAAACTGGCGCTGGTTTTCTTCATCCAAAAAATGGCCGATTTTTTCCATTACGGTCACGGTATCCACTTTTTCTTTGGGGTGCTGACCTAAGGAAATGAGTTTGTTGAACAAATCATCCACATTGGTCATGTTAAAATTACCCGCCATCACTAAATTTCTACTGCGCCAGTTATTCTGACGAAGCATCGGGTGGCAGTTTTCAATTTCATTTTGGCCATGCGTACCATAACGCAAGTGACCCAATAAAACCTCCCCCGTAAAAGCCACATTTTCTTGCCACCAATCCGCATCATGAACGGCATCAATGCCTGTTTCACGTTTTGTCTCCTTGGCTAATTTTTGTGCTTTTCTGAATTTCTTGTTGATCTTGCCGAAAATATCCGCCACGGCTTGTGGTTCGACGGAACGGTAACGACTGATGTAGCGACTACCTGGCTTGACATTGATTTTAATATTTGCGACCCCCGCGCCATCTTGCCCTCGATTCACTTGCTTTTCCATCATGAGGTAAAGCTTGTTCAAACCGTACATCGGCGTATTGTACTTGTCCATGTAATGCTGAAAAGGTTTTCGCAATCGGATTAGTGCAATTCCGCATTCGTGTTTGATGGATTCAGACATGGGTTGTTGGGAGTATTTTGGCTAAAAATCAGTTCAAAATTAGCTAAATATTATCAGCTACAAATGTTATTTTTTAATTTTTTAATCTAGGCCTTCCAAATGCCGAAAATAAGCGTCGGGGAGAGCATACAGGCAATAATTAGTCCACTCAGCACAAGATAAATCCAGTTGTTTTTTAAACTGTCTGCCGGATGTATCGTCGTTCCTTTTTTAAAGTACATTTGGAATGGTATACGCAAGTAATAATAGATGGAAACTGCCGTCATCAAGATGGCCACCACCAATAAAATGAGGATGGGATTTGCTTGGGTCATTTGGTATTTTTCCCATAATTGGCTGAAATAGTTGACCTTAGCTAAAAATGTTCCCGCCGGCGGTAAACCAATTAATGCAATAAATCCAATCAATAAAAGCAATCCACGCAGCGGATAGGTCTGACCAAAGCCCGCCCAATTTTCCATGTCGTTCGTCGTGTATGTTTCATTTTGGACCTCGTCCAAGATGTAAAAGACCAACAAGGTACTAGCGCTGTAGACTAAACTGTAAAACAATAAATTATCGACACCCTGGTTAGCAGGCATCAACCAAGCTAACGCCAAGAAGCCGCCATGGGCAATACTTGAATAACTGACCAATCGTTTTGCATTGTTTTGGTTTAAGGCACCTAGATTTCCGACTAGCAACGTTAAGATGGCCAGTATTGCGATGATCGCATCCATCGAAACAGGGATAAAGTGAACCAAACGAATGCCCAGCCAAGCTACGGCAATTTTGGGGGCGGTGGAAAGCCAACTCATCCAACCTGCAGGTAAGCTTTCCAATACATCTGGACTCCAAGGATGAAAAGGAACCCAAGACATTTTAAATAAAATTCCGGCACCTACGAGGCTTAAAGCGGTGCCGGCCAGGTAGATGTCGGCCGTTGCTAATCCCCGACTAAATGCTGGGTCCAGGATCATCATCGTGCCAGTCAGACCATATATCAAAGACAATCCATACAATAGCATGGCTGAGGTGCCCATACCGAATAGGATATAGGGTAGCGCTGCGCGAATTCCTTCGCGGTCTTTACGAAGTCCGACTAGCAAATAAGTGCCCAAAGACATGAGCTCGATACTTAAAAAGATACTCACGAAATGGATACTTAAACTCGTCAACAAGGATCCCAATAACACGGCAAAGAATCCTATTTTTTCTTCGAAAGTGAAGGCCTTCGCTTGGTATTGATTAATGGATAGGATGCAAAGGCCAATCGCCAAAATGAGACAATTGATGGCATTCGCACCGGGATTGACCCATAACATACGGAAGGCAACGAAGCCCTCGGCCCCATGTCGCATGCGTTGGTAAGCAAGTAAAAGCGCAAAGATTACACCGATTTGAGCGATGAGGTAGCGCCATGACCGACTGGGCTTATCATTCTTGCCCACTAAAAACAAATCCCCGAGCATACTCACCAACACCCAAACGGCCACAACCAATTCGGGTAAAATCGATTGGTAACCCTGCAAGATTTGCTGCAGTTTAATTGGCAATGCCTGGATGAGTTCGGGACTAATCATGAACTTACATTTTTTGTTTTAGGTAATGTGCCGTTGGATTATCTTTTAATTTGATCATTTCTTCGGGAGTCCCTTCGAAACATAAATGCCCTCCATTTTCGCCACCCTCAGGTCCGAGGTCAATGATGTGATCAGCACATTTTACGACCTCCATGTTGTGTTCTATGATGATGACTGAGTCGCCTTGTTCCACCAAATCATTCATCGCTTTCAATAATTTTTTGATGTCATGAAAGTGTAAACCCGTGGTAGGTTCGTCAAAGATAAACAGGGTTTTGCCCTTGTTACTATTTCCTTTGCCTAAAAAGCTGGCCAACTTAACCCGTTGGGCCTCACCGCCCGAAAGGGAATTTGAGGATTGTCCGAGTTTGATATAACCCAAACCTACTTGGAAAAGGGGGTCAATTTTCTCGGCGATTCGAGGTGCTTTTTCTTGGAAGAAAGGAATGCTCTCCTCCACGGTCATGTCTAATATTTCGGCGATGTGTTTGTCTTGGAATTTGATGTCCAAAATCTCTTGTTTAAATCGCTGTCCGTGGCAAGATTCACAGGTTAATTTGATATCTGCCATGAATTGCATTTCAATGGTAATTTCTCCTTCTCCTTGACAGGTTTCGCATCGCCCACCCTCTACGTTGAAAGAGAAGTGTGCGGGTTTATAGCCACGAGTTTTGGCCAACGGTAATTCGGAAAATAAGGCACGAATGGCATCGTAGGCCTTAATGTAGGTTATTGGGTTCGAACGAGACGATTTACCAATCGGCTGCTGATCCACCATCTCAATGCTCGAAATCTTATTCGTACTTCCTCCTAATTCTCTGAATCGACCCGTTTCTTCAGTTCCTAATTGCAGATTCCGCAACAAGGCTGGGTATAAAATTTTACGAATTAAGGTCGATTTACCCGAGCCGGAAACACCGGTCACTGCAGTCATAATTCCCAATGGAATCTTGACATCGATGTTTTTCAAATTATTCTCACTTGCTCCCTTGATTTCAATATGCGCCAATGCCTTCCGACGGAAAGTTGGAATCTGTATGGTATCTTTTCCTTGCAAGAAACGCAGCGTATGGCTGTCGGTCGTCGTGTCTTTTAATGCCTCGGTCAGGTTACCCTGGAAACTTAAATTTCCGCCATGACGGCCTGCCTCCGGACCAATATCAATGATCTGATCCGCTGCTCGCATGATGTCTTCCTCATGCTCCACGACAATCACGGTATTTCCCATGGATTTCAACATTTCCAAAACCGAAATCAATCGTTCGGTATCTCTTGGATGCAATCCGATACTCGGTTCGTCAAGGATATACATGGAGCCTACTAGGGCACTGCCCAGGGATGTCGCCAACTTGATGCGTTGGAATTCCCCGCCAGACAGGGTAGAGGTGAGTCGGTTCAAAGTCAAATATCCCAAACCGACCCGATTCATATAGTCTAAGCGGTTCTTGATTTCGATGAGTATGCGTTTGGCAACTGCTGTATCCGTCTCACTTAACTTTAGCTGATCAAAGAAGTCTTTGACTTTGGAAATCGGCCAAAGCACCATGTCGATAATGGAGGCTCCATTAATCTTTACATAGCCGGCGTCTCCGCGTAGGCGTGAGCCTTGGCATTCCGGACAGTTCGTTTTGCCACGGTAGCGAGAAAGGAGAACACGGTACTGAATCTTATAGGTTTCTTTTTCGAGGTGATCGAAAAAATGCGTTAATCCGGCAAAGAATTTATTCCCTTTCCAAAGTAATTGTTTTTCCTTGTCGGTCAAATCCTTGTAGGGACGATGGATAGGAAAATCAAAATGGATTCCGTTACGCAATAAAGGGTGCAACCATTCGCTCATGCGTTCGCTGCGCCAAGGTGCTATGGCACCTTCGTAGACAGAAAGGTCATGGTCTGGGAAAACTAGCTCCGGGTCAAGTCCAAGGACTTTTCCATATCCTTCGCAGTTCCGACAAGCCCCGTAGGGATTGTTGAACGAAAATAAATTCAAGCTGGGTTCTTCGAAGGCCATGCCATCGAGTTCGAATTTATTAGAGAAGGTTTTGCGTTTTTGATCTTGTACTTCGACCCAGCAGACCCCATCGCCTTCGAAATAAGCGGTCTGCACGGAGTCTCCTAAACGAAAAACGGTTTCTTCGTCGGAGTTCGCGATAAGTCGGTCGATGAGAATCGCAATCTCATTTCGCTTTTTAGTCAATTTTTTTAATCCCTCTTCATCCTCCACCAATTCCTCCAAATCCAGCACATCGGAATCGACTTTTAAACGCGTGTAACCTTTTTGAATAAGCAATTGACATTCTTCAAGCAGGGTCCTTTCCGGATGATTTAGCAAGGGGGCTAGGATTAAGACCTTTTTTTGATCATTGGAGATAATCCAATCCACGATGGTCGAAACGGAATCTTTTTTCACCTCTTGGCCAGAAACGGGGGAAATGGTTTTTCCGATGCGTGCGAAGAGGAGCTTGAGGTAATCGTAAATCTCTGTGGTGGTACCGACGGTCGACCGTGGGTTTTTGGTATTGACCTTTTGTTCGATGGCAATCGCCGGGGCGACGCCTTTGATGTAATCGACAGCTGGTTTTTCCATGCGGCCGAGGAATTGGCGGGCATAGGAATTTAAACTCTCAACATACATGCGCTGGCCTTCCGCAAACAAAGTATCGAAGGCCAACGATGATTTTCCTGAACCCGATAAGCCAGTCACAACCACTAATTTATTTCGGGGAATCGCAACGTCAACATTTTTAAGGTTGTGTACGCGGGCACCTTTGATAATGATGTGTGTTTTGGGGTCGAGATTTTCGAAATCTTGGGGTGCAGGAGAACTCATATCTCAAAATTATCCTTTAATTTTGACAAAGCCAACCCTAGGCTTTGGCAAACCTGAAAGGATTGCCAAAGCTAGGTCAAAAGCGAAGTTCGAGAGAATGAAATTTTTCCTGATGTAACTACTTGATAAATGAAAACTATATACTTGTTTTTTGTGATTCTATTTAGTGGCTTGACTTTTCAATCCTTTGCTCAGGACCCCATTGTAATAGCTGAAGAAGGAGCGAGAGGGGATTTGGATGTTGAGCCTGATGTGAGTGAATTGACTTTTCGTCAGCGTTTGCATGTGGGTGGAGGAATCTCGGGTTTGAGTTTTGGGAACCCCACAAGTATTGGGCTCTCACCCATGTTAGGATATGCTGCAACCAACACCACGATTGTCGGAGTGGGTGCCACGTATCAGTATTTCGCATTCCGAGGCCAAACAGCATCTAATTTATTGGGTCAACGACTTTTTGTCCGTCAATATGTACCGGCTCTATCCCAATTACTCGGTCAAAGTTTTTTAACGGCTCAGGTAGAAAATTTCAGTGACCTGACGAATCCAAGCTATTCGTATTCCAATCCCGTATTAGTTGGCATAGGGATTGGTTCCAAGATTGGAATCAATTTAAATATCCTGTATGATTTAAATTATTCCGCATTTAAATCCTCGCCTTACGGCTCTGCGATTGTGGTACAAGTGGGTGGATTTTTCTTTTAATTTTTTTAAAACAATTTACCCTAAAATATTGTCTTAGATAACGAAGATATTCAGCGATTAATTCTTAATTTCGAATTCATTTATTAAACACATGTCACAAGCACTTTTAACTGAACCTCTATTAGTTGAGGACCCAAATCGTTTCGTTTTATTCCCGATCAAGCACGATGATATCTGGCGGTTTTACAAACAGTCGCAAGCCTCTTTTTGGACGGCTGAAGAGATTGATTTGCAACAAGATTTAGCCGACTGGAAGAAATTGAATGACGGCGAACGTCACTTTATTTCACACGTCCTGGCTTTCTTCGCGGCATCGGATGGTATCGTGAACGAAAACTTGGCGAACAACTTCTTGAAAGAGGTGCAGTATGCGGAGGCAAAATGTTTCTATGGCTTCCAAGTAATGATGGAGAACATCCACTCGGAGACTTACTCCTTGTTGATCGATACCTACATTCAGGATCCAAAAGAAAAAGATCGTTTATTGCGTGCGATCGAGACGATTGACTGCGTGAAGAAAAAAGCGGATTGGGCGTTGAAATGGATTGAGAGTCCAAACTTCGTTGAGCGTTTAATCTCTTTTGCGGCGGTTGAAGGTATCTTCTTCTCGGGTTCATTCTGCTCAATTTTCTGGTTGAAGAAGCGTGGCTTGATGCCAGGTTTATCATTCTCGAATGAGCTTATCTCACGCGACGAAGGATTACACTGTGATTTTGCATGCTTGTTATACACAGATCATATTAAAAACAAAATTACACAAGAGCGCATTTACGAGATTATTCTTAATGCGGTAGAGATTGAAAAAGAATTCGTAACCGTTGCCTTGCCAGTATCCTTAATCGGGATGAATGCAGAATTGATGTGCCAATACATTGAATTCGTGGCTGACCGTTTGTTAGTAGCCTTAGGTTGCAAGAAACACTACAATGCAACAAATCCTTTCGATTTCATGGAGATGATCTCGTTACAAGGAAAAACGAATTTCTTCGAGAAGCGAGTGGCAGAATATCAAAAATCAGGCGTTATGTCGGACAAGGAGTCTATGTCATTCTCGATGGACGAAGATTTCTAGTCGATATACATTCATTAAAAGCCCAGCGGAAACGTTGGGCTTTTTTTATGGAATACGTTCAATGAGCATAGGGAGTACTAAACCAATAACGATACCCGAAACTACCCATACATAATGTTTACGTTTTACATTCGTAAGGTACAGGATATTCGATGTTAATAGTAGAACTAGGGATACAATAATTAATTGACCTAATTCAAGGCCAAGGTTAAAAGCAAAGAGTGGCACCGTAATGGATAATTCCTTTCCTAGTAAGCTCTGTAAATAGTTGGAAAAACCTAAACCATGAATCAAACCAAAAAATATTACCGTGAAATAAGGCATTGCGCTCGTTTTTCGCTTTTTCATTTCTTTAAAACGTAAATTCTGAACGGCCCTAATTAAAATGGTGCATGGAATCAGAAATTCAATCCATGCCACATTGATTGAAATTAATCCTAAGGTTGCCAATGCTAGCGTAATGGAATGTCCCACTGTGAATGCCGTGACTAACCAGAGCAATTGCTTTATGTCTTTCCAACCAAAAATGCAGGAAATCGCCAGGATAAATACGATATGATCCAAGGCCTGCCAATTCATAATGTGCTGAAATCCAAGTAGTAAATACGTTTGGAAATGTGACATGTAAGTGGTTTTAGGTTCGCAATTTATTAAATTGGCGCGATGCTTTTGAGTAGTTATACAAGTTTTGTGACTTTAATTTAAAATTTAATACATGAAAAATATTTTTTTAATACTCACATTTTTTTGCATGTCTGTCGCTACTTTTGCGCAAAAGCCAACGGTAGAATCGTTGAAATCAGCCGAACTAGACCGATTTAAGGTGATGATTGCGAAGGATCGTGCCGGTCTTGAAGCAGTCCTACACAAGGATTTAGTTTACCATCATTCAGGTGGAAATACGGATAACAAGGAATCCTATATCGCATCTATTTTCTCTGGAAAATCAAGTTATGTTTCGATCGAGGCTGCGGAGATGTTGACACGAGTTTACGGAAAAACAGGAATCAATACCGGCGTGATTAACCTAGTGAATCTTTCAGCCGATGGCAAAGAGACTCCTGTGAAGCTTCGCTTTACGGACGTGTTTGTTTTCGAAGACGGACGTTGGCAAATGGTTTCTTGGCAATCAACGAAGCTAACGAATTAATCCTGCGGCGAAGTTTTCGATCTCTGAATAGATTACTTGTAGTTCCTCGTTGCTGATGCAATAAGGTGGCAGAATGTATAAGGTATTTCCCAGGGGTCTCAAAAGGATCCCTTTTTTTAGGAAATATTGGTAAGCATCATCCCGCACGCTATGCATGTATCCATTTTCTTCACCGTCTACTAATTCGAGGGCAATAATCGTACCTTTTACGCGAAGGTTTTTGATGACCGGATGATTCGTTTGGGTTCCCGCCCAAGTTTCATGACTTGCCTGTATACGGGCAAGGTTTTCCCAGGTTTCCGGTTTCTCCAAGATGTCTAAACTCGCCAAAGAAACCGCGCAGGCCATTGGATTAGCCGTAAAGGAATGGCTATGGAATAGCATTTTTTTGCGGTCTTCCGACAAGAATGTATCAAATAGCTCATTCGAACAGGTGGTTATCCCCATCGCCATCATGCCGCCGGTTAGGCCTTTCGAGAAGCAAGCGATATCAGGTTTATGAATGAGGTAATCCATCGCAAACCATTTCCCTGTCCGCGCGAAGCCCGTCATGATCTCGTCGGCGATGCAAAGTATCTGATGCTTATGGGCTAGTTCTATGAGTGTATCCAACGTTTCTGCTGCATACATTTTCATCCCGCCAGCTCCTTGAATGAGTGGTTCGAAAATAAATGCAGCGTAGTCGGCCGATTGCTTCATTTTCTCCCGCATGGCCTGAATACACGCCTGCGCATCACTAGGACTCGGTAGAAATTCCACCTCGAAGAGCATATCCTGGAATGGTGCATTGAAGGCACTGGGTGCCCCGACGCTCATCGCGCCAAACGTATCACCATGGTAGGCATCTTCAAATGCAATGATTTTTCGCTTTTGAGTTTGACCTTGATTATGAAAAAATTGCAAGGCCATCTTGAGACCCACCTCCACAGCTGTACTCCCATTATCAGAGAAAAATACCTTCTCGAAATTATTCGGTAAGTGGCCTAAAAGTCGTTCGGATAATTCAATCGCAGGTTCGTGGGTAAATCCCGCAAAAATCACCTGCTCTAATTTAAGTGCCTGCTCGTATATTTTTTGAGCGAGATAAGGATGCGCATGACCGTGAATGCTCACCCACCAAGATGAGATTGCATCTATGTAACGTTTCCCGTCTGCATCGATTAAATAGACTCCCTCACCGTGCGTAATAGGAATCGATAAGGGTTCGATGTGGTGCTGAGTAAAAGGATGCCAAACAACCGCGGCATCACGCTGGGCTAAATTAGCATTTGAATGATTCGGCATATCGAGCAATAAGGGATGGGTTAATTTCTTTTTCTTCGTTCACACGCAATAGGACAGGAAGCCCCGTGTACTGGAGGATAAACGATTCTCCGGAGGAATTTGTTTGGCCATTGAATACGATTCCTGCGATTTCAATGCTTCGAGATTTTAGAATCTCGTAAGTCATTAGGGTATGATTGATGCTTCCTAAGTAATTTTTGCTCACCAGGATGACGGGTAGGCCTAATCGCTCAATCAAATCTAGGTTGGTATCCTTTTCATTCAAAGGGACCATGATTCCGCCAGCCAATTCAACAATTAAATTCTCCTTTGTTTTAGGTAAATGAAACGAATTTAAATCGATTCGAATTCCATCCAATTCAGCCGCGGTATGGGGTGAGAGTGGATTTTGTAACGCAAATTTACTGGCATGCACCTCCGTGCCCGGAACCCATTGTTGGACCCAATAGGCATCCCCATCCGTCAAATTCCCAGCTTGAATAGGCTTCCAATAGTCGGCTTGCAAGGCCTTCGTAATGATGGCAGAGCAGACCGTTTTACCTATTTCTGTCCCAATTCCTGCGATGATGTATTGTTTAGGCATGGGTTTCTAGGGTATTGATGAGTGTTTGAATATCTGCTCGCGAGGTTTTCGCGGTGAGCGTAATTCGAATTCGTTCTTTTCCCTTCGGTACCGTTGGGTATACAATCGGCTTAACTGCAAAACCGGCTACTTGTACTTGTTGAGCGACAGCTCGGACGGCCTCATTTCCAGGGACGAAAAAGGTTTGGATGGCTGTTTGACTCGAACCCCACGCAGCAGATTTTTGCAGGGATTTGAAATATCTAATCGTTTCTTTTAACAACTGACGTTGTGTTTCTGCCTTCGCAACAAAGGATAAAGTTGTTTGAAGACTCAATACATGGTGGGGCGTAGGCGCTGTGGAATAAATAAACGGTCGGGCGAAATTAATCAAATAGGAGCGAAGTGTTTCCGATCCTAATACCACCGCCCCCGCGTTACCCCATGCCTTGCCAAAAGTGACTACCCTGGCAAAAATTTCCTTTTCTATGCCTAATTCGACACAAAGACCTGCTCCTTGCGGACCGTAAACTCCGCCCGCATGCGCCTCGTCTACGATAAGTTCGAATGAATATTTCTGTTTTAATCGGATGAGTTCCTGTAAAGGAGCCATGTCGCCATCCATCGAATAGACCGATTCCACGACAACCCACTTCATGGTCTCGGCAGGATATTGTTCCAATAAATGTATCAGATCATCTAAGTCGTTGTGCTTAAATATGCGCCGCTCAGCGGGTGCTAATCGTAGGCCATCGATTAAACTCGCATGCAATAATTTATCGCAAAAAATGACATGCTGTTTCTGTGCGAGGGCTGAGATAAGTCCTAAGTTTGCCTCAAATCCCGAGCCAAATAGCAGCGCTGCTTCCGCTTGATGAAGCTCGGCACATTGCTTTTCAAACGCCTCCATATAGGGATGATTACCCGATATCAAGCGTGAACCACTTGATCCATTGATGGGAACCGTCTCATTTTGTGTCGCTTGCCAGGCTGCTTGGTCTGCTGTGATTTGATCAGCTAAGTATTTATCCTTTGCCAGTCCCAAGTAGTCATTCGAGCAAAAGTCCACCATTCCAGCCACTGAGCTTAATGAGCGCAAAAGCCCTGCGCTTTGGCGATCCTTTAAGGCATTGATCAGAAGTTGGTTAGCGGAATATTTAGTTGACATATTGGCTGTAAAACTACGAAAGACGGGGCAATTCCGAGTCGAAACAGATTAAAAAATGCGTTTTTAGATAATTTGAGTCAAAAACAGGAAATATTCCTTGACAATCCGCGAACTCTAATGTAGTATTGCACAACGTTTCAATGTCGAAAACGTTTCTGTTAACAATTCTCCCAAATTTCGCTCTTGTACTGCAATCCAAAGGATTTGCTTACCGTATGTCAAAGAGGTCAATATTGATTTAGTTTGGGGATTGTTTCATCACAAAATATCAACACTTTTCCTTTTATATGGATAACGAATCCGCACAATCAAACCGTCCTAAGCGTCAAAGAATTCAAAAACCGACTGAAGAACAAGCTCCCTTATTACCGATGGGAGAAAGCCCCGTGGCTGAATCAGTTCCTGTTGTTTCGGAGGAAACAGCTCCCGCAAAGCCAGCACGTAACATTCGTCCTCGCAAAGGAAAGCCTGCTGCTGAGGAAGCGCCTATTGAAGTCGATGGCATCATTGAACCCGAGGAAGTTGATACTTCTTTTGTGACAAGTGATGCGCCGCTGGCAGCTGATAAAGTTTCTCCAACGGACGCTCCGGTGGATGTCAATTCGCTTCCGAAAGAAGATGCACCTGCTCAATCCCATCAGCATCAACATCGCCAACATCGTAATAACTACAACCAAGTTATCAAAGAATTGGATGGTTTGATCGATAATGAAGGTGTGCTGGAGATCATGCAAGAGGGTGGATATGGCTTTATGCGCTCATCGGATTACAACTACTTAGCTTCACCGGATGATATTTATGTGTCACCCTCTCAAATCAAAATGTTTGGTTTGAAGACAGGGGATACCATCTTAGGAAAAATTCGCCCTCCGAAAGAAGGGGAGAAGTATTTCGCCTTGTTAAAGGTAGAGTCCGTGAATGGGAAGACTACCGATGAGATTCGTGATCGGATCAATTTCGAGTATTTGACACCTTTATTCCCAGAGGAAAAATTAAACTTGTCTTCGACGCCGGATAATTATTCGACGCGTATTTTGGACTTGTTTGCGCCGATAGGTAAAGGCCAACGTGGTATGATTGTCGCTCAGCCGAAGACCGGTAAAACTGTGTTGCTGAAAGACATCGCCAATGCGATTTCGCGTAACCACCCCGAGGTTTATTTGATTATCTTGTTGATCGACGAACGTCCAGAGGAGGTAACCGATATGCAACGTTCGGTGCGTGCGGAGGTAATTTCATCTACCTTCGATGAGCAAGCGGAGCGTCATGTGAAAGTGGCGAATCTTGTCTTGGAGAAGGCAAAGCGCATGGTGGAATGTGGCCACGATGTGGTGATTTTATTAGATTCAATCACGCGTTTAGCGCGTGCTTATAATACTGTCGTTCCTTCGTCAGGTAAGATTTTATCCGGTGGTGTGGATGCTAATGCTTTACACAAACCGAAACGTTTCTTCGGGGCGGCTCGTAATGTGGAGAATGGTGGTTCATTAACCATTATCGCGACGGCCTTAATTGAAACCGGTTCGAAAATGGATGAGGTTATCTTTGAGGAATTCAAAGGAACGGGTAACATGGAATTACAATTGGATCGTAAATTGGCCAATCGCCGTATTTACCCATCGATTGATGTTACGGCTTCGGGTACGCGTCGCGAGGATCTATTAATGGATCCTGCGGTTCTACAACGCGTATGGATTTTGCGCAAGCACATGTCGGACATGAACTCCGTCGAGGCGATGGAATTCTTGCAACAGCAAATGAAAGGTACGCGAAACAACGAGGAGTTTTTGGTTTCTATGAATCGCTAAGATGTCGATTTTACCTATTGAATTACGTTCATCGGATCGTCAGCCCGTTTGGTTTATCGGGCATGGCAGTCCGATGAATGCGTTAATGGACAACCCATTTACACAATCCTTGAATCAATTAGGCGCTTCTATCGCCCCGCCTCAAGCGGTATTGGTGGTTTCCGCACACTGGTTGACCCGCGGAGGCAGCTTCGTCCAGGCTTCTCCGAATCCCGAAACGATCCATGATTTTGGGGGATTCCCTCGAGAATTGCATCAATACCAATATCCGGCTCCCGGAAGCCCATTCTTTGCCTTGGCTTTGGCGGATGAAGTGAAGTCGGTCCAACCTACCACCGAATGGGGCTTAGATCATGGTGCCTGGACCGTTTTATGTCACCTATTTCCGCAGCATACTATCCCTTGCTTTGAACTTTCCATCGATTATTCTCGGCCATTGGGCTATCATATCTCCTTAGCACGTGAATTGCAATTTTTGCGCGAAAAAGGGGTGTTGATTCTCGGTAGTGGAAATATCGTACACAATTTAGAGGCGAGTATCCCCAACCTGAGTTCGGGTCAAGAGAATTTTGGCTACGAATGGGCACAGGAATTTGATGCGTGGTCGGCGAATTTAATTGCCAACAAAAACGTCGAAGGACTCTTGGATTACGAACGTGCTCCGGGTGGCCGTTATTCGGTCCCTACGCCGGATCATTACATTCCGCTCTTATACAGTTTGGCTTTAGCGCGCGCCGACGAGCAAGTGCATACGACCTACGAACAACTCGTTTATGGAGGCATTTCGATGCGTTGCTTCGAGATTCGTTAATAGCCAAAAAATACTTTCTCGATAATTTCGCAGGCCTGTTCCATCTCCACTTTGGAAATGGTCAATGGTGGCGCTAAACGGATTTTGTTGCCATGTGTCGGTTTCGCCAAAAGACCCGCGCGCATGAAATCTAGGCAGATTTCCCAGGCTACCGGACTGTCTTCATCGGTATTTATCTCAATGGCACAAAGCAAACCCTTGCCGCGTACCTCTCGGATGAGTGCCGTTTTCGCTTGTAAGGTCTGAAGGAATTTCATCAATTGTTGGCCTCGCTTTTCCGCGTTTTCAATCAAATCTTCATCCCCTAAAATATCGATGGCTACATTAGCCACGGCACAGGCCAAAGGGTTTCCACCGAACGTTGAACCATGCTCGCCGGGTTTAATAGTTAACATGATTTCATTGCGGCACAAGACTGCAGAAACGGGCATGAAACCTCCCGATAGGGCTTTGCCCAATAATAAAATATCGGGATGTACGAATTCATGGTGACAGGCTAACCAAGCCCCCGTCCGTCCAAGGCCCGTTTGAATCTCGTCGGCGATGAATAAAACATTGTGTTTCTTACAAAGTTCCGATGCCTTTTTGAGGTAACCGGCATCGGGTAGAATGACGCCTGCTTCTCCTTGAATGGGCTCCACCATAAAGGCGGCAACATCGGGATTCTTCACTTGCGCTTCCAAGGAAGCTAAATCATTATAGGGAATCTTAATAAATCCAGGTGCATAGGGACCAAAATGGTGGTAGCTGCTGGGGTCCGTCGAAGAGGAAATCGCTGCGATGGTCCTTCCCCAGAAATTGCCCTCTGCCACGATGATTTGTGCTTGGTTATTGGGAATGCCCTTCACCTCATAGGCCCATTTGCGCGCGAGTTTGATCGCAGATTCGCCGGCTTCCACTCCCGTATTCATCAACAAGACCTTATCGTAGCCAAATTTTTCCGCGAGCTTCTTTTCGGTTTGGCCTAATTGGTCGTTGTGAAAAGCGCGTGAACTCAGGGTGAGTTTTTGAGCCTGTTCGCTGATGGCTTGAATTAATCGAGGGTGGCAATGACCCTGATTGACGGCGCTGTAGGCCGACAAAAAATCAAGGTATTTCTTACCCTCCACATCCCACACATGTACTCCGAGGCCTTTGCTCAAGACAACGGGGATGGGATGGTAATTATGGGCACCGTATTCAGATTCTAGGCGGATGTAATCGGTTGATGTCATTTGTTGATCAGGTAGAGACGCGATACTTCGCGTCTCATTTTAATTTTTGCGGAATCTTTATTTCGCGTCTGTTTTTTGTTGTAGAGACGCGATACCTCGCGTCTCATTTTAATTTTTGCGGAATCTTTATTTCGCGTCTGTTTTTTGTTGTAGAGACGCGATACCTCGCGTCTCATTAATTTAAGACGCGAGGTGTCGCGCCTCTATATATTTAAGACGCGAGGTATCGCGTCTTTACATATTTAAGACGCGAAGTATCGCGTCTCTACATATTTAAGACGCGAAGTATCGCGCCTCTACATATTTAAGACGCGAAGTATCGCGCCTCTACATATTTAAGACGCGAAGTATCGCGCCTCTACATATTTAAGACGCGAGGTATCGCGCCTCTACATATTTAAGATGCGAGGTATCGCGTCTCTACATTTTAAAGTCGCTCGTAAATCCCAGCCACGCCTTGGCCACCACCTACGCAGGCAGTTACCATACCGTATTTCTGGTTGCGGCGTTTCATTTCGTCGAACAACTGAATGGATAGTTTCGCTCCGGAACATCCTAGAGGATGACCCAATGCAATCGCTCCTCCATTCACATTCACAATACTTGGGTCAATGCCCAATGTTTTGATAACGGCAAGCGACTGTGCTGCAAAGGCCTCGTTCAATTCGATTTGTTGGATGTCATTCAGTTTCAAGCCAGCCTTCTTCAAAGCCAATGGAATCGCCTCCACCGGTCCAATTCCCATCAAGCTAGGTTCTACACCCGCCGTAGCATATGTCACCATGCGGGCAATCGGCTCGAGTTTATGTTGCTTTACGAAGGCTTCAGATACGACCAAAACAAAAGCCGCTCCGTCTGAGGTTTGCGAGGCATTTCCCGCCGTAACGGTTCCACCCATCGCAAATACAGGTTTTAATTTTCCCAAGGCTTCGATGGTTGTATCCGCACGCGGACCTTCGTCTTTGCTGACTGTCCAAGTTCTTGTTTTCTTCTTCCCAGACGCCGCATCGAAATAATTTTCAGATACGTTGATGGGCACAATGGATACATCAAAATGTCCAGCAGCTTGTGCTGCGAGGGCCTTTTGGTGCGATGCCAAGGCAAATGCGTCTTGGTCATCCCGGGAAATTTCATATTTCTTCGCAACCTCCTCAGCCGTTAAGCCCATCCCGATGTAATAATCCGGATGCTCCGATGCGATGTTGTAATTCAATACGGTTTTATGTCCCATCATCGGTAACATACTCATCGATTCCGTTCCCCCCGCTATGATGCAATCCGCGATGCCAGCTGCGATTTTGGAAGACGCCAAGGCAATCGCCTCTAAGCCTGATCCGCAATAACGGTTGATGATGAATCCTGGCACGCTCTTTGGCAATGACAATAAGGAGATGTAACGAGCCATCTGCATGCCTTGTTCTGCTTCGGGAATGGCGTTGCCGACGATCAAATCCTCGACCAATACCGGATCCACTGAAGGAACCTGGGCCATTAAATGTTTGATTACCTCTGCTGCCAAATCATCTGGTCGCATGGTTCTAAATCCACCTTTGTTTGCTTTTGCCACCGCCGTGCGGTAACCTGCTATGAT
Organism: Aquirufa sp. 5-AUSEE-100C1; assembly: GCF_054558655.1. NCBI lineage: Bacteria > Pseudomonadati > Bacteroidota > Cytophagia > Cytophagales > Flectobacillaceae > Aquirufa > Aquirufa sp. 5-AUSEE-100C1. The sequence goes on along the minus strand of NZ_JBPXKO010000004.1, from coordinate 332,835 downwards.
ATATGCGTTCATGATTAATTTCTTAAAGGTTTACCTCCATTTAATAAGCTACTGATTCGTTCCAATGTTTTGCGCTCTCCAGATAACGACAAGAATGCCTCCCGCTCCAAGTCAAGCATGTATTCCTCGGTAACTAATTGAGGCGCATCTAAATCTCCCCCGCAAATTGCGTAGGCTAATTTATTAGCAATCAAGGCATCGTGTTCCGAGATGTATTTACCCATCAACATACCTTGAATTCCCGCTTTAAATAAGGCTAGCCCTTGCTTGCCTTCCACCCACACATCGCTGCGTGGTTGTTGCATCACATAACCCGCTTCCGCCAATGCAATCGCCTCTTTCTTCGCCTCTGAAATCAATTGGCTGCGATTCAATACAATGCGATCTTCTTTGCGTAAGTAATTCATTTCCAAGGCCTCATGCGCCGAAGTACTCACGCGCGCAGTGGCAATGTTCATGAAGGCTTCTTGCAAACGGTTGAGTTCGACGTCGCCTTTCCGACGGGCATCGCCCATCCGCAAAGCCATCTCCTTGGTTCCTCCGCCGGCCGGGATAAGTCCCACACCTACTTCCACCAAGCCCATGTACAATTCCGCATGTGCTACGATTTTGTCGGCATGTAAGTTAATCTCAGTACCACCTCCAAGTGCTAGGGTATGCGGCGCTACGACCACCGGAATGGACGAATAACGAACGCGCATCATGGTTTTTTGGAAGATGGCAATCATCTGATTGACCTCATCAAATTCTTGTTGGGCCGCATACATAAATAACATACCTAAATTCGCCCCGGCCGAGAATGCCTCAACACCCTCATTTCCGATGACCAATCCACGGTAATCTTTTTCGGCCAAATCAATCGCCTTTTGAATACCCTCCAAAACGCCTTGGCCCATCGTATTCATCTTCGAATGGAATTCCAAGTTGATGATGCCATCACCGATATCGATAATACTTGCATCATCATTTTTGTAAATCGTATTCGTTGGTTTTAGGATCTGCAAATTAATCTGCTTGTTCGATCCAGGTATGGTTAGGTATTTCTTTTGATGAATGTCATAGTATTGACGCTCGCCATTTTCGACACGGTAGAAGCTAGTATGACCCGCTTGAACCATTTCGTTGACCCAGGCGGCTGGGGTATGACCCTCGGCTGCCATGAGCTCGATGCCGTTTTGAACACCGATGGCGTCCCAGGTTTCGAAGATTCCCATTTCCCAACCGAATCCGGCGCAGATGGCTTGGTCAATTTTGACAAAATCGTCTGCGATTTCCGGAACGCGCATAGATGCGTAGCGGAAACCATCCAAAAGGGTTTTGCGGTAAAATTCACCTGCCAAATCCTTGCCGGCCAATAAGACTGCGAAACGATCCGATAGCTTATCGATGGCTTTCGTGCGCTCCAACGTTTCAAACGAAACCTTCTGCGACGGGCGGTATTCAAATGTCTGAAGATCCAAACTCAAGATCACCGTTTTGCCACCCTCCTTCGTCTTCTTGTAGAATCCCTGACCCGTCTTATCTCCGAACCATTTGTTCTCCATGAGTTTTTGAAGCATGTTAGGCAATTCAAAAATCGACTTACTTTCATCGTTAGTCAAAGCCTGCTTCAAATTGTTGGCCACATGAACGGTGGTGTCTAAACCTACGACGTCGGATAAACGGAAGGTTCCTGATTTCGGTCGGCCAACGACCTTTGAGGTTAGCTTGTCGACCTGCTCAACTGTTAACCCTAACTCTTCCACCACTTTCATGGTTTGCATCATCGAATACACCCCAATGCGGTTCGCGATGAAGGCAGGCGTGTCTTTACAAAGGACGGTGGTTTTACCTAATTGAGTCTCCCCAAATTGAAGCAGAAAATCGATGATTTTCGGATCTGTTTTTGGGGTAGGGATAATTTCAAGTAAACGTAAATAACGAGGCGGATTGAAAAAGTGCGTGCCGCAGAAATGTGTTTGGAAATCCTCCGAACGACCTTCTGCCATTAAGTGAATTGGAATACCGGAGGTATTCGATGTAATCAGTGTGCCGGGTTGACGAAATTGCTCGACGCGGTCATAGAGCGATTTTTTAATCGCTAAATTTTCCACGACAACTTCCATGATCCAATCGACCTGTGCAATCTCCGGTAGATTATCTTCGAAGTTGCCCAGTTTAATGTTTTTGGCAAAGCCGCTGCTGTAAAGCGATGCGGGCTTTGCCTGTATAGTTTGTTGAAATGCCGTATTAACGATCCGGTTTTTCACGGATGGGTGCTCGAGGCTTAAGCCTTTTGCTTGTTCCTCGGGGCTCAGTTCTTTGGGCGCAATGTCCAAAAGCAATACCTGAACGCCAATGTTTGCGAAATGACAGGCTATTCGAGAGCCCATGATTCCAGAGCCTAAGATGGCTACGCGTTTGATGGAACGATTCATGTTAAAAAGTTTGGGATGATTTTTTGGGTAAGGCAAAGCGGTCCGTTGACCCCCTCAGCTTCTACCGTCGTAAATATACCGAAAAAACAAAATGTTATGCAAGCATACTAGTTAAATTATCAATAAAAATCCCCCTGGAGTTTACCAGGGGGATAAAAAATATGAATAGCCTGATAAATTAAGCGTAGCTTGATACCGGTTCACAGGCACATACCAAGTTACGATCGCCGTAAGCTGAGTCGATACGTGACACCGTAGGCCAGAACTTATTCGCCTTCACATACGGAAGTGGGAATACCGCTTCTTCACGTGTATAAGGCTTATCCCAGTCGGCCGTCAAAACACGCGATTGTGTATGCGGTGCGTTCTTCAGCAAGTTATTAGTCTTCTCCACTTTTCCTTCTTCGATCGCACGAATCTCCGCACGGATGCTCAACAAGGCGTCGCAGAAACGATCTAATTCCTCTTTGCTTTCCGACTCGGTCGGCTCAATCATCAAGGTACCTGCTACCGGGAACGATAGGGTAGGTGCGTGGAAACCATAATCCATTAAGCGTTTTGCGATATCTTCCGCTTCAACGCCGGCAGATAATTTAAATGGTCTGCAATCCACAATCATCTCATGCGCACAACGACCTTGCGAACCTGTGTACAGGATTGGGAATTCTTTTTCCAAACGGGCTTTGATGTAGTTTGCATTCAAGATTGCCGTTTGAGTTGCCTCGGTTAATCCTGCACCACCCATCATCGCGATGTAGGCGTATGAAATAGCCAAGATCGAAGCGGATCCCACCGGTGCTGCTGAAACCGCTCCATGGGCGGGAGCTTCCACCGAATCCGTAATCACGTGTCCTGGTAAGAATGGTACCAATTGAGGAGCTACCCCGATCGGCCCCATGCCGGGTCCGCCACCTCCGTGTGGAATACAGAAGGTCTTGTGTAAGTTTAAGTGACATACATCTGCTCCAATGCGCGCCGGGGAAGTTAATCCTACCTGTGCATTCATATTCGCACCATCCATGTATACTTGACCGCCAAACTCATGGATCATCGCGCAAATATCAATGATACTCTCTTCGAACACACCATGTGTACTTGGATACGTAACCATTAAGCATGCCAAATCATCTTTATGTTCTTCTGCCTTGGCACGCAAAGCATCCACATCAATATTTCCATTTTCGTCACAAGGTGTAACAATTACCTTCATGCCCGCCATCACAGCAGAGGCAGGATTCGTGCCATGTGCAGAAGATGGAATAAGCGCGATGTTACGATGTGAATTTCCGCGTGAAGCATGGTAAGCACGAATCACCATCAATCCAGCATATTCGCCTTGTGCCCCCGAGTTTGGTTGCATGGACATCGCCGCAAATCCAGTGATTTCACATAACCAAGCACTTAATTCGGTAATCATTTGTTGGTACCCACGTGTCTGAAATGCCGGAGCAAAAGGATGCATCTTGCCCATTTCTGGCCAAGTCACCGGAATCATTTCCGTTGTCGCATTCAATTTCATCGTACAAGATCCCAAAGAGATCATCGAATGTACCATCGATAAATCCTTTGACTCTAAGGTCTTTAAATAACGCAACATACCATGTTCCGAATGGTAGCGATTGAACACATCATGCGTCATGAACGGTGTGCTTCGCGTTAAGGCCGCTGGAATCGTCCATGCTACCGTCAATTCGTCGCCTAAAATTCGTTGGCCTTGAGCACGCTGGAAGAATGCTAAAATCTCAATCACATCATCCTCCGATGTCGTTTCGTCCAATGCGATGCTCAATTTACCTGCATCGTTTTTGTAGTATCTAAAGTTGCGCTCCGACTCCTCTGCATATTCACGAATCTCGTCCGTTTGTGTTCCGGTTAAGACTGTCAAGGTATCGAAGTGCTGAGTGTTTTCTAGGGTATAGCCCAGTTTCTTTAAGCCAGCCGCTAATAATTCCGTTAATCCATACACGCGTTCCGCGATTTTCTTCAAGCCTTCCGGTCCGTGATAGATGGCATAAGCCGCTGCCATGATAGACAGGAGTACTTGAGCAGTACAGATGTTTGAGGTTGCTTTTTCGCGACGAATGTGTTGTTCACGCGTTTGAAGCGCCATGCGAAGCGCACGGTTACCTTCCGCATCAACGGAAACACCGATGATCCGACCTGGAATGCTACGCTTGTATTTCTCTTTAGTTGCAAAGAAAGCCGCATGAGGACCACCGAATCCCATCGGTACCCCGAAACGCTGTGAACTTCCCACGACCACGTCGGCTCCCCATTCACCCGGAGGCGTTAATAAGGTTAGTGCCAATAGGTCGGCCGCAACGACAACTTGTAAATGTTGTTCCTTGGCAGCGCTCACGAAATCCTTGTAATCATAGACTTCGCCATTCGCAGCTGGATATTGTAAAACGATTCCGTAATATTTCGGATCAGTTAAGTCGATTTTGGTATGATCTCCCACCTCGATTTCGATGCCGATTGGCTCTGCACGCGTCATCAACAAGTCGATGGTTTGTGGCAAGCATAAAGATGACACAAAAAGAGTTTCGGCGTTGTTACGTTCTGTGGGACGCTGGCCATATAACATCGTCATGGCTTCGGCGGCTGCGGTACTTTCGTCCAACAAGGATGCATTTGCTAATTCCATGCCGGTCAATTCGATGACCATCGTTTGGTAGTTTAATAACATCTCCAAACGTCCTTGCGCGATTTCAGCTTGGTAGGGCGTGTAGGCCGTGTACCAAGATGGATTTTCCAAGATGTTACGTAAAATAACCGTAGGCGTAAAGGTGTCGAAATACCCTAAACCAATGTGGCTTTTGAAGATTTTGTTTTGACCCATGATTTGTTTGAAATCCCGCAAGAATTCAAACTCCGTTTTCGGTGCCGGTAGGCGAAGGCCTTGTGCCAAACGAATTTTTTCAGGTACAGTTTGATTGATGAGTGTGTTTAAATCAGCAACGCCGATTTCTTTTAACATGGCGGCTACGTCGGCAGGTTCTACATTGTTGTGACGCAAGGAGAAATCTTCCCGATATTTGAAATTTGGGGTCATAAAATACTTATGTATTTGGATGGAAAAATCGCCACAAAAGTAAGCTTTTTTTAGCGATTTATTTTTGATTCCTTAACTTCGCTTTCTTTAAATTTGTTTTAATCGATGAAAAAATCAACAAACTATGTTTTAGCGCTTGTTCTGTTCGCTAATTTAATTTCCTTGGGTGCATTCGCTCAAGCAAATCCGGTCCCGTATGCCTATACGATTAAGGCCGAAGATTTGAAAAAGCATTTGACTTTTATCGCGTCAGATAGCCTAAAAGGTCGCAATACCGGTTCGGCAGAACAGAAGGTCGCAGCGAATTACATCGCAGACCATTTTAAGAAGTCGGGCTTAGCCCCTGTCAATGGTTCCTATTTCCAAAAGGTGGATTTGGTGAATCGTTCATGGACCCAAGTTGGCTTGACCATCAAAGGTAAATCCTATGATTATTTAGGCCAATTCATGGCGAATGCCTTGGCACCTGTTGCGGCGGACTCTAAGTTTACGGTCGTATTTGCGGGCTTTGGTGTTCAGCAAGCGGGATTCACGGATTTTGATAAGCTAAATGCGAAAGGAAAATATGTCCTTGCGTTCGAGGGCGAAGCCAAAGATGCAGCAGGTAATTATGTGCTTTCGGGGACGAAGGATCCCTCGGCTTTTGGTAAAGGAGATGGCTGGAAAGAGAAGTTGAAGCGCGCACAAGGTGCCGGCGCCAAAGGTTTAATCTTAATTTCCGATAAGACTGAAAAGGATTTCGGAAATCAATTGCGTCAACGTCAGGTGATGATGCAGCGTTTCGGAAATGAGCGTATGGTTTTTGCGGATGTCGCGGCGTCACCGAATGAGGCACCTGTCTTATTGATTTCTTCAGCCATGGCTGCGGAAATTTTAGGTACGACCGAGGCAGATTTATTGGCCTATAAAGCATCCGTTGCAGCTGCCAAAAAATCAATGCCTTCGAAGTTTAAGGCATCTTCGGTCAGCTTGACCATTGAGCGTACGGAGAAGCCGGTGGATACGTATAATGTTGTGGGTTATTTGGAAGGAACCGATAAGAAAGATGAGGTAGTTATTTTGACGGCTCACTATGACCACATTGGTATTTCGTTTGATGGAAAGATTAATAACGGTGCAAACGATGATGGATCGGGTACGGTGACGATAATGGAATTGGCGGAGGCCTTCGGTAAGGCGGCTGCAGAAGGTAAAAGACCTCGTCGGAGCATTTTGTTCATGACCGTGACGGGTGAAGAAAAGGGTTTGTTGGGTTCCGAGTGGTATTCAAACCATCCTTTGTTTCCATTGGCCAACACGGTTTGTGATATCAATACCGACATGACAGGCCGTTACGATGATGAGCACATGGGTAAGCCGGATTATATTTATGAGATTGGATCGGATAAATTATCGTCGACCTTACGGGATATTTTAGTGGATCAAAATAAGAAGCATATTGGCTTGGAATTGGATTTCCGTTTCAATGATCCGAATGATCCGAATCGTTTTTACTATCGTTCCGACCACTATAATTTTGCCAAACATGGCATTCCAGTAGCCTTCTTCTTCAATGGCGTGCATGATGATTATCACATGCCAGGTGATGATGTTGAGAAAATCGAATTTGATCAAGTGCAGAAGGTAGGCCGTTTGGTGTTCTACATGGCATGGGAGATCTCGAATCGTGAGGAAAGATTGAAGGTGGATTCGAACAAACCGTAGGGTAGACTTTGGACTTTAGTCGTTGGACTTTGGAGGGCCCCAAGCATTGCTTGGGGCTTTTTTTGTAGAGACGCGATACTTCGCGTCTTTGGTGGTTTTTCGGTGGTTTGTAGAGACGCGATACTTCGCGTCTTTGGTGGTTTTGAGGTGGTTTGGCTAGACGCGAGGTATCGCGTCTCTACATGTAACTGGGTAAATAGACGCGAGGTATCGCGTCTCTACATGTAACTGGGTAAATAGACGCGAGGTATCGCGTCTCTACATGTAACTGGGTAATTAGACGCGAGGTATCGCGTCTCTACATGTAACTGGGTAAATAGACGCGAGGTATCGCGTCTCTACATGTAACTGGGTAAATAGACGCGAAGTATCGCGTCTCTACATGTAACTGGGTAAATAGACGCGAAGTATCGCGTCTCTACATGTAACTGGGTAAATAGACGCGAAGTATCGCGTCTCTACATGTAACTGGGTAATTAGACGCGAAGTATCGCGTCTCTACAACAAGGATTTGATTTTCTCTTCAAACACCTGCTGAATCAGCTTCGACTGTTGGATGAATTCATTATCATTCAAATCCCCAATCACCGCCTCGAGTTCCTTGGCATTGCCGAACATGGCTAAACGGAATGGGTCTTGGTAATCTTTGGAACGTGATTTTTCGATGCCCGCTGTCAGGTAGCGCGCCGTTTCCACGGCCTTGTTTAGCCATGCGGGGATATTTTCAATCGCATCCGCTTTGACCTTTAACAGACCATTCAAGGCATTTTCGAATTTTTGATCCGGGTAAAGGGCGGCTTGGTTTTCGTAGAAATGATGTACCTCCGACCAGCGGGAAATTTGACCGGATTTGATGGCCGACTTTAAATCCGCCACCGCGCCCGAAGGGATGAGTTGGCCCCCGATATTATCCCAGGTCTGAATGGCTGTCGCATTCGCTAGCGTTTTATGAAGCAAGTCAATTGGTTTTTGATCCGGATAACGAGCTGCCGTTGCCACCCATTCTTTGGCGGCATGGTATTGCAGTAAATCCCCAAAAATATGATAAGCGCGGTAGGTCTTTGCCACGCGTGTTTTGCGTTTCGAATTTTCGATACCTGTAGCCCAAACGACCAGGTTTTCATGCTCATTGGCTGGGTTCTCCAGCCACGCTTTGCCCGCTGCTGCGTCTTTGCCTAGTGCATCGCCGACACACTGACAGAATAATTCGCGCGCTTGAAGCATTTCGCTGACTGTGTCTGGGGCGAGGTAGTCGAACTCCAGCAGCATATTTTTTTCGACGCGCTGGTCACGGGCTGCAAATTTCCAAGCGTTACGTGCGATGGCGTACATGTTGTATTGGAACCAATAACCGGCAATGATCAATAAGCCGCCAGTGGCGTCATCGTTACCAAGCAAGGAGAATGGAATTGGATTATGAATTTCCGCCGGGTAGTTTCCTTTGGAAATCAAGTTGAAAGCTGCGAATTTGGAATTGTGTTTCAAGGCCACCGATAATCCTGGCCAAAATCCACGTCCGGCTTGTAATTCACCATCCGCTCCGCGGGAATTGTGATTCGATCCCAAGGTGGCTCCAGCTGCCATATTGCTTTGACCATGAATGATTGCTGCACACAGGAAGGAGTTATTGTGGTGTTGTTCATGCGCCGGAAAAATCAGGGCATTCAACACCTCGCAACAAGAAATGGTCGAATTACTTCCTAAATACGAGTTGATCAAACGCGCTCCATACTTTAACTGTGAATGCGCAGCCAAGATAAAACGAACGGCCTTCACCCCATAGAAAATACGGCAACCCTCGTGAATGATTCCATTGACGATTTCACAGCCCTCGCCGATTTGCGTGGAGGCGTGTGGGTAGGAGATGATTGTCAAATTCTTGAGTTTGTTGGCCCCTTTAATGTAAGTATCCGAACCCATGTTGACATCCTTGATGATGCCCGTGTTCTTGATTACCGTTCGATCCCCGATTTGACCATAGTAGCCTCGTTGGGTCGAAAATTCAGCTTGTGTTAGGTTGAAATAGGCTTTTTGTAAGGCTTTGTCCTCTCGATCTTGCGTCCACAAAAAGGCATCTGCTGGGCGCATGCCGATGAACGGAACGACTTTCCGTCCGCCATTTTCATTACCTAATTCGAGCCAAATACGAATGCGCTCTTCCTCGCCGTCTTTCACGATACCGTTTCCAAATTTGGCAGTCGGGGTGGTCGCTAATTCATTCACTTGCAGAATCATCACCTCATTTCCGATTTGGAAATGAGAGAGGAGATTCACGCGATCAATGGCTACGTTATCGCCAAAATCGCTGGAAATAACGGTTGAATTGTAAATACCTACGGGCATGCGAAGGTTCTTGAATTCCAAATAACAGGATTCCAAAACCCCGATGCGGATCATGCCAAAAAAGCGGCAGTTTTTCACCAAGTAGGGATTGAAACCCTCCTTTACCCAAATGTCTTTCCAGTTTTCGGCCTCGTTCAGGTTGGCCTCCATAATGCTGATTTCGCGTGAAGTCAGTTGGCGATAATCAGCTGTATTAATGCTTGTATTGCGGTATAGGTATTCATTGGAACCACTTGGCAGGTAGTCGGCCGAAACAAAGCCATAACCTAAATCCGCCAAGGGTTTTTTATCAATTCGATTCATTTCTCGTAAAATTCAATAGGTAGATCATCTGGATCAGCTATAAAAGTAAAGCGTTTTCCTGTAAATTCATCGAATCGGATGGGTTCAGATGCAATATTTTGCCGATTTAATTGTTCGACGATTGCTTCTAAATTGTCTACGGCGAAGGCCAAATGGCGGAGGCCAGCGGCTTCGGGACGGGAGGTTCGAGCGGGTGGATTTGGGAATGAAAAGAGCTCAATTTGGTATAAGCCATTGACTTCCAGGTCTAATTTGTAGGAATCTCGTTCTTTTCGGTATACTTCGCGCACGATTTGGAAGCCCAGGATTTCGGTGTAGAAGTGTTTGGATACTTCGTAGTTGGAGCAGATAATGGCGATGTGGTGAATGCCGAGGATCATAATTTTTCTTTTTTGTTGGTTCGGTAATCCGTGGTGCGTTTTGTTTTTGTAGAGACGCAATACTTTGCGTCTTTTATAAGTTTAGACGCGAGGTATCGCGTCTCTACATTGTTTTCAGAAGCGAGGTATCGCGTCTCTACATTGTTTTCAGAAGCGAGGTATCGCGTCTCTACATTGTTTTCAGACGCGAGGTATCGCGTCGTTACATTGTTTTCAGATGCGAATTATCGCGTCGTTACATTGTTTTCAAACGCGAAGTATCGCGTCGTTACATTGTTTTCAAACGCGAATTATCGCGTCGTTACATCGTTTTCAGACGCGAGGTATCGCGTCTCTACATTGTTTTCAGACGCGAAGTATCGCGTCTCTACTTTTTGACCGCTACCGCGATTTTCGAATCCGCCGTACCGTAGTATAAAAACCAATTGCCTTGAAAATGGACGAGTCCTTCTACGAAGCAGACCTCGTTCACTTCCCCGACGCGTTCATGGTCTTTGTCGGGCCAAATGAATGCCTGATTCGTACGATCAATCAGTTTGTAGGGTTTGGATTTGTCGAAGAGCGCTTGGCCGGCGGCGTAGGTGAATTTGGGAAAATTTGGTTCATTGAAATTCGCGGCATTGCTGCTGTTGTAGATTAACAGAATTCCTTCGTTTCGCAAGAGGGCGTAGGGTCCTGGTTCAACGAGTCTAGAATCGAAATAGCCCATTCGGGGATGTAATACGGAAATTCGGTTTTGGTTTTCGGCATTTTCACAGACCTCCCAGGTGCGCAAGTCTTTGGATTTGGCCATGAATAAATCGGTATCGCCAAAATACATCCAATAATAACCGTCGATTTTGTCTGCGATGATGCGGCTGTTGATTTCCTTGCCGACGATCGCACCGGATTTCGACCAGAGGTTGATGTATTTGGGGCTGGCCAACATGGGTCCGAGCTTTTCCCAGTTGATCAAATCTTTCGAGATTGCCGAGCAAAGTCTAGCCGTTTTACCATCGTAGGAAGTATAAGTCAATAAAAATTGTCCATCACCGGTTTCAATGACCCGCGGGTCTTCGATTCCACCCGGCCATTCGAAGGATTTAAAGGCGTCATTTCCAGGTGCCAAAATGGGCTTCGGCTGTTTGGTAAAATGAATGCCATCCGTGGATATCGCTATGCCGATGCGGGAAGTGCCCAAGGAATCCTGTGCTCGGTAGAGTAAGTGAACCTTTCCTTGGTAAACCAAGGCGGTCGGGTTTAAGACATTCTTATTCTCCCAGCCGACTGATTTTTGTTGGATCGGGCAGAAAAACCTCGCCTTCGTATCCGGCTTCATGATCGGATTTTCGCTATCGGCCTTTTTAAATCCAGCCAATTCCCAGGATTTGGTTTGGGAAAATCCGAGCAAAGGCAACAAGAGGAAGAGGAGGATTTTTTTCATGGGGGATTTTATTACGATAGTAAAGCTAGCAAATTTATGCTTTTGTAGAGACGCAATACTTTGCGTCTTTTTGTTTTTGTAGAGACGCAATACTTTGCGTCTTTTTGTTTTTGTAGAGACGCGATACTTCGCGTCTTTTTGTTTTTGTAGAGACGCGATACTTCGCGTCTTTTTGTTTTTGTAGAGACGCGATACTTCGCGTCTAGGGTGGTGTTTCGGTAGTTTAACAAGACGCGAGGTATCGCGTCTCTACAGTGTTTTGTTTTTACGCGATACTTCGCGTCTAGGGTGGTGTTTCGGTAGTTTAACAAGACGCGAAGTATCGCGTCTCTACTGAATACTTACCCTTTTAAAGGATTGTCGTAAATGTATTCGATGATATTTTGTAACTCTTTTTCGTCTCGGATGATTCGGTCATAAAATCGAGCTTGCCAACAAAAATTCGGGTCAATTTTTCGTGCTTCTATTGTAACCGATGATTTGAAACCTCTCATAATTGACGCTAGGTTTTCCGATTGTGGGCCAAATTTTGCTTCATCAGTAATGACAGGTTGCAATGATTTATCAATTTTTATAATACCATGTAAATGATTGGGTATGATAATGTACGGCCCTAATGATACAAAAGGAAAATAGGTTGAAATGTTCTCCCAATTCCTTTTTGTGATATTCCCAATCTCATTTAATTCCACTTTTTCATTTCTAATTTTACCAAAAAATTGATTCATATTCTTAGTACAGATTGTGATAAAATAATTGCCATTTGATGCGTAATCCCACCAATTCGCTCGAATTGATTTTATTTGATATTTATTTAGTTCTTTAAGGCCTATTTTCTTTTTCATTCTTCAATTTTCACTGTTGAAAATTGTAATCCTATTCATTTTATAGATTACCAAAAAGTTGGATTTTATTCTAGAGACGCGATACTTCGCGTCTGGGGAGGTTTAAATGAGGTTTAACAAGACGCGAGGTATCGCGTCTCTACAGGTTTTTTTTAACAAGACGCGAGGTATCGCGTCTCTACAGGGTTTTTTTAACAAGACGCGAGGTATCGCGTCTCTACGGGTTTTTTTAACAAGACGCGAGGTATCGCGTCTCTACAGGGTTTTTTTTAACAAGACGCGAGGTATCGCGTCTCTACAGGGTTTTTTTTAACAAGACGCGAGGTATCGCGTCTCTACAGGTTTTTTTTTAACAAGACGCGAGGTATCGCGTCTCTACAGTCTGGCGACCAATTCATACGAATGCCGAATCATTTCCTCGCATTGGGCACGAGTGAGGCCCTCGCCCATGACGACGGTGTTCCAATGTTTTTTATTCATGTGATAACCGGGTAGGACGGCGTGTGGGTATTCCTCGCGCAATTGAATGGCGCGTTCGGGATTGCATTTGACATTAAACCGAATGGGGCTTTCCTCGATTCCCACGAGCAGAAACATTTTCCCTTTAATTTTATACACGATGTGGTCTGGGCCAAAAGGCTGAGTCTCCTCTACTAAGGGCAGCCCCATACAGAAGTCGCAAATTTCGTCTAAGTACATACAGAAACATCTAATATTGTGTAAGTTAGCAAGGAAAACCTCAAACCTATGAATAGACGTCATTTTATCTCAGCCGCAGCACTCGCTTCGGCCGCACCCGCAGTTTCGTTGGCACCCGCTGCCCCTGAACTCAAACCCAAAATCAAATTAAGCGTTTCCTCGTATTCGTATTGGCATTTTAAAGGGGATAAATTTCCCATCGAAAAGGTCATCGATGAAGCCGCGAAATTGGGATTGGATGGGATTGATGTATTGCACCGACAAATGGAAAGTGAAGACAATGCCTACCTCCAAAAATTGAAAAAACATGCTTTTGTGAATGGCATTGCCATGACTTGTTTGTCGATTCACCAGGGTTTTGTGACGCCCGACAAAGCGGAGCTGAAAAAGCATGTGGACCATACGAATCATTGCATCGAGCTTGCCTACAAAATGGGTATACCTTGTTTGCGCTTGAACACGGGTCGGTGGAATACAATTAAGAGTTTTGATGAGTTGATGGCAAATCGCGGAATCGAGCCGATTTTGCCTGGGTATACGGAAGACGATGGCTATAAATGGTGCGTGGATGGGATCCAACAATGCTTGCAAAAAGCGGAGGAATGCGGCGTATTATTGGCATTGGAGAATCATTGGGGCCTAGGCTCAACGCCCGAGGGGATGTTGCGCATTCATGACACGGTGAATTCACCTTGGTTGGGTTTACTGATGGATACCGGAAACTTCTTGGAGAATCCCTATGATAAATTAGCGAAGATCGTGTCCAAAACCAGTTTTGTTCAGGCCAAAACCTATTATGGCGGAGGCGAATGGTATAGTTTGGATTTGGATTATGCACGGATCATTAAGATGCTCAAGCAAGCAAATTACCAAGGCTATATTTCCATTGAATTTGAAGGAAAAGAACCGGGTCCGGTAGGGGTTAAGAAGAGTGTGGAGTTGTTGCGAAAATATTTGTAGAGACGCGATATTTCGCATGTTTTTGTTTTTTTGTAGAGACGCGATACTTCGCATGTTTTTGTTTTTTTGTAGAGACGCGATACTTCGCGTCTTTGGTGGTTTTCAGGTGGTTTAACAAGACGCGAGGTATCGCGTCTCTACAGGGGTGGTTTAAAAAGACGCGAGGTATCGCGTCTCTACAGGGGTGGTTTAACAAGACGCGAGGTATCGCGTCTCTACGGTGGCGGTTTAACAAGACGCGAGGTATCGCGTCTCTACAGGGGTGGTTTAACAAGACGCGAGGTATCGCGTCTCTACGGTGGTGGTTTAACAAGACGCGAGGTATCGCGTCTCTACAGGGGTGGTTTAAAAAGACGCGAGGTATCGCGTCTCTACGGTGGCGGTTTAACAAGACGCGAGGTATCGCGTCTCTACAGGGGTGGTTTAACAAGACGCGAGGTATCGCGTCTCTACTTCAACTTCGCTGCAATCCAGCGAAGGTATTTATTCAGATTCAGGTGATTGTTGATCGTGTACAATTGATCCCTTGTCCGCATGAAATTCGTTTCGTGGCCATTCCAGGAGTTTTTCACGGGTTCACCATTACGTATGTTGGTCAAGAAACGACGTAGGAACAATTCGTTCGTTACGCTATTTGACAACATTGGGGTGTAGTAAACACAATCTTTGAAATAGTAATGGGTTACCTGAGAAAAGCGGGTGGAATTCGGGTCATTCACGGCGCTACCTCCATGGACAATGTTGGATGACCAAATCAGCGCATCCCCTTTTTTGGCCAAAAACTTCGTTTTTTTATACGGTGAGGCCTCCATCATTGCCTCCATAAACGTTTCGTATTCCGGATAGTTGTCATAGGACGTGTCTGCCAACGAATTTTTAAAATGGCTGAAATTATATTCCGTCGTTTTGTGTGAACCCGGGTAATAGAATAAGGGCCCATTATCTTCCGTGATATCTTCCAAGGCCACCCAAACCCCACACATGTAACGCGCTGGCAAGGAACTAAAGTGCAAGGTGTCCGAATGTGCTTTTTGCTGGGACCCTACCTTAAAGTTCAAGGTTTGAAAGGGTATCACCTCGCGATCGTACAACATCTCCAAAACCTTGATAATCTCCGGGTGCGCCGCCATTTGTTGGACAGCGGGTGATTTCTGCCAAAGGTCTTGAATACGAATATCATTTCGAAAGGTATCAATCGGATAATCCGGGTTGAAGCCTTTCTCGAGCATATCCTTTTTGATTTCCTCAATGAGCTCCTCCGTGAATAGGTTCTGAACCACCACATAGCCATTTTCATGGTAATCCGTGGCTAATTTTGCCTGTTCGGAACTTAGATTTTTTGAAGGTAAAATCTGGTGAAAGAAAGGACTCTCCACCCAAGGTAAATTCATTGCATGCATGACCGTATCCGTTTGAATAATCAGCCAAATATACAGATATTTTTAATTCCGTTGAATTCGATAGTCGTGCAGTTCGATGTCGATGCTGCCTTTGGAATTGGTTTTGCCCGTTTCTTCTGGCCGACTCGTCCGATTGATATCCGTTGCCACGCCCTTCGGAATCTTGAATTTCTTGATATCAATCTGGAATTTCATGCGGGATGGTAAGCCCAAATTTCGCTCCTCCGCATAATCAAATTCACAGGTGACAGTGCCATTCGTCCGACTCGTTATTTGAGACTTTGTCACCACGTAATCTTTCGTATCTACCCAAATCTTGGCCAACACAATGTCTGCCTCGTTATCAGTTGGTAAGAGCGTCAGCACCTCGGTGCCTTGGTCTACCCCCGACGAAATTGCCGTGAATTGATTGGGATGGCTGAACAAAAGGGGCAATTCCGAAAATCCGTTTTTGGGGAGGATGGAGATTCCGGCCGACTTCATTTTAAAGTTCGATGGGTAGTTGAATTGTACCGTGGCTTTGACTGGTAACATCCGTATGGAGGCGATTTTCGGCTTGATGGTGGCTTTGACCTCGTAGGATTTTACTTGGTTGAATTTCTTGATCAAACGCTGCCAGGTGGCATTCGAGTTTTGGCCCAAAGACAAAAAAGGCAATAAGAGGAATAGTAGGTATTTCATTAGACCGTGATATCTTTTCGGTGAAAACTGAAGAGCGCGACGCCGACAAACACCACATTGTGCGCAATCAGTATGTAAATGGATTGTTTGATCTGTTCCCAAGGCAAGGGATCCTCAAAAAAGGAGCGCCAAGAAGCCATGTGCGTCGTAAACAACAAGGGGCGAATGGGGTCAAAAACGGGAACATCCAAGGTCCCAATAATCGTAAATAACAAGATAATCGCCATGGTGGAGACAATGGGTCCAATCGAATTATCCGAGAAACAGGATAGGCAAATGGACAGGGAGCTGATGGTTAATAGGGCCAAATAGGCTACGCAAAAACCACCTAGGTATCTCCAAACAATATCTTGTTCCTGCAAAATAACCAGTCCATCGGAATTCAAAACCATTAAATCGCCTGACCCAAACATCCAGCGACCAACGATGACCGCTAGGAATCCGAGCCATACGACGATCAACAAGGTGTACAGGCTGCCAGCGAGGAATTTGGAACCCAATAATTGATTACGCGAGATGGGTTTGGTCGCTAGCATTCGCAAGGTTCCCATGGCGGCTTCCCCGGAAATTAGATCGCCGGTGACGAGGGCGACCAACAAGGGGATGTGAACGATCAACATTTGTAGGATGATGAAGGCCACTAAATTGCCATTCAAGACATCACCCTCGAATCGCAAGGTCTGCTCAAAAGAGGAGGTCACGAAGGAGATCATCGACATGCCGTCTACTTTGAGGGCAAATAGGATGATGGCCACAAGTCCGGTGATTGCCGCGAGTCCCAAATAACTTCGGGGTTTCAAGGCAATCTTGATGAGTTCGTTGTAGGTGCTGTATAGGAAAATCATGAGGCCAACAAGTTAATGAAGTAATCTTCGAGTTTACGTTTTGCCTCGATCGCAAAAATAGGAAGACCGGCGGCAACGATTTGCGCGTTTAATGCCGGGATGTTTTCCTTGAGTAGGCTGATTTCGACGAATTGTTCGTTGACCTGCAGCGGCTGGTAATTTGTTTGAAGCAATTGAATGAGTTTCGGCATCGAAAGGCTGTCGGTCTGAATGCGAATAATCTGCTCGTCCTCATTGAGTAATTCTGCCACATTGCCTTCCACGATGCTTTTTCCTTGGTGGATGATAACCATTCGGTTGCAGATGAGTTCGACCTCGCTCAAATTGTGCGAGGACAGAATGATCGTTTTCTTCTGCTCGTTTTTGAGGCGTAAAATCAGGTTTCGCATGTCGATGATTCCTTGCGGATCTAAGCCCGTGGTAGGCTCGTCGAGCACAATCAGGTCGGGTTGATGCAAGAGGGTTTGAGCGATTCCGAGGCGTTGCCGCATGCCGTGCGAGAATCCTCCAACGCGGTCATTTTCCCGACCGGCAAGTCCGACGAAGTCCAGCATTTCGCGGATTTCCTGCGAACTGGAGGGTTTGCCGGAGATTCGTGAAAAGAGCTGGAGGTTTTTATAGGCGGATAGGTATTTGTAAAAATCAGGTTTTTCAATCAGGCTGCCTACGCGGGCTAAAATCTCGCTTCGATGTTGCGTGATCGACTGCCCAAATAATTCAATGCTACCTTGATCCGCTTGAATCAAGGAAAGCATGCAACGCATGGTGGTACTTTTTCCGGCGCCGTTTGGGCCCAGAAAACCATAGACATCGCCGGTATTCACGGTGATGTTGACATCCTTCACGGCGTGAAAATCACCGAAATGTTTCGAGAGGTGGCGGATTTGAACAATGGGAGTAGGCATGTATTCCTAACGCCATTTGAAGAAAAATGTTTTAAGGGCGCTGAAAGCGGTAGGCTGTTTTCCAAAACTGCTTCTTCGCAGCATCATAGAGGAAGAGCTGGTAATCGCCTGATTCTAGGCTAGTTGTGTGTAGGTCTAGAAAGCTGTTGGGAAGCACCCATGTCTGCCCCAGCAGGATGTTTTTCTTGGAATTTGGTCGGAAAGGAATGTTTTTGATATACATCTTGGGACTCTTGTCGCTCCGGTAAAACAGTAGGTAATGGGGCTGATTGAGACCTATGATCAGCGGGTAATCCTGAATTTCAATCGTCTGATCTTGGATTTTCAATTTTACGGGGAGCAGGGGAGCTGTGAGGCATTGATTGAAATGTGAACGATCGATGAGGCTGTTTTCACTCTGCCAAATTCCTTGCTCGTAGCTGGGGCGTAAATAGGCCGCAGCGTTGTCTTGGAATTGATTGGAACAATAAAGCCAGCGGCGGTTATTATCCCAGTTGGCTCTCTCAGCAATCGCATCGTGTTTTTGCTGGTACATCGCCGGCAAGTACTGCATGTAGGACCCGGCCCAAAAAACAGCTGACAAACCGATGATGCCAAGGATTTTCCCTTTGCTTAGGCTGGGTAGGTAGATGAGGTAGAGCGCGATGGCGATGAGAGGGCTGAGGCAGGCGAAACGACTGATCATACCGAGGCCGGAGCCATCGCGGTTGGAGACGATGAGTAGGCAATTCGCGAGCAAGATGAGTAGTAAGGTGGCGCTTTGGGATTTATAGTCTATTTTCCAAAGTCCTCGAAGCCCAAGGAGGACGAAGAGTAACCCGAGGCCCCAGGCGATTTCAGCCGGATGCCATTGGATGAACATGGCCAGGGTTCCCACGAGATTGAGGAAGAAGGGGATGGCGTGGCTGATTTCGATGGAGGCGGGTTGCACGACGCTCCCGATTTTCGACATGTAGAGGTAGCTGGCGAGTTGGAGGACAAAACTGGGTGCCAACCACATGATCTCCTTGAAACGTCGGTTGGCCAACAGGTAATACCCGATGCCGACATAGGCCAAAACTCCGCTTCCAAAGGAATAAAAGGCCATGGCCGCGAAAAAGATCGCTAGAGCCAGATTTTTTGGGCCGGGTTGGGCGATGAAGTGCAGGGCGACTAGGGTGAAGAGGATGACAGAGCTTTGTTGGATCCCGGTCATGGCCCAGTTGGCCACCTCATAATACTGCGGTTGGAACCATAGTAGCAGGATGGGCAGGGCTTTCCACGGGGCTAATGAATGGGATTGAGTTTGTTTCCAAAGGAGCCAGGCGATGGCGGTGAGTTGGGCCAGGCTGATGAGCAGGATCCGTTGGAAGTTGATGTCTTGAAAGAGCAGGTATTGAATGCTGAGTCCGATTTTGGGGATGACGGCCATGTGGTTGTTGTCCACCATGAATAGGCTGCGCAGGAATTGGGTAGTGCTGAGATTTTTTTGTGCGATTTGGTTGACGAAATCGATAAAATTGACGTCGTCGAGGAAGGGGCTGTTGTGGCTGAGGCGGAGGATTTGCCAAGTAAAAAGCAGGATGATTCCGCTGCCAAGAAGCCAATTGCTGAAGAGTCTCGCGTTCATGGTGGCAAGTTATCGAAATGTTTTGGGAAACTTTTTTACCATTGGATAATTCGGGTGGAAAAAACTTGTAGCCTAGGCCATAATTCGTAATTTTGTTACTCAAAATTGTATCAGTCTGCCTTGGGTTCTGTGTGACTCAGGAGGGCGAAGCCGTATTAGGCGAATTGCATTGGTATTAGATCGTTTATTTTCGGGAAAGATTCGGGTGGCTTTGCTCACTAAATTGCTGTTGAACCCGGCGAGTAGGGTCTACCTACGGGGTTTGGAGCGGGATTTGGGGGTGAGTAGCAATACGGTACGTTTGGAATTGAATAAATTGCAGGAGATGCATTTGATTCAGGTGCAGGAGGAGGAGGAAAATGCGAAGGTGAAGCATTATGTGGTGAATCAGGCGCATCCGATGTTCCAGACCTTGCGGGGAATAATTCTGCAATTTGTGGGTTTGGATCAGATTGTGGACCAAATCATCAAGAAATTAGGTAATTTGGATCAGGTATATCTGACCGGGGAGCTGGCAGAAGGAAAGAATTCGCCTTTTGTGGACTTGGTGCTGGTGGGGAATGTGGATCGTCCGTATTTATATCAGTTGATCGAAAAGGTGGAGCCCTTGATACAGAAAAAGGTACGCGTAGGGGTTTTTGGGCGGGAGGAGTTTAGTGAGGGGATGATGATGGGGAGTGGGAAGTGGATGAAGATGATGGAAAACTCTTATTAAATTAATTTCAGTACTTGTTTTAATATAAAGACTTATTATTATTTTTTTTAAATCAACATACAATAATCTAATCATTTTCAACAGAGACTCTGTTTTAATTTTTTTGTCTTCAATGTTGAATTTTGTTGCTCCGATAGCAACTATCCCATTGATATTTAACTTATTTAGCACCTCTCTATACTCAAAATCGGTTTTTTACTTTAGCATAATAAACTTGATTTTATTTTTATTCAATTTTGGATATAATTCTGGTGCAATTCAAATTATTAAGAGTCAGAAAGGTCAAATTCTGAAAAAAAATACATTTTTGGAGTTGTTGCAAATTAAGTCTCTTCTTGTATTGATTTCTCTAATTTTAGTTTTGATTATTAGCATAATTATAAAAAGTTATGGATTATATTTTTTTCTATGTAGCATTTGGCTTTTGTTAAATGAACAATTTATACAACTTTGGATATTTCAAGCTTTTAATTCATATAAATACTTTTTATATGTCAACATCTCTAATAAATTTTTGACTGTGTTAATTCTTTTGGGTTTATATTTTGTCAAGGATGTGAAAGATGTCTATTATCCAATTATTTTGGCGTTACCTTATTTTTTTTCTTCTACATTGGTTGTTATTTATATTATTAAAAGATTTAAGGGTGAGTCAATTCTTAAAAATAAGATTAAAATATCTACACTTAAAGTTTTGTTCCATATCCACTTAGGAAATTTAGGATCATTTTCATATCAACAACTTACAAGAATACTTTTAGGAATTTATTTGCCTGAGGATAAAATAATTATTTACGATTTTTCTGATAAATTGTTTAATGTTTTAAAATCCCCTTTGGGTGCGATTAGTAATTCAGTGGGGATTAAAAAAATGACATCAAGGTCTAAAAATGAGATTAATGCTTATTGGAAAAAAATATTAAAAATTCAGGTTTTAATAATTTTATGTTTGGGATTTTTCACTTTTTCACTATTTAATTTTTCATGGTTTTATCACGGAATAGATGTTTCCGAAATTCTACTTACATTGTTCGGGCTTTCACTTAGCCTACCTTTTGTTGCAATGAGCAATACTTTTGGTGTTTTATTTACTCCTGTTTATGGCGGAATTAAAAAATTTAACCGAAGTATTTTTATTGGAGGAGCAATTTTCCTATTCATCACATTGCTTCTAATAAAACTTGGTTTGTTTAACTTATTATCATTATTAGCGACTTTGTTAATAGTTGAGTCATTTATAGGTGTTTCAAGCTTCTTATATTCAAAAAAAATAATTCATGAAATATGATTTTCTAATCGTTGGATCTGGTTTTTATGGCTCAATTTGTGCTAGAGAATTAACTGATGCAGGATTTAATGTATGTGTAATAGATGCTAGAAATCATATTGGTGGAAATTGTTTTACATCAAAAAGAGATGGCATTAATATCCATGAATATGGTCCACATATTTTTCATACATCAAATGAAAAAATTTGGGAATGGATAAATAAATATGTTTCTTTTAACAATTTCACTCTTCGTCCTGTTGCTAATTACAAAGGTGAAATTTATTCTCTTCCATTTAATATGTGGACTTTTTCAAAGTTGTGGAATATAAGTTTGCCACATCAAGCCATTGAAATAATAAAGAAGCAGTCACAAGGAATTGTTAATCCTAAAAATTTGGAAGAGCAAGCAATTTCTCTTGTTGGGTCAGATGTATATTACAAACTAATTAAGGGATATACAGAAAAGCAATGGCGAAAATCTGCATCAACGCTACCACCTGAAATTATCAAAAGGTTACCAGTTAGATTTACCTATGATAACAATTATTTTAATGATAAATTTCAAGGTATTCCTATTGGTGGTTACACACAAATTTTTGAAAAATTGTTAAAAGGTGTAGACCTTTTGTTAAATACAGATTATTTTGAATCGGAGTTACCTGAGTTTAAAAAACTAATTTATACTGGACCAATAGACAAATTTTTTAACTATGAATTTGGGGAGTTAGAGTATAAAACTACCAGGTTTGAGCATGAATTAAAATATCTTCCTGATTTTCAAGGTACAGCTATGATGAATTTCACCGATATTGACATTCCTTATACAAGGATAATTGAACACAAACATTTTGAAAATGTTAACACTCCATCAACTTGGATTACGAAGGAATATCCAACTGAATATAACCCCAAAATAAGCGAACCTTTCTATCCAGTTAATGACTCTTTAAATAATTCAAAATATTTGAAATATGAAAAGAAGGCTCGTCAGACTTCAAATGTAATTTTTGGTGGTAGACTAGCGGAGTATAAGTATTTCGATATGCATCAAATAATTGAATCTGCTCTTAAAAAATCAAAAGAAATAATTAATGGACTTAATTAAAATTGGAAATTTTGATTGGCCGTCTTCAAGATGGGAAGATAGTAGATCTGTTTTCGAACGTATTTATTTAATTCAAAGGGATGATATAGTTGACCATAGTTATGATTGGGTTGAACTAATTAGCTTTTCCAAATATGGAAGTATAAAAAATAAGGTTAATGGTCTAATGTTTTTATTGTTAGAGAAATTTATAAACCAAATTTTTCTGTACAATATATTAATTTTTATTTTTAGACTATTCAATTGTTACACACTATATAAAATCAATAACCTTAAATGTGAATTTGTATATTCTAGCTATAATGACTACGATAGGTCGGATCACCTAACGGTAGTTCTATTGCCATTTATCAAAAACAAGATTTTACTAAGGGCTGTAAAAGAAACTAGAAAGAATTTCAGGTACCCAGAAATACAATCTTTGAATAAGTCAAATGCAATTATCTTTAATTCAAGGTTTAATCTTGAGTTCTTCAATAATAAATATTCTGTTGATTTAAGTAAAAAAGAGATTTATTTCGACCTTGATGAAGATTGGAGGGGTAAAAATTACGTCAGTAACGTTAGAAAAGATGAGAAATATTCCCTCAAGTCAAATAACAAACATTTTGTTATTCTATCGGGTAGGGTATTTTCTGAATTAGGGAATATTAGGAGTGGAGCGAGACAATATTATATTAAACTGATTGAATCAATTATATCCAAAGGATATTGTATAGATCTCTATACAGCTGAAATAATACCTACATCAAAAGGCTTGAATTTGTATCATGAACTTGAAGTAAAATCAAGGGGGTTATTTAAAATTAAAGGAATTTTGGATTTCAAAAATCATCCAAGTGATTCTTATACCATTTTAAGTAAATATGATTTCGGTATTCTACATAATTACGAATCCGGACAAAATGTATCATATTTTGATAAATTTAACATTCCGAATCGATTTTACGAATATTTGATTGCGGGAGTAATCCCTGTGGTAAAGGCTGGAGATTCACTTGTGGTCGAGAGCTTAATTAATAAAAAAAAATGTGGAATCGTTTATAGTGATTTTGAAGATTTTAAAGGTTTAAACATTAATGATATTCAACCTTATTTACCCACTTTTGAGGAATATTGTTTTTCACTAAAAAAAATATTTAACAAAGAATTATGATCAAATCTGATGTTGTTCTTGGAGAAAATTGTTTAATCTATGAACCGGTAAACTTATATGGTTGCAAAATTGGAGATAACACTATGATAGGACCTTTTGTTGAAATACAAAGTAATGTTGTAGTTGGAAACTCTTCTCGAATACAAAGTCATACCTTTGTTTGTTCAAATGTTAATATTGGGAACAACGTTTTTATAGGTCATGGAGTGATGTTTATTAATGATAAATTTAAATATAATGCACCTGCAATGGGTGATAAAAAACAATGGTTAAATACATTAATTGAAGATGATGTCTCCATTGGTAGTAATGCCACTATTTTACCTGTAAGAATTTGTTCTGGTACAGTAATTGGAGCTGGTTCTGTGGTAACAAAAGACATAAATGTAAAAGGTGTATATGTTGGGAATCCAGCAAAACTCTTAAAAAAAATTTAAGCTAATGAAATCAAAATTAAAATTTGCTGTAGTTGGATGTGGAAGAATTGGCAAAAGACATATTGAGCAAATAAGAAAATTAGGTAATCTTGTGGCCGTCTGTGATAATGATATTTCGGTGTTTAATGATTTAGATGAGAAAGAAAATTTACATATTTATTTTTCATTAATTGAATTGCTTAATGATCATTTAGAAATTGATGTTATTTCTATTTGTACTCCCAATGGTTTGCATGCTCAAATGTCAATTGAATGCCTCAATTACGGTTATAATGTATTATGTGAAAAACCTTTAGCATTAAATGTAATTGATGCGGGCAAAATGTTGGAATCTGCTGAGAAAAACAACAAACGCTTATTTGTAGTAAAACAAAATAGGTTTAATCCACCAGTTGCAGCAGTTAAATCGCTTTTAAATAATGGTTCCCTAGGCGATATTTTTAATTTTCAATTAAATTGTTTCTGGAATCGTAATGAAGATTATTACAAAAATTCTTGGAAGGGCACAAACGATTTGGATGGAGGAACACTTTTTACACAATTTAGTCATTTCATAGATTTGCTATATTGGTTTGCCGGTGATATCAGTCAAGTGTTTGGCTTTTCTGATAGTTTTGTCCACAAAAAAAATATTGAGTTTGAAGATACCGGTGTTGTTTGTTTGAAATTTAAGAATGGTGCTCTAGGTACTATAAATTACACCGTTAATTCCTTCAAGAAAAATATGGAGGGATCGTTAACAATTTTTGGGACGAAAGGTACAGTGAAAATAGGTGGTCAATATTTGAATGAATTGGAATATCAATCAATTGAAGGTATTCAGATAGAAAATTTACCCAAGGGGAATTCGCCAAATAATTATGGTAATTATGTCGGTTCAATGTCGAATCATGATTTAGTTTACAAAAATATAATTGATGTTCTTGAAAATAATGCTCCTATTGAGGCCAGTGCCTTTGATGGATATATGTCAATACAATTGATTGAAAAAATTTATAATGTTATACGAAATCCCAAAAATTAATTTGATACCATTTGTAGATTTAAAATCCCAGTATTTGTCAATTAAAAGTGAAATTGACGATGCAGTTTTGGGGGCACTAATAAACACTGATTTTATTGGAGGCTCATCAATTAGAAAATTTGAAGAAGAATTTAAAAGTCAGCTTGGAGCTTCTCACTGTATTGGTGTAGGTAATGGAACAGACTCCATGTTCATTATCTTGAAAGCATTAGGTATTGGACCAGGGGATGAAGTAATCACTGTTTGTAATAGTTGGATTTCAAGTTCAGAGGTGATTTCTTTGACTGGAGCAAAAGTAGTTTTTGCAGATATAGATCCACTAACATATACAATGTCTGTAGATGATTTAAGGAACAAAATTAATAGCAAGACGAAGGCAATTATCCCTGTTCATTTATATGGACAATCTTGTGAATTAGATGAAATTATCTCAATTTCGCGATCTAATAATATATTTATTATCGAAGATTGTGCTCAATCACATTTTACTAAATATCATGGTAGAAATGTGGGTACTTTTGGTATTGCTTCATCTTTTTCGTTCTATCCTGGTAAAAATTTAGGTGCATATGGGGATGCCGGCTGTATAGTTACAGATAACGAAGATTTAGCTTTGAAATGCAGGATGATTGCAAATCATGGCTCTCTTGTTAAGCATGCTCATAATATAGAAGGATTAAATAGTAGACTTGATGCTATTCAGGCAAGGGTATTGTCTGTCAAAATGAAATATATTTCAGAGTGGACAAGATTGAGAGAAGAAAAGGCTAAATATTATACTCAAAAACTAAATAATGTTGGGGATTTAATTTTACCAATAATAAGATATAACTGCAGTCATAGTTTTCACTTATTTGTTTTGCAGACAAGTTATAGAAATCAGCTTAAAGAATATCTACTAGCTAACGGTGTCCAAGTTGCAATTCACTATCCTACATTATTGCCTTTTGTTCCAGCATATAATCATTTGAACTATAAGCAGGGTGATTTCCCAATGGCGGAGGAATTTTCTAAGAAAATTATCTCAATCCCACTTTATCCAGAGTTAACTCAGGAAGATCAAGAAATAATAATTAATCTGATTGTTGATTTTTTTAGAAATAACGAATTTTGAAAGTAGCAATAATTACAGGTTTTTTTGACGAAACGTTTTATTATAGAGAGCATGCTTATGTAGATTATCTTAAAAATAAAGGAACTGATCATATAATATTTACGTCTAATTGTAATTTGCCACAAAAGAAAAATAAGAGTAAAATTAGTGATTCTGGGAAATACAATGTTTTAAGATTTAGGCCCCTCTTTAAATATAAAGACATTGTTATTATCAATTACTTAAAGGAGTTAATTAGATTTTCACCTGATATTGTTCATGTTTTTGATGCACAACAGCTAGTATCCATATTAGCAATATATTGGGCTTCTGAATCGAAAATACCAATTATTTATGACCATGAATTACAAAAAATTCCTGAATCTTTTTTAGGTAAACTTAGGTTTTATTTGCTCACCTATCCATTTATTAGATACAGTTTAAAAAAGTCTAGCTTAATTCGAATTGTTACACCTGCGGCGTTAAACCTTTTAAATCGCATATATAAGGTTGATGTTGAAAAAATTAATATGGAGCACCTTGGGTACTCGAGTAATTTTAAATTAGACTCTAATTTACCATTCATAATAGAGAATAGTTCATACTATATTATGACTTCGGGTTATTTTGATACTTCGAAAAATTTAGAATCAATAATTGCTGGTTTTTTATTGAGTTGCCGAAATAGCTACAAGTTAAAGTTACTAATTATAGGCCCCATTGAAAATGTTAAATTGAAAAGAATTATAGAGAAAGAAAATAGAATCTTGCACTATGAAAACTATTTGAATTTTGAACAATTAAATTATCTATATAGTAAAATAAATATTCACATTTGGCCAAAATCCACATCTTCAATTTTTGAAGCATTAAAATTCAATAAACACATTATTTTAAATTTAGGTGAAGATACAAGTCATTTGAAGTCAAAGCAGATAAGCTTAATCTCCAATTTTAATCTTTTTTCCATCTCAGAAAAAATAAATGATTTACTAAATAGACCAATTGTTAGTGATAATTTAGATTTTTCTTACGAGAGAATATTAGATCGTCTATATAATAATTATATAAGACTTACAAATAAAAATAATTAATGAAAATTTGTTTTGACTTAACAATTAGTGATAATTATACAGGAATTGGCCAGGTGGCAAATAAATATCTTTCTGAATTATTAAAATTAAACTCTGTCTCCTTAATTAAATACGGTAAATGTACCAATGAGGATTATCAATTTAAATTTAGTTCATATTATAATATCTTAGATCATTTAAGATTTTACTTTTTTTTATTGCGAACTAAGCCAAATGTAATATTTATTCCACATTATTTTATCCCTTTTTTTATTCCTTCCAATATCAAGATATATACCATTGTACATGATTTAATGGCAATAAATAAATCTAATTATTTTTTTAGTAGGTTCTCATTTATAAAGGCTAGAATTTTATTCAATCTGTTGAAATACAATTTATGTAGTCGGAAAAGCATTTTTATAATTACCCCATCTTATTCAGTTGCGGGAGATGTTAAAAAACTATTTAATAGGGAAGCATATGTAATACCAAATGGGATTTTTGAATCATCTAAAATTGGAAATAGAACTAAAGAGGATTATTTTTTATATGTTGGTAATAACAGGAAACATAAAAATTTGGATAGTTTAATTAATTATTTCAATCAAAATCGGGACTATAATTTGAAAATCATTTCTGATATAAGCACAAAAAAAAAATTGAATAATATCGAAATCAAGGGAAGATTGGATTCGCGAAATGAAATGGTAGAGTTTATAATGAAATCTCGAGGAATAATTATGCCTTCATTATGTGAAGGTTTTGGACTTCCTATAATTGAATCACTTTATTTTTCAGATAAAGCCTATGCTAGTGATATTGATGTGTTTAAGGAATTTTATGGATTAAATGTTGAATATTTTGATCCCAAGGAAAATTGTAATTTAGATTTTGTACTTAGTAACAACAATCGAGTATTGCCTAAGTCCAATCTAAGTATTTCAAATTTATTTGTTTGGTCTGAATTAGGTTATTTTATAAAAAAAGAGTTTTCGTGACAATATTTTATTTAAACTCAAATGTAATTAGTGGGCACGAGTATATGTTCAAAAAGATATTTGAGGAGTTTAAACAAACTAAATTAATTGTTAATCAATTTAGTTTAGATATTTTTTATAGGTTTTTAAATGGCACTGTAATTGTTAGTGCAGGGTCACCTAGGCAGAATTTATTTTTTATATTTGGTGTTTCTCTAATAGCTAAAAATGTTCTTGTTTACACGCCATTTGGCTTTGACTTGTATTATTTTAAAGTAAAATTTCCTCGAGTAAAAAATTTCGTTTATAAATTTTTGTTATCCAGGAATAACATCTCATTTATTACATGTTCACTAGAGCAAAAATCTTATTTAAAAATTCGATTTCCTAAACAAGAGGTTTTTGTAATTAGGAATATTGTATTAAATAGTTCGTTATGTGCGAGTAATGTATACTCTAAGAAAATGAGGGTTTTTTATGTTGGAAGAGTCGATGACCAACAGAAAAATGTTAGTTTTTTTATAGAGCTGAAAAAATTAATACAACACGAAATATTTTTGATAGGTGAGTGTCGGTCAAAAGATTTAGAGTTACGAATAAAAAGAAGTGGGGTAATCATTCGAAGTTCATCTTTGTCACCTTATAATGATATTTCTTTGAATGATTTAATAGTTTTACCATCTCATTATGAAGGGGCTGCTCTTGTAGTTATAGAAGCAGCAACCTTGGGGATCCCTGTTTTTTTAATGAATACAGTCGGTAACAAGCAAATAACTGCCAACCCAATTTTGTTCAATAATCATCTTGAATTAGTTAATCTTATTAATTTACTTCACAATAAGGATTCCTTTTTATTGAAACGAATAGAACTATTTAGAAAAGAAATATTGAACGAATACTCACAAAATAATTTTTTGTTGGACATCAAATTTTTATCAGATAAACTAAAAACTATGTTATGAAAAAGTTAGTGAGTTTATTTAATCCAACGGTTTCAAATATTGGCTCTTTTGAAAATTTTCTTGCACAAAATGATATAGGTTCGATTCAAGTTTCGCTCAATGAGGAAGTAACCACCTCTACCTTGGTTATATGTGGTGTTTCAGGCTTATCATTGGATGACAAGAAATATATGATAAGTTTAAAAAAATGGTTATCGGGCCTTAATGAACGAAATGTGAAGATTATAGGAATTTGTGCTGGAATGCAAATGTTTTTTTCATATACTGAAGAATCCTCTAATGATTTACTGGGTTTTTTGAATGGAAATGTTCAAAAACTTGATTTTGAGCCTGAATTTACAAAAACATTTATTGGATATAGAGAATTACTAATTCCCGGATTGAATATCTCTGATAGAGCGTATTTTTCCCATGGTTATGGTATAACGCAGTTTTCCATAGCAGATTTTAAGAATTGTTTAGTTGTTGAATTGTCCAGCGGGCAATCATTTTTAGCTTATTTTGAAAATGAAAATATATTTGGATTTCAATTTCACCCAGAAAAAAGTCATCAAGAATGGCGTAATTTTTTTATTTCAAAATTATAATCAATGAGAATTAACTGCGGTGTTTATATTGAGGATAAAGTTTCATTTACTACATATAAATTTGATAAAAAGTTATATTTAGGTTGTCCTATGAATTCAATTTATCATTTTGATCAATTTGAATATGACGAGATCCTAATTGTTAATAATTCTAGGTTTGTAGATTCTTTTGAAATGATATATTTAAAATCACTTTCAGAATCCTCTTGGAAACCGAAATGTTATGCTGGCGGAATTAAATTATTGTCACAAGCAAAATCAATTATAGAAATTGGATTTGAAAGAATTAGTATAAGGGATCTTTTTTTCGAGAATAGGATTGAATATTCTAATATTTTGAAATTCTTGGGACGACAAGGAGTAACCTTGTGTTTAGATATAAAGAAAGAAGACAACAATTATTTTATCCAATATTTGGGGAGATCAGTTATATCACTCGAGAAGTTTGATTTAGAAGATGAACTATTGCCGGGTGAACTTTTAATTAATAACATTGATTTAAATGGCACTTTAATGGGTCCAGATCTTGAACTGTTAGATTTGATAAAAAAGAAAAAAATCAAAACAAATATTAATTATTGTGGAGGGGTAAGAGATTTGAACGATATTGATACACTTAAGCGATTTGGTGTAAACTCTACAACAATATTTACGGCTTCTAGCACAATTTTAAATGGTAGTCAAAAACTAATAAACAATTCTTTTTCACGGTGAGTAAAATAGTTGATATATATAATTTTTTAAATTCTGATGAATTAGATTTGAATCATCTTATTAAGCCTAAAAACGTTTGCAAAAGATGTTTAATGGATGATACAGATTCAAATATTGTTTTTACAATTGATGGATGTAATCATTGTCATAATGCAATAGAAAAAATCAGTACAAATAAGCAACGAATTGAAAATTCTAAAAAAGATTTTTTTATTTATTTGGATAAACTCAAAAAAAATAAAAATGAAATATTAGTTGGACTTTCGGGAGGCGTAGATAGCTCTTATTTAGCATATTTGCTTTCTGATTATGGTCTAACTCTGAATTCTATTCACTTGGATAATCATTGGAATTCACCGCTTGCTTCAAAAAATATATTTAACCTAGTAAATTTATTAGGACTAAAATTTAAAAACGAAGTATTAGATTGGAATTCTTTTAAGATGCTTCAACTTTCTTTGATGAAAGCTAATGTTGTTGATTTAGAGGGGGCATCTGATCATGCAATTTTTGCAACCATGTTTAAAGAATCCCGTCGTCTCGGGAATTTGCCGATTTTTCATGGTGTTAATTTATCAAGCGAAAATATAATGCCAGAAAGTTGGTTATATCTTAAGCACGACGCAAAAAATTTAAAATCAATTGTAAAAAAGTATAATCAAAACTCAAATTTAAATTATCCATTCATGAGTACTCTTGAAGTGATAATTAATAAAAATTTTTTCGGAATAAAATGGATTTCAGCTTTAGACTATTTTGATTACAATAAAAGTGATGCTGAAAAATTCTTAGTTCAAAATTTTGCTTATTCACCCCCCAAACGTAAGCATGAAGAGTCTCTAATTACTAAAATTTATCAGCGATTAATACTACCAATAAAATTCAATATAGATAAAAGAAAGTCTCACATCTCTTCTTTAATCGCTTCAAATCAAATATCTAGGAGTCAAGGTGTTGAATTATTAAATACCCCTGTTTATACTCGAAAAGAGTTACTTCATGATTTAAACTTTTTTTTAAATAAACTTTCACTGACAGAAAGTGAATTTATTTTGTATTTGGCAGAACCAAGAGTTGAACATTCAGAATATCCAAATGAATTATTTGTTAATAAAATTATAGCTTTAAAAAATAAATGGTTTTAGTCATAATCTTGAAAAAAATTGTATTTCGTTTGTTTTATTTTTACCTGTTTTGTGTAAGAGTAATAATTTTCATAAAATTTAAGTTAAACAAAAAGTCTAGATACATTAAGTTTATTGGTTCAGAGTATGGAGGTTTTTACATAAATACAAAGAACCTTGAAAATATAAAACATGTATTTTCTTTTGGTATTGGTGATGATATTTCTTTTGATTCTGAATTAAATAGATTGACTAATTGTGAAGTTTATATGTTCGATCCAACTTCAAGCGTATCCGAATACATTTCTAATTTAAATTTGGACAGAAATTTCCATTTCTATCCTATTGGAATATTTACCTCAAACAAAAAAGCGAAATTCTATAAACCTCTTAATGAAAATCATATTTCTCATAGTTTGGTAAAACATGAAAATACCTCAAATGAATTTTATTACTCGGATTTTAAAAATTGGACCACTATTTGTCAAGATTTGTTAATTGATAAGGTTGATATTTTAAAAATGGATGTAGAAGGGGTGGAATTTGAAGTGTTACCAGATATTTTGAATAGCAGTGTTTTGCCCTCCCAAATTTGTGTTGAAATGCATCCAAGATTTGTAAAAAATGGAATTCCAAGTTACTTTAAAATTTTAAAACTTTTTAAAGTTAGAGGATATACCTTAATGGCAATAAGTAATTCCGGAAATGAATTTTTATTCTGTCAAATCAGCTGACATGATATTTTTAAAAAAATTCAAATTAACATTTACCCTAATTTTTGGCTTCATACTTTATGGCGTTTCTTCATTCTTTTATATTAGAATATTTGAATTAGGCCATTTAAAGTATGATTTTGTTCTTAATGACTACATTATTTTCCAGGTTTTTTCAATAATTATTGCCTTTTTATTCGAGTTAAGTAAGTTTAGGTATTCAATCGAAGCTAGATATGTATCACATAAAAGGCAGAATCATTTTTTTGTTTATTTCGTATTTTTGATTTGCTGCATAGTTTTTTTCTTCTTTCCTTGGGTGGAAGATAGAGAATCAGTTATGGCGCAATTTGCTGGTTTTTTAAGATTACTTTGGTTTTCTATTTTAATTAGTTTTTTGGATGGCTCAAAAAAGGATTATAAATTTTTAATTCTAAATTTTTTTCTAATGTTTATTGATAGTAGTAGAAGTACTTTTGCTGCAATTTTTTTAATTCATTTTTTTAGAAGAGAGAAATTTAACTTCTGGATGATTTCAATGGGAACTATTTGTATTTTTCTAGTTGCATCAATAAGGAGTGATATTTTTAACTTTAACTCATTATTTGAGTCATTATTTTTGTTTGGTTTTGTAGGTGAAGGAATAAATGGATCACTTGGCTCATTACAAATTTTATCAGCAAAGACCCCAATAGATATCGCTTTATTTAGCTCATTTAGTTCATTTTTTCAGCCATTTTTAGTGATTCCCAAATATTTAATTTTTTATTTAAATTACTCAACTTATTTGGATACTAGCCATTTTGATACACTTTTAATCAATCAAAAGCTAGGCGAAAATTATTATCCGATGGGGGGCTTTTATTTAGTTTCTCAGTTTATTCAGCTCTCGTATTTTGGAGCAATTCTTTTGGTTCTTTATTTGATTTTTTCTTTAAGATTAGTTGGTTTTTTATTTAAAAAGGCTGATTTCGCTCTTCAATTCACACTTTTAATTTTGATGATTAAAATGAGCCCGTTCACTTTTTGGAAGTGGTTAATTTATTTATATTTAATTAAAGTATTTGTTTATTTTATTAAATCGTTGATTTTAAGGGTTAATAATAGAATTTAATTTTGACTCAAAAATATCAAAGTAAGTATGCCTCGTGTTATAATTTCTGTTATCTTATTTAATCCTGAGTTTATTTTACTAAAGAAGCTTATAAGCCCTTTCATTAATTTTGATGGAGACTACTTATTTGTATTTAGAGACCATTCAAAATTTAGAATGAATGATTTGACGATATTCGACGGATTACCTTTTCAATACTACCACGACCCCTCCAATCCTGGTTTTGGTACTGGTCATAATAATAATTTTAAGGTTTTTGGGAAGCTTTCAGAATATTTTTTGGTTTGTAATCCAGATATTCAGTTTAGTCCACAAAACTTAGAAAAATTGGTAGATTACTTATCTAGGAATTCTGATATTGGTATTGTTATGCCATCTATTTTTTATCCAGATGGTAGAAATCAGAGGTTAGCTAAACTATTGCCATCTCCACTAACATTATTAGCTAGGAGAATTCCCTATTTAAATATTCTTATTGATAATTATACCTTAGATTATTACAAATATAATTTCATATTGGATGTACCATTTCTGAGTGGTTGTTTTATGATATTTCCCAATAAAATATTTGAGATGATTAATGGATTTGATCAAAATTACTTTATGTATTTTGAAGATATTGATATTTGCAGGAAAGTTAGATCTAAAAGTTTTAGAACTGTGATTGTTCCATATATTGATGTTATCCATAATCATAGTTTTAAGTCGATTTTTAACGTGGTGACATTAAAAAGTATGTTAAAATCTTCGATATATTATTTTAATAAATGGGGATGGTTTTTCGACAATAAAAGATTTGAAGATAATTCATATACATTAGCTAGAATTACCCAATATAATTTTGAGAAAATTTCAAATTAATTTATTTGGTTCTACTGGTTTTTTAGGGTTTAATTTAATTAAATTTCTAAAAGGTGGTTATAATATAAATGAGATTCCCAAAGGCACAAAAGTTTTAACTTTTGAGTCAGATATTTATGCATATATTAATTTCGCAGGAAAAGCTCATGATGTAAAAAACATATCAGAACCCTCCGATTATTATGAAGTAAACGAAAAATTCAGTAATCGTCTTTATGATTCTTTTTTAAAGTCAAAAGCGAAAGTATTTATCACGATAAGTTCAGTAAAAGCGGTTGCAGACTCTATTGACATTCCATTAACTGAGGGTGTTGAACCTTTACCCCAAACCCATTACGGGAAAAGTAAATTATTAGCTGAGTACTACATAAACTCCAAAAAGATTCCTGCTGGAAAGCGCGTGTATATCCTTAGACCCTGTATGATTCATGGGCCAGGGAACAAGGGTAATCTTAATTTACTTTATAAATTGGCCAAATGGGGTTTGCCTTGGCCGCTTGCAGCTTTTGAGAATAAACGGTCATTTTGTAGCGTTGAAAATATCTGCTTTGTCATTAATGAGTTAATCACGCGCGATGACATTCCATCGGGCATTTACAATGTTGCTGATGATGAGCCTCTCTCAACTAATGAGGTGATCGAAATATTGGGAGAATCTATGGGTAAAAAGCCCTTATTTTGGCATATTCCTCGTTTCATTATTCAAATGATCGCCAGATTGGGCGATAAGATACACTTGCCATTAAATACGGAGCGTTTAACTAAGTTGACGGAAAGTTACGTCGTTTCCAATAAAAAGCTCGTCGATGCTTTAGGTAAAAGTCTCCCAGTTAAAGCGAAGGATGGCTTGAAACTTACATTTGAATCATTTAAATAATTCTTGCTCTAGAATTATCCTCTCCCTCGCTCGTCACAATTTTGGCTGGAATCCGCAGCCCATTATCCCTAGCCCATCCGGCCTTTAACTAAGTAGATATTCTCGGTGTATGGAAAAGACAGCAAAAAAAACTACTTTTGCTTTAATATAACAATTACTCGACTCCAAACGATTACTACTTGGGCGCTGCTCATCCTAGTATTGGTAAATACATTTTGCATGAAACATGATTACGCGGTCATTGTACCGATGGCTAACGAACAGCAAGACTTTATCCCTTTTGTCGAAAAAGTAAAAGAGGTGCTGGATGAAACACCTGGAGGAAAAGTCTACCTAATCGTTGACAAGGTCTCCGTCGACAATACCCGCGAACTCTGTGAAAATCTGCAAAAAGAAGACCCGCGCTTTCAGCTGGTTTGGTCCCCCGAAAATAAAAATGTGGTCGATGCCTACATCAAAGGCTACCGCGTCGCGCTCGAACATCAGCACGAAATCATCATCGAAATGGATGCCGGACTATCTCACGATCCCAGCGCCATTCCGCTTTTTCTGCGTGTCCTAAACGAAGGCAACCACTGCGCCTTTGGCAGTCGGTTCATTAATGGCGGTTCCATCACCGACTCCAATTGGAAGCGTACGGTACTCTCCAAAGTGGGTACCATTTTGGCCAATATCCTCCTCGGTACCCGCATGTTTGATATGACATCTGGTTTCCAGGGTTTCCACCGCGATGTGGTCGAGAAATTCGCACACTATCCCTTGCTTTCCAAGGCCCATTTCTACCAAACCGAATTGCGTTACCTATTACGCCATACCCGTTTTGTCGAAATACCGATACACTACAAAGCACCTTCGCCCAGCGTATCCCAAAAGGCCATCAAAAATTCGATTCAAGTACTTTTTCATTACTTCTTAAAACGGATTAGCTTTCAATCCACTCGTATTTCGTAAAGCCATGTCGAAAAGCCCCTTCCTCGTGATTACCTCCATCGCGGACGATAAACACCCCGTGTTAAATCAATATGCCGCCGCCTGCCAAGCGAAAGGTGTTCCCTTCATCGTCATCGGTGACGTCAAAAGTCCCAACGATTTCCAGTTGGCGGGTTGCGATTTCTACTCCATCGAAAAACAGTTGCAATTACCCCATACCTTGGCACGCGAAATTCCCGTGAAGCATTATGCGCGGAAGAATATTGGGTATTTGATTGCGCTCCAACAAGGGGCTGAGGTAATCATTGAAACGGACGACGATAACATTCCCTACGAAAGTTTTTGGGACCCACGTACACCCGAAGTTCAAGCAAACAAACTTCAGGATCATGGCTGGGTCAATGTCTATAAATATTTCAGTGAGACGAATATTTGGCCGAGAGGTTTTCCTTTGGATCAAGTCTTGGAATCCATGAAACCCAAGCCTGAGGCGGATACGGTGGCTTGTCCAATCCAACAAGGTTTGGCCGATGATAATCCGGATGTAGATGCCATCTACCGCATGGTCTTGCCATTACCCATCAAATTTTTGGAAAGAGATCCGATCGCCTTGGCGAATCAATCCATCTGCCCATTCAATAGCCAAAATACCACTTGGTTCAAGGAGGCCTTTCCGCTGTTGTATCTGCCTTCGTATTGCAGTTTCCGCATGACGGATATTTGGCGCTCTTTTGTGGCGCAACGTATCGCCTGGACATGCGGATGGTCCATTCTTTTCCACAACGCGACCGTCTATCAAATCCGTAATGAACATAACATTATGAAGGATTTTGAGGATGAAATCCCGGGTTATTTGAATAACTCAAGCATCATGAAGGGCTTGAACGCATTGAACCTATTGGACGGCGTAGAAAATATCTACACCAACCTTACTTTATGTTATGAGGAACTCGTACGTCAAGGGGTGGTGGATGCCAAAGAATTAGCCCTCTTGGATTGTTGGATCCAAGACATGCAGGCTTTATTCAACCGTCACTGATTTAGCTAAATTACGGGGTTTGTCCACATCCAAGCCGCGCAATACGCCGATGTAATAGGAGAGTAATTGAGTCGGCAAGACGCTGATCAACGGCGCCAGTAATTCATCCACCTCCGGCACAACCATCACATGGTCCGCCATGTCGCGAATCAGGGTATCTCCCTCCGAAATCACCGCAATGACCATGCCCTTGCGTGCCTTGATTTCTTGAATATTACTCACAATTTTTTCGTAGTAGGCGTCTTTGGTCGCGATGAATAAAACCGGCAGGTTCTCATCCACCAAGGCAATTGGTCCGTGTTTCATCTCCGCGGCTGGGTAACCCTCCGCGTGGATATAAGAGATTTCCTTCAGTTTCAATGCGCCTTCCAGGGCCACCGGGAAATTATAGCCACGGCCCAAGAATAAGAAATCCCGCGCGTCTGCATAATGCCTCGCTACTTCCTTGATGGCCTCATGGGTCGCCAAAGTCGTCTTAACCTTTTCCGGAATCAAGGCCAATTCCGCGATTAATCGGTCGTATTCTCCCGTCGCCAAAGTTCCCTTCGCTTTACCAATCTTCATCGCCATCATTGCCAAAACCGTCAATTGCGCCGTGAATGCCTTCGTACTCGCCACACCGATTTCCGGTCCGGCATGTGTGTAAGCACCCGCGTGTGAGATGCGGGCAATGGATGATCCCACCGCGTTTACCACACCGAAGATAAAGGCTCCCTGTTCTTTCGCGCGTTCAATCGCTACGAGCGTATCAGCCGTTTCCCCGCTTTGGGAAATGGCAATAATGATGTCACCAGGTCCGATGACCGGATTGCGGTAACGGAATTCTGAGGCGTATTCCACTTCCACCGGGATGCGGCAGAGTGTTTCAATCATGTATTCGGCGACTAAACCAGCGTGCCAACTCGTTCCGCAGGCCACGATGACGATGCGTTTTGCCTGCGCAAAAACGGATAGGTGTTGCTCGACACCCGCCAAGGTCAGCGTCATGGATTCACTATCCAAACGACCGCGTAGGCAATCGGTCAAGGAAGCCGGTTGGTCAAAAATCTCCTTCAACATAAAATGGTCGTAGCCACCCTTTTCGATTTGGGCTAATTCCATGTCGAGTTGTTGGATATAAGGGGTAATCGGCTCATTTCCGAGGTTTTTCAAGATGATCTCATCTTCGGAAATAATGGCCAATTCATAGTCATTCACGTAGATGACTTTCTTGGTATATTCGATAATCGGGGAGGCGTCAGAGGCCAAGAAATGCTCACCATCGCCCACGCCAATCACCAAAGGACTTCCTTTTCGGGCAGCAATCAGTCGGTTAGGGAATCCTTCCTCCATCACGATGATTACATAGGCACCCACCACGCGTTTCAAGGCGATGCGCATGGCCTCTTCGAGGGAGTAGTTGTTGCTTTGTTGGATCTCTTCGATGAAGTTGACCAATACCTCCGTATCCGTCGCACTTTCAAACGTATAGCCCTTTTGAATCAGCTCCTGCTTCAACGAAGCATAGTTTTCGATGATGCCATTATGCACCAAAGTCAATTTTCCTGAATTCGATTTATGCGGGTGTGCGTTGACATCGGATGGCTCGCCGTGCGTCGCCCATCTCGTGTGTCCGATCCCGACAGACGCCGTCAGGGTGATTTCGTCCGACCACGTTT
Source organism: Aquirufa sp. 5-AUSEE-100C1 (assembly GCF_054558655.1). NCBI lineage: Bacteria > Pseudomonadati > Bacteroidota > Cytophagia > Cytophagales > Flectobacillaceae > Aquirufa > Aquirufa sp. 5-AUSEE-100C1. Next base: position 293,834 of record NZ_JBPXKO010000004.1, on the reverse strand, counting down.
CCAGCTCAGAAACGCGTCCTTTTTTCTTGAAATTGGTGATGTTTTTGCCATAAAGTGCGATACCTGCGCTATCGTAACCACGGTATTCCAAACGCTTAAGACCTTTTAAAATGATGGGATAAGCGGCTTGAGAGCCGATGTAGGCGACGATTCCACACATAGTATTGCTTGTTTTTAGGGCGTTAATTGGGTACAAATATCTCGAAATATCGCTGGATATGCAAGGTGGTGGGGGTAAACGCTACCGAGGTTTTGCCCCCCGAAAGCGTTACGCAAAAAACAGATTTTTCACCAGTCTCAATACCTAAAACCTGATATTTTTCGCTTAAATCCCCCATATTCTGCGCTTTTTCACTCTTTTTTTGCCTATTTTTGCCGCTTAGGTTGTTGGGGTTCTGTCCCCGACAACCTGCTAAAAACACACTAAAATCATGAAGAAACTTATATTATTCCTATTATTAGGATGGAGCTTACAAGCGCAAGATTTACGCGTGGAGCCTTTGAACTGGTGGGTGGGCATGAAGAACCCCAAATTGCAATTACTCATTCACGGAAAGGATCTCCAAGGTTCCGATGTCATTGCCGCTAAGTCGGGCTTAAAGGTACTTAAAGTGCATCAAGCAGATAGTCCGAATTACTTATTTGTGGATTGTGAGGTAGCCTCTAATGCGGTGGCTGGAACATATCCTTTAGATATCAAAAAGGATAATAAAGTCATTCATCACATCGATTACAAACTTGAGGCGCGTACACCCAATTCTGCGAATCGTCCATCCTACAGCACGAAGGATGTTATCTATTTAATCACGCCGGATCGCTTTGCAAACGGCGATCCGAGCAATGATGCAAAACCGGGATACCGTGAACCGAATCCCGCGCGAAATGAAATGTACGGTCGGCATGGTGGGGACTTAAAAGGAATCATTGATCGTTTGCCTTACATCCATGACATGGGCTTTACGGCGATTTGGAATATGCCGGTCATGGCGAATGACCAAGCGAAGGAGAGTTACCATGGCTATGCGATTACGGATCATTACTTGATTGATCCGCGTTTTGGGACGAATCAACAATACAAGGAGTTAGCTGAGAAAGCGAATCAAAAGGGTATTAAACTTATCATGGATGTGGTCTTGAATCACTGTGGGGATGGTCACTGGTGGATGAAGGATTTTCCGTTCAAGGATTGGATCAATTTTGATGGCAAATTTGTCTCAACGACCCACCGCCGTGAGACGGTTCAGGATCCACACGTATCTAAATTTGACGCAAAAATGCAGTCGGAGGGCTGGTTCGTTCCTGCCATGCCGGATTTGAATCAAAAGAATCCATTTATGGCGAATTATTTGATTCAAAATACGATCTGGTGGATTGAATATGCGCATTTAGGCGGCATTCGCATTGATACCTATCCATATTCGGATAAGTATTTTGCGGCCAGATGGTCGGACGCGGTATTGGATGAATATCCGAATTTAAACATGGTGGGCGAGGAGTGGTCTTCGAACCCGATCATTACGTCTTACTGGCAAAAGGGTAAGGTGAATCGCGATGGATTTAAATCGTCTTTGCCGGCCTTGATGGACTTTCCGTTGCAGAATGCCTTATCGGAGGCGATGAACGAGAATGATCAGGAATGGGGCAAAGGTTTGAATAAGATTTATTCGGTGATTTCGAATGATTTGATTTATGCGAATCCGGATAATTTGGTGGTCTTTGGAGATAACCATGACATGTCGCGTTTTTATTCGCAGGTAAGACATGATCAGGCTTTATTCCGAATGGGAATTACCTATTTAATGACAACGCGTGGAATTCCACAGATTTTCTATGGAACCGAAATTTTGATGTCGAATCCGAAGAGCAATGAACATGGGGAGATTCGTGGGGACTTTTACGGCGGTTGGCTCGGCGATGCCAAAGATGCGGTAACGCAGCGCGGATTTACGGAGGATGAGAAAAGTACGCAAGATTTCTTCAAGAAATTGTTGAACTGGCGTAAAAACAACGCGGTGATTCATGAGGGTAAATTGACGCATTTTGGTCCTGAAAATGGGGTCTATGTATACTTCCGTCATTCGGAGAAGGGGAAAGTGATGGTGGTGATGAATAAGAATGCGAAGACGATGAATTTGAATATGGATCGTTTTGCGGAGTTGGTTAAGCCGGGCGCGCAGATTCAGGAAGTTATTTCGGGGAAATCGCAAGTGCTTGGCAGTCAGTTGGATGTACCAGCGAAGTCGGCATTAGTGTTTGAAGTAAAATAATTGACCGTTAGATAAGTATCTTTTTTCCGAGACCTGTTGTAGGGCTATTTTTGAAACAGTATCGTTTCTAAAAATAGTTTTATGCAACAGGTCTTTACTCGTTTTGGTGGTGCTATCATCGCATCCTTATTTATTTTTTCTTCATTCTTGTTTTCGGGGTGTAGCCATCAAATCAAAACAGGAATGGGTGGATTTGCGGACATTTCATTAAATCGAAATTCCTCGGAATATGACATTAAGCGGTTGCCGGAAATTTCGGGCTCTGGAAATGCTATCATGGGAATTCCTTATACAAGTAGTAACGCAGCCAAAAATAAAACGGGTTTTGTATTTCGTTTTAATGGCGTTGAATTAGGTCGTGTTCCCCGAATTTTCCCAATTTTAACTTTACTTGGATCTACTTTGTTATTGGGTGATGAGATTCAAAAATATGTTGGTTTAAAGGATAAACCTAAAAGTTATGATGACTACAAGCTTAGTTATGGCGTTTCTTGTTTGATAGCCTTACCTGTAACTGGATTTGTCAATAATCTCACATGGAACAACATCGCTTATAAGAACTTGATGCATGAGATGAATTATCAATTAGTTGATCAGAATCCTGATATTGATGTATTTGCTAGCCCTAAATATTTAGTCAATAATAAGTGGGGTGTCTGGACTCAGAATGCGGATGCCAAAGTGAATGTATTAGGTGCTCGAATCCGTACGGAGCGTGTGGTTGTTCCAAAACCTTAAGACGGAACAAGATGTCTTATTTATGTCGTCATTTTTTTGGTTGCGTTTTACTGCTACTCGTTGGCACTTATTACGCACAGGCTCAGGAAATATCCAATCTACAGGTGGGTTACGTTCCGGCCATTAAGCGCTTTGAGGTTTATTTCGATTTAGATGTACCTTCTCAAAAGGAGGTGGATTTGCGACTTTATATTCAGGAGTTTCCGGAAGGTGCTCGTAAACAAATCGATCCCTCTAAAATTCATGGTTTAAGTTTGAAAGGGCTGAAGGCGGGCTATAATTATTATTTCCAGGTGGAGACTGGCGATTTAACGTTAGCACCTACTGAATATGTTTTTCAGTTAACACCTACGGTTTTATTAGAACGGGGACAGTTTCAAAAGGTGGATAGTTCGAATGTCAAAGTTGCGGTAGAGGAGGTTCCTAGGAAGCCCATCCAACTGATTAAGCCGATTGAACAAAATTTGACCTATGCCACCCTAGGAATTAGTCCGTTTTCACCGGGAGGCGAGCAATCGAATTTAACGTTATCGGCGCATGTCGGAAAAATTCAAGGAGGTTGGGGCTATGGATTAACGGTGCTTTATGGTTTGGAAGGGGCTCCTTCCACAAATTATACCGCCACGGGAACCTTGATCGATAAATACACAACACCCAATTCGAACTATAAATTCACCAAGGAAACGAAAACCACTCGTCTTTCAGTCATTCCTTCTTTTCTGTATGGAATGAATGAGCACATTTACCTGAGAGCGGGTATGGGCTATGGTTCTCGTTCCTTGTACTGGGCAGCGGATGAGTTTAATTTTGCCGGAACGAAAACAGGTAGTATCTGGGCTAAAAATTCTTATGCGAGTTTATCCGGTTTGGAACTTGAAGGGGGGATTAATTTAATATTCAAACGAATCCATATTGCCTCAGGTATTAATTATTTAGGCCTTTTAAAATCCGCTGATACCAAAGCTTATTCAGACGTTTGGTTAAGTTTTGGATTAAATTTTTAAGATATGAGAAATAGCTTTCTTGTTTGGTTGGTTTTCGTGTTGATAGCTTGCGAGAAGGATCCTGAAATTCCAGTAGGAAAAGGTAATTTCGTCAATGTTGCGACAAGTTCCGTAACGAATGTACAAGATACGCGTGCGACCACGGGCATTAGTATTTCTAACCTATCGCCGACCTATGTTGTACAAGAGCGGGGGATTTGCTGGGGATTAAATTCAAATCCTACCATCGATAATTTGAGTATCCTAACCAATGTCAATGTTGCTTCCGTGAACCTCTTTGATTTGCTACCGGGTCGGAAATATTATGTCCGTGCCTTTGCTAAAATTAATGGTAATTATACCTATGGCGATCAGCGGGAATTCTTTACTTCGAGCAATTCATCCTTATCAAATGGTTTGGTGACTTATTTGCCCCTGAATGAGGATTCGAAGGACTATTCAAGTACCGGGAATAATCTGACGGGTAATGCGGTGAAAACCTTTGGACGTACAGGAGTAAGAAATTCAGCTTATGCGTTCAATGGGTCGAATAGTTATTTGACCTTAAGCTCACCGAGGAACTTGCCAAGTAATAACTCAGCCTATTCGATTTCTGTTTGGTTTAAAGCCAATGTGTGGAACAGGGAAATGGCTATTTTTGGTTATGGCCCTTCGGGTACTCCAGCCGCAAGTAATTACATGAAGACGATGCCATCAGCGGGTTTGTTGCATTATCACTGGAATTTAGATTTCACCCTCACTCGAAACCTTTATACAAATGCCTGGACACATGTCGTTATTACCTATGACGGTGCCACGGAGCGTTATTATCTGAATGGTCAGTTGATCAATACCTGGTCACATCCAGCAAGTCCTTTGTTCGTCAATCCCACTATTTTATCGATCGGTGCTCGGGTCGTTAACCTAGCCGCGAATGATGTGAGGGAATATTTTAATGGATCAATCGATGAGTTAAGAATTTATAACCGCGTCATTTCCCAAGCTGAGGTATCTACGCTTTATAGCTTATAAAGTTTCGGAATTCGAGCCTTGACATTTGAAATTTAATTGGAAGCGACTATCTTGGATTTACAAAGCCCTGAATAGGCCCTAGTTCTAATTGATATCAAATGAAACGCTTCTGGCCCTTACTAGGTCTTTGGTTGTTGCTGTCCCTTGGGGTACGGGCTGATGATTCCTTTGTCCCGACCAAGTTTTCGCGTGATATTCGTTATCGAAATCCCCAGTTTCTCTGGTTAACATGGGATGATGCTTTTCGTAAGGAGGCCAATTATTTTTCCTATGCCAATGTCGGCGATTTAGAGCGAATCTTAGAAACGCATTGGGCGTCCGCTCGAAAGAAAAATGAGGTTGATTTGATGGTCAAAGCGGCGATTCCTTTGTCGATGGTTTATCACAATCAGGCTAAATTTACCCAGGGCCTGCCATTTCTTGAGTTTTTATTTCGGAATAAAAAGCATGTTCCCGACTACTATTGGCGGCATATTCTGATCAAATTAGAGGAGGAATACCGCGGGAAGAATGACATCGAAAAGGCGATACCCATTCGTCAATTGCGAATAGAGTCGGGCTATGTGAAAACCTTCTGGGAGATTTACCGAGAGTGTGGGCTTTTCGAGGATGCCTTACGCGATTTTCGTCAGTTTCAGCCTGTCCCACCTCCGGGCGATTATGGGCGCCTGTTTTATTTGTTGCGCTTGGGTTGGTTGTATACCGATGTCAAAAATTATCCCAAGGCCTATGAGACCTATGCGCAGGGCTATCGGGAGGTAGCAGCGGTGCGCGCTGCCGCGAAAAAGGGGATGTTTTTGCCCAGGGAATTGACCTATTGGGAGGGTTTGTTTACCGGCCAAATGGCCAATATTCAGATGTTGCAAGGGGATTACGATCAGGTCATTCCTAAATTAGCATTTGATATTCGTTTGAGTGGCGATAATCCTGATAATCAAATTGCGAAGTTGATTCTATTAGCTAAGGCTTATTTGCATTTTAAGCAGTGGAATGCAGCGAAAGTACAGCTCGATCGGGCCCGTTCGCTCATGGGTCAAAAAGTGGTTCCGCCGAGCAAGATGATGATGCTGGAGTCTTATGCGGATTATTTTCAATCCCAAAAACGATACGATTCAGCATATTACTACAGCAAGGCATTTCAGGCCGCGCAGGACACGGCCAATACACACATTAATCGGAATAAATCGATTTTATTATTGGGCCAATTGGAACTAGCCAAACACCGAGAGGATGCCTTGAAAACGAAATCGCAAGTGGAGGCCTATTCGGAGGAGGCGGAATTGCAGGATTTTCGAATCAAGATTTTAAGTATTCTCTTGGGTACAATACTTTTTGGGTCGGTGCTTTTATTCATCAATTTCCGACAAAAAGGCTTGTTGACCCAAAACCAAATCCAGCTTGATTTAGAATATGAACGCAATGCCATTCTACTCAAGGAATTACACCATCGTGTCAAGAATAACCTGCAAGTCATCTACAGCTTATTGAATCTTCAAAAGCGGCGCAGTAAGAACAAGGAGTCGATCGATTTGATTTTGTCTCTTCAAAATCGGATTCAAACCATTGCTTTGGTGCATAATAATTTGTTTCAATCGGATGAGATGGAGTTTGTTCAATTGGATCCTTACCTAAGGACCTTGGTGAAGCATTTGCAGCAAATGTATGTGATGGATGAGAAGCAGGAGATAGAAATTCAATTCGGGATGGATCCCAACATCTATCTGCGATTCGAGCGGATTGGAACCTTGGGATTGATTATTAACGAGATCATTTCAAATGCCTTTAAGTATGCATTTGTAGAAGGACGTGCTGGGGTGTTACGGATCGATGTCCAACAGGTCGAGAGCGAGGTGACCATTGAAATCGAGGATAATGGCCCAGGTGAAGTGGAGGAAATACAGCGGAATTCGAATTTAGGGATGCGACTCATTGTGATTTTAAGTGAGCAAATGGGCGCGCGATATGTGATGCAGCAAAGTAGTGGAATCAAACATTTAATCAACTTTCATGTCTAAATCATATGGAAAATAAGCGGATTTTAATTTTGGAGGATGAGGTTATTGTGGCTTTGGACATTAAGGAAATATTGGAAAATTTGGGCTATATGTGTCAGGTTTTTCATGATTATGCCGCAGCACTGGATGGGATTATTACATTTAAGCCACATTTAGCGATATGCGATGTGAATATCGGGGATGGTCCAACCGGGATAGATTTTGTGAAGCATGCGCAGTTGAATTCACCCCGACTGGCGGTGATTTATTTGACGGCATTTAGCGATCGGTCCATTGTGGAGGTGGCGGGCAAAACACATCCGGTAAATTACATCCTAAAGCCTTGGAGCGATCATCAGATTCGGGTGTCGGTGGAATTAGCTTTTGATCAGATGGAATCGAGGGTATGGGCCGACCACAAGTTGGAGGATCTCACGCATGCGGAATGGAAGATTCTGGAGCTGATTGCGCAAAATAAAAAGAGCAAGGAAATCGCTGAAATCTTATTTATCTCGGAGAAAACGGTGAAGAATCATCGTTATCACATCAGTAAGAAATTGAATCTCTCTAATGAGAACAATAGCTTACTCGCCTTTGCACTTAGTCATTTTGGGTATAAAAATGAGGCCTAGGCCTCATTGTGGAAGTGGTCTTGGGCTTGTTCCTTTGTAGGGTATTAAATCCTAGTTCTTAAACACTACACGAATACCTAACCCTAATACTTAAATTTTATGCGAAGCCTCTGCTAGGGATAGTGGGGGCTTTATTTATGAATTCATTAAAAAAGGACATCTCTCTCGAAATGTCCTTTTCTTTTGTCCGATTTGTTGTAGCCCCGGCAGGAATCGAACCTGCATCTTAGGTACCGGAAACCTACATTCTATCCATTGAACTACGGAGCCAGGATTGCAAATTTACGAAAACTTTAGGAATGGGCTATCAAAGTGCCGAGAAAGAATCGTAAGCTTTCTCGATTAACCTACTGCCAGACCTGTCGCCGTAATGGTGCTCGACTCTTGGTATTCGTAATCCGTGTTAATCTCCCACAAATTATTCTTTTTATTCGCCAAGATATTCTCCGCGGCCAAATGTCCCATCAAAATGGAGTGATCTTGGTTGTTGTACTTAAAGGAACCATAGCGTCCAATCAATTGCAGCCCCTGGAAGCCATCAAAAAATGTGGAGATGCGATCCAAGTGAAACTTATAATCCCCGAAATAAATGGGGTAGCATTTAGGAACACGCAGTGGATGAAATCCAATGGCCTCGCTTTCGGAGTCAATGAATTTACAGGTCAACAAATCTTTTAATGCAATCTCGCGAAGTGCCGCTTCATCCATCGACCAGATGGCATCATTCTCAAAACACCAATATTCCAAGGCCAAGACTGTATTGCCTTCATTTCCTTCCCGAATCTCAGGTACCCAGTTGTTAAAATTCGTAATCCGACCACATACGGCTGAATTATCTTGGATATACAACCATTGATCCTTAAACAGATTTTCCTTGCTGATATTTACGTACAAAATAATCGTGTTTCGGAACTTTAATGCCTTGGCGCTTTGCGAAATTTCTGCTGTTGCCGGTTCGAAGATATCGATTAGGTTATTGATCGGCATGGTACTGATCAAGTCCTTGCTTTCGATGACCTCGCCATCTGTCAAGGTTATTCGATACCCCGTATTTTCATTGAATTCAATTTTCTCAGCTGCCTTGTTGAAATGAATTCTACCACCATTCGCTTGAAACTTATCGGCCATCTTCAAATAAACCTCCCCATTGCCTCCCAGTGGATAGGCAAATTGATCCACCAAGGTTTTGTGATTATTCTTTTTTAAGGGAAGCAAAGAAAGTATAGCCTCTCCTAATGAGAATTTCTTTATTCGTTGCTCTGCAAATTCAGTGCCTAATTCCTTGCAGGAAATTCCCCAAAGCTTTTCCGTGTAATCCTTGAAAAAGATCGAAAATAGTCGGTAACCAAATCGGCTCACAACCCACGTTTCAAAATTATTAATCTTCTTTGGCGGACTAACTTTGGCTAAAAAGTAGCTAAATACACACAATATAGTTTCAAAAATCCCTAGGTTAATAAGCGCATTGAATGCCTTTAAAGGGTAATTGAAAAATTTATTTTTGTAATAAATCCGGGTGGTCCGATTGACCATCTTGTATTCCTTCTCTACCACCTCAAGCCATAACTTATTGATACGCGCGTCGCTCGAAAAAAATCGGTGGGGACCCACATCGACTGTTTGATTAAATAATTTAAAGGAGCGTGCCATTCCACCTACATGGCCCGAAATCTCAATCACATCAACCTGGTGTTTTTGGGATTTTGATAATTCATATGCTGCGGTTAAGCCAGCCGGCCCGGCTCCTAAAATGACAATTCGATTCATAGCGTAATAAAATACCGTTAAAGATATTAAGAAATGCGGAGAAATAGGACCTTTATTTATCTAACGTAAGCAGATAGACAGGGATAGACTTCGAATGATTCAAGGGTTTTACCTTAAATCCCTGCGCCCGAAATAGATCCATTTTTTTCTCCGGTGTCATCGGATCCGGGTAGCCCCAATCCACTTCATTGGATACTTCGATGATCGGAATTTGTAGTTTCTTAGCTAATCGCACCAAACGCATGAATTGAGCCGTATTTCGTGGGTCAACCAAGGTGACAAGGTGGTGATTTGGGTTGTCTAATTTTCGCGTGATGCTATGATTCCAGCCATCAAAATTGATGATTCGTAGTTCCTTGTTTTCCCGTTGGGTTAACCCTGCCACCGTTTCGTAATCATCTCGAATCAAGGCATTGGGTTTGCCAATGAGCCCATTCAAAAGACATAATCCCATACTTACTCCAAAGAACGAAAGAAAGGTTTTCTTCCGTTGGATTTGAAAGTCATTGTCCAATAGGAATCCTAGTAAAGGAATCCACAAAAAGATAAAGTGATGTGGCGCGCGTACTTTTCCCAAGACAAAAAAAGTCAGCGATAAAACCAGGAAGGAAAGAAAGTAAAGGATAGGCTTGAGTTCGCTTTGGTTTATTCCCCTTGCGATAAGCTTTCGGAGATATTGAAAACTTAAGCTGCCCAAGAAAAACAAAAACAAGAAGAAGCTAATGGGTAAACGGGATCCCAATTTGGGGTTGATGAAATAGGTGTAATCTAAATTGCGCTCCAAATAAAAACTGAAATTGAAATTATTCATCCACCGACCTATCGCAAACAATCGGTCCTCGAAGAATGCATGTGTTTGGGGCCAATCCTGTATCTGGTTTGGGAAATATCGAATGATATCAATTAAGGCTTGCATGTCCGTCGTTCCCCCAAGTATTTTTTGGGTTTGTAATCGGAATGGGAAACTCTCCTCGAGGTGGTAGATTTGGATTTGCGTATCCGTCCAAAGGTACATGAGAACAAAACCGAAAAATAAAGTCACGGAAGCAAGTAAGCCCAGCGTTTTTAGCGTGCGTAATCTGTTGAATTCGACGTTCGCCACGGAAAACAATAGAATACTCGGAAATAGATAGAGGTAAAATTGTTTATCGTAGAACCCAATAATCCATGTCAATCCGAGGCCGGCTAATACTAAAATCCTTTGGGGCCATTTTTCAGATAAGAAGTATTTTTCAACCAAAATTTTGGAAATCAGGTAACTCATTAAGGCCAAATTGACCGGCCCGCTGTCATGCAGGATTGTGATGTACAGCGGGATAAAAAGTAGAAGAATCCATAATTTTTCCCCCTTAAGTTTAAAGCCTTGAATGAGTAGTAGGAATAAGCTAATGAGCGATAGAAATGAATAGCAAAATTTGGCAATCTCAATCGGTAGTAATTTGTAAAAGGGATAAAACAAAATCCCCTGAATATTACCTAAATAGTTGAAGGGTAAATGAACTTGGAAATTCCCTGGAAAGATCTTGATGAATGCTTGGTAGCCATTCGTAAATTCATTGAGGTAGAAATTGGGTTGCTCATATTCCAAGTTGCTAAATAAAATGAATTCATCCGTGTGTGTGTGCATGCCCAATCCGATGCCAAATGCCAAGATGACAAACACCAAAATGGCTTTCCACGATTTTATGAATTCACTTATGTTCATGGTCGCTTAGGAATATTTTTCGAGTTGTCTGACCAAGACATTGAAATCTTTCGGATAGGGCGCTTCTACGGTGATAGGGCTGCCATCCATCAACTTAAAGCTTAGGCTATGCGCATGCAAGGCCACTCGTCGCATCAAGGGCATTTCTTCCGTATCTTTTTTGAGATGAAAATTGCGTTTTAGATCGGAGAGGTACACATCCTTCCCCCCATACATGTCATCCGCTACAATCGGAGCATGCAAACAAGTCAAATGGATGCGGATTTGGTGCATTCGGCCGGTAATCGGCATGCACTCCACGAGGGTATAACCTTTGTATACTTTCAACGATTGGAACCAAGTTTCCGCGTGTTTGCCATTCGATCGTGCAATAATCACCTTCCCATCTTTTAATGGCAGGATGGGTAAATTTACCAAAACGCCATCCCAGTCATGCATCCCTTCTACGACCGCATGGTAACGTTTTGCCGTTTCCCGATGTTCGAATTGCATGGAAATATGTCGGTAAGCCTCCGGATTTTTCGCAATCACCAAAGCCCCCGTTGTTTCTTTATCCAATCGATGTCCCACCTGCGCGTCTTCCGAATAGGCTTTGGCCATTCGCAAAATACTCGGGGCATAATCATCTTTCCGCTCATCCAAGGTCGCAATGCCTGAAGGCTTGTTAATGACGATGAAGTCTTCGTTTTCGAAAAGGATGTAATCTTGTAGTTTGTATTTCATAAAACAGTAATCAGTATTCAGTAGTCAGTGGTCAGTATTCAGACCGAAGTCCGAAGTCCGAAGGGTTTCAGTCCGAAGTCTGCAGTAATTAGTTCTTACCTCTTAGTTCTTATCTCTTACTTCTAACACGAAAAAGAAATCTTTCCCATCGTTACCCAAGGCGAATCCCCTAATCTGCGGTCTTTCGACGGATTCGGATCCATCAATGTTTCGTTGGCCAAAAGGGCGAATAGTACCGCTTCTTTGGCCGCCGAATGGATGCCTAATTCCTGCGAATCCGCTATGGAAAATCCCGGGAGTAATTCACGTAAATGTTCCATCAACAAAGGATTTCTCGCACCCCCACCACTTGCATATATATTTCCTTGGTGCAAACCCGTATAATCTTGAATGGCCAAAGCGATGCTTTCCGCCGTGAAGCGTGTCAAGGTCGCGATGACATCCGCCGTACTTAACTCTTTTGGTACCATTCCGTCTACCAATGCCAGATTGAAATATTCAGGTCCTGTACTTTTTGGAAAAGACTCGGAGAAAAAGGGACTAGCTAATAATTCGCTCAATAGCCCCTGATGCACGTGTCCGGAACGCGCTATTTGGGCGTCCTCATCATAGCTTAGTTTGGGGTAATTTCTTCTCACCCATGCGTCAATCAAGGTATTTCCGGGACCCGTATCCGTCACCAAAATCCCCTTCGGGTCTTGATTCGCCGGTAAATAAGTGAAATTACCAATGCCCCCTATATTCAATAGAATCCGTTCTTCCCCTTCTTTGGTAAACAAAAAATAATCCCCAAACATTGCCAACGGAGCACCTTCTCCACCGGCAGCGATATGTTTTTGTCGGAAATCGGATACGGTAATGATCCCAGTCAAATGCGCCAAATGATCCCCATCTCCAATTTGCAAGGTTGAATTCGGCAGTTCCCCAGAACGAACCGGTCGGTGCATCACCGTCTGCCCATGCGACGCCAATATATCGACCTCGCTGGGTTTAACCTTCCATGCTTTCAAAACATCTAAAATGATCGCCGCATGCATCCGTGCTATTTGAGCGTTTAGCGTGCTTAAGCTTGGAAAGTGAATGGTGTCTTTGGCGAAAACGTCTCGAATGGATTCCTTAAATGCTGCATCAAATGGCACCGAGGCAAAATGAACGACTTCACATTGGGTGTTTAAGCCTTGGCCACTAAACCGACAAAGCGCTAAATCGAGCCCATCCAGTGAGGTGCCCGACATTAAGCCCAAAATCATCCGACTAGGTTTTTGGGCGATGCGATATAATTGTTCGATCTGTGGATTCAATGGGTTATTAGATTTGACCTTTGGCAAACCTATCAGGATTGCCAAAGGTAAGGTCTACAAAGCTACAAAAAAATCCCCCATGCACATTTCAAAAATCATCAAGTAGCTGATAATAAATTGATAATTCCACGCATCGATTTCGTATCTTTGTAGCTTGTAATTTTTGAATCAAAAGTCTTATGGCACTTGATATTGTTATTGTTGGCGGAGGTATCGTTGGTCTCGCTACCGCACATCGTTTATTGGAAGCAAATCCAAAATTAAAAATTGCCCTTTTCGAAAAAGAAAAGATGGTTTCCATGCATCAGACTGGGAATAATTCCGGGGTGATTCATTCGGGTTTATACTACAAACCGGGATCATTAAAAGCGAAGAATTGCATTGAAGGTTATCATCAATTGGTCGATTATTGTACCAAGGAGGAGATTCCCTTCGAATTGACCGGTAAAATTGTGGTGGCCAGCACGGAGGCGCAACGACCTCAGTTGGAAAATTTATTCCAGCGCGGTCAAGAAAATGGTTTAGGAGGATTGAAGAAATTAAGTTTGTCGGAAATGCGCGAGCATGAACCCCATGTTATTGGGGTGGAGGGGATGTGGGTGCCGCAAACGGGTATCGTCGATTACCGAGCGGTTGCCGCTAAATTGGCCCAAGGGATTCAAGCCAAAGGTTGTGAAGTTCACTTGGGTGAAAAAGTTATCGACATCACCAAAGGTTTGAGTTATTCAATTGTAGAAACGGAAAAGGCCGTCTATGAAACAAAGCTGATCATTAATTGCGCAGGTTTGTATTCGGATCAAGTGGCGCAATGGACACAGCGCGAACCTTTGGACGTACGAATTGTACCCTTTAGAGGCGAGTATTTTAAGCTTCGCAAGGACAAGGAATATTTGGTAAAGAACCTTATTTACCCCGTACCTGATCCGAATTTCCCCTTCTTAGGTGTGCACTTTACGCGCATGATGCGCGGTGGGGTGGAGGCCGGGCCTAATGCCGTATTGGCATTTAAGAAGGAAGGGTATACCAAATTAGGTATCAATGCCAAAGAACTTTGGGATACCTTAACGTGGCCAGGCTTCCAAAAAGTAGCGGCCAAATATTGGGAAACGGGTCTGGGTGAAATATATCGTAGCTTTTCGAAAGCTGCCTTTACGAAGGCCCTTCAGGGACTTATTCCGGATATCCAAGAAAGTGATTTGGTCGAGGGGGGTGCTGGTGTTCGGGCTCAAGCCTGTGATCGCAGCGGAGGCCTATTGGATGATTTCTCGATCGTCGAAGATGAAAAGGTTATCAATATTTTGAATGCTCCGAGTCCTGCGGCTACCTCGTCTTTATCCATCGGAAAGACCGTGGCGGAAATGGCTTTGGCGCGATTTAACTAATTGTAGAGACGCGATACTTCGCGTCTGAATAAATTGTAGAGACGCGATACTTCGCGTCTGAATAAATCGGATACGAATTTTCGTGTCTTTGTGAAATAAACCCACCGCGACCTGTCGCGAAATACGCGACATATCGTAATACTCAATCGCGACCTGTCGCGAAATACACGTGATATCGCAAAATGCGTGCCGTATCGCAAAACCAGACGCGAAGTATCGCGTCTCTACATGAATTTAGAGATATGAAATTACTATTTGCCTACCTCAAACAATACCGCTGGCGCGTCATCGCGGCACTCGGTTTAGCCGCGACGAATCAGATTTTCTCTTTGATGGATCCCTACATCTTTCGGAAAATTATTGATGATGTTGCTGCTGTTTACCGTGTTGAGACACATACCATGTCGCAATTCATCGATGCGATTTGGCCATTAGCTCTGGCATCCGTGGGGGTCGCATTTGTGAGTCGGGTAGCCAAAAATTTCCAAGACTACATGATCAACACGGTCACCCAAAAAGTGGGGGCCAACTTGTATTCGGATGGCATTCGTCACTCCTTGGAATTACCTTATGAGACCTTCGAGGATCAACGATCAGGTGAGACCTTAGGGAAGCTTCAAAAAGTTCGGACGGATGTGGAGAAGTTGATTACCCTTGGAATCAACATCCTTTTTCAGTCTGTCATTGCCTTGGTGTTTATCTCCGTCTATGCCTTTTCGGTGCATTGGATGGTCATGCCCCTTTTCTTGATTACAGGTCCTTTAATTGCCTGGGTTTCATCGGTACTGAGTAAAAAGATTAAGGTCATTCAAATTGAGATTGTGAAAGAATCGACCGGCTTAGCTGGGTCGACCACCGAATCACTTCGGAACATTGAATTGGTGAAATCCTTGGGTTTGGCCGAGCAGGAAATCGCTCACTTGAACGCAACGACCGAGAAAATCTTAAAATTAGAATTAAAGAAAGTGCGCTACGTGCGTTCCATGGCCTTCGTTCAAGGAACCTGTGTGAACCTATTGCGCATGTTGATGGTGGTCGTTTTGATCTATTTAATCTACAAAGGCCAAATCACCATCGGTCAATTCTATTCCTTGAACATCTATTCCTTCTTCCTGTTTAACCCTTTACAGGAAATTGGAAACGTGGTCAACACATTCCGTGAGGCGGAGGTGTCCCTTCAAAACTTCGAACAAATTTTGGCAATTCCAGGCGAGAAGAAGCCGGATAATCCCAAGGCCATCTCTCACATCGAGGAGTTGACCTTTGATCATGTTTCTTTTCAGCATCAGTCGGCGACGCAAGAAGCGCTTTCCGACATATCCTTCCAGGTAAAAGGTGGCGAAACCATCGCATTTGTGGGGCCATCGGGGGCGGGTAAGTCGACCTTGGTGAAACTATTGGTGGGTCTATACCGACCGAAAAAGGGACAAGTCTTCTACAACGGCGAGTCGGGCGATGCGATCGATTTCGACCAATTGCGCAAGAAAATCGGATTCGTGACGCAGGATACGCAATTGTTTTCGGGATCGATTCGCGAGAATTTATTGTTCGTTAATCCCAATGCGACCGACGCGCAATGTTTAGAAGTGTTGGAGAAAGCGGCATGTCAGAGTCTATTGGCACGGGCCGACAAAGGTTTAGATTCATTAATCGGTGAAGGTGGGGTGAAAGTATCTGGCGGTGAGAAGCAGCGTTTAAGTATTGCGCGGGCCTTGTTGCGCGATCCGAACTTGTTGGTATTTGATGAGGCCACTTCCGCATTGGATTCCTTGACTGAAGAAGAGATTTCAGAAACGATACGTGCGGTCTCACAAGCATCTGAACACTTGACGATTTTGATTGCTCACCGCTTGTCGACGATCATGCACGCCACTCGAATCTATGTTTTGGAGAAGGGGAAGGTTGTTGAATCGGGAAATCACGATAGTTTGTTGGCCGATAAGGGATTGTATTACGCGATGTGGCGCCAACAAGTAGGGGAAAACAAATAATTTATTTTGTAATTCCTTGATTGGCCAACGATTGTTTGGCAAAACGTTGGCTTGAACAAATTCGATTGTGTATATTTGTTGTTTGTAAAAATTTAGATTATGTCATTGAACAAATTCTCGAGAACATTAACTCAAGAGGTAACTAATCCTGCGGCGAAAGCGATGCTTTACGGCATTGGTTTAACTTCTGAGGATATGAACAAGGCTCAGATCGGTATCGCGAGTACAGGTTATGAGGGGAATCCGTGTAACATGCACCTGAATGGTTTGTCGGTCCATGTGAAAAAGGGTATCCAAGAAAATGGCATGGTGGGATTGATTTTCCACACGATTGGTGTCTCGGATGGTATGACGAATGGTAACGACGGAATGAGTTATTCCTTGCCTTCGCGTGATATTATTGCTGATTCGATCGAGAATGTAGTGGGTGCGCAATGGTATGATGGCGTGATTGCGGTGGTTGGTTGTGATAAGAATATGCCAGGAGCGATGATGGCTTTGGCACGTTTGAACCGTCCGGGCATGTTGGTCTACGGCGGAACCATTCGTTCAGGTTCTTACAAAGGAGAGAAATTAGATATCGTGTCGGCTTTTGAAGCCTTAGGTAAAAAATACGCGGGTACTATCTCCGACGAGGATTACGAGGGGGTTATTCAGAATTCGATTCCGGGCCCTGGGGCTTGCGGAGGTATGTATACGGCGAATACGATGGCCTCATCGATGGAGGCTATGGGTTTGGTTCTACCCAATTCATCGTCTTATCCGGCGACGCACGAGGGGAAGAAAGAGGAGTGTTTGGCAATCGGTGCGGCGATGAAGGTTTTGTTGGAGAAGAACATTTGTCCACGTGATATCATGACGCGTCATGCATTCGAAAATGCGATGACGGTAGTGATGGCGCTGGGCGGAAGTACGAATGCAGTATTACATTATTTAGCGATTGCGCATTCGGCGGGCGTTTCCTTTACCTTGAAGGATATTCAAGCTATTTCAGATCGTACGCCTTTGATTGCGGATTTGAAGCCGTCAGGTAAATATTACATGGAGGACGTTTTGGCGATCGGAGGAATGCCAGCGATTTTAAAATATTTATTGAAAGAAGGTTATTTGCATGGCGAGTGTTTGACCGTAACGGGTAAGACGATGGCAGAGAACTTAGCGGATGCACCGGATTTGGATTTTGATGCACAGAAAATCATTTTCCCGATATCGAAGCCTTTGAAAGCGACAGGTCACTTACAAGTTTTGTATGGCAATTTAGCAACAGAAGGAGCTATTGCGAAAATTACGGGCAAAGAGGGTGAGCGTTTTGAAGGCGTGGCAAAAGTATGTGAGCGGGAGGAAGAGGTGATGGAGTTCTTATCAAAAGGAGAGATTAAAGCAGGCCATGTCGTTGTTATTCGCAACGAAGGTCCCAAAGGTGGACCCGGGATGCCGGAGATGTTGAAGCCAACGTCCGCGTTGATGGGAGCAGGTTTAGGGAATTCGGTAGCGATGATCACAGATGGTCGTTTCTCAGGTGGAACACACGGATTCGTCGTAGGCCACGTGACACCAGAGGCGCAAGAAGGTGGAAACATCGGATTGGTGAAGGATGGTGATAAGATTACGATTGATGCGGTAGATAATAAAATCATCTTGCACGTATCGGATGAGGAGTTGGCAGAACGCCGTAAGGCTTGGAAACCTCGTGCTTCTCCACATACTTCTGGGGTGTTGCGTAAATACATCAAAAATGTTGCGTCAGCCAGCCAAGGTTGTGTGACCGACTTATAATAATTGCAAATTCAATTTTTTTCTAAGGCCGGAAGACTTAAATTAGACTTCGCTTTAGATTGGAGACAAAATAGTAAATAAACCATGGGACAGACCCAAACCCAAGCCGCTGAATCCGAACAACCTGTGAAGACTAAATTCTTAACGGGTGCCCAGGCGATTATGCAATCCTTGGTGGAGCAAGGGGTGACAACTATTTTTGGATATCCGGGTGGGGCGATTATGCCTACCTACGATGCACTCTTTGACTATCAAGATCGTCTAAAGCACATCCTTGTTCGTCACGAGCAAGGCGCTGGCCATGCGGCGCAAGGTTATGCGCGCATGCTTAATAAGGCTGGGGTTTGTATGGTTACTTCGGGCCCAGGAGCGACTAATTTGATTACCCCCATTGCCGATGCGATGTTGGATTCAACGCCATTGGTATGTATCGTGGGTCAAGTTAAGGGAAATTTATTAGGAACAGACGCCTTTCAAGAATGTGATTTGATCGGAATCTCCATGCCGGTAACCAAATGGAATTATCAGGTGATGGATGCCAATGAAATTCCCGAAATTATTGCAAAAGCATTTTACATCGCCGAGACAGGAAGACCTGGTCCGGTATTGATTGATATTACGCGTACGGCACAGTCGGAAACGATGACAATCCCGTTTGAATACAAACCTTGTACATCGATTATCTCGTACAAGCCACGGATTGAGCCGAAGCCTGATCATGTAGCCGCAGCGGCTAAATTGATCAACGAGGCGAAGAAACCCTACATTTTGGCGGGCCATGGAATTTTGATTTCCGGCGCGGAGAAAGAATTAAATGAGTTGGTCGACAAAGCGGGTATTCCCGTGGCAACGACCTTATTGGGTATGTCATCCATGGATGCCGATCACCCGATGTATGTGGGCTGGCCGGGAATGCATGGGAATTATGGAGCCAATGTCTTGACAAATTCGTGTGATGTATTGATTGCCATCGGAATGCGTTTCGATGATCGAATCACAGGCGATTTGTCGACCTATGCAAAACAAGCCAAAATCGTTCACATTGAAATCGATCCAGCGGAGGTAGATAAAAACGTGAAAGCAGATGCTCCTGTCGTGGGGGATGCAAAGGCTGCCTTGAAGGCTTTATTGCCTTTGATTAAGCCAGCGAAACACGATGAGTGGCGTGCGGAATTCGATAAATTTGATAAAGAAGAATACGAGAAGATCACCTTGAAAGATGTTTTCCATGACGGAAACCAGATTAAAATGGGTGAGGCTATCGCGATGATGTCCGACAAGACGAAAGGCGAGGCAGTGGTGGTAACCGATGTGGGTCAGCATCAGATGGTGACCAATCGCTATTACCGTTTCAAGAAAAAGAATTCGATTGTTACCTCGGGTGGCGCGGGTACGATGGGCTTTGCGCTTCCGGCAGCATTTGGCGCGAAAGTAGCCGTTCCTGAGCGTGAGGTTGTCGCGGTAATCGGTGATGGAGGTTTCCAAATGACTTTACAGGAGCTTGGTACCATTGCGCAAAGTAAATTACCGGTTAAAATTATCATTCTGAATAACAACTTCCTGGGCATGGTTCGCCAGTGGCAAGAGCTTTTCCATGAGCGTCGTTATTCATTTGTGGAATTAGAAAATCCCGATTTTATTACGATAGCGAAAGGTTTTGGAATTCCAGGCCATACGGTAACGGATCGGAATTTATTAAGTGAGTCTTTGGATACTTTATTGAATTCAGAAACTCCATACTTATTAGAAATTGTTTGTGAAAAAGAAGGGAATGTGTTTCCTATGGTGCCTGCAGGAGGTACAGTAACCAATGTAAGGCTCGAGTAAAACTATGTTGACAAATTACACCCTTTCCGTATTTACCACCAACACGGTCGGTTTATTAAATCGAATCACGATCATCTTCACGCGTCGTCGCTTGAACATTGAGAGTTTAACGGTTTCTGAAACAGAGCGTCGTGGGGTTTCACGCTTTACGATTGTCATCCGAAGCGAAAACCGCGATGTGGTCGAAAAGCTCGTACGCCAAATCCGTAAGGTGACCGATGTATTAGCGGTATATGGTTATTTGGATGATGAGATTATCTTCAACGAGGTAGCCTTGTTTAAGTTGGCAACACCCCTCGGTGGCGAGCCGATTGATGTGAAGACCATCAACTTGGATTGGAATGCCAAGGTCGTTCATTGGGGATTGGAATATGTCGTGGTGGAGAAGAACGGAACCGAAGATGAATTAACAGAATTTTATACCTACTTGAAGAAGTGGGAAATTTTAGAGTACATCAAATCAGGACGTATTGCCGTAGGTAAGACGGAAAAAGGTTTGGTTGAATTTCTTCCCGAAGGTAATTGGGAAATCGTATAATCGTTAAGCAAATAAATTAATTAAACAACAACAAAACATGGCACAGATTAATTTCGGAGGAGTTGTAGAAGAGGTAGTAACAAGAGAAGAGTTCCCATTAGAGAAAGCTAGACAAGTATTAGCTGATCAAACCATCGCGGTAATCGGTTACGGCGTGCAAGGTCCTGGACAAGCATTGAACATGAAAGACAATGGTCTGAATGTGATTGTTGGTCAACGTAAAGGTAAAACGTATGATAAAGCCGTTGCTGACGGTTGGGTTCCAGGTGTTACTTTATTCGAAATCGAAGAGGCTTTGGAAAAAGGTACCATCATTTGTTATTTATTATCAGATGCGGCTCAAATTGAATTGTGGCCTACAGTGAAGAAATATTTGACTCCAGGTAAATCCTTGTATTTCTCACACGGATTTGGAATCACTTACAAAGAGAAAACAGGTATCATTCCTCCAGCAGATGTAGACGTATTCTTAGCTGCTCCGAAAGGATCAGGTACTTCATTACGTCGTTTATTCGTAGCAGGTAAAGGATTGAACTCTTCGTTTGCTGTTTACCAAGATGCGACAGGAAAAGCGCGTGAGAAGTGTATTGCGATGGCAATCGGTGTAGGTTCTGGATACTTATTCGAAACAGATTTCTACAAAGAAGTAACGTCTGACTTAACGGGTGAGCGTGGAACCTTGATGGGTGCGATCCAAGGTATTTTCGCGGCTCAATACGAAGTATTGCGAGAGAACGGTCACTCACCATCAGAGGCATTCAATGAGACTGTGGAGGAATTGACGCAATCGTTGATGCCATTGGTAGCTGAGAATGGAATGGATTGGATGTATGCCAACTGCTCTACGACGGCACAACGTGGTGCTTTGGATTGGTGGAAGCCTTTCCGTGATGCATCGAAGCCCGTATTCGAGAAATTATATAATTCAGTGAAGACACAAGCGGAAGCGGAGCGTTCAATCACCTTGAATTCACAACCGGATTATCGTGTAAAATTGGATGCTGAATTGAAGGAGATTGCAGATATGGAAATGTGGAGAGCGGGAGCTGCGGTACGTAGCTTACGTCCAGAGAATAGTTAATTCAATTGAGTTTAGTAGCGAAGTCGCCTGAGTAAGTCTCGGGCGACTTTTTTATTGTTCGGCAATGCCTTTTTTGTACATTTGCAGGGCATGGAATTCAACAAATTAAAAGACGTTCCAAGCCTTCATCAAATCAAACTAGTCGCAAAACAAATCGAGGACCTCGTCTTGAAGTCCCCGCTTGTGTATGCACCCCGATTATCTGAAAGCTTTGGCGCAAATATTTATTTAAAGCGGGAAGATCTTCAAGGAGTTCGTTCCTACAAAATCCGAGGGGCCTATCATAAAATCATGAATATTCCCGAGGAGTTGCGTTCTCAGGGCGTGGTTGCCGCCTCTGCGGGAAACCATGCGCAAGGTGTAGCGCTTTCCTGTGCCAAGTTAGCGATCCAAGCCTATATCTTTATGCCGATCACAACTCCGCTTCAAAAAGTGGAGGCCGTTCGTTTTCACGGCAAAGAAAAAGTCCGCATCAAACTTGTGGGGAACACCTTCGATGAGGCCTATGCAGCAGCTCAAGCCTTTTGTGAGGAGACAAAGGCCATATTTATTCCACCCTTTGATGATTATGACATTATCGCTGGACAGGCGACCGTCACCTTGGAGATTCTCAATCAATTACCTCTTCCGGCCGATTATCTATTCTTAGCCATCGGCGGCGGCGGTTTAGCTGCTGGCGCTTCATTGGTTTTAAAGGAATTATCCCCAAGTACACAATTGATCGGAGTAGAACCTGAATTGGCACCCTCAATGTCGGCAAGTTTAGTCGCACAGGAAGTGGTCACCTTGCCCGAAATCGATTCGTTTGTAGACGGGGCCTCCGTTAAACGGGTCGGTTCGAAGAATTTCGCTATTTGTGAAGCTGAGCTTGGTCGGATGGTTTTAGTCAACAAGAAAGTGCTATGCCAAACCATGTTAGACCTCTACGAATTCTATGGCATGATTGTGGAACCTGCGGGCGCCTTGTCGGTCGCTGCCCTAGAACAAATGCGCACGGAAATCAAGGGAAAAACGGTCGTTTGTGTTATTTCGGGAGGTAATTTTGATACCAAGCGATTCCCCGAAATAAAGTTGATCGCACAGAATTAGGTTTAAAAATTTGATTTTCAACGAGGACACCCTAGCTTTGTTGCTTTAACTAGCGGGCATGTCAAAAATTTGGAAATCCATTCTCTACGTCTTGTATTTGACATTTTTCATCGTCATTGCCTTGGAGATTATTTTACAGATTTACAATCCAATTCCCTTTCGGATTAAGGGGGATAAAATCAGCTTACCGATCAATCAATCGTATAGCTTTGTCAATCAATATCCTTGCTTCGATTCGCTCATTATACATAAGAAGAATTCCTTAGGATTTCGCGGGGAGGAAATGCCCAAAGAGGCCGGCTACACCAAAATCATAACGGTCGGAGGAAGTACAACGGAATGTTTCTTTATTTCCGACGATAAAGCATGGCCGCAGGTGATGCAAACGGAACTGCGTAAAAATAAACCCAAGACTTGGGTGAATAATGCAGGTTTGAATGGACATTCCAGTTTTGGACATCTTTTGCTCTTGAAGGATGTCGTGCTGAAACAAAAGCCGGATTATGTGTATTTTTTGGTGGGGGTGAATGATATGGACCGACAAGATTTAAACCAATTTGATAACCGGATGGTCTTAGGGAAATCGGTTCAAATGGAACAAAATGGTTGGTTAAAGAATGCTTTTCTGACCCTCACGAATCACTCCGAAGTAGCCAATTTGGTGTACAATCTCTCGAAGGCGATGAAGGCACGCAATCAGGCTATTTTTGTCGATAAAATTGTTGCACTAAATCCCAAAGATACGCTTGGTATTCCGAGCGAAAAGCAGAACGAAATTCTTTCTAAACAGCGATTGCTTTTACCTGCTTACCGGGGTCGTTTAATGAAATTGATTCAGGCTTGCCGGGCCCAAGGAGTGAAGCCGGTCATGCTCACGCAGCCCTTATTGATGGGCAAAGGAATTGATCCGGTCACAGGAACGGATTTAGCGAAAGTTAAGGTTTCGGACGGGGTCAATGGTGCCTTGTATTGGGCGAAGTTGGAGTTGTACAATGATGTGATGCGCCAACTCTGTCAAGATGAGAAAGTCGAATTGATTGATTTGGCTGCCTTAATGCCGAAGACTTCTGAATATTTTTATGATCCGATGCATTTTACGAATGCAGGTTCCATACGAGTGGGTCAAATTTTGGCGGAATCCAGTCGCCGTTTCCTAAAATAATGAAGCGTTAAGTAATATTTTAACTATTTTTGTCTTTTCGATTTCATTAAACGCCTGACGATTTGAAGATTTTAGGGATTTCCGCGTATTATCATGATTCTGCTGCTGCTTACATCGAGGATGGCGTGATTATTGCCGCGGCACAGGAGGAACGTTTCACACGGAAAAAGCATGACCCCGGTTTTCCTAGCCATTCTGTTCAATATTGTTTGTCGGAGGCGGGTGTCCAACTAAGTGATTTGGATGCGATCGTCTTTTATGATAAGCCTTTATTGAAAATGGAGCGCTTGTTGGAGACCTATTATGCCTTTTCTCCCAAAGGGCTTTTGTCCTTTTTAACAGCCATTCCGGTTTGGTTAAAGGAGAAAATGTTTCTCAAGCGGATGTTATACGATGAGCTTTTTGCCATCGGCAAATTTGATAAAAAGAAAGTTAAATTATTATTTCCTGAGCATCACCTCTCGCACGCAGCCAGTGCATTTTACCCTTCGCCTTATGACGATGCGGCAATTTTGACCTTGGATGGGGTAGGAGAATGGGCGACGGCCTCCATTGGTCATGGTCAAGGAAATAAATTAAGCATATTGAAAGAGCTGAAGTTCCCACATTCTTTGGGTTTATTGTATTCAGCTTTTACGTACTTTCTAGGATTCAAAGTGAATTCGGGGGAGTATAAACTCATGGGATTAGCGCCTTACGGCCGCCATGCTTCTCCGGAAGTAGAGTACTACAAAAAGCTCATTCGTGAGGTTCTGGTAGACATTAAGTCGGATGGATCCATCTGGTTAAATCAAGAATATTTTAATTACGCGACGGGTTTACGCATGGTACACGATGCCAAATGGGAACAGCTTTTCGGTTTCCCGACCCGTGAGTCTGAGTCAATTCTGGAACAAAAACATTGTGATTTAGGCTTAGCTATTCAAGAAATAACGGAAGAAATTGTGATTCTGATGGCTCAAGAAGCTAAGCGATTAACCGGTTCGAAGGCCTGTGTATTAGCGGGTGGAGTGGCCTTGAATTGTGTGGCGAATGGCAAATTAAAGGACGCAGGAATTTTTGAATCCATCTTCATTCAACCGGCCGCTGGGGATGCGGGTGGCGCCTTAGGTGCGGCATTGGCGGCACATTACATCTATTTCGATCAAGAACGTGTGGTCGATACGACTCGCATGGATGGCATGTCGGGTTCGTATTTAGGGCCATCGTACTCCGACAAGGAAATTGAGCAGATGGCGAAACAGAATCAAGCGGTGTTCACCCATTACGCGGATTTTAGTGAGTTGTCGGCCAAGACGGCGGAATTACTTGCTGAGGGGAATGTGATTGGTTGGTTCCAAGGTCGTATGGAGTTTGGGCCTCGCGCATTGGGAGGACGAAGTATTTTGGGGGATCCACGTAACCCGGAAATGCAGAAGAAATTGAATTTGAAGATTAAATACCGCGAAGGATTTAGACCCTTTGCGCCGTCGGTTTTAGCGGAAGATGTGTCAGAATATTTCGAGTGTGATACGATTTCGCCTTACATGTTATTGGTGCATGGGGTGCAACCTGCGCGCCGGAATGCGATGCCTGCGAATTACGAACAGTTGGATATGATGGATAAATTGTATTTCCTTCGTTCAGATTTGCCTTCTATTACGCACATCGATTATTCAGCGCGTATTCAGACGGTACATGCGGAAACGAATCCACGTTATCATCAATTGATTTCGGATTTCAAGGCCAAGACAGGCGTTGGGGTAGTAGTTAATACGAGTTTTAATGTGCGCGGCGAGCCGATTGTGTGTACGCCTGCTGATGCGTACCGTTGTTTGATGCGGACGGAAATGGATTACTTGGTTGTGGGTAACTACATCTTCGATAAGAAAACGCAGACCCCTTGGGCGGAGTCAGACGACTGGAAAAAAGAATTTGTCTTAGATTAAAAAATAGCAATATGGACTTTTTAAGTGATTTGTGGAATTTCATGATGGAACGAAAAAAATGGTGGTTGACCCCCGTGATCATCGTTCTTTTACTAATTGGTTTGTTAATTGTGGTAGCAGGTGGTTCTGCTTTGGCTCCCTTTATCTATACTTTATTTTAATTGATGAAGACGCAAAATACAGCTCAAACCATTCTAGCGATTGTCGTTGGCCTCGTCGCCTTCAGTCTGTTTTTTCGGTTGGAATTATTGGCTCAGATTGCCTTCGGGTTAGGTCTGTTGGCCTTACTTTCAGATGCTTTCGCACAATTAATAGCTAAGGTCTGGTTGAAAGTAGCAGAGATACTGGGGCGGGTCAATGGGTATATTTTATTGACCATTATTTTCTTTCTTTTTCTGACACCTATTGCGCTTTTGATGCGCTTAATTCAAAAGGCAGATAATCTGAAATTAAAGCGTCAAGCGAATGATTCGATCTATGAAACGCGAAATCATACCTATCAAGCGAAGGATTTGTCGAATATTTGGTAAATATTTTCATTTTTTTCAGAAAACTCAATTTCTATTAATTTCGATAGTTTAGATTATTAATCTATTTATTCGTATTTTAAAAGACTCATTTTCCAAATGGGTCTTTTTTTGTGTTATTTTTTCGATTATTAGTCTAAATTTATATTTTTCGACAGCCTCATTTTGTTGTTTGCTAATGGGAATTAATTTAGTTTTGCGTTCGATTTAGCCAATAAAACTTATGAGTAACCGCATACAAATTTTTGATACGACATTACGGGATGGTGAGCAAGTTCCGGGTTGTCAATTGAACCGAGAGGAGAAAGTTGAAGTAGCCAAGGAGCTCGAAAAGTTAGGTGTCGATATCATCGAAGCGGGTTTTCCTATCTCATCTCCAGGTGATTTTGCTTCGGTAAAGGCTATCGCGGAGGCGGTGAGTGAGCCAACGGTTTGTGCATTAACACGTGCAAAGAAGGAGGATATCGATGCAGCGGTCGAGGCCTTAAAGCCGGCGCGCCGTCCTCGAATTCATACGGGAATCGGGGCATCCGATGTGCACATTAAGCATAAGTTTAATTCGACGCGTGAGGAGATTATCGAGCGAGGTGTTTGGGCTGTCAAATATGCCAAATCATTTGTAGAGGACGTCGAGTTTTTTGCCGAAGATGCCGGTCGGGCCGATTTACCCTTCTTAGCCAAATTAACTTCTGAAGTCATTAAGGCGGGTGCAACGGTTGTTAACTTGCCAGATACAACAGGCTATTTATTACCGAATCAGATGTATGATCGCATCAGCTATTTATACGAGCATGTGGATAACATTCATCAAGCAACGATTTCGATGCACAACCACAATGATTTGGGCTTGGCAACTGCGAATACCATCGCAGGTATTCAAGCAGGGGCTCGTCAGGTAGAGGTTACCATCAATGGTATTGGTGAGCGTGCCGGAAATACTTCCTTGGAAGAGATTGCTATGATTTTAAACGTACACAAGGATTTAGGATTTACGACAGGGATTAATCCAAAATACTTGTATCCAACGAGCTGTTTGGTCTCTAATTTAATGGGCATGCCTGTTCAAGCCAATAAAGCGGTTGTTGGGGCGAATGCCTTCGCCCATTCCTCGGGAATTCACCAAGATGGTTTCTTGAAGCATGCGCAGAATTATGAGATTATGAATCCTGAAGATGTAGGAGTTCCTTCTTCAGCGATTGTATTGACTTCTCGTTCAGGTCGGGCGGCTTTACGTCACCGCTTGAGCCTCTTGGGTTTTGATTTTGAGAAACCGGAATTAGATAAGATTTACACGCGCTTCTTGCTGATGGCTGATGCACGTAAAATGATACACGACGAGGATTTGAAGGAATTAGTGGGCTAATTCAATCATCGAATCAAAGCAAAAGAAGACGTTCGCTCATCATAGGGGACGTCTTCTTTTATTTTGACGCTATGGCTTAGCGTGTTAATCGCCAGAAAATAGGAAGGCTTCTTCGCCTGAAAGACCAATAGAATCCCTTTTTGATCTGTGTAGTACTCCCGAATCCCTTTTTCGTAGGCGGACATCGGCTTTAATTGAATATTTGGGGTTTCTTTGAGCTGGGTATTCATCAATCCCGTGGGAAATTGATAGGTTCCGGCAGATTTAAATAAGAATTGTTCCCTTTTTTCGAAGCGGTAATTTGTATTTAGGTCAAAATGATAGGCATTGCTTGCATCTGCGATAAGTCGATTATGTAAGTTCTCCAACTTAGCTTCGGCGTAATAATGTGATAGCCCAATCCACAGCATCGCCGGTAACAGTAACCAAGAACGATTCCATTTGATCGGATAAAGGTCAGCTTGAATAAGGGTGAAATAGCTAATGACTAGGTAAACCGTTCCGTAGGTGGAAAAACGTTCCGAGAATAACACAAGGAGGTCTCCAGATTCGCCTACTCGGCCAAGCGCGACCATGGCGCCTACTGCCATCAATTGGACGAAAATCAAGGCAGAAAAGAGTAAGGCGGGCTTTTGAGTTTGGTGATAACACCAAGCAACCCAGAGGACATTCGCACTAAATAGAATGCCCATGATGCTAGCCACGAGCATATTCTTTTTGATTGCTCCTCCTGCAAATAAGATCGCCCCTTTAGCAGCTAATAAAATTTTGGTTAATGAATTTCCTGAGCTTGAAATGGTGCTTGGGGCTTCATAGCCCAAGAAATATAAATAGATAACCAGGCCTGCCAATAATCCATATAGCCACCATTTGGAGTCTTTTAGATAAAGTAAAAGTAGAAATACGAGTGGGAAAAAGGCTAAACCTTCCGTGCTGAAAAGGGGGTAGGCTAATGAAAGCCAGATTCCCCATTGACGTGTTTTCTCATGGCTAATCCAGTAGGCTAACCAGATTAAAAAGACAATCGCTGTGGTATGTTGGAGCACGCCAATCAACGCGAAATTGTCCAGATTGCCGTTAGCCGCAAATAATAGGCCGACCAAAGCTACGAGGTGTCCGTAGTTTACTCGATTTCTTTTTAGGAATTGAAAGATTGGGTAAATGACCGAAATCAAACACAAATTTGCCAGTATTGTTAATTCTTTAAAATTAAATAGGTCGCTATATTGAGCGTAAAAAGCCGTCAATATTCTGGCCACGGGAAAGCGATGAATGAAGCTGTGAAATTCAACGGTTCGATTCCATAAATCAGGTCCGTGAAGCTGCGGTAAATCGGTGAAATAAGCCAAAAATAAAACATCATCTCCCCAAGTCGGGAAGTTGATGAGGTAATGCGAAAGATTATAAAAATGGAGAATTATGAAACCGCTGCAAGCAAGTAGGATAATCCATGGGCTTAATTTTTTCATGCGCTGACGCTGCTCGCTAGGGTGATTTTTTGGTCGTGTAGGATTTCCAAAATCCCCATATTGATTTCTTGTTTGGTTGTTTGGAACATGCTTAGGTCTTTAGTCTCCACAAAAAACATGACTGAAATATCCAAGGAATAGGGGCCAAAACCTTCAAAAACAACTTTGGCCTCTTTTTTACGGCAAAGCTTCTCCTGATTAATTCGGGCAGTAATACGTTCGATCGCTTGCTTAATTTGTTCGGGCGACGTGTTTAAGGCACAAGTTAGGTTGAATTTCGCTCGGCGAAATTCGCGTTCACTCATGTTTTCAAGGGATTGTGAAGTAAGCAGTCGGTTCGGAATCACAATCACATTTCCATCCGCTCCTCGCAAACGTGTGCTCCGAAAACCAATTTTTTCGATGTCGCCACTGATCGCGCCAACTTGAATATTGTCACCTACGACAAAGGGTAGATCCAAGAAAATCGTAAACGAGGCAAATAAGTTTTCCAAGGTTTCGCGGGCCGCTAATGCTAAAGCCAAACCCCCAATACCTAAACCGGTGATTAGGGCAACCACATCCACTTCGAAAATTCGGCCAAGAATAACAAATCCCGCCCCGGCAATAATAAACACTAAGGAGAGGTCGTTCAGAAAAGGAATGAATTGTTGTTTGGATTTTTGGTCAACTCCCTTCCATTTTTCTTGCGCGACGAAGATGCCTACTTTGACGAGGCGGATAATGAGCCAACTAACATTAAGGATCAGGATGGTCTCAAATACTTTGGAAAGTAGAAAACGAATGCCAAACTTCTCAATGGATACCCAGTTCCAAGCCGCTGGGATGTGAATATTCTGAGCAGCGAAGTACAAGAAAATCCAGAATGTTAACCATTCGAATGGATTTCGCATGAGTACGATGCAATCTTGCAAGGTGATATATTCCTTTGGGAAGAAGCGAAGGACAAGTCTTGAAAAGGTATTTGAGAATAAACGCCGAAGAAGAAGCCCCAGAATAAGTATGAAACCGAATAAGACGAAATCGATTGCCGAGTTTTCCAAAAAGTACCAATTGCTTAAGCGCTCCATACGGGATTCTCAAAATATGATTTCAAATATAGCTAATATCTTACTCGATTATGAAAAAAATTACGACCTTTGCAGACTTGAAAGATATAAAAGGGAGGAATTTTAATCGCATGATTTACAATCAATTGACTCATTTGAATAAAAAGGTTTTTACGTTTCTAGGGCTATCCCTCGTTTTTTCGCTCGTATTTTTATCCAATTTGCACGCACAAACGATTGTTAATTCTCCTTTATCCTACATCGGAATGGGGGAGTTGTATTCTCCTGAATCCCCTTCAAACACCATGATGGGTGGAATTGGGGTTTCGAACTCGAACGGTATCTACTCAAATCAGATAAATCCCGCGCTTCTTGCTCGTAATCACTACACCATGTTTGAAGTTGGGGTAAATACCGAGCTGAAGAATATGCAGGATTATCGTCAGCGCCAACAAAGTTTTGGGGGTAATTACCAGTCATTTAATTTAACGGTTCCCGTGATTCCAACGCGCTGGACCATGTCATTTGGTGTTAGACCCTATTCGACAGTGAATTATGAGACACGTTCTTATCGTCGTTTGAATGTATTGGGTGTCGATAGTTTATTATACACTTACAAGGGCCAAGGTGGCGTAAGTAAGTTAACGATTTCGAATGGTGTCCGAATCGGTAAAGATTTTTATTTGGGCTTAGAAACGGGTTTCTTGTTTGGTGCAGTTAATCGGAATGTAGGTACCCAAAACCTCTCCGACGGTCAGTTCTATAAGATTCAATTGGAGAATCAAACGAATTACAGCGATTTCACCTTTAAAGCAGGTGCCGCTTACCGCAAGACCCTAAAAAATGATGTCGTACTGAATGTAGGCGCTACCATGGATCTGAGTGCAAAACTCAATGCCACGGGAGTAAAAAGATTTGTTACTTATGATTTAGGTGGACTTAATATTATTAATTCGGATACCCTTAAATCGGCTATTGCGATTACCCAACAACTTCCCGTGTCGACTCGAATGGGAATTAGTGTGGAGCGTTTGGCACATTGGATGGTCGGGGTAGATTATGTGCGCACCGATTGGTCGAAAGTGGATAATAATTTAGGCAGAAGTACAGTATTGCCGGTGAGCCAACAAATTTCCATCGGGGCGGAATATACACCTGATTTTGAATCAATTTCAAATTATTTCAAACGCGTGACGTATCGTATCGGTGTATCTCAAACGACGACGCCTTATGATTTTGCGGGAAATGGTATTTATGCCAAGGATCAGAGTCTTTCGTTAGGAATGGCTTTGCCTTTACGTAATTTCTTGAATTATGTAAATGTCTCCTACCAAATCGGTAAGCGGGGCACCTTGGCGGATAACTTACTCGAAGAACAATACCACCGAGTTGTGATCGGACTTACCTTAGGGGATGTTTGGTTCCGTAAACTTAAAATCGACTAACTTCATGCCTTATTCTGTGAGATTCTTACTGACGGTAGTGAGTTCTCTACTCATTTGGTCTTGTCAAGGTGAACAGGCCAAAGATAAGCGTGTCTATCGCGGGCCGAAATCTGAATTAGAAGGTATTGATATGGTCTATTCCGACTCGGGTCGAACGGTCGTACACATGATTACAGAAAAGCAAATCACCTCACCCACGGAAGATCGAATTTATCCCAAAGAGATGAAGCTCTGGTTTTATGATAAACTGGGTAATGTCAGCTCAGAAATTCGTGGCGATTCCGCCCATTTTTTCCGAACGACTAATTCATATAAGTTAATGGGGCATGTGGTGATCAACAACGTTCTGAAGGGCGAATTAATGAAGACGGATGAATTCACTTGGTTGCCGGATGAAAAGCGAATCTTTACGGATAAACCTGTATCCATCAAAACCAGGACTGATATTGTTCATGGGGTGGGCTTTGATGCCGCTCAGGATTTCTCATCCTATTCATTACGACGCGTGAGTAATTCCGTGCTGACGGTGGATGAATTGCCGACCAACTAACGGCAGTTTTTCAGGGCAGCTTTGGCTTCATCAAACGAATAAATTTTCTTGTTTCCCCAGCTGTCCTGCATGAAAGTAACTAGCTCAGCGATGTCAATTGCCTCTAATTTAGGATTGGCTGGCATGTACCCTGCGTAAGCTTTCCCGTTTACCTTGATTTCCCCTCGCTGTCCTTGTTCGATGATGCAAACAAGCTGTTGTTGCGTTACCCTTTTCCAAAGGTCTGTATTTGCTAAAGCGGGGTATAAATCCCGTAATCCACTTCCGTTGCTTTGGTGACAATTTGCGCAATTTTGTTCATATAAAACCCTGCCTTCTACCACATATTGTTGGTATAAAATTTCCTCTTTGCTTTGGCAAGAAGCCAGCAAAATCAATAAGCTAAGTATCAGGGTATATTTCATGGTTTTTCGTTTAATAAAATCTCAAGATCTTCGATCAAGTGATTGACTTCCTCTTCTTTGGTTCCATCATAGATTCCCCGAACATGCCGTTGTTTGTCTACCAAAATAAAGGCGCCGCTATGAACAAAGCCGCCCGCCTCGTTTTTATCTTCCTGTGCGGTTACCATGTAGGATTTTTCGCCTAATTGGTAAATTTTTGCCTTATCTCCTGTCAGCATCGTCCATTTGGGAGCCTTGACTTGCAGGCGCTCAGCATAGCTATGTAAAACGGAAGGGGTATCGAATGTCGGATCGATGCTATGTGAAACGATGCGAACCTCCTCATTGTTTAGGTAGCGTTCATAAATTCGCAATAATTGCGTTTTCATCTTAGGACAGATGGTCGGGCAAGAGGTAAAGAAAAAGTCGGCCACATAGACTTTCCCCTCCAGATCTTTTTCGCTTACCCAAACAGAATCTTGATTCAAAAAGCGAAAAGCGGGTATCTGGTGGTAAACCGTATCCACCTTACCCTTGACAATTTTTGTCTCTTTGGGACCTAGATAGGGCAAGGCTTTTTTCTCTTGACAAGCGACGATAATCAGTCCAAGAAATAAGATACTACTGAGGAAGGTAAGCTTTGGCTGCATGAAGACTGGAGTCGGTTAGTTTTTGTAAATCTTGTAAATCCTTGTACTGCTTACCTAGGTATTCAATTTTAGATTTGATGTCCATTTTGGATAGACTATCTACGGAAAAGTGATGCATCCAGTCCATCATGGCTTCATCGGATTTAGCAAGTGCGCGCTTCAGTTTATTCACGTGGACGGTGTCTTTCCCCTTCGACAAACTGTCTAATTGTTTTTGTAAGGAAATTAATTCCTCCGTTTTTGGCATGAGTTCGTCATGTAATCCCAATACCTTGGTTTGTAATTCCTCACTCATTTTTTCTTCGGCTTGTGAACAGCTCCAAAGACCCGTTATCAATAAACAACAAATCAAGATTTTATTTAGCATGGTTGGATTGGATTAATTTTCGAACATTATCTTTTAAGTCGAGGTAACCTTGTTGGCCCCCAATCATCTTGGCAATTTCATCCACACGTTCTTCCCCTTCGAGTTTGCGTAAACTAGAAACGGTTTTTTCCCCCGCGTGGTCTTTGTAGACATACCAATGGGAAATTCCGGCCGCTGCGATTTGAGGAAGGTGGGTAATGGCAATGAGCTGGTGGCCTTGACTCATTTGGGTCAACATCTGGCCAATCTTGATGGCGATCTCTCCGGATACGCCGGTATCGATTTCATCAAGAATCAATGTGGGCAAAGCACGCTTTTGGGCTAAGAGATGCTTGATCGAAAGCATGAGTCGGCTTAATTCACCACCGGAGGCAACCTGCTTAAAGGGCTTGGGACTCAAACCTTTATTTGCGGAAAATAACAATTGAATTTTATCAATTCCTGAAATCCGCATTTCACGCTCCTCAATTTCCCAAGCCAAGCTGGCATTGGGGATTCCCAAAGCCGAGAGGGACTCCGTCAATTGCTTTAGGATGGAATCTAGGACCTGTTTTCTGTTTTCACTCAGGGATTTTGCTGCCTTCGAGGCTAGCTTTTCTGATTCACCTAGAGTGGCAAGGGCATCGCTTAAGGCTTGGTCCAGATTGGTGTATTGAGCAATCTGATCATCTAAATCATTGCGTATTTCGATGAGCGTCGCAATCTCTTTTACTTGGTATTTTTGTAGAAGGCGATTCAATACATCCAATCGCTGTTGTTGGATCAGTAAGCTAGCTGAATCTGTTTGAAAATCTTCTGCTTCGCCTTCAACTTCACTTGCCAAATCTTTTAATTCAATCCATATGCTTTCGAGTCGGGTTTTCCATGCCTCATAGGTTGGATCCCATTTACTTAGGGCTTGGGCTTGTTGGAGCGCCAAACGCATTTGTTGGATGCTCGAAAATTCATCTACGCTTAGCAGGTTGGCGAGGGATGCAAGTTTCTCGTGAATTTGTTCGGCGTTTTCTCCTTTTTCTACGGCGATCTCAAGTCCTTCGTATTCGTCTTCTCGTAATTGAGCGGCTTCAAGTTCTTGGAATTGGAACTGCTTGAAGTCAAGACCTTGTTGGCCTTCCGCCGCTTGCTTTCTAACGGTATTGACACGCTCTTGCGCATTTAAGTAATCCTGAAAAGCGTGCTGGTAGCTATTTTTTAGCTCTTGGTTTTGGGCGAAACTGTCGACAAATTCCAAGCTAAATTCGGGATGTGACATCCACCATGTATCCTGTTGGGAATGAATATCAATCAATTCTTGTCCGATCTTTCGAAGGGAATCCAGATTCACAGGGCTGTCATTTACGAAGCTACGTGATTTCCCCTGGGCATTGATTTCCCGGCGGATTAAACAAGGTTCTTCGAAATCCAAGCCCTCCTCTTCGAATAAGCGCGAGATGTGTGGGTAATTGGTTAGGGAGAAGGTTCCCTCGATGATGCATTTTTTATTGGGGTCATAGAGGGATTTACTATCGGCTCTAGCGCCCATCAATAAAGCGATGGCTCCCAATAGGATGGATTTCCCGGCTCCTGTTTCACCGGTAATGACGCTCAAGCCATCAGAAAGGCTCAAATTGACGGAGTCAATGAGGGCATAATTCTGTATGTGTAATTGTTTGAGCATGCGTGTGAATTGGAATTCGAATTTACATAAAAATTTCTGTTCGAATTTTTATTTCATCCGATTAAAGGTTTTTGATGAATTTTATCAATAATTTGTACCTTTGGAAAAATTTTACGCCTACGTTTATTTAACCCCTACGAAATGAGTGTTTTAGTTAACAAGAATTCGAAAATTATAGTACAAGGTTTTACAGGAACTGAAGGTACCTTTCACGCAGAGCAGATGATTGCTTATGGTACCCAAGTGGTAGGAGGGGTGACCCCAGGAAAAGGAGGAGGAACTCACTTAGACCGCCCTATTTTTAATACAGTGGCAGACGCTGTTGCGAAGACAGGTGCGGATACATCGATTATTTTTGTTCCGCCAGCATTTGCTGCGGATGCGATCATGGAAGCTGCGGACGCAGGTATCAAAGTGATTATTTGTATCACAGAAGGTATTCCGACGAAGGACATGATTGTTGCAAAGGAATATATTCAAAATTATGACTGCCGTTTAATTGGGCCAAACTGTCCAGGTGTCATGACCGCGGATGAGTGTAAGGTAGGTATCATGCCTGGCTTTATCTTCCAAAAGGGTCGTGTGGGTATCGTATCTAAATCGGGTACTTTAACGTATGAGGCAGTAGACCAATTAACCAAAGCAGGATTAGGTCAAACGACGGCGATCGGTATTGGAGGAGATCCAATTATTGGAACAACGACGAAAGAAGCGGTTGAGTTGTTAATGAATGATCCGGAAACAGAAGGTATTGTGATGATTGGTGAGATTGGTGGAGGCATGGAAGCGGAAGCAGCTCGTTGGATCAAGGCTGATGGAAATCGTAAGCCAGTGGTAGGATTTATCGCAGGTCAAACGGCACCGAAAGGACGCCGTATGGGACATGCGGGTGCCATTATTGGAGGCGCGGATGATACGGCTGAAGCTAAAATGAAGATCATGCAAGAGTGTGGTATTCATGTCGTTTACTCTCCGGCAGATATCGGTGAAACGATGATTAAAGCGTTAGCTGGAAAATAATAGCAAGGATGATTCCTTTTATACAAAAATCTGCTAATCAGTTCCTTAACGGGAAGGTTAGCAGATTTTTTTTATTCTTTTTTTTATTAATCACATCAGACATTGCGGCCACGCAGTGGCAAGAGGTGCAACCATTGGATAAGTCTTGGTTGGTGTATCAGGCCAACATGAAGGCTTTTTTGCCCTACATTTCCTCTAAACATTACAATTACAAGTCCAAGTTTTTGGCGATTCCATTGGCGGAGTATCCCAATACCTATTTGCGTTTGGCGATGGATGAGGAATATGTCTTGTTTGTTCAAGGGGCATTTCATAGTCATTTAAAAAAGGAGGAAGTCTATTCGTGGTCGATGGATAGTTTACAAGCACGATATCCAATTAATGGACCTTTGTACTTTAGTTTTTACCGGGCTAACATGGCAGGTATCCCTCAGGGAGTTAGCATTGAACGTAAGGTTGAAGAGAATAATACGGCTTTTTCAGATATGTTGAATTTGCGCCAACGAAATGCCTATCTATTTAATCAGTTTTTTGGGTCTTCCTTTTTGTTGATTTTGTTCTTTTTAGGTGTTTTATATGCTGCTTTCCCACGTTATTTTGCAGCCTATTTTCGCTTCACGGATTGGATACACTGGGAAATTAAAGAAGAGGTATTATTGAAAAATGCCTTTGCTTTCCCCAATCTATTAGTCATCCTTTTATTGAGTCTTATTACGGCATGCTTTTCCTTTTACAATGGTTTGCTGAATCAATCGCAAGATTCGTTTTTTGAATCGCAGGAAAATCTACAACGTTTCGTACCGGCGATCGGTTTCGTGCTCTCCAAGACGCTGCTAGGTTTTGGCTTATTTGTCAGTAGGTATTTCGTTTACAAATTATTTACCAATTTGTTTCGTTTGCCTCATATTGCGGATGCGCATTACTTTAAGTCCATTCAGGCAAACCTTCAATTTTTTATCGTCTTGTTTAGTTTGCTAAGTTTATTCTCCGTTTACATGGGCCCTATGTACGCGGTTAATTTGAATTATATTTCCTACCTGATTACGGGTTACTTCTTTGTTCGGGCGATCTATTTCTTTCAGGTATTTCGGCGGACATATCAGGTTAATCAATTGTCTTTGTTGGCCTACCTAATCTTAATGGAGGGTCAGGTCATGGTTTTTGGATTGCGAGAATTGATTTTTCCGGAATACATGTAGGGTCGGATAATTTTTTGATATTTTTTGTCGTATATTTGCAGGCATTTTCAGTTTTAGGCAAACTGAGGCTGATTAAATTGAATCAATAATTATGAGTGGAGTTGCTAATGTTATTCAACCAGATCCAAGTCGGTTGAAAAAAGTTAAAAGTATCCTTGTTACCCAAGTTTTTCCTACGGAGGCGGCTAAAGTCCCTTACTCTGAGATTGAGCGTAAATACAATGTAAAGGTTGATTTTCGTTCCTTTATTGATGTGAAGGGGATTTCATTTAAGGATTTCAGAAAGCAAAAAATCAATATTCTAGAGCATACAGCGATCATATTTACAAGTCGTAACGCCATTGATCATTTCTTCCGTATCTGCAAAGAAGCGAAGATTGAGGTTCCTGCGGATATGAAATACTTCTGTATTACCGAGCAGACAGCTAATTATTTGCATAAATACATCGTTATTCGTAAACGTAAGATTTTTACGGGGACAAAAACAGCCTTGGATTTATTGGAGGTTATCAAGAAACATAAAACAGAAAAGTTTTTGTTTCCATGCTCCAATAAGCGCCAAAAAGACTTGCCGGATTATATGGGGACGAATGATTTTCAGTTGACGGAAGCGGTCATGTATGAGACGGTTTCAGCTGACTTGTCGGATCTAGAAAATGTATTTTATGATGTGATTGCCTTTTTTAGCCCATCAGGTATTACCTCTTTGTTTGAAAACTTTCCAGAATTTAAGCAGAATAATACGCGATTAGCGGCTTTTGGTCCTACGACAGCCCAGGCAGTACATGATGCGGGATTAATTTTGGATATTCAGGCACCCATGCCGAATGCACCTTCCATGACGGGTGCATTAGAGCATTACATTAAACAAGCCAACGCAAAATAAATAGAAAGCTCCTTAATGGAGCTTTTTTTATTAAGGCAGGATTTAGCTATCGTTATTTTGTTTATTTTAGCCCATATTTTGGCAGACCACGAAAGATGCAAGGATTGAAATACGCCTTTGGAAATAGTTTAACGTACTTGCTACTGTTCCTATTCAGTCTAAGCTTGCATGCACAACAAACGCCGGCATTAAGTTTATATCATCTAAATCCACTTTTTTTTAATCCAGCTGCTGCCGGGGCAGGTCGCGATGCCTACGTTCAAACACATTACCGTAACCAATGGACAGCCTACGAAACGTCACAAGATGGGAGTGGAAATTTGGGGACGACGATTGTTGGTTTATCCATTCCTTTGAATTTTCAAGGGTTAGGAATGGGCTTGGTGCTGATGAATGACAAAACGCCTTCCGGGGTGGGGCAGCAAGTTGTACGACTTCAGCTAGGTTATCACAAAACGTTGGCCTCCGGTGCCGTTATTTCTTTGGGGGCGGGATTTGGTATGCAGAACAAATCATTTGATGGGCGCGTGTTTCGAGTGCGAGATCCCAATGACCCATTGGCGATTGAATTATCGGGTAAGCAAGTTTCGCAGTCTCTGCCTGATTTTAATGCAGGTGCAATGTATACGACAGATTTGTGGGAGCTCGGTTTGGGTGTTGGGCATATAAATCAACCCAATTACGACTTTGGGACAAGTCGTGTAAAATTAACAAATGAATTAGCTGCGAATTTACATACGAAAGGTATTGTAGGGCTGTCGGATCGTTTTGAGCTGAGTCCATTTGCCCAACTTACTTATTATCAAGCTAGATTGTTGCCACAAGTGGGGGCGAAGTTGATTTACCAGCAAAAGTTTTGGCTGGGAGGTGGCTACCGTTGGGACGATGCAACAAGTTTAATGCTTGGGATGTCACTATTGAATAGTCGATTGGATGTAGCCTATGCGATGGATTTGTCGGTCATTAATGCTGCGGTCAAGTCCAATTTGTCACATGAGATTATGTTCAAATTTATATTGCCGAGTTTTCAGACTTCGTCACGCTATGTGCCGGTGAAGACACCTCGATTTAAATAGCATGAACTGAATAGGAAATTCGCGCAAAAAAATGGGAATTTGTGAATGAATTATTAGAAATTCCGTTAATTTTGAGGAATTTGATTTAATACTGTGTACATATTTATTTTGTGCACAATTTTTTAAGATTGATATCGTTTTTAAAAAGGTATAATAATTCGTCTTTATGAATTTTAAATTTATTGGAAAGCCATTGGCATTTGTTTTGTCGGCCTTTGTTTTATCTGCAGTACTTTATGGATGTGGAGGTTCAAAGGGAGGAGCAGGCAGTTCTAAGAAGACCTTGAGTAGCTCAAAGGGGGCTTCGTCATCTTCGAAAAAAGGAGGTCTTAAGTTTGGTAAATCGGCTAAAAATGCGCCTGAGATTGAAAACGGAGAAATTGTGGCGAGCGCTCGTAAGGGATGGAGTCAGCCTACGCCGTATGGAATGGTGTTAGTTCCTGCGGGTAGCTATATGATGGGGCAGGCAGATGAAGATGCATCACGTTCGGGCATAAGCTTTAATAAGCGTGTAACGGTGGCTGCTTTTTACATGGATGATACAGAAATTACGAATCATGAGTATCGTCAGTTCACCAATTCTTTGTTGAGAGACTCTGTTTCTGTCTTAGGTGAGGATAAGATTATGACGGAATATTATCCGGATACGACCGTTTGGAAAAGTGATTTTACTTACCACAATGGTGATCCGATGTTAGAGTATTATTTTTCGAGTCCAGCATTTGATCAATATCCGGTCGTGGGTGTTAGTTGGGACGCCGCGCGCTATTTCTGTTTATGGCGTTCAAAGATGTTGAATGAATATCGCAGAAAGCAGGGTCAGTACATTTTGCCACGTTTTGAATTGCCATCGGAATCTGAGTGGGAGTGGGCGGCACGTGGTGGACGGGCAGCTGCGAAATACCCTTGGGGTAATCCTTATGTAGCGAATGCTAAAGGTTGTTTGATGGCTAACTTTAAGCCTCATCGTGGAAATTACGATGCAGATGGTTACGCATATACAGCTCCAGCGAATGCATTTGATCCCAATGATTTTGGTTTATACAATATGTCGGGTAACGTAGCTGAGTGGTGCGTAGATGCCTTTGCGGAGAATGCGTCGGCGGTTACCTGGGATTTAAATACGGTTAATATTGATGCGGATGAGCCGCGTAAGGTGGTTCGTGGGGGTTCATGGAAGGATATTGCATACTACCTTGAAACGGGTACTCGTGCATATGAGTTGCAAAATAAGAAGCGTTCTTACATCGGGTTTCGTTCGATGATGCGATATTTGGGACGTCCTGCATTAAAGAAATAGTTCAACAATCAAAGATTCAAATATATTCAAATGAGCGGATTAGAAAAATCAATCAATGTGGTAGCGAGTTTTGGTGCTGCTGTCGTAATTATTGGAGCATTATTTAAAATTGTGCACTGGGAAGGTGCCAATGAGATGCTGATGGTCGGTATGTTTACAGAAGCAGCTATCTTCATTTTGTTTGGTGTGCTGTACATGAAAGCGAAGCCCGAGAAAGATTACGAATGGGAGAAAGTTTATCCTGAATTAGTGGGTGGAGAGCCTGCCTCACCGCGTGCTGCTGGAAATGGGTTGGCTAATTTGGCTAATCAACCAGGATTGGGTGCGGATGTGATTGAGAACTTGACAAAAAGTTTGAAAGGATTAACAGAAACGGCCAATAGTTTACAAGAGATTACGAAAGCAACAGGTGCTGCTAATGAATTTGTGAATTCATTGAATGCCTCGTCTCAATCGTTGGGCTCATTGAACAAGACGGTTTCCGATGCTACGGCTTCTTTGGGTAATATCTCAATTTCTTCTACAGAGGCTGCTAAATATGCGCAACAATATGCGAAGGCAGGGGATCAATTAGCGGCATTGAATGCTGTTTACGAAACTGAAATTCAGGAATCAAGTAAGCATTTGAAAGCGATCAATGGCTATTATGGTAATGTGAATGCAACTGTCGAGCAAATTGCCGCTACATCGAAAGATGCGGAGCAGTTCAAGGCAGAATTAGCTAAGTTGAATGCCAACATTCAGGCATTAAATCAAGTGTATGGCAGCATGTTGACTGCTATGAAAGGATAATTATTGATTTTATTACAGCTTAGATAATATGGCTAGTTTAAAAGAGACACCCCGGCAGAAAATGATCGGGATGATGTATTTAGTACTGACTGCTTTGCTTGCATTGCAGGTGTCGGATGCATTATTACAGAAGTTTACCATTTTGAATTCTAGTTTGGAAATTGCGAATCAATCGGCAGCATCCAAAAATAAAGGCATGGTTCAAGGTATCGAAGAGCGCATCAAAGATCTTCCTAATCCAGATGCTTATGCTGACGTCATTAAACGTGCCAATGAAGTTCGTCGATTGGCGGATGCTTTAGTGAATCATTTAGATGCGTTAAAATCGAAAATGATTGAAGCAGGAGGAGGTATTGATCCAGAAACAGGAAATATTAAAAATCCGAAAGAAGAAGAGAAGGTGTATACCATTATGGTGGGCGCGGATAAGTCGGGCGAGGCCTACAAACTTCAAACCATGTTTGAGAAATATGTGGCTGATTTGGAAAAATTAGCTGATCCGGGTACCAAGTTTCCTTCTTTAGCCAATGATGCTAAATCGGATCCGATCGCGAGTCGCGATGGCAATCAAGCAAACAAGGATTTTGCGGAGTTAAATTTTGCACAAACCCCTGTGCCTGCGGCGATGGCTACGATTTCGCAAAAGCAAGCAGAAGTTCGTCGTTATGAAAGCGATGTATTAGCTCAGTTAGCGGCTAAGGTTGGAGCAAAGGAAATTAAGTTTGATAAGGTTTTCGCCCAAGTATCTGCGAATGCAAATACTGTCGTAGCAGGTATGGAATACCAAGCAGAAGTATTTATTGCGGCTACATCGAGCGGATTTACGCCACGTATGAGCTTTAATGGTTCTTCGATTCCGGTCGTAGATGGCCGTGGTCAAATTAAATTCAAAACTTCCGGTGGTGGATTTGATGCGAATGGTTTATCTAAAAAGACCTACACGGCATCTGTTTCTTACATGAGCCCAGCGGGTCCTAAGACGGAGACTATTCAAAAGGAATATTTTGTATTGAAGCCAACCTACAATATTGAGACGGCTACTTTGCCAGCGCTTTATTTGGGTTGTGCCAATCGTTTAAGTGTGGCGAGTCCCGGACTTGGAGCCTTGTGGAATCCTTCATTCTCTGCGGATGGTGGTGAGGCGATTGGGGGGCAAAATCGTGGTAAGGTTACGATTGTGCCAACTGCCTCAAATGTTACGTTGAATATTACCAATGGCGGTACGCTTTTAGGAAAAGAAACATTCCGCGTTCGTCGTGTTCCAAGACCCGAGGTTCGAATCTTTGGAAATGGGGCTGAATTAGATGAGAAACGGGGTGCGAGTGCCTCTGGCTTACGTTCCATTGATGCGCGTGCTTTGGCTGATGAATCATTCAAGTCGACCAATCCAGAAGATGCTAACTTCCGTGTTTCGGAATTATATGTGGCTTTAGCTCGTGGACAACGTAAGATTGATGACATCACCTTGCCTGGGTCGGGGTCTATTTCAAAGTTAGCGGCACAAGCACAGACAGGTGATCGCTATTACATTGAAATTAAAGGAGTTCAACGCAAAAATTTTAAAGGATCTGTTGAGAATATTCCATTTACTATGGCTAAAAACATTCCTTTGAATTAATATGAATTGTATGAAATTAGTAAATAAGAGTTTGTTGGTAGGTATTCTTTCGGTTGTGAGTGTATCCATTCATGCGCAGGAAAAACCCTTGCCTCCTAATCAAAATTCGGTGCGTCCCATCGATGAATCAAGTATTCATTACAAGGCTCGTTTGTGGCGTCGAATGGATTTGAATGAAAAGATTAATCAGCCATTTTTCTCCAAAAACAACGAGATCACGAAATTCATTTTGGACTGGGTGAAAGCGGGTGTTTTAACCCCGTATAAAAACGATTCACTGACGACAAAACTGACTTACGCTCAATTCGAGGAGAATTTAAAGATGGAGGAGCAATCAAATCAAGCTGCTTTATCAGATGCTGAAAAAGCTGCAGGCTTTGGTGCTGAAGGTTCGGCTGCTCCGAAAGCCGGCACAGATGACGGTTGGGGTGGTTCAGGTGCTAAACCTGCAGGAGCTCCGGCTAAGGATGATTTTGAGCAAAAAGCAGCTCCCGTAGAAGATGCATTCTATTTTGCGAAAGACTTGTCGATTCTAGAGATACGCGAAGATGCCGTGATTGACCGTCGGCGTTCTCGTTTATATTTTGATATTCAGTCGATCAAAATTGTTATCCCAGCCTCGAAGACAAAGGCCGGATTTGACAAGGAAGTTGCTACGTTCCGTTTCAAAGATTTATACAAATTGTTCCGCTCAAATCCGAACTGTATTTGGTATAATTCAGAAAACGAGATGCAGCACAAGAACATGGCAGACGCTTTTGATTTACGCTTATTCCAAGCTCGTATCATCAAAAAAGGAAATGTTGAAGATAAGTTGTTAACTGATTTATATGGTGGAGAAAAAGAGGGCTTGATGATGTCCCAACTTCTAGAATATAAATTATTGGAAATGGAACACGATTTGTGGGAAAATTAATCTTGTTTATCGTTAAAAGGGAGCTTTTCGAAGCTCCTTTTTTTATGTCCTCAGACTACATAGGACAAATCGGATAAAAAGTTAGATAGTAGGTATGAAGAGCTCCTCAAATCTTAATTTTTTACAAAAATGTGGGTTTATTATCTTGAATTAATTCCATTTTTTGCCGACTTAAATGTAAATTGCAAAGTAATTTGACTAAACTAATCTATGTCGTATCAACGCAAAACAAAAATTGTTGCCACAG
Organism: Aquirufa sp. 5-AUSEE-100C1; assembly: GCF_054558655.1. Taxonomy (NCBI): domain Bacteria; kingdom Pseudomonadati; phylum Bacteroidota; class Cytophagia; order Cytophagales; family Flectobacillaceae; genus Aquirufa; species Aquirufa sp. 5-AUSEE-100C1. Next base: position 249,404 of record NZ_JBPXKO010000004.1, on the reverse strand, counting down.
TAGGCCCAGCTTCAGAATCGAGAGAAGCATTAATTCAATTAGCACAAGCAGGAGTAAATATATTTCGTTTGAATTTTTCCCATGGAACCCATGAGGATCATTTAGCACGCTTACAAACCATTCGTTCCATCAGTGAGGAATTAGGGTTGAATTTAACTGTTTTGCAGGATTTGCAAGGTCCGAAAATCCGAACACAATTGGTTGAAAACAACGGTGTTCCTTTGGAGGCAGGGAAGCAATTAATCTTTGCGATGGACGAGAATTTGTTGGGGACCTCTGAGAAAGTAGGAACCACATATACTTCGATGTATCTCGATGTGAACGTAGGTGAACGCATCTTAATGGATGATGGTAACCTTGAAGTGAAGGTTCTTGCTGTCGACAAGGTTAAGAAAGAAGTAATTACAGAAGTTGTTTATGGTGGAATCTTGAAGTCGAAGAAGGGAATTAACCTTCCAGGAACGAAGGTTTCATTACCTTGCTTAACTGAGAAAGATACATCAGATTTGTATTTTGGATTAGATCATGGTGTTGATTGGATTGCTCTTTCGTTCGTACGCAAGGCATCGGATATCTGGGACATCAAAGATAAAATCAAGGCCTATGGTAAGACAGCCAAGGTGATTGCAAAAATTGAAAAGCCAGAGGCGATAGATAATTTAGATGAGATCATTGAGGCGACGGATGCCATCATGGTGGCTCGTGGTGACCTAGGTGTAGAGATGGATGGAGCGGTAGTACCTTACTTGCAGAAAGTGATGGTTGAGAAGTGTACAGCAGCTGGGAAACCCGTTATCGTGGCGACGCAGATGCTTGAGTCAATGATTACGAATCCAGTACCTACCCGTGCTGAAACATCTGACGTTGCAAATGCGGTATTACAAGGTGCGTCCGCAACGATGTTGTCTGGAGAGTCTGCATCGGGTGCGTATCCGATTAAAGCAGTTGAGACGATGGCTCACATCCATGAGGTGGTGGAGCAACAACAAAATGCGATTGAAATTATCAAAGGGGATGAGGCAGCTATTTATTTCAAGAATCACGCGTTAGCCAATACACCGAATGTGACTTTAACGGATCGTTTGATTTCTGGCGCATGCCGTTTGGCACGTGACTCGAAAGCCAAAGCGATTCTTTGCATCACGAACTCGGGTCAAACAGCGTTTAAATTATCAGCGCACCGTCCAAAAGCTGATTTGTATGTATTTACCAACAATAAGCAATTGATGTCTACGATGGGACTTCTTTGGGGTGTGAAGGTATTTTATTACGATGCCGCTTCCGAAAGTGCTGAGAAAACCGTTCAAGGAATGGTTGATTTACTAAAATCAAAAGACTTACTGGAGGTTGGTGATGTATTTGTTACAACACTATCTATCCCTGCACATACGACCAAGAAAACCAATACGGTTCAATTGGGTATCGTAGAATAAATTTCAGGGTTTACCCATGAAGAAAAAAAATCCTTATTTAACCAATCCGCTAATCGGTCTATACTCTGTATGGACCGGTTTTTGGTTTATTGGATGGTTTCTTGCCTTGTATCCTTTCATGGTAATTTTCCTCCAACATAAGGACACCAAACGCTACGCGCACCGATTAGTTCGCGTGTGGTCTCGTCTCTTTTTTGCGTTCGGATTTCTTCGTTTTGAGGTTATTTCTGAGCAAAAATTAGATCCGAAGCAGGTCTATGTCTTTTGTGCAAATCACTTTTCATATTTGGACATACCCGCCTTCGTAAAGATTTTGCCCAATTATTTCTCTTTCGTGGGTAAAAGTTCCATTAAAAAGGTCCCTTTATTCGGGTATCTATATGCCCGTCTGAATATTTTAGTCGACCGGAGCGATCGCCAAAGTCGGTCAGCAACCCTTGCGAAATCCATTCGCGCCCTTCAGGCTAATCGTAGTATCATCATATTTCCGGAAGGGGGGATTGTCTCGAAGAATTTCCCAATCATGTCGGCGCCTTTAAAAGATGGCGCATTTGCCATGGCAATTCAGCAGCAGGTTCCGATCTTGCCGGTTTCGTTTTTGAATAATTTCCAACTGTTGGATGATGATCATTTTATCTTAAAACCGGGGGTAATTCGCGTTCGGATTCATGCCCCTGTGGATACGAATGGTTTGACTCAAGAGGATTTACCAGTTTTGCGGGAGAAGGTTTACCAAACCATCCAACAACCCATCTTGGACTATCACGGTGTCGATATGCCACAATAAGCTCTTATGCGCGGATTTGCTCTATTTTGTTGGATTACCTTATGCCTTTCGGCATGTAGTAGCACTACGGAGCAACCTACTGATTTGCCTCGTCCAAAAGGCTATAATCGCATCGAATTACCACCCGTCAAATATACCGCATTGGAAGCGGGTCATCCGTATCAATTTGAGATTTCAGCGTATGCCAAAGTGATTCCCGATACCGTCACAATTGGTAATAAGAAAGAAGTCTATAAAGCAGAACCGCATTGGATTTACATCTATTATCCGCGCTGGGATGCATTTATTCAGATTACCTATAAATCCTTGGGTGGCGATAAAAAGAAATTAAAAGCGCTCATCAATGATGCGTTTGCACTAGCCTATAAGCATCAATCTAAGGCTGCCGGAATTCATGATTATGTCATGACCACCACAAATGGCCGTAAGGCAGGCTTGATTGAATTAAATGGAGAAGTGGCTACCTCCTTGCAGTTTTTTACAACAGATAGCAGTAAGCACTTCCTCCGTGGGGCTGTTTATGTCAAAACGGCCACTAAAAACGATTCCTTAGCTCCGATTATCCATTTCATCAAAGGGGATGCTTTACATTTAATCGAAACCCTTTCTTGGAAATAGGCTTACTTGTTCCAGTCCTGAACTTTCCGTTTATTTGTAGCATCTATGGGGCAATCAACCGTACTTTTTGAATCTGAGGAATCAACCGTGTTTGTTGATGCCTTATTGCCTTTGCCCATACCCCGTTATTTTACCTACCGCGTTCCGCGTCAATGGGCGACGCTTGTTGAATCTGGTTTACGGATTGTGGTGCCTTTTGGCTCAACCAAGGTTCTCACCGCGGTGATTGTAAGCGTACATCACCAACCCCCAAAGCAATACCAAGCCAAATATATCCTCGAAATTCTCGATGAAAGCCCTTTAGTAACGGCCTCTCAGATAGCCTTATTTCAGTGGGTGGCTAATTATTACATGTGTTATCCTGGGGAGGTCTTTCAAGTCGCCTTGCCGGCTGGATTGAAAATTTCGAGTCAGTCCAAGGTGCAGATTCATCCCGAATTTCAGGCATTCGATGAATTGTCGGAAAAGGAAAGCATAATCTTTCAAGCGATTGAAGAAAAAGGCGCATTAACCTATGATGAGGTTGCGCGCGTTGCGGAGGTGAAAAGCCCGTATCACCATATCAAGTCCATGGTAGGGAAGGGTTCCATTTTGATTTTTGATGAATTAAAGGATCGATATACCCCGAAAGTTCAGCGCCGGATACGTTTAGTTTCGGACCATACGACTAAAGAAGCATTGACTCATTTGATTGGTCAATTGGAATCCAAAACCAAACAAATCAGCATCTTGCTCCATTATTTACAGTTTATCCCTGTCATGCGGGATGCCGGTTCGAATGCGCGCGGATTAGAGAAATCAAGTTTTACGCAGGCTGGACTCTCTGACAGTGCATTACAGACGCTTATTAAAAATGGGGTTTTCGAGTCCTTCGAGACGATCGTGTCTCGGTTTGGTTCAGATGCCGACGATTTTATACCTGCTTCCTTTGATCTAAATCAAGCACAGGAAAAGGCCTATCAATCCATTTTAGAGCAGTTTCAAGAGAAGGATACCGTTCTATTGCATGGAATTACGGGCAGCGGGAAAACGGAAATTTACATCCGTTTGATTCAAGAGGCTTTGGCTAATGGGGATCAGGTATTGTATTTATTGCCGGAAATTGCGTTAACGACCCAGATTGTAGCCCGCTTGAAGAAGATCTTTGGGGAGCAGGTGGGAATCTATCATTCGAAGTTTTCAGATAACGAGCGGGTGGAGGTTTGGAAATCCATCGTGGAAGGGAAGTATCCTTTTGTCGTAGGGGTACGTTCTTCGGTTTTTCTGCCCTTTTCTCGCCTTGGCTTAATCATTGTGGATGAGGAGCATGAATCGTCCTTTAAACAGGTCGATCCGGCGCCGAGGTATCATGCGAGAGATGTGGCGATGGTGTTAGCGGGCCAACAAAAAGCAAAGGTCTTATTGGGTTCAGCAACACCATCCATCGAATCCTATTACCAAGCTAAACAGGGTAAGTATGGTTTAGTGAGTTTGATGGAGCGCTTCGGTAAGGCCCAACTGCCTCAATTGCATTTGATTGATACGAAGTATGCCACCAAGATGAAACAAATGAAAGGTGGTTTTTCGGTCGATCTCATCAGCATGTTGGACGAGAATTTCCAAAAAGGTAAGCAAAGTTTATTGTTTCAAAACCGTCGGGGCTATTCGCCTTATATTCAATGCCAGGATTGTGATTGGATTGCGGAATGCAATCAATGTGATGTGAGTCTAACTTATCATGCGAAGGATCAGGAGCTGCGTTGCCATTATTGTGGTTATCGGGAGGCTTTATTGCGACGTTGTGGGGCATGTGGGGGGACCAACTTGAAAACGATGGGCTATGGGACCGAAAAGCTTGAGGAGGAATTACAATTGCTCATTCCTGATGCGCGTATTGGTCGGATGGATTTGGATACCACACGTTCCAAAACGGCCTTCAATAGCTTACTAGCGGAGATACAATCTGGTAACATCGATATTTTAGTAGGAACTCAAATGGTGGCCAAAGGCTTGGACTTCGAAGGTTTATCGACGGTAGCCATTTTTGATGCTGATCGTATCATTAATTTTCCGGATTTTCGTGCGCATGAGCGGGCTTTCCAGTTGATCACCCAGGTAGCCGGAAGAGCCGGTCGGCGAGATGAACAAGGCCAGGTTTATATTCAGACGAACCAACCGTCGCATCGTCTCTTTCAGTTTATTCAAGAAGCCGATTATGCAGCCTTGTATGCCGATGAGATTGTTGAGCGGGAAGGATATCATTATCCTCCCTTTGTTCGCTTGATTAAATTGACGCTTCGTCACATGGAATCCCAGCAAGTGGAGAAGGCAGCTATGGAACTGGGAACTATTTTAAAATCCAAGTATGGCCATGGACGTATATTGGGTCCGGAGCGCCCTTTGATTGAGCGCATCCGAAATCAATTTGTCATGGAAATTCTGATTAAACTTGAGAAAGGAGTATCGCTCGCTCAGTTTAAAGTAGATTTACGCTTGTTATTAGACGAATTACCCAGTAAGCCTGTTTTCAAAGGCGTACAGATAATACCTGATGTGGATTGTCTTTAGTATTTAACGACCACGTCTTCATAAGGCACGCGGAATCGTTGGCCCCAAACTCCTTCTTCGGTCCCTTTACCTACCGCAATGATCATATTAATTTCTGCACCGGATGGGAGATTTAGCGCCTTCTTGACACGGACTGCATCAAAGCCTTCCATGGGGCATGAATCGAATCCTTCAGCGGCAATCGATAGCATAAACGTTTGAGCGGCTAGTGCACAGGATTTGTGAACCATCACACGTTGGTCTGCCATACCACCAAATCGCATAAAGGGTTTGCGTAGTCCCATAAAGAAACACATTCCTTTGCGAATAAGGGTGAATATGCCAAAGATATCTTGTCGGTACAATAGCGGCATCAACTGGCCGTAATATTGTAAACCACGTTTTTCTAATTTTCCGGGTTCTTTCCCGTTTAACCCCTCTTTGATTCGATCGAGGTTCCATTGAGCACGTTGTTTCCAAAGGTCTTGACGTGTAACAAAAACGACCAAGTGGGGGGGATTTTTAGCGGCGGATTGTCCTAAGCAGAGTGTATGAAATTCAGCTCTTTTTTCAGGGTTTTGAATCCAATGAAACTCCCACAATTGCATATTGCTACTATTGGGAGATAAAATCGCACGTTTAAGACTTCGTTCAACGACTCCATCTTCTACGGGAGTATTCTCATCAAAGCGACGATTAGATCTTCTTTTTTGAATGATTTGTTCAAAGTTTTCTGAAAGCATGCGATGTATTTTTTTTTCAAATATAGGTATTTAAAAATGACTAGGCATAAAAAAAGTCAGGACCGAAGCCCTGACTTTTCTTTCACAAAATCTGAGGTAGATTAATACCCTGGGTTTTGCTTCAAGGTAGGTACGCCACCTTTTTGTGAATTTAGGATTTCATCATTTGGTAAAGGGAAGTATTCATTTAATCCCTTCTTGTATGACTTACCCACTAAATATCCACGCTTATTGTAGGTTCTTCCTGATAAGTCCTTGCCATTAACAGATTCCTCTTTCAAGTATTTGTTGATGTAAGGTTCAGCAATACCCCAACGAACTAAATCGAAGAAGCGGTGACCTTCCATCGCGAATTCTAAGCGGCTTTCCATGCGAACGGCATTTTGAGCAAAATCTTTGCCTTTCGCTGCAAAGGTTCCCACAGGATATGGATTGATCACATAATTCACAGAAGCATCTTGTACGCTTCCCGTCTTAGCACGGTTACGAATCAAGTTAACATATTTCTCTGCTTCAGCTAAGTTACCTAATTCAACTTCACATTCGGCCAACCAAAGGATTACGGATGACATTTTTAAAAGACGGTAATTATTATTGGTTGCACGTCTACTTGTTGAGTGTGTTGAACTACCTTCATCTGCTAAGTAATACATCCATTTTTTACCGATGTATGGACCTGAATAGTTTTGGTTACGAATCCAAGAGAATCCTGGCATTTGTCCCCAATCTAAGAAGTTTACACCACGACGACCTACTGTCCAATCCAAACGAGGGTCAACTGGGATTGACTTGTCCAAATTGAAGGCTTGGTCAGACTTAAGACCTTGGTCATTTGGAAGGTCGATTTGGTTGTAGGTATCCGCTGTACCATCTGCTTTATCTCCAATCATTGGTAAACCATCCGCTGTTGTTTTGAATGAGTTTACTAAGTTTTGTGAGGGTAAATAGAATCCGCAACATCCACGTCCTGGTGAGTTAGCTGAGTAAGGCCAGTTCAAGTTGTCACCCACGTTACCGTTATTACCTGTCGAACCGTCGTTTACAGAGAAGTTAACCTCGAAGATAGACTCAATGTTGTTATTGGTCGTGTTCCGATAGTTGTCATGGTAATTTGTTACCAATCTCTTGCCTGAGTTTGCATAGACATCCAGTAACAAAGCCTTCGCAGCAGCCCATTTCTTTTGGAAAATATAAGCTTTCGCTAAATAGGTCATCGCAGCCCATTTGGTCGCACGTCCTTTTTGAGCCTGAGTTGCTGGGAGATTATCCGCCGCAAATTTGAAATCAGCCTCAATATTCGACCAAATATCCTTATCGTTTGGAACTTTGGTTGAGTTCGGATCATCGCGCTTGTAGACTGTTTCGTCAATGTAAGGAACATTATTCCACATCTTCTTACCCTCGAAATGATAGTGTCCACGCAAGAAACGTGCTTCTGCTACGACCTGTGTCTTTTCAGCATCCGTCATGTCTTTTACATCCGCACTTTTCGCCAATAGGATTGCTTCGTTGGCACGAGCAACACCATCGTAGGTATGTTGCCATTTTCCTAAGAAATAGGTGTTGTCCGAAAGCCACAAGAATTGCTCGATGTATTCTTGTTCTGGCTGATCACCAATATCCGTTCCTTTTACAGCATCACCGGATGTGATTCCTCCAAATACGTAATTTGAAATCGTGGACTGCCGTCCCGTATTTCCAGCACCTACTCCATCCAATAGGGAGTAAGCTCCAATTAATAAGGCATTCACCCCATTCTTATTACTTAATGACGTCAACGACGCAGCGCCCTGAGGCTCAATTTCGAAGAAACTATCTGAACAAGAAAAGTTGACACCGACTGTCGCGACTAATGATGCGATTATGATTAACTTTTTCATTTTTATATCTGATTTATTTTCAAATGATATCACTAATTAAAATCCTACTCTTAAACCAACATTGTATGATTTAGCAACTGGGAAAGCACCCTCATCGATACCCATGTGCGTATCTTGATTGTCTGCTCCTGAGTTTCTTAAGTTGATATCTGGATCTAGACCCTTATACTTTGTTAGCGTTAATAAGTTTTGACCTTGAACATATACCTGCATTGAGCTTAACTTGATTCGCTTTAAGAATGTTGTAGGTACATTGTAGGTCAACTGGATATTCTTAATACGCATGTATGATCCATCTTCCACAAAGTAAGTTGAGATTTGCTGACTCGTTCCATCTTGAGAATCAAGTTTTGGAAGAATGGCTTTGGTATCTCCTTCTTTTTTCCAAGAATTATATAACATGTCTTTTGAACGGTTACCTTGGAAGGTGTTAAAGTCTGTCCAGTATTTCAAGTAATTGAAGATTTCATTTCCTTGAACTCCTTGCGCAAATACGGTTAAATCCCAGTTTTTATATCCTAGGTTAATATTTAAGCCGTAAGTGAAGTCTGGGTGAGGATTACCAATGATGGTTCTATCATTTGCATTGATAATTCCGTCTCCATTGACATCCTTGAACTTAAAGCGACCTGCTTTGTTGTATGAACCAAATTTAGGCCATGCATCTGCTTCCGCTTGATTTTGGAAAATACCATCAATCACATAACCATTGAAACTACCGATAGGTAAACCAGCTTTCGTAACTGAAATCGCTGGAAGACGCGTAGAGAATCCGAAAACGGTTGCCTTTGGATCATCATTCAACTTCACGACCTCATTCTTGTATTGAGAAATTTGACCTGAAATGGCATAACGGAAATCACCGATTTGATCACGATAAGTAACGTTTAAGTCGATACCCGTGTTGTTTACTTCACCAATGTTAACGAATGGAGTTGTTGCCGTTCCCGCTGTACGTGGAATAGGTACTTGAGTTAACATGTCAGAAGTTGTACGCGTGTACCAGTCTAAGTTAACATCCAACTTGTTGTTCCAGAAGCTAGCATCAAAACCGATGTTGGTCGATGTATTTGTTTCCCAACGGCCAGACGTATTTCCAAACTGAGCAATATCAAAACCAGTAGCGATTGAGTTACCAGAACCCGTAATGTCATAGGCATTGTTGTTTGGATCTGGTGTAAACAATGTATATGCATTGTATACGTTAGGAATCAACTGGTTACCTGTCTTACCCCAACCTCCACGAATTTTCAAGTCATTGATAAAGGTTAAGTCCTTCATAAAAGCTAATTCTGTCAAACGAGCTCCCAATGAGAAGGCAGGGAAAATACCATAACGGTATGTCGATGCAAAACGAGAAGAACCATCACGACGTAAAGTAAAGTCTGCCAACAAGAAATCCTTGTATGAGTAGTTAACTTTTCCGAATTGTGAAAATAAAGCTGTAATCGTAGCTCCTGAACCTGCATTAGATAGACCTGCCGCGGAACCATTGTTCAAGTAACGGTAAGATAAATCATCGAAAGCAAAGTTTGAACGAGCCGCGTTAAATCCAAATGCATAGGTTGAAACGGCTTCCGTACCTACTAATACATTGACTGTATGGTCACCAATCTTTTTATTGTAATTCAAGGTATTGTACCAAGTCACCGCACGGTCAAAGCTATTCGAAACTGTTAAGCTGTTTGCGTTACGTGCTTCTGCCGCCTCGATATCCCGGTTGAAATAAGCTGATTGATTAAAGTTGTTATACTCAAAACCTAAGCTTGTACGAGCCTTCAAATCCTTAATGATTTCAATTTCCGTAAATACGTTTCCGAAAATATGTGTTGCCTTTACAGGGTTATCACGCTCACGCCATTGGCGGGCTAGTGGATTAGGTGCATTACCCAGGTTAGAGCCTCTTGAACCCGCAAAACCATTTAAATTAGATGAGTTTGTTCCCCCTAACGCTTTTGGACCTCCTGTGATATCAAATACCGGAATGATTGGTTGGATACGAATCGCAAACATGATTGGGTTGGATTCGTTGTTATTACCTGCTGGAACACCAATTCTTTCATCGTAGGAAACTGTGAAGTTTTCTCCAAATGTAATAGCACCCTTTTTAAATTCCGTATTGGCACGTACTGAATAACGCTTGTAGCCTGTATATTTCAAGATACCCTCTTGATCAAAATAACTTGCTGAAATCGCGTATTTTCCATTTTTCGATCCACCGGTAGCTCCTAATTGGTAGTTGGAGATCTTCGCTGGCCCAAAAATAACATTTTGCCAATCCGTACCTTCTTTGTTGGCTTTCGTAATGTTGAAAGCGGTCTTACCTAAGTTTGGATCTGTAATATCGTTTGTGTACGTGTAGTTTGCAGGAAGCGCACCATATACGTTTGGATAAATATAATCTGCAATGGTTTGAGAACCGTCAGCACCAAAACGATACTGCGCGGATGGAGAAGTACCTGCTGGTTTTCCTGCACCAATTTCAGACTCATAATAATATTGACCTAATTCTTTGGTATTCAATAGATCTAAGGTTTTACCAACATTCTGAGTACCTGTGTACATATCGAAATTAATCTTTGGCTCACCTTCACCACCACGCTTCGTTGTGATGATCACAACCCCGTTCGCTGCACGTGCACCGTAAATAGAGGCCGCTGATGCATCCTTCAATACCTGCATCGACTCGATATCTGCCGGGTTAATCTGGTTCAATGTACCTTGAGTTGGCACACCATCAATCACATAAAGTGGAGAGTTGTTGTTGATCGAACCGAAACCACGGATACGAACCATGGTACCACCACCGGGTGAGTTGTCATTACCAACCGTCACACCGGATGCACGACCTTGTAACATTTGTGTTACCGACGCTGAAGGAACTGCATTCAATTCTTTCGCGCCTACAACTGCCACGGCACCTGTGATGTCTTTTTTTCGTTGAGATGAGTAACCCGTTACGACAACCTCGCTCAGTTGGCTAACATCCTCACTCAAGGTAACTGAAATCGATGAACGATTACCTAACGTGATTGTTTGAGAAACATAACCCACAGATGAAATGACCAATTCGGCATTTCCCGATTTAACATTAATGGAGAAAGCTCCATTTCCATCTGTTGTCGTACCGGTTGTGGTACCTTTAATGGCAACAGAAACACCGGGAATACCTCCGCCTGTCGCGTCTAAGATACTACCCGTCACTTTTCGGTCTTGTCCAAATGATACCCATGATAGTGACAACATGAATATCATTAGAAAGACCACTCTGCTTACGTAGAAATTGTTTTTCATAAAAAATAAGTTTTGAGTGATAGCTGACGAACACAATTCGCCAACATTTATTGAGGTCAATGTAGAAATTTTTTTCAACTATGATGTACTTTTTTGTGATTATTTTTAGAATAAATTGTAAATTTTACTAAATGTTCATGAAGCCTTAATATTCAGGTAATTAGACTTTAAGACATAGGTAAATCAGCTCGCTTTGCTTACCTTTGTCTTTTGCATTTATTATAACAGAAAGAATATGTTAAACTTGGTTTTGTTTGGCCCTCCAGGTGCCGGTAAAGGAACTCAGTCGGCTAAATTGATTGAGAAATATGGCTTAATTCACTTGTCTACGGGAGATTTATTGCGTGCGGAAATTGCTGCAGGAACTACCTTGGGCTTGGAAGCTAAAAAATTGATGGATCAAGGTATTTTGGTTCCGGATGCCGTGGTTATCGGAATGATCGATAATAAGTTAAATGAGAATAAGGCTGCTGCTGGATTTATCTTCGATGGCTTCCCTCGCACCGTTGCGCAAGCAGCTGCGCTGGATGCGTTATTGACCCAACACGGAGTAGGTATTTCTCAAATGATTGCCTTGGAAGTTGAGCAAGAAGAATTAACACAACGTCTTTTAGAACGTGGAAAAACTTCCGGCAGACCCGATGACCAAAATGAAGATTTAATTCGCAAGCGTGTTCAGGAATATACCGAGAAAACGGCTCCCGTGGCTGATTTTTATGCCAATCAAGGGAAGTTTACCGGGATTAATGGGGTAGGAGAGATTGAGGCTATTTTTGGACAGATTGTTTCGATCATCGAAAAGAACTAAGAGGTAAGAGGTGAGAGGGGGCCTCCGGCCTTCGGCCTTTGGACTTTGGACGTTGGACGTTGGACCTCGGCCTTTGGACGTTGGACCTCGGACCTCGGACGTTGGACCTCGGCCTTTGGACGTTGGACGTTGGACTTCGGACTAATTACATTTAATAACAGACTAGCGACTAGTGCTAGCGAATAACAAATTATGACTTCAAATTTCATCGATTATGTTAAAATCAACTTGCGTTCAGGACGTGGGGGTAGTGGCTCGTCTCACTTCAGACGAGAAAAGCACGTCCCGAAAGGCGGTCCGGATGGCGGTGATGGCGGTCGGGGAGGTCATGTGTACATCGTCGGCAATAGTCAACACTGGACATTGCTGCATTTGAAATTCCAAAAGCACATCATTGCAGAAAATGGCAAAGGTGGAGAGGGTGGTCGTCGGTCCGGTATGGAAGGTGAAGATATCTTCATCGAAGTACCTTTAGGTACCATTGTCAAAGATGCCGAGACGAACGAATTTCTAGCGGAAGTTACCGAGGAAGGCCAAAAAGTCCTTTTGTTACCTGGCGGACGTGGCGGTTTAGGAAATACCCATTTTAAGTCATCAACGAATCAGTCCCCGCGTCATGCCCAACCGGGTGAAGCCGGCTTAGAACGTTGGGTGATTATGGAATTAAAAGTCTTAGCGGATGTCGGTTTAGTTGGTTTTCCAAACGCCGGTAAATCCACGCTTTTATCCGTTCTTTCTGCAGCTAAGCCCGAAATTGCCGATTATCCTTTTACAACTTTGGTTCCTAATTTGGGAGTAGTTGCCTACCGTGATTACAAATCTTTTGTGGTTGCTGATATTCCGGGAATTATCGAAGGCGCGGCTGAAGGAAAAGGCTTAGGTTTACGCTTTTTGCGTCACATTGAGCGTAACTCCATCCTGTGTTTTCTCATTCCTTCGGATGCCGAAAACTGGGGAGACGAATACAAGATTTTAGTCGGGGAATTAGAGAAATATAACCCCGAATTATTGCATAAACGCCGTGTATTGGTCGTTTCAAAAATGGATTTATCCATTCCAGAGATGGAAGAAGAGATGCGCGAAAGCCTACCAAAAGATTTGCCCTTGGTGTTTATCTCTTCCGTGACAAATACCGGCATTCAGGAGTTGAAAGACTTGCTTTGGGAAACCTTACAAGAGGAAAACAAAGAGGTCGCCAAGCAGGTGGAAAGTTCCATTAATCTCCTGCAAACACAAGACGATTTCGAGCAACTCATTGATGAAATTGAATAAACAAAAAGGTCGCCCGAATGGACGACCTTTTTTATTGAATTTGTTTAGCTAACAAGGCAATACCTTCATTAAAGCTTCGAGGCTGATACCCCAGAACACGTTTTGCCTTATCCAAGATAAATCCCGTTCTCGGTGGACGTTTCGCCGGCTGTGTAAATGTAGATGAATCCGCCGGCTTGATCAATTCTTTGGGTAAATGAAAGTATTCAGCCGTTTGAATCGCCATTTCATAAGGGGTTAATAATTCTTCTCCTGAAATGTTGAAAATGCCCTCTGCTTTTTTTTGTGCAATGAGCCAACAACCCATGGCCAGATCTTCTGCGAGGGTAGGCGTTCTAAATTGATCCGTGACTACATTGATTTGTTTGCCTTCCTCCAGGGATTTTTTTACCCATAGGATAATATTCGTCCGACTCATATCTGGGACAATTCCGAAAACAAGCACGGTACGTGCAATCGCCCAACGAATAGAAGATGCTTGGATGATTTTTTCTGCCTTTAATTTACTTTCCCCATAAATGGAAATGGGATTTGGAGTTGCCTCTTCATCATAAGGCCCATCTGCACCATCAAAAATAAAGTCGGTCGATAAATGACATAAAAAGCTTCCCTGTTTTTCGCAGGCATTCACTAAATATTCAACGGCTTTGACATTCAAACTTTCGCAACCTTCCAGATCACTCTCGCAAGTGTCTACATTCGTCATCGCTGCCGTATGAATAACAATTTGAGGTTTATAAGCAGCAAATACCTCATTGACCTGTTGGGAGTCCGTGATATCAAGGGATTGATAAACATAACCTTCTAGGTTAGGTAATCGGTTTTCTCCTTTAGCGGTGGCGATTAGTTGGATGTTCTCTTCTTTAGAAAGTAGGTCCACTAACTTTTGTCCCAAAAGGCCATTCGATCCCGTGATGAGAATGGTTTTTTTCATGATGCTAATTGTTTCCTTATATCTTTCAATAATTCTTGAGCCCCTTGTGCAATTAATTCATTGGCCACTTGAGTGCCGAGATTCATTGAGTCATTTCCGATTGCTCTTGATTTTAATTCAATTTCTCCTCGCAATCCGAGCACGCCGGCGATTAATTCCATCCCATGTTCACCCTGTTTTGCATGCCCATAGACAGGAACGCTACATCCGCCATCTAACTGGGCTAATAGATGTCGCTCTGCCAACAAGCATGCTTCGGTGGAAGGGTCATTACAAATTTGGCGAATTTGTTGTTGTAGGTCTGAATCCAAGCTCGTAGAACATTGGATAGCCACCGAACCTTGTCCCACGGCAGGCGTGAAACGGTCGATATCCAAGTGTTCGACAATATAGGATTCCATTCCCATGCGATGAACACCAGCATAGGCTAAAATCATCGCTTCGCAGTCTCCATTTTTAAGTTTTTCTAATCGAGTTTGTAGGTTTCCACGCATTTCCACAAGGGTATGTTGAGGAAAGTTTTTCGCCAACATGGCCCGTCTCCGTGTGCTGGATGTTCCCACAACGGCGGCTTTATTGGCTAGACGGAATTTCGGATTTAAACTTAGTACCACGTCATGCGCAGCTTCGCGCTTTGTAAAGGCAATCAGTGGTAAATCTGTAGCAAGTATTGAAGGGAGATCCTTTGCGGAATGTTGGGCGATATCAATCTCCCCATTCCTTAACATGGACTCTAATTCTTCCGTAAATACACCCTTTGAACCGATTTTTGAGAGCGATCGATCTAGTATTTTATCGCCAATCGTTACAATGTCCACGATCTCAGTTAGCAACCCAGCTGCTTCCAATAAACCCGCAATATGGCGCGCCTGCCACATGGCTAGTGCGGAGTTTCTTGTACCGATGCGGATGAATTTATTTGTTGGCATTAGCGATGCGAATTATTTGTAAAGATAAGTCGAGATGTATCATTTTAGCTCGGCCATTTCGTTCCAGATGATAATGTGCCGTAGAAACCTTTTCGCTTATTTTTTCAATCGCATTTCGATTCAATGTCTTTGAAAAATTGGCGATAAATGGTTTCTCCTTTTCGAGCGCTTTGATTAAGGTTGGAGCGTCGGAAATCTGGTAGACACATTGGCGAAAAATATGCAATGCGTACTCCAGGAGGCTTTTTTGGTCTTCTTTGGCTAGGCCGTCAAATTGCTCTGAGAGGCCGACTAATTTACTTAAGTTCTTTTGATAAACGGCGCGCATCCAGTCGGCAAACCAGGTCGACGTACTCAGATTTTCCGACTTCGCTTTTTCGAGTGCCCAGGAGATATTTCCTTCGCAACTGATGGCTAAATTTTGGGCATTTTCTAAGCTGGTTCCTGTTTCTTTGACCAAATATTCGGATAGCGAAGCTTCATCCACAGTCTGAATAGCAATCCGTTGAGTTCGGGACAAAATAGTCGTCAGAAGTTTTTGTGCATCTGAGCAGACGAGTAAAAATAGGGTAGAACTTGGGGGTTCCTCCAAGGTTTTTAGCAACGCATTACCGGAGGAAAGGTTGAGGGATTCAGGGTTCCAGATGATGACAACCTTAAATGGAGCCTCAAAGGGTTTTAGACTAATTTTTCCGAGAAGTTTTCGGGTTTCTTCTACGGGAATATTCCCTTGTTTGTTTCCCTCAGCTCCCATGGCACCTAGCCATTCGGGTAATGTTCTATATAAGGATGTACTGATAAATGATCTCCATTCGGGTAGGAATGCATCAGATTCCGCCTCTTTAACCTTTTTTGTCGTGACAGAGGGGAATAAATAAACGATGTCTGGATGTATTCCTTTGTGAACTTTTTGACAACTTGGGCAGGTGCCGCAAGAATCATCGCCTTGTCGGTTCGTACAAAACAAAAAGGAGGTAAAGGCCATTGCCATGGCGAGTTGGGCACCACCGGTGGGACCATGAAATAATTGAGCATGTGCGATGTGTTCGTTGAGAACAGATTGGCTCAATTGTTTTTTGGTTTGCTCTAATCCGGGGATGTCTTGAAAGCGCATTGGGTTTCCCTAATAAATGAATAGGCTAATTTCGGGCATTTGCCTCCTCTTTCCAAATTTGTTCGAGCTTGCTCAATAGATTTTCGGGGATTTCTTGATTTTTTGCTTGAATCCACGCTTTTGCATTTTCGATGGCCTTGGTGGGCAGGTACTCCGAGACGTTTGGGAATTCTCCCCAAGTGAGCGATGGAATGAATTTGGGTAAAAAAGTACTACCGCTGATATTACAATGATTGCCGATCACCGTACCGGTATTGAACTTCGTTAAAATTCCGGTACATACAAAGTCCCCCATGAGGACACCGAAAGACTTAAGTCCGGTATCCCTAGCTTGTTGGGTTTGATAATCGTACAGATAAACATTTTTCAGGTCGTTTCGAACATTGGAACCTGTCGTGAGCGCACCAAGATTACAAAATGACCCTATGATGGAATTTCCGAGGTATCCTTCGTGGGCTTTATTTGAATAGGGGAAAAAGAGACTTGCGCTGATTTCTCCACCCACTTTACAGCCTTTGCCGATGGTGGTGTTGGGTCTAATCTTTGCGCCCAAATTCGTGATCGCTCCATCGAGGATTGCGGCAGGTCCTTGAATGAGTGTACCGATCTGGATTTTGGTATTTGCTCCGATGTAAATAGGACCTTGGCTCGCATCGAGGATAGTACCTGAAATTTCAGCACTTGGATCGATGTAACAATTTTCAGGATGGATGATTGTGTTCCTTCTATTTGTCAAATCGCCTAAATCAACGTCATTGGCTTGGATCTCGTTCACTAGCGCTTGGCTATTAACTGAAATGAGATCTTCCGGGTATGCAATATAAGTGGGGCGATCTGCTAATACTTTTCGATTTATTGGGATGCTTACTTCGTTATCGCTGCGATACGCAATCCATTGGTCTTCCCAAAACAAGGCTTCGTTAGATGCTAATTGCTTTAATTCCTTGATCAACTTTGGGTCAGGAACTAAGGATCCCAATAGATAGATGTCTGTAGGAAGCTCATCGATGTAGGCTGTCCATTTTACTTCGATGGTAGACAAGCCTACCCAAAGCTCTCGAAGATGCCGGGTATAGGTCAAAGGCCTTAATTGTAGGCCGATTTGGGGGTCATTAAGAAGTTGGCTCGTCTTCCACATAGTACAAATAAACGAAAAAGCCTTCACATGATTTCATGCGAAGGCTTTTTTTGTATGCTTGAACAAATACTAGTTCTTTGCGTAACGCTTGTTGAACTTGTCTACGCGACCTGTTGTATCTAACAATACATTTTTACCTGTGTAGAAAGGGTGAGATTGAGATGAAACCTCTAGCTTGTATACTGGGTAAGTTGCGCCTTCGAATTCAGTCGTTTCCGTTGTTTGAACGCAAGAACGAGTTAAGAATTTGTAATCCGCTGATAAATCATGAAATACAACTTCTTTGTATTCTGGGTGGATATCTTTTTTCATTGCTTTTTGTAAAATGACGATTCCCTGCCGTCTGTTTTAAATAGTAGAAGAAATCTCTGGGAATAGACTTCATTTAATCGGGTTGCAAAATTAATTATTATCTACATAAATACAAATCACACGCGTATATATTTTTTGATAAAATCAAAGCCTAAAAGCCATCAAAAAATTTTTAAAAAATATTTTATGGTACTTTTCCAAGAGGTATACGGCCATTGGATTTTCCTAAGGCGCTATCTCATAGTGTATTTTAAATATGTAATATTTTTCACCTGTTTGAGCTTGGAAAAATGTTTGCACGGGCTCTCAAATTTTTCTAATTTTACATAGTGCCCAAGCCGCTGGAAGTGCCTCAATTTCCGGTATACGAAAAGCCAAAAAACAAAACCGCCAACCGACTGATTTTAGCCATAAAAAGGTCGATCAAAAATAAGAAAAACAAATTCTTAGGTGGGAGTGTTTATGCTTTTAGGTCAGGGTGCAACAAATTGATTATTCTAATTTTATATTCTATAAGAAACACATGTACGTAATTAAAAGAGACGGTCGTCGCGAATCTGTCAAGTTTGACAAAATCACAGCTCGAATTGAAAAGTTGTGCTACAGCCTGGATCCATTTTTTGTTCAGCCTTTAGAGGTGGCAAGAAAGGTTATTTCGGGTTTATATGATGGGGTGAAGACGACTGAATTGGATAATTTAGCAGCGGAGACGGCGGCTTCTTTGACAACAAAGCACCCAGATTATGCTACGTTAGCTGCACGTATTGCGATTTCAAATCTGCATAAAAACACGTTAAAGTCGTTTTCTGCGACAATGAAGCGTCTTTATACGTACATCGATCCGAAGACTGGTCAGAATGCGGCCCTTCTTTCGAAGGAGGTTTATGACATCATCAAGAAGAATGCTGTTGAGTTGGATGAGGCGATTATCTATGACCGGGATTTCGGTTACGATTACTTTGGATTTAAGACCTTAGAGAAATCATACTTATTGAAGTTGGATGGTGCTATTGCTGAGCGTCCTCAACACATGTTGATGCGTGTTGCAGTAGGTATACACGGAGCTGACATTGCAGCTGCCATTCATACATACAATTTGTTATCTGAGCGTTGGTTTACACATGCGACACCAACCTTATTTAATGCAGGTACTCCGAAGCCTCAAATGTCATCATGTTTCTTGCTAGCTATGCAGGATGATTCGATCGAAGGAATCTATGATACCTTGAAGCAAACAGCTAAGATTTCACAGTCGGCTGGAGGTATTGGATTGAGCATTCACAATGTGCGTGCAACAGGATCCTACATCAAGGGAACCAACGGTACATCGAATGGTATTATTCCTATGTTGCGTGTGTTTAACGATACGGCACGTTACGTAGATCAAGGGGGTGGAAAGCGTAAAGGATCATTCGCGATTTACTTGGAGCCATGGCATGCAGATGTGTTTGATTTCTTGGAATTGAAAAAGAACCACGGTAAGGAAGAAATGCGTGCGCGTGATTTGTTCTATGCCTTGTGGATTCCGGATTTATTCATGAAGCGTGTGGAAAGCAACGAGGAGTGGTCATTGTTCTGCCCACATGAGTGTCCAGGTTTATCAGATGCCTACGGTGAAGAATTTGAAGCATTATACCACAAATACGAATTAGAAGGAAAAGCGCGTGCGACTGTGAAGGCGCAAGAGCTATGGTTTAAAGTGTTGGAGTCGCAAACAGAGACAGGTACACCGTATATGTTGTACAAGGATCATGCGAACAACAAATCCAACCAAAAGAATCTAGGTACAATCAAGTCATCGAACTTGTGTACGGAGATTATGGAATATACATCGAAAGATGAAGTAGCTGTATGTAACTTAGCATCATTGGCATTGCCTAAATATGTTCGTACGAACGAGCAAGGCGTTGCGGAATTTGATCATGCGAAATTATACGAGGTAACAAAGGCTGCTACGGTCAACTTGAATAAAATCATTGATGTAAACTACTATCCAGTGCCAGAGGCGCGTAATTCGAACTTACGTCACCGTCCAATTGGTCTAGGGGTACAAGGTTTAGCGGACGTGTTTATCATGTTGCGTATGCCATTCGAATCAGATGCTGCGAAGCAATTGAACAAGGATATTTTTGAAACGATCTATTTCGCGGCGATGGAAGCATCGATGGAATTAGCGAAAGTAGAAGGTCCATATTCAACATGGGAGGGTTCACCTATTTCGAAAGGTATTTTCCAATTCGATATGTGGAATGTTACACCATCTTCAGGAAACTGGGATTGGGAAAAGTTACGTCAGCAAGTAGTAGAGCATGGTGTTCGTAACTCCTTGTTAGTTGCGCCGATGCCAACGGCCTCTACGAGCCAAATCTTGGGTAACAACGAGTGCTTTGAGCCATACACATCGAACATCTATGCGCGTCGCGTATTGTCAGGTGAGTTTGCAGTTGTAAATAAGCACTTATTGAAAGACTTGATTAAGTTAAACTTGTGGAACGAATCAATGAAGAACAAATTGATCTCTGCGAATGGATCTGTTCAAAACATTCCTGAGATTCCACAAGACCTGAAAGAATTGTACAAAACAGTTTGGGAGATTAAGCAAAAAACCATTTTGGAAATGGCCGCTGATCGTGGAGCTTACATCTGTCAATCTCAAAGCTTAAATATTCACATTCAAGATGTGAACTTTGGTAAGTTGACATCTATGCACTTCCATGCTTGGAAGCTTGGCTTGAAGACAGGTATGTACTACCTACGTACGAAAGCTGCAGCGGATGCGATTAAGTTTACCATCGAGAAGCAAGCAGAAGTGGCGATTGAGCAATCCAATGATGTGCACGAGACGGAGTTGCAATACGCAGCTCACGCAGCACAAGCAGCGGCAGCGGCTTCATTCTCAACTGATGATGCGCAGAACCGTGCGGACATGACATGTTCTTTGGATAATCCAGAAGCATGTGAGGCTTGCGGCTCATAATTAGTCACGCAATTTTATATCAAAAATCACCTAGTCGAAAGATTAGGTGATTTTCATATTTTAGGATGTTATGCAAATAAAGAAAGAACTGTATTTTTTCGTATTTCTCGGATTGATTCTGTTGGCTCTCTTTTTGCGGGTATACCATTTGGGGACATTTAGTTTATTCTCCGATGAACGTTCAAGCGTCTTGCTGGGCGTAGCAAATACCAATCAAGGCGGAATGGGTGAATTGATGCGCCCCGACAAAACCTTTACCCCTGCGGATTTCTGGGCTCCTCGTGGAATTAAATCTTGGCTCGATGCAGATGCCCGGGGGGATGTTAGTGGAAATAGCCTGGTTCACGACATGATGCTGAAATTATTTGCCTGGTTATTTGGTAAAGGGGATGCAGCGATGCGGAGTGTTTCGGTTTTCTTCAACATGCTGACTGTCTGGCTCATGTTTCGGTGGGGGAGGCAGTTTTCCAAGGCGAATGTTTGGACCTTAGCCATCGTTTTTTTTGCGGCGATTGAGCCTTTTTATGTGATTTACAGCCAACAGGCTCGTAATTATGCTACCAGTTTATTTTTTACGACGGCTTCCAATTACCTATTTTGGCTATTAGTCATCAAACGTAACGGCGAACTTAACCGAAATACTAAATACTTGGCTCTGTGGGTGCTGGCATCTTTGGGTGCTTTGTTCAGTACGTACTTGACGGCCCTTGCCTTAGTGGGGCAATTAGTTTATCTCGTCTTTTTTGTTCGCGATAAATCGATTTGGCTCCATATGAGCTCCCGTCTTGTGATTGTTTTGTTACCTTTTATTGCCTGGTTTGTCTGGGGCCCTGCCCGGTATTTCATGGATTTTCAGGCGAATGCCGCCGACCAGTTATTGACATACATAAAGAAAAATGGCGAAGTGCCGGGATGGTTGGAATTTGCTTCGCCATCAAACCTATTCAAGCGTACGGTATCAATTGTGTCAGATCATTTTTTTTGGACCAATGATTTATATGCTAAGCATGGATATAAAATAGGTAGCATTTTGTTGCTTATCTTTTTGTTTTTGGTTTTTCAATGGATCAAGTCACTGGATAAGGCCGTTCGAGGAATATATGTCTTGGGAGTCATACAGATAGGTTTACCCGTATTGTTTCTATTCGCCGCGGCGGTAAATGCCGGAACCACCTCGGGTTTCTTTTTGCGATATGCATGCTTTGGGCTACCTTTTGGGATATTTATATCGGTTGGCGTATTTCAGTATTTTCTTAGTCAAGCCATTTGGTATCGAATATTCGCTTGTGTATTCTTGCTTGCTCAGACCTATCAGTTAGTACAACTATTCACGCCGTTGTATTCCGACCAAAAACAAAAATACACCTTTTCTGTGGGACGTGGACCTAATCCTTATCCCATCATTGCTGCAAGTATTCAGGCTAAATATCTACCCGGAGATACGGTTGTGTATCCTTCTTCCAAGGCCAATCTGCTTGATTCCAAATACTTACGTAATTTGGTCATCGATCCATTGGATGCGCAGAATGTAAATCTTTATTTGAATGATACCGATTCATTCATTCAGCGGGTTGATCCTTACATGCAAGATTCAGTTCTGTTGAAAAGGAAAAACGGACAAGTCGAAGTTCTTTTTGATTTTAAGAAAGGTAAATACAGATACTAATGCAATCGAAGAAAATCCTTTTCGCCTATGGAATTGTCTCAATCATCGAATTGGCGATGGCTCATTCTTCTGTTCGCTATGTGACGAAACCCTTGTTGATGATTTTATTAGCCGCCTATGTTTACGCGGGAAATTTGAATTTAGCAGCGCAAAGGACTTTGTTTATTACTTTGTTATTTGCTTGGCTGGGAGATGTGTTTCTTTTAATCCCTGGAAATAATCCTTTGTTTTTCCAGTTAGGGCTTGCCGCTTTCTTGTTCATGCAAGTTGCCTATATTCGTCAGTTTATCCGTTTTGGGGCATTTAAATGGTCATGGGGGTTGATACCGGTGCTTTTGTATGTCGTCGGTTTCTTGGCCTATTTATACCCGCTGTTACCCGCCGCATTGGTAGGTCCCGTGATTGTTTACGCCCTCGCCTTGGGTTCGATGTTGTATTTTGCTTTTCAATTACGCGTTTCGGCGCTGACTTTCGGAGCCGTTTTATTTGTTCTATCGGATAGTTTATTAGCTTTTGCCAAGTTTAAATTTGAATATCCATGGAATTCGTTTGCGGTCATGTCTACTTATATCCTTGCTCAATTGTTACTCATTCAGGCATTGTGTAAATTGCATGCTCAGCGATAATTTCAGATGCTCATGGATGCTCACGTTCTCAATCAATTAGCGACAAAATTACAAGGTGCATTGCATACGGATTCCGTTATGCGAACTTTGTATGCGACAGATGCCTCAGCCTATCGCGAGATGCCGCTGGGTGTTGCTATCCCTGAGACCATTCAGGATATTGAGACCTTGATTCAATTCGCGGACCAACATCAGATTCCCTTAATTCCTAGAACAGCTGGTACTTCTTTGGCTGGTCAGGTAGTAGGAAATGGTCTCGTGGTGGATGTTTCCAAATATTTCAACCGGATTTTAGAGATTAATGCGGAGGAGTCCTATGCTTGGGTCGAGCCCGGTGTTGTTCGTGATGTGTTGAATGTCGAGTTGAAAAAGCATGGATTGTTTTTTGGGCCCGAAACTTCTACAGCCAATCGAGCGATGATTGGAGGGATGTTAGGGAATAATTCCTGCGGTTCTAATTCAGTTGTTTATGGGTCTACCCGAGATCATGTGTTGGAGGTAGAGGGTTACCTCTCCGACGGGACTTTCGTTCATTTTAAGGCAGAAGATCCCCATCAGACGGTTCAAAGCCTTCAGCCGGGTTCACGCCTTTACAACATTTATGCACATACGATTGCCGCCTTATCAAATCCGGTCAATCAAAAAAATATTCAATCCGAGTTTCCTAAGCCTACAATTAAACGCCGTAATACGGGTTATGCGGTTGATATGCTATTGAACTCGGAGGCATTTATTCCCGGTCAATCACCTTTTAATTTTTGTGCTTTATTGGCAGGTTCTGAAGGAACCCTGTGTTTTGTAACACGGATTAAAGTACATGTAGATCCTCTCCCTCCTACACATTTGGGATTGGTTTGTGCGCATTTTAATACGATTGATGAGGCTTTACGCGCCAATTTAATTGCCTTGCGTTTCAATCCATCTGCGTCGGAGTTAATGGATCATTATATTTTGGAATGCACCAAAGCAAATGCCGAACAAAGTCAAAATCGATTCTTTGTGGAAGGGGAGCCTGGCGCCATTCTGGTCGTTGAATTGCGTTCGGATAATGCAGCGGATTTAGCTAAGCAAGCCAAAGCTGTCGAGGAGGCCATGCTGGCCGAAAATCTGGGCTATCATTTCCCTTTCGTGACGGGTGGGGATGTGAAGAAAGTTTGGGACCTACGTAAAGCAGGATTGGGACTTTTGTCGAATCTTCCTGGGGACGAAAAGGCTGTGGCGGTGATCGAAGACACGGCGGTCGATGTGAATGATTTGCCAGCCTTTATCGCCGAATTCAATGAGATTTTATCGGCGAATAATTTATACTGTGTGCATTATGCGCATGCCGGTTCGGGTGAATTGCACTTGCGCCCAATCATCAATTTAAAGACAGAAGAGGGCCACAAACAATTCCGACATATAGCGGAGGAGATCGCCCACTTGGTCAAAAAATACCAAGGTTCATTATCGGGAGAGCATGGCGATGGCCGTCTTCGTGGGGAATTTATTCCTTGGATGGTGGGCGATGCCAATTATCAATTAATGCGCGAATTGAAATCTTGGTGGGATCCGAAAGGAATTTTTAACCCCAACAAGATTGTGGATACGCCGCCTATGGATACGTTTTTGCGTTATGAGGCGGGCCAACAAACGCCTGAATTCCAGACGGCATTTCGCTACCATGACCAGGATGTTTTGCAACATGCCGAGCAGTGTAATGGTTCAGGAGACTGTCGGAAAACGCCTGTTTCAGGAGGAACGATGTGTCCGTCCTTCATGGCTACGCGCAATGAAAAGGAAACAACCCGTGCACGTGCGAATATTCTACGTGAATTCTTGACCCGTTCCACCAAACCAAATCGATTTGATCATCATGAGATCAAAGAGGTGATGGATCTATGTTTAGCTTGTAAGGGCTGCAAGGCGGAATGTCCTTCTAATGTCGATGTAGCTAAATTAAAGATGGAGTTCCTGTATCAATATCAAAAAGAAAATGGAACGCCGATTCGTAGTCGCCTTATTGGTCATTTTGCAACGATATCATCCATCGCATCTAAAGTTCCGTTCTTGTATAACCTCGTGATGGGTACTCCGGTTTTTCGTCGAATAGCCAACCGTGTTGTTGGTTTCCATCCAGATCGCACCATGCCTTTGTTGGCGAAGCAGACACTTTGGTCCTGGTTGAAAGGACGGAAGTCTATTCAGTCTACCAAGTCGGTTTACTTGTTTATCGATGAGTTTACCAATTTCAATGATGCCGAAGTAGGCCGTAAAGCCGTTTTACTTCTTGAGGCATTGGGATATGAGGTTCGGACCTTATCGCATCCGATTTCGGGACGTTCATTCCTGTCCAAAGGAATGTTAGATGAGGCACGTAAATTGGCCCAGGCGAATGTGGAATTATGGTCAAGTTTAGTCAGTGAAAATATTCCTTTGGTGGGAATAGAGCCTTCCGCAATTTTGACATTCCGGGATGAGTATCCGGATTTAGTTTCGGAGGCTTGGTTAGCGAAGTCGAAAGAATTAAGCAAGCATGTATTGCTGTTAGAGGAATTCATTGCTCGGGAGGCGGATGCCAAACGCATTGATCGTAAATTATTTGCGACGGATAAGAAACTGCTAAAATTACATGGTCATTGCCAACAAAAATCAATGAGCTCATTGGTGGCAGCTAAAAAGGCTTTGTCTTTGCCGGAAAATTTTGAGGTACAGTTAATCCCATCGGGATGCTGTGGAATGGCGGGTTCTTTTGGTTATGAGAAGGAACACTACGATTTATCGATGCAGATAGGGGAATTAGTCTTGTTCCCAACGGTACGTTCTCAGCCAGCTGAGGTAGAAATTGTGGCATCCGGAACGAGTTGTCGGCATCAAATCCACGACGGTACGCAACGCCACGCGAAGCATACCGCCGAGATTTTATTTGAGGCCTTGGCCTAGAATTTCCAACGAACAAAAGCCTCCATGGCCTCGTATTCTGCTAAACCGAGCGCATTGTAGATTTGAGCAGTGCCGCGGTTTCGTTCCTCAGCACGTTGCCAAAATTCCCTTGAATCTTCACCTTGGAAGACAACGCCATCCTTTTGCGATTGGTGCTTGAAGATACCCATCCGTTTCTTGAAAACTTGGTCGGGCGACATCGGTACAGCCATTTCGATCTGATCGATATCCCATTCTGCCCAGGCGCCTTTATAAAGCCACACCCAGCAATTCTTCATGTATTCACGGTGTTTTAATCGTTGGATAGCTTCAAAGATGGCATCTAAACAAACCTTGTGCGTACCATGCGGGTCAGCAAGGTCACCTGCCGCGTAGATTTGATGAGGTTGTACTTCCTCGATGATGTCCATGATAAGTTGGATATCGGCCTCGCCAATCGGTTTCTTACGAATGGTACCCGTCTCGTAGAAGGGCATGTTTAAGAAGTGGGCATTTTCTTTTTTAATGCCGACGAACCGACACGTATTTTTAGCCTCCCCTTGTCGGATGAGACCTTTGATTTCACGAACCGATGGAATATCGAGTTCGGAATCTTTTTTGTTTTTCAGGAATTTGACTGCCTCTTTGTAGATTTTATTGGCCTTCGCGTTGGAGCTTTCAAACTTTTCATTGAAATCTACGACAAATTCAGCGAAACGTAGGGCTTCATCATCAGCTACCGCAATATTTCCGGAGGTTTGATAGACGACATGCACATCATGTCCCTGATCATGAAGGCGTTGGAAAGTTCCACCCATGGAGATGATGTCGTCGTCAGGATGGGGGCTAAAAATGATTACTTTCTTTTTGGCTGGAAATGCACGCTCCGGACGGTGTGTATCGTCTGCATTGGGCTTTCCTCCGGGCCAACCCGTAATAGTGTGCTGTAAGTAGTTAAATACTTCGATGTTGATGTCGTAGGCTTGCCCGTAGAGGGAGAGTAAATCCGACATCCCATGTTCGTTGTAGTCCTTGCTCGTTAGCTTTAAGACGGGTTTCCCTAAATGAAGTGAGAGATGCGTAACTGCCTTTTTAATCATATTGCGATCCCAGGTAACAGAATCTACCAACCAGGGTGTTTTGATTCGGGTAAGTAGGGAAGCGGCAGTTTCATCTAAGATGAAGAGTGTATTTGGGTGTTGCTGCAAATAGGATGCCGGGATATCTGAGGTGATTGTTCCTTCGACAGCCTTTGCCACACTTTGCGCTTTATGTTCACCCCAGGCAAGCAATACGATTCGTTTAGCTTGCATGATTTTATCGATACCTAAGGTAATGGCACGTTTAGGTACTTTTTCAAGTCCACCGAAATCGATCGCAGCATCAATTTTTGTGGTGATGTCCAAAGTCATTAAACGTGTTTTGGAATTAATGACAGAGCCGGGCTCATTGAATCCGATGTGTCCGTTCCGACCAATACCAAGCAGGTAAAAATCAAATCCTCCTAATTTTTCAATTTTTGCTTCGTAGGCCCGACAAAATTCGGGGATCTTGTCTATAGTTAATGTCCCATCGGGAATATGGTAATTTGTTACCGGTATATCGATGTGGTCGAAGAGCTGCTCGCGCATAAAACGGACATAGCTTTGAACAGAATCGGGTTCCATCGGGTGGTATTCATCCAAGTTGAAGGTGTGCACATTTTTGAAACTGAGCCCATCTTCTTTGTGAAGACGGATGAGTTCCTGATACACCTTTTTTGGTGATGATCCCGTTGCTAAGCCCAAGATGGTTTGCTTTTTAGCTTGGTTATTTTGACGAATGAGTGCGGCGATTTCATTGGCAACCGCTTTCGAAGCTTTTTCGGAGTCGTCAAAAATTTGGGTAGGGATACGTTCGAAGCTAATTGCTTGTTCCATAGTAATTGATGTTAGGAGTTTTTGGCTGATACCACGATAAAATCGAGTTCGAGAATATCGAAAATGCGTAAGATGGTTTTGATGGCGGGGTTTCCTTTTCCCATTTCGATGGAGTGAATGGTTTTAATTGCTACTCCACTTCGGGCACTTAATTCTTCCTGTTTGAGATGCAAGGCATTTCGTTTTTCGCGGATGATTTGGCCAAAAATTAGTAAATCCATTGAATAGGTTTGTTTCAGCAAATATATAAAACAAATTGATTTTAAAATACTTTCGGTAATATGTTACTGATTGTATTAAATTTTATTGATTTTTTTGATAATGTGATGAGCGGGAAACCTTTTGGCTTTTTTGCGCGTTATCTTTGTGTTTTCATTGTTAATATGATGTATATAAAGAGAATTGGTTTCTTGTTGTTGATGCTTTTACCCACGCTCATGTTTGCTCAAAAGGCTACTATTAGTGGATATGTGAAGGATGCTTCGAACGGAGAAGGGCTCATTGGTGCGAGTATTTATATCAAAGAACTGAAGGTTGGTAATGTGACCAATACCTATGGTTTCTATAGTTTATCGGTACAGCCGGGTGAATTTACTTTGGTATTTTCCTCTTCGGGTTTTGCCAAGCAAGAGAAGAAAGTGACTTTTTCAGGGAAAAATCAAACCTTGAATATTGAGATGAAACCTGAGAGCAATGAACTTGCGGAAGTTCGTGTGACAGCAAAGGCGGTGGATGAAAACGTCAAGGGCATTGAGATGTCGGTGAATAAAATTGACATCAAAACCATTCGTAAAATACCAGCCTTGTTGGGAGAAGTGGATTTGGTTCGTGCTATTCAGTTGTTACCAGGCGTTTCTACGGTGGGTGAAGGTGCATCTGGATTTAATGTTCGTGGAGGCGGGGTCGATCAAAACTTGGTCTTATTAGACGATGCTCCTGTTTATAATTCGTCTCACTTGTTCGGTTTTTTCTCGGTCTTTAATCCCGATGCGGTGAAAGATGTCAAGTTATTTAAAGGGGGTATTCCTTCACAATATGGGGGTCGTGTTTCTTCGATTCTTGATGTGAAAATGAAGGAGGGAAATGCAAAGAAATTGGAAGTGAATGGAGGAATCGGGGTAATCTTTTCACGTTTGTCGATCGAAGCACCTCTGATCAAAGATAAGGCATCATTTATCGTGGCAGCCCGTCGTTCTTACATTGATATCTTGGCGAAACCTTTTTTGACAGGAAATAACGCGGATGCAACCTTTAATTTCTATGATTTAACGGCTAAGGTTAATTACAATATTGATACAAAGAATACGGTATTCTTATCCGGATATTTTGGCCGGGACGTCTTTGGTACCGGATTTGGTTTCAATTGGGGGAATAGTACGATATCGGCGAGATGGAATCACGTATTCTCCAACAAGTTGTTTATGAATGCGACGACGTTCTATTCTAATTATGACTATTTATTAGATTCCGATTTGAAAAACAAGCGTCCATCGGATGCATTTCGATGGACATCTAACATTGTTAATTTAAGCTTTAAGCCTGATTTTACCTACTATGTAACACCGGATAATACCTTGACTTTTGGTGCTCAGGTATTGTCCTATCAATTTTCGCCCGGTAAAGCCTCGGCATCTTCGAATGGGGCCGTTCGGAATTTTGGACAGGCCGATAAGAGCGGTTTGGAGTTATCCGCATACATTGGTGATGAGTGGAAGATTAGTTCGCGGATATCGGTACAATACGGCATAAGGTATTCGAATTATGATTATAAGAGTGATGATGGTGTCTATTACCAACGTATTGCGGTGCCTAACAGCATCGAAAATCCGACTGGATTTACGTTGAAGCCGGTGCAAATTTCACCGACGAGTTCTGTAGCTACTTATGGGAATTGGGAACCACGCTTTGCCTTAAATGTAAAGGCGGGGGAGAATTCTTCTTTCAAAGCGTCCTATAACCGTTTGGCGCAGTATGTGCATTTGATGTCAAATACGGCAGCATCTACGCCATTGGATGTTTGGACTCCATCGACCAACAATATTAAACCTCAAATTGCGGATCAAGTAGCTCTCGGTGTATTTAAAAATTTAGGTGAAAATGGTAATGATTACGAGACTTCTGTTGAGGTCTATTACAAGGAAATGCAGAACCAAATTGACTACGCGGATCGAGCAAATTTGTTCTTAAACCCCTTATTTGAAAAAGATTTACTCTTTGGTAAGGGGCGTGCCTATGGTTTGGAATTATACTTAAAGAAGAACGTAGGTAAGTTAACGGGATGGGCGAGTTATACCTTGGCTCGATCAGAACGTTTAATTGAAGGCTTAAACAACAACGAATGGTATGTGAATCGTTACGATCGGACGCATACCTTTAATATGGTTGGCCAATATGCCTTATCAGCTAAATGGTCTTTTGGAGCAAATTTTGCTTACATCACGGGAGTTCCTTATTCGATTCCATCGCAGAAATATATCTATGAGGGCGTTGCCTACCCGCAAACAGTTCCTGGGACACGTGGTAATATTCGTGTGCCGGATTACCATCGTTTAGATATTTCGGCAACGAAAAAGAACAAGAAGGCCTTATTTGGCAAGGGTAGTTCCGAGTGGGTTTTCTCGGTGTATAATTTATACAATCGTAAGAATCCGTTCTCCATTTACACGCAACCCAATGCAGATAATACCTTAAAAACAGAAGCGGTTCAATTGTCCATTATTGGCTCATTTATACCTGCTGTCACCTATAATTTTACGTTTTAAGATGCGCTATTTACTCGTTTTATTTTCGATGTTTTTGTTCGCTTGTGAGGATGTTGTCACCTTACAGAGCCCTAAATCGGATCGCTATTTAGTCGTTGAAAGTACGTTGACTAATTTACCGGGTCCCCAAAAAATCATCTTGACGCAATCGCAGGATTATTTTGACAATACGAATCCACCGGCCATCCAGGGTGCGGAGGTTATTGTTCGCGATGATGCCTCAAATGAATTTAAATTTGTCGAGAGCCCTGATGCACCGGGTACCTATGTGTGGGTTCCTACGGCTTTAAAGCCGATCTTTGGTCAAGTAGGGCGCACTTATCAATTGAAAATTAAATCGGGTTCTGACAGTTTTGTGGCATCCGCCAAAATGAACCCGGTTCCTCCGATCGATTCCATCGCATACAAGAAGGCTACAGCAAATCCGCGTCAATCAGCTGATGGTAAACCCAAAGAAGGTTTTGAGGCTCGTTTCTTTGGCAATGATTTAGTGGGTGAGGGGAGTTGTTATCGTGTTAAGTTCTATAAGAATGGTAAATTGTTCAATTCACCGTCTAATTTGGTTGTATTTTATGACTCCGCTTTACAGAAGGTATCCGGAACGGATGGTTTGATGTTTAATTTGCCCATTCGTGCTTCGATTAATCCGGAACTGTATGAGCCAAACGACAAGTTGAAAGTAGAGCTCTATTCGATTTCTTTAGATCAGTTTAGCTTTTATTCGCAGGCTCGATTGGAATTAAATAATGCCGGTTTATTTGCTAGGCCGGCGGCGAATATTCCATCCAATATCAAGAATCTAAATTCGAATTCTAAATTGCAAGGAGCTGGTTGGTTTGGTGTATCTGCTGTTTCATCGTTGGAAACAGTTATTGATCCAGCCAAGGCGCGTAAAGGAAGTGATTTACCTTAATATTTATTCGAAATTTATCAACAAGGTAACTGTGTGCGTGCGAATCCCATTTAATTTTGAATAAGCCCCCGCCACAGACGGAGGGACATATAGGTTCAGCAGCCCGTGTGAAAAGCGAATCTCGGGAGTAAATTTGAAGAATTGAAAATATTGCTCGAGACCGAAACCATACTCCAGGGAGAGATCAGCTGTGTTAGCACTTAGTGCCGTACTTTTTTTCTTTACATTGGCTTCTATTCCCAATTTAGCCCCCCCAATTACATACAAGCGATGGTTGTTTCGACGAACGGATCTTAGCTTCAACAAAACAGGAATCTCTAGCCATGTCGATTCACGCCAAAGCGGTTCATTGGGCTCACTTCTGAATTGAATTTCCCGCTCATACAGGGCGATGTTAATGCCGGATTTAATTTCCCAATGTTTATCAAAAGCGTAGTTGACAAGTCCACCAATTTGAAAACCAAAATTACGCGGGGAGCGAACCGAATCCGCTGTACCTAATAGGGCTTGTTGGGCTTGAATGGAATAATTGGTCGAGGCAAAACCAAATAAAAACCCGAAGTGGACGGGTTTTTCATCGTAATATTCATGAAAAATACGGGTGTATTTGGTGTGCTGCCCCCAAGATTTGAAAGCAAACAATATCAAACAAAGAGTCCCTATTTTTTTAAATATTCGCACGTTTATTTTGCTTTTTGGCCGAGGTAGATGGAACAGATTCCACCTGTCATCGGAATCCATTGCGTATTGCTAAATCCGCAATTTTCGTAGATGTTAATAAAATCTTTTCCATCTGGAAATGCTTGAACGGATTCAGGCAGGTAGGTATAGGCCGAGGAATCTTTCGAGATTAGTTTTCCTAAGAGGGGTAAACAATAGCGCGAATAGAATCCATATAATTGTTTCATAGGGAATTTTTTGGGATTCGAGAATTCCAAAATGAGGCAATAACCACCCGGTTTTAAAACGCGAAACATATCCTTTAAGCCTTTTTCCAAGGTTTCGTAATTACGTACACCAAAACTAACGGTGATTGCATCGAAACTATTGTCGGAAAAAGGAAGTTTTTCCGAATCGCCCAGCTGCAAGGTGATTTTATCCTCCAAGCCCATTTTCTTGATTTTCTCTTTTCCGAAGGCTAACATGCCTTCTGAGATATCCACGCCAACAATCTTATCGGGATTGATTTTTAGGGCTTCGATCGCAAAGTCGCCCGTACCCGTAGCAATGTCTAGGACTTTCTTTATTCCCTTATTTTGAAGAAGCTTGATAGCCTTTTTTCGCCAAATAATGTCAATTCCACCGCTTAACAAGTGATTTAGAAAATCATATTTGTGGGAAATAGAATTGAACATGTCTGCGACCTGCTCTTTTTTACCTTTATTTTGATTTTTGTAGGGAACGACCATAGCATTGATTGATTTGCATAAGTCTAACGATGTGCTTAGGCAAATTGTTTAGGCAAAAATACCAATTTTATTTGGTTTAATGGGGCGCCATGCTGAAAATACCCACCAAACACCACATAATGATAAAGCTGATGAGCATAGAGAAATTCACAATTGCCGCCGCGATTCCCGTATCGAAGTTGAGCTCATCGGAATAGGTAATGAGTGTCATACCGGCTGGTAGGATGAGGCAAATAAGCAACATGTTTCGGTATTGAAATTCAAAAGGAACGGTATAATAGAGGATGAGGCCGATGCTTAAACCCAATAGATAGCGTAACCCAAGTACTTGGAATACTTTTGCGAAGGCGACTTTGGGTAAACGCACGCTGAAATAAATCCCCATCAAAAGCAAAACCATCGGTTTATTACCTTTGGCGATGGTGTCGATGATATCCATGGCCAATGGAAAAACGGGAATTTGAAAAATATTGCAGCTTAAACCAAGGAGCATCGCTTGAAATGGTGGCAGCGTAAAGATTTTCTTGAGTACATGCTTGATGGGGTTGGACGGGCCGTGATTCCCTGCCAAATAGGTCCCCATGCCGTAATTGACCATGAAGTTGATGACTGAATTTCCTAAATCGAACATTATCGCATAGGTCAATCCTTCCCATCCCCAAATGCCTTCAATCAACGGATAAGCAAATAAGCCGAGGTTCCAGCCGGCTGATCCCATGGTTAGGATTCCCCGATTTTCACGCTTTTCCTTTTTGAATAGGATAAATCCTACGTAAGAGGATAAAAAACCAAACAGCATGGCAATTAATGGTAACCATCCTAATGCAGCCGAAAGTTTCACTTTCAGCATAGTCGCAAAGACCAAGGCGGGGAAAGTGGTATGCATCAAAAATTTCGAGATGGATTTCGCATCTTTCAGATCAATGAACTTGAGGCTTTTGAGTAAATAGCCAATTCCAATAATGATTAATGCGGATCCAAAGACCAAGTTGGTCGTGTTCATGCTTCCTTACTTTCAGGTTTAGGGAGTGCGATTCGGAAGGTACTCCCTTTGTTTATTTCGGTTGATTTTAAGGTTAATTTACCCTCGTGGTAGTTTTCCACGATGCGTTTGGCTAATGTAAGGCCCAAACCCC
Organism: Aquirufa sp. 5-AUSEE-100C1; assembly: GCF_054558655.1. Classification (NCBI taxonomy): domain Bacteria; kingdom Pseudomonadati; phylum Bacteroidota; class Cytophagia; order Cytophagales; family Flectobacillaceae; genus Aquirufa; species Aquirufa sp. 5-AUSEE-100C1. Next base: position 215,307 of record NZ_JBPXKO010000004.1, on the reverse strand, counting down.
AACCTCGCTTCTTCGTACTGTAGCCCGGGTTGAAAATTTTAGACATGTTCGCTGGAATAATTCCTTTTCCGGTATCTGAAATATCAATGTAAAGCTGATTGTTTTTTCCTTCGTGGAGGTAGATTAACATGTGTCCTGTGCCGCTCATGGCATCAACGGCATTCTTACAGATGTTCTCTATGACCCATTCGAATAGGTATTTATTTACGTTCGCCGTTTGTCCGGGTGCGAGCGTACATTTAATTTCAATGAGCACTTTGGTAGATATTCGAATTTTCAAATATGCGATGAAACTTGAAATCAATTCTTCCAGGTCTTCCTCTTTTAATATGGGGGTGGATCCGATGTTCGAGAAGCGGGTTGTGATGGTTTCTAAACGCTGAATATCCTTGCTTAATTCATTGACAATTTCTGGATTGATGTGGGGTTCGTTGCGTAGGATTTCGACCCAAGCGGTGAGGGAGGAGAGGGGAGTCCCCAACTGGTGTGCAGTCTCTTTGGCAAGTCCCACCCATACTCGATTTTGTTCCGCACGTCTCGAATAGGAAAAGAAAATGTATCCGAGAAAGCCAACAATCAGTACCACAAGGAGCTGGGAAAGCGGATAGTAGCGAAGTAATTTTAGGAGCTTCGAATTACCATAATAGATGTATTCCTTCTGAAATCCCATGTCCATTTCGATGGGTTTGTTATTTTCAGCAATGATTTCCTGAAGTTTCGTTTTGAGTAACTCCTGTTTTTGCTCAACATCGATTTCCTCGGGAATGGAGATATTGATTGAGTTTAAATGCCCACTTCCATCCTTCCAGATAACGGGAATGGTATTGTTTTCATTAATTTTTTTGATTCGCTCAAAGAAAAAATTGATATCGGCATTCTCATCACTCGTCATCACATAACGAATGGTTTCCGCATATAATTCGATTTGTTGTTTTTCCCGCTCCTCTAATTTGGACACCAAACCATCCGTGAAATAGAGGGAAAATCCCGCCATGAAAACGCAAACGGCAAAGAAGATGACTTTCAACCAGGTATCACGGTTGTAAAAGGCAAGCGGCAAGGCAACTTCTTTGGTTAGTATTTTCATAGATCCATGGTTCAAACTACCATTCCTCACAAATTACTCACCGTTTATCCATAAATCAAAAATATTTTTTCTAAGGTACTTTGTATTACATAGTACCTTTTATACATTTGTCCTATCAAATAAACAAATCAAAGCGATGGATATTGAAAATGCCAAGGTGCAGATGCGGAAAGGGATATTGGAATTCTGTATTCTGCAAATCATTTCGCGCGGGGAGGTTTATGCCTCCACGATGTTGACCGAATTGACGTCGGCGAAAATCATGGTCGTTGAGGGAACTTTGTATCCGCTCCTAACGCGACTGAAAAACGCCGGATTTCTCGATTACAAATGGGTGGAGTCAGCCTCCGGTCCGCCACGAAAATATTATGTATTGACTGAAAAGGGGGAAACCTTTTTAGCCGAATTACATGGAACCTGGGATGATCTTCAAAGCTCAGTTTCACAAATCGTTCATCCTCAAACACCCCAAGCTTAATCTTTACAGATATGAAAAAGACCCTATCTATTAATATTGCTGGCATCGTCTTCCACATTGAAGAGGACGCTTTTGCTACCTTGGATGCGTATTTAAAATCCATTCATACCTATTTTCAGAATTTCGAAGGTTCGAAGGACATTATCGATGACATTGAAGCGCGCATTGCTGAGAAGTTTTGGAATATCCGCGAGACGGAGAAAACCGAGGCTATTTCGCAAGAACATGTAGACGCCCTCATCGCATCTTTAGGTACCATCGCCGATTTCCAAGAAATCGAAGAGCGTGACACCCAAGAACAAAAGCAGAACGAGGCGCCTAAGGCGGATTTCACTAAACCATTCCGCCGCGATTTAACCAATAAAAAATTGGGGGGTGTTGCAGCAGGAATTGCTAATTATTTTGAAATGGATCCGATTTGGGTTCGTTTGATTTTAGTTGTCGGATTCTTTGGATTGATTCCTTTGTTACATGCTGCCAACTTTATCTTTTGGGTATACATTGTTTGTTGGATTGCCGTACCGGGCGAGACGCGTGATGATTCGGAAAAATCATACCGTAAGTTTTACCGTGATCCAGAGAATAAAGTAGTTGGCGGCGTTATGGCAGGTATTGCTGCCTATACCGGTTGGGATATTGGTTTATTGCGCGTACTAGCCGTGATTTCGTTATTCTTTTTTGGTTCTGGAGCGGCTGCTTATATCATCATCATGGCGATTACGCCAGAGGCGAAATCCCTGACCGACAAAATGGAAATGACAGGTGAGCCTATCACCTTAGAAAACATTGAGAAGAATATCAAGGATACTTTTCAGCCAGGTGCAAGTGAGGAGAAAACCTTAACTCGTATTCTACTTTTCCCATTCCGTGCCCTGGCAACTGTGTTTACTGCGCTTAAGCCAGTATTGATGGGGGTTAAATGGTTTGTGCAATACCTCGCGGGTATTGTGTTGCTGATCATAGCCATCGCTTTCGCGGTTGCATTAGTGGTTTTAACTACATCAGGTATTTCAGGCTTTGATCATGGGCAAATTAGTCTCGCCTTCGGAGAAGCCGTTCCCATTTATTTATTAGTTCAAGATCTTCCAGCTTGGTCTATTTGGGCCGCTTATGCCGCAATTATCCCCATGGTCTTGGGAATTGGTATTGGTGGTTTATCTCTTTTGATGAATCGTAAATTAACGAATAAAACCTATTCCTATACATCCACAACGATTGCGATTATTGGCTGGGTGGGTTTGTTCGCCGCATTTAGTTTTGTAGGGCGTAATTTCCAGCGTACAGCCTCCGTTAGTCAAATGAAAGAAATCTCAGCTGATTCAGTTTATGTGTTTGATGTGAATCGTGAATCCAACGAAACGATGTGGGAGAAGTTATTGGGAAATACGATGATTACCGACGAGTTATTGGACGAAGATGAGCAACATGATTTCAATCGAGGTGGGTTTTCAAGATCTCAAATTGTGTTAGAGGGCTATGATGGAAAAACGATTCAAGTCATCGCTTTTGCCAAATCAAATGGTCGGACGCGTGCCGAGGCGGAGGCGAACGCCAAAGCAATTCATTATCATTACGATCTTAAAGGAAATAAACTGGTGATGGATAGTCACTTTGGCTTAAAGAATTTAAAATTCAGAAACCAACGGATGCGGGTGAAGGTATTAATTCCTTATGGAGTGAATTTTGGAATGACGCGTGAGTTTGGCTATTTCATCGATAACGTATTGCCAAGCGGTTATTTTAATGAAGAGGACGGCGACTTGTTCGTGGGATCTAAGTGGACGTTCTCCATGGATAAGGGTTTGATTTGCTTAAATCGTACACCTAAAGACGGGGATTCCTCGAATGATAATTCCGACGATTTTGGTGATGAGCCAGACGCTCCGGTAGCCCCTGTTGCACCCGATGAAACAATTACCCCCAATTCCTCGGGAGCTGTGTCCATTTCGAAAACAGTTGGGCCCTTTCAATCGATTCAAATCAAACGTTCTGGTTCAGCCGCAATTAAAATACTTAAGGGAAAAGAATTCAAGGTTTCCTACCAGGCGAATGAACCAAATGCAGATTTCGGACGATTGACTTCCGTGGCGAATGGGGTGTTGACGATTGGGGATGTTCCCTCTGATATGATTTTGACCATCGAGACGCCCGATTTAGTTCGCGTGGACTTAGGGGGGAACGCTCGTTCGGAGGTTTCAGGTTTTTCATTAGCAAAACTTGACGTCATCCTACATGATTTCCATAGCCTGACGTTAATTGGGCAATCTAAGGACTTAGCGGCGGCGGCATTTGATTCTTCTGAGTTACAAGCCCGCAAATGGGAAACTGACAATGCCGTTATTTCTGTGGGAAATCAAGCAAGTATGGATCTCAATGTCAAAAAGAGCTTGAAGGGAAAGAAAGCTGAGCGCGCGAATGTGAATTATCAGTCGTATAAGAACCTAATCGTCGCTTTTAATAAAAATAAATAAGTGGGTGCAACCCATTCCATTGTTGAAGCATCTTGTTGCCATGTAATAAATTAAATATCCACCTTATGAAAAATCGCTTACGTATAATTTTAAGCTTGTTGGTATTTGGATTTTCAATACAGGCATTCGCTTCTGCACCCGAACAAATCACAAAAAAAATTCGAGTTGGTAATTTCCAATCACTCGAAATTGGAAGCGCGTTCGAAATCCACGTATTTAAAGGAAATGTCTATGCGCTCTCCGCTACCGGTGATGAAAAAGCCTTAGAAGATTTAGAGGTACGCGTTGAAGGTTCAAAACTCATCATATACCTCGATGAGTCCTATTGGAAGAGCTGGAAAAACTGGAAAGGTGGGTCGAACAAAATTGTTCTCAATATCACCATGCCTCGTTTACGCGACGCAGATTTTAATGGAGCTACCAAGGTTACGTTAGAAGGGTTTACCGACGAGGAAGAAATGACTCTGCATTGCAGCGGTGCTTCTAAATTAAGTTCCTCTAAATTAGTAGCCGATAAGTTGGTCATCGATCTTTCAGGGGCCACCAAAGTGGAGATGAAAGGACAAGTGCTTAAATTATCTTTGGGCTTGTCTGGCGCAAGCCATGTTATCTTATCGGATATGATTGCTCGTGATGTCGATGTGGAGGCAAGCGGAGCAAGTCATGTCGAATTGAATGTCCAAAAGTCATTACGTGTCGAAGCTTCCGGTGCATCTAAAATTGAATACAAAGGCAACCCGTTGAATCTTACAAAAGATTTGAGTGGAGCCTCGGTGGTTCGACGAGTGAATTAAGGATTTTTCTCTCCTGCCGGAATCCGCAAGTTTATGTAATTCGCCTGAGGCGGAACCGGACAGGCAAACGTCTTATTATACGCGCAAAAAGGGAAATAAGCTTGGTTGAAATCCAATAGAATTTGATTGTCTTTTATATTAGTTAGGGGTAACTCCAAATACCGACCGCCTCCATAGGTTTCTGTGGGGGCGGTTTTGTCTTTAAATGGAATAAAGAAATCCCCGGAGTCATATTGGTAAACAATCAATTCAATGTTTTGTCCGTCTATTTTGGCTTTGGCCTTTCCGAATACCAACAAAGAATCCTTGCTGCCATCCGTCATCGCAAGTCCTACGCGTTCAACTTTTTCATTTCGAATCATTTCAAATGAGATAACCCATTTCGGCGAATAGGGAAAATAGGTCAAGCCCTTAAAATTAGCTCGGTCGGGGATGGGGGAATCCTCCGCAGTACGTAATTGTTCGTCTTTCGCCTTCCGACTCTCCACGGTCTGCAATGAGTCTTCCCTTGATTTGGCTGGGATTGTGCCCTGTTTAGGTAAGCTCACATAAATCAGGCAAACGATTATTGCAGCAATTATCAGGAACCAGCGATTGAATTTCATGGGAATGCGTGTAAATTTGAATTCGTAAAAATATAAAATTAATCACATGTTTACAGGTATTGTGGAATCAATGGGCGTTTTGGAAAGTAAACAAACGCAGGGCTCAAATGTCGATTTTTGGTTTTCATCTTCCTTCACGGATGAGTTAAAAATCGATCAGTCGCTCGCCCACAATGGTGTCTGCCTAACTGTTGTAGAAATCAATTCACCGCAATACCGGGTGACAGCGATTCAAGAAACTCTTCAAAAGACCAATTTGGGTGATTTAAAAATCGGACAAAAAGTTAATTTAGAGCGTTGCATGCCTGCGAACGGACGATTCGATGGCCACATCGTTCAAGGTCATGTGGATTTGACGGGTATTTGTACCGACATCAAGGTACATGATGGTTCTTGGGAATACCATTTTCAATATCCTGCGGGACATGTGACCGTCGAAAAAGGATCCATTTGCGTTAATGGGACGTCCTTAACAGTTGTTGAATCTGGAAAAGATACGTTCTCGGTGGCAATTATTCCTTATACCTACGAACACACGATTTTCCACCAAATGCAAGTTGGTGATCGAGTGAATTTAGAATTCGATATTCTGGGTAAGTATATGCAGAAGTTATTGGCCCAACAATTAGCTCAATAAATCCTCAATCGCATCTTCGACTTTCTCGAATCCAAATCGATTCCAAACGGCATCTTTCTGTGATTGTATTTCGGACAAACCTAAATTGCCTATACTGCCTAAGTGGGAATGATTGATTTCGCGGCCGCTACCATTGAATTCACCCGCCTCAATCATTTTTCCTACCTGAACATAAGCCTCGCGAAACGGCATTCCCTGTACTACGAGTTTATTCACCTCCTCGACAGAGAACAATAAATCATATTTGGAATCTTTCAAAAGATTCGATTTGACTTTCATGTTGGAGACCATGTAATGCGTAATCTCCAAGCAATCCTTGATTTCATCGATGGCCGGCATCAAGATTTCCTTGGTCAATTGGAATTCGCGGTGGTAACCGGAAGGTAGGTTGCTCATCAACAATTGCAATTGGTTCGGAGCAGCCTTTAGTGTATTCGATTTCCCACGTAATAATTCCGCCACATCGGGATTTTTCTTATGCGGCATAATAGAGCTTCCCGTCGTCAGGCTACTCGGTAATTCAATAAAACCAAAGTTTTGCGAGTTGTATAAACAAACGTCCATGGCCAAGCGACTCAAGGTCGTTGCCAATTGGGAAATCGCGTTCAATACGTATAATTCAGTCTTGCCTCTCGACATCTGCGCATTCACCACATTCACATGTGGTGCCTCAAATCCCAATAAAATCGTTGTTAATTTACGATCCAGCGGGAAGGATGAGCCATAACCCGCTCCGGAGCCCAAAGGATTTTTATTGGCCAAACGAAAAGCCGCTTCCAACAATTCGGCGTCTTCCACCAAGCATTCTGCGTATGCGCCAAACCACAAACCAAACGACGATGGCATAGCAATTTGTAAGTGCGTATAACCCGGCAATAAATCATTTTTGTGGGCTTCGCTTTTCGCCAACAAGAGGTCGAATAAATCCTCCACCGCATCCGCGATTTCCATGATTTCCGCCCGCATAAATAATTTTAGGTCAACAAGCACCTGGTCATTCCGTGACCGACCCGCATGTATTTTCTTGCCTAAATCCCCCAATTTTTGGGTAAGTAAAAATTCGATTTGTGAGTGGACATCCTCCATTCCCTCTTCGATGACGAAAGTGCCATCCTCGATCGTGTCCAAGATATTTTTAAGTTCGAGACATAAAGGTTCCAATTCCTCCGAGGGCAAAAGACCTACATGCTCGAGCATGGTAATGTGCGCGAGTGAACCCATCACATCGTAGCGCGCTAATTGCAAATCGTATACAGGGTCGTTCCCAATCGTGAATTGCTCAATGATTGCGTCTGTTTGCTGATTTTCTTTTTGCCAAAGTTTTGCCACGTTCGTATTAGATTAATTGTGATAGTAATTTCTGATAGGTTTGAATTCCCTGTTTCAGTTCTTCCAAATAAATAAATTCATCCGCCGTATGGCTTCTACCCGAATGCCCTGGTCCAATTTTCACCGATGGGAAAGGCATCAAGGCCTGATCCGATAGGGTAGGTGATCCAAAGCTGGTAATCCCTAAAGCAGCAGCGGCTTCGAGAACCGGATGTCCATCGGGGATTTTACTGGATTGCAAACGGATACTGCGTGGAGTCAATTCTGCTTGAACAAGGCCTCTTAAAATTTCAAGTACTTGTTCCAAGGAATAACATTCATTGACCCGACAATCAATCGTATAATGACATAAATCCGGCACCACATTGTGTTGTTTGCCGGCCTGAATCACGGTTACTGTACATTTCACAGGTCCCAAAACCGGTGAAACTTCTGGAAATTCAAATCCTTTAATCTTTTGTATGTCCTCCATGGCCAAGTAAATGGCATTGGTTCCCTCGTTTCTTGCCGCATGGCCCGCAATGCCTTTGACTTCGGCGTCAATGACCATTAATCCTTTCTCCGCAATGGCGAGTTGGCAATCCGTCGGTTCCCCCACAATCGCCCAAGAGATGGCCGGAAAGTCCGCAGATTTTAAGACTGACTCGATGCCGCCTGTTCCCGATATTTCCTCCTCCGCCGTCGCCGCTAAAACCAAGTTAAAGGGTAATTCTTGCTCATAAAACGAACAAAAAGTCGCAATCAAACAGACTAAACTGGCACCGGCATCATTGCTGCCGAGACCAATTAATTTGCCGTCTTGTATCGTTGCCGCTAATGGATCATGTGTCCAAGACGCATTGGCCTTCACCGTATCATGATGCGAGTTTAATAAAATGCTCGGTTTACTTGGGTCAAAATGTTTATTGGTCGCCCAAACATTATTCCCCAATCGCTGAAACCCAATATTTCGAGCCGCAAAGAATTCCTCGATGATCGTAGCAGTTCCTTGTTCTTCCCGACTTAAGGAAGGACAGGCTACCAGCTTTCCGAGCAGGTCCTTGGCGTCTATATATTGTTGGTCCGTATACATTAGGCTTGAATCAATGTGCCCTTGTCGGGCTGTGAAACAAAATCAGCATGGCAAAGACGCACGGTTTGAACACCTTGTGAAATGGCCTTTAAGGCATTCTCCAATTTAGGAATCATGCCGGCGGAAACAATTCCATCCGCTTTTAATTGCGCGAATTTGGCAGAGTTAATCTGTGAAATGACCGAGTTATCGTCGTTCGGATCCATCAAAACCCCTTGCTTTTCAAAGCAATAGGTAAGTGTTACGTCAAAGTGAGTACTTAATGCAATGGCCAAGGCTTGCGCCATGGTATCCGCATTGGTATTCAATAATTGTCCTTTTGAATCCGCTGTGATGGGCGCAAAAACCGGACTTAATCCATTTTCAATTAATGCAGTTAAACCAAGTGCATTGACGGATTCGATATCCCCGACAAAACCATAGTCGATGGGCTCAGGATTTCTTTTCTTGGACACCACAAAGGCGCCGTCGGGTCCCGCAAGACCAATCGCATTCGTTGAGAGCGCTTGTAATGAGGCGACGATGGATTTGTTGATCCATCCCGCATAGACCATGGTGACAATCTTGAGACTTTCGGAGTCAGTCACCCGACGCCCTTCTATCATCTGGCTTTGAATACCCAATTCCGCCGCCATGGAGGTAGCAATTTTTCCTCCTCCATGGACTAATAATTTGAATCCGGGAATGGATGCAAAATTAGCCAAAAAGGATGCTAAGGCCTCGGGTGCATCGATGATGTTTCCACCAATCTTTACGATATGTAAGGCCTGTTTCATGCTAGAATAAATAAGGGCTTTCTACCCGCATTTGGGTTAATAAGATTTCTTTTAAAACGGCTTGAGCAGCCCAAAGCCGGTTACCAGCCTGTTGGATCACAATCGAATTCTCCGAATCAATCACCTCATCATCTACGACCACGTTTCTCCGTACAGGTAGGCAATGCATGAATTTGGCTTTGTTTGTCAAATCCATTTTCGCTTTACTAACCGTCCATGCAGGATCGGAGGAAAGAATTTTCCCGTAATCCTCGTAGGATGACCAGTTTTTAGCATAGATATAATCAGCACCAACAAATGCTTCTTTCGGGTCATAACAAATCTTCGCATTGCCCGCAAACTCGGGAGCTAAATCATAACCTTTCGGGTGAGCGATGGTAAAGTCTACATTCGCAATATTCATCCATTCCGCGAAGGAATTGGGTACACATTGTGGCAAAGCCTTCACGTGAGGCGCCCAGGTCAAAACGACCTTCGGGCGTTCTACTTGCTTGGTTTCGGTAATGGTAATCAAGTCGGCAAAGGACTGCAAGGGATGCCGGGTAGCAGATTCCAAACTCACAATCGGCTTGCCGGTATATTTCATGAATTGCTTTAAAACCAATTCCGAATAATCTAATTCACGGTCGACCAAACCCGGGAAACTCCGAACTCCCACGATGTCGCAATATTGACCAATCACGGCAGCGGCTTCGGATACGTGTTCAGCTTTATCTCCGTTCATAATGACCCCCTCATTCATTTCCAACTGCCAGGAATCGGCGCCCACATTCATCACCATTACATCCATTCCGAGGTTCTGTGCAGCTTTTTGCGTAGAAAGACGGGTACGTAAACTGGAATTAAAGAACAATAAACCCATGGTCTTGTTCTTGCCTAAATGCTTGTCGGCATAAGGCATTTTTTTCATCAACAAGGCCTCGCTGACTAATTTGTCAATGTTGTACGCGTCTTTAACGGAAGTAAAATGCTGCATATAAAGGGTGGTCAAAAGACCTTATATTTTTGGCAATTCGGTAAAATTACCATTTTTAACAGATAAATGAAATTTATCGATGACGTTCCCAAGTGAATACGTCCAAAGCATCTGGGCAGTAGATTGTTTTTTCCCCGACTTGATTAAACTGATTACCTACTAAAACGGATTGAGATTTGAGGTTATCACAGGGGGTTTCTGCACGGATGAATTTTAAGTCAGCGTCTTGGAAGGCCCAGTTGATCAGACCGTTTACAGCCTCCTTGGCATAGCCGTATCCTCGGTATTTTTGGTCAAGTGCATATCCAATTTCGGTACTACCTTGGTCATCTGGCATGCCTGAAAATCCAATTCCCCCGATAGAGCAGGATTTATTCGTTAGGATTATTTCCCAATTTGTGTACCACATAAAATCGAAGGGGAATTTTTTGGTCATGGGCATCCAGAAATGTTCCAAGGCATGAAGCATTTCATTTTCATAAAATACTTCTAGCTGGAAAACATTTGGGTTTAATTCAAGGTTAACCTCTAATTCTTTCCTGCCAAATTTAAACCAACACTCGAGCAGGCTATGATCGAGAGGAATGAGGGTTAAACGTTCTGTTTTGATGGAAATCATAAAAATCTAGAAATGTTGACCTACAAATTTGTGGGATTGGTCGCAAAATAGAGATGCTTTGTGAAAGATACTAGATTTTTGTACTCGATTTTGTGAGAAGCGTAATAACAACAAACATATATGAAAAAGTATTTCTTTTTATTGAATTGTCTTTTAATCAGCGGTATGGCAGCCGCCCAAATCCCCGGTGGATTTGGCATGCCTGCAGCGAAGAAGGAGGCAGTTATTCCGGGAACGGCGCAAGCGGCTCCCAAAGGTTCCGCCAAAATAGTTGGATATGTATTGGACTCTACGGACACAAAGCCTGTGGAATTTGCGTCTGTAGCATTGATAAATAAGGCGACTAACCGTCCCGTGGATGGTGCGTCAGCCGATTTAGTAGGTAAATTTGTGTTGAATAAAGTTCCGCAAGGAGATTATAAAATCGTGATTTCATTTATCGGATACGAAAGCAAAACCTTGTTTGTTTCGGTAAATTCGAAAAACGATGACCAGGATTTAGGGGTCATTAAATTACCTTCCAGTACGAAGATGTTGGCCGAGGTGACCGTTGAGGGTCAGCGGGCTTTGATCGAGGAGCGTGTGGACCGTACGGTTTACAATGCGGAAAAAGATGCGAGTAATAAAGGAGGCGATGCGACCGATGTCTTGAAAAAGGTTCCGATGTTATCGGTGGATTTGGATGGTAATCCGTCCCTGAGAGGTTCGACCAATGTGAAGGTGTTAATTAACAACAAACCTTCCACGATCATGGCTTCGAGTATTTCGGATGCTTTGCGTCAGATTCCAGCGGATATGATCAAGACAGTGGAGGTTATTACCTCGCCATCTGCTCGGTATGATGCAGAGGGTTCCGCGGGTATCATCAATATTGTGACAAAAAAGAATACCCTGCAAGGGTTGACCTTGAATATTGACTCAAGTGTGGGTGTTCGTGGATCTAACTTATCCTTGAACGGAAACTTCCGTAATAAAAATTGGGGTTTATCGTTGGGAGGATTTGGGCGTTCAGAATACAACGTGAACGGTAAATTTGAGAGCACGCAAATTACGACTTCCAATAATCTGCAAACCACCAATTTACAAACGGCTGAAACTCGTAGAGAGGGTATTTTTGGTAACTATCAATTAGGCTTTGATTGGGATATCAACAAATACAATTCAATCACTTCGAACGTTCGTTTTGGTTTGCGTAATGGAAATAACTGGCAAGATGGATTATCGCAAATCCGTAATGGTGTTTTGGCAAGTTTGCGAAATACGAATTCATTAGATCAGTCGGCCAACGTAGACGTCAATTTTGACTACACGAAAACTTTTGCGCTTGCGCAACGTGAATTCTCGATATTAACTGCTTACAGCCGGAATAACCGTACGAATGATTTTTACAATCTTATCTTGAATCCAACATCAACCATGAGTGAAATCATGAGTTCGATTAAGAACGTCAATGATTCCTACAATCAGGAAATGACCTTTCAAATGGATTATCAAACCCCCATTGGAAAAAATCAATTAGTTGAAATTGGTGCCAAAGGAATCTCAAGAAATGTGACGTCTGATTACGCTTCGTTTAAAGGAGACGGTTTAGGAAATTATGTTCCTGTTAATCTAGCATCCTTACCAAGTAACGTTTTTGATTATGATCAGAACATTTGGGGAACATATGGTTCATATACCTTGACGACGAAAAATAAGTGGAGCATTAAAGCTGGAGCTCGTTATGAGTACACGGACATTTCGGCAAGTTTCTTAAAGAACGAAGGTCAAAATACGACGATTCCTCCTTATGGGGTATTGGTTCCTAGTTTCAACATGTCGAAGACGTTTAAGTCGGGAACCTGGAGATTCAGCTACAACCGTCGTATTCAGCGTCCAGGAATTCAGAACTTGAATCCCAACGTAAACGCAACGAATCCATTGAATATTTCTCAAGGTAATCCGAATTTGGCCCCTGAGTTTACGAACAATTATGAAATCTCATACAGTAAATTCATCAAGCAAACCTACATATCTACTTCGTTCTTTGTGCGTAATACAACCGGTTCGATTAATCAAATTCGTGAGGTGCGTGGGGATACTGTTAAGACAACTTCACAGAATATCGGAAATGAGGATGCCTATGGGGTGAATATCAATTTGAATATCAACCTTTCGAATAAGTTGATGATTGGTGGAGGCGGAGATTTGTCGTACATGGTGTTGGCAAACAATGTCCCAGATCCCTTGTTGTCTGCGAAAAATGAAGGACTTCAGTCGAACTTCCGTCTTTTTGGAAATTATACGATCGGAAATGGTTGGGGAGCACAAATATTTTCGTTCTACCGTGTGAACCAGATTCAGTTGCAAGGTTCTCAAGGCGGATTTGGTATTTATAGTTTAAGTCTTCGTAAAGACTTTAAAAACAAAAAAGGAAGTATTGGTTTTGGAGCTGAGAATTTCTTGACACCTAACGGATTTATCATTCGCAGTGAAACGAAGACGGCATTCATCAATCAAGAATCCGTGAATACGCTTCGTAACATGAACTTTAAGGTGAACTTCACTTACCGGATCGGTAAAATGAGTTTTGGCCCGACCAAGAAAAAGAAATCAGTTAATAACGACGATACGAAAGATGGTGGCGATGCGGCACCAGCTGCACCTCAACAACCGATGGGTATGCCTGGCATGCGTATGGGTGGCGGCGGAGGCGGCTTCGGAGGACCACGTTAGTGGGTATTTCTAGTTCTACAAAAAGGGAGGCGACAGCCTCCTTTTTTATTTATTTCGTTCGATCGTGTAATAGAGTAGATTTCCCAAGGATGTTCGGTATTCCGAATCTGGAAATTGACTTAGAATAGCTCGCGCTTCTTGCGCAAATTCCTGCATGCGTTGATTCGCATAGGCGATCCCTCCGGTTGATTTCACGAATTCAATCACCTCTTTCACTTTGGCAGGCTTATCTGAATCGTTCTTGATGGTTTTAATCATCTGTTTACGAAGGGATCTCGTTGTGTTTTGTAGTGCATAAATCAAGGGCAAGGTCATTTTCTTTTCCTTGATATCGATTCCTAAGGGCTTGCCAATTTCCGCGTCACCGTAATCAAATAAATCATCTTTGATCTGGAAGGCAATTCCAACCTTTTCGCCGAAGGCATGCGCCATCTCTACATATTTGCTGTCAGCATCTGTGGATTGCACCCCCACTGCACAACAGGCCGCAATGAGCGTGGCTGTTTTTTTGCGAATGATGTCAAAATACACATCCTCTGTGATGTCTAGCTTACGGGCTTTTTCGATTTGTAAAAGTTCCCCCTCGGCCATCTCGCGCACAGCAGTAGAAACCGATGTTAATAGGTCGAAGTCCTTGTGGTCAACGGATAGGAGTAATCCTTTTGACAACAGGTAATCGCCAACCAATACCGCAATTTTATTTTTCCATAATGCGTTGATGGAGAAGAAACCTCGTCGGTAGTCCGACTCATCCACCACGTCGTCATGGACGAGGGTAGCGGTATGTAGTAATTCGATGAGCGCGGCTCCTCGGTATGTTTTCTCGGTAATTTCACCCACGCAACCGGCTGTCAAGAAGACAAACATGGGACGCATTTGCTTCCCTTTGCGTTGTACGATGTAATTCATGATGGTGTCCAGCAGCATGACTTTGGTTTTCATGAACTGCCTGAATTTCCCTTCAAATGCTTTCATGGGTTCCTCGATAGGCGCCTGGATCGATGAAAGCGAAATGGACATAGAATTAAGTTTACGTGCGTGTTAGGCACATTTGGAAATTGTGTAAATTTAATCACATTTTGGGATAATTTAGTCCCTAGATTTAAATAATGCGAAATTTATGAGTAAGATGTTGGTCTTAGCTGGTGGCTCTGTCAAAGGCGCCTTTCAAGCGGGCGTCATCAAGGCATTAGCCGAGAATGGATTTCAGCCCGATGTCATCTATGGGATTTCAGCGGGTAGTTTAAATGCGGCTTTTTTAGTCAATGCATTGGGCCGACAAAAATTGGATGGACATCCTATTTCTTTCCAAGAGGCTGCGGAAGATTTATGGGAATTTTGGGAAACTCGCATCACCCATCCCGAATGTTTATCAAAACCACTTTCGATTTTTGAATTGGGTTGGAGTGCGCTGACAAAGAAATTTCGGGGTTTGGTTTCGACAAAGCCCCTACGTGATTTGATTGAAGATGTCTTGTCGATTCGAAATTTGCAAGCTAGCCCGATAGGTTTGCAAGTTGGGGCCGTAAATATCATGGAAGGTCGAATTCATTACGTGGACCCCAGCACCCCGGAATTTATGGATTATTTAATGGCGTCCTCTGCGGTGCCTATTCTGATGCCGGTTGTGAAAATAGCAGGGGAAAATCGACGGAGTTATTTAGATGGTGGTTTGCGGGATGTGACACCGGTTCGTCGGGCGCTGGAAGATGGAGGCAAACACATTGTTTGTATTTCTTGCCATCCGGAGGCCATTGAGGGAGGCTTTTTTGATTCGGGAGATTTGCTCGCATTGGTGGACCGCGTGATGGACATTGCGGTAAACGAAATTCTGAATGCCGATTTACGCGAGACAATCTTAATTAATAATTCACTCCCAGTAGATGGATCGGAGGTAAAAGAGGGGCCTTATCAAGGTTTCCAACGGGTGCAATTGGAATCAATACGGCCAAACCAGCCGATTAGTATTGATATCCAGCACTTTTCGAAATTGGATATTCGTCGGATGCTGGAAGTGGGATATGCCCTCGGTAAAGCGCAAGTAAACAAAAAAGCCTGACGATTCCGCCAGGCTTTTTGAATGGATTAAACCACCATGATGTCTTTTTCTTTCTCGACAAAAATCTGATCGATTTTCGCGATAAATCCATCGGTTAATTTCTGGATTTTATCTTCTGCTGTTTTGATTTCATCTTCCGAAACGCCTTCACCTTTCAACTTCTTGATGCTGTTGTTTCCGTCTTGACGGGCATTACGAATGTTGATTTTCGCTACCTCAATCTCTTGCTTTACACGCTTCACTAAATCGCGACGACGCTCCTCTGTCAATGGGGGAATCGCCAAACGAATCAACTCGCCATCGTTCATGGGATTTAATCCCAAGCTCGAATTGCGAATTGCCTTTTCGATTTCACCGAATATGCTTTTCTCAAAGGGTTTGATGGCAATCGTACGCGCATCGGGTGTAGTGATGGATGCTGCTCCTGAAATGGGCGTAGGCATGCCGTAATAATCAATCATTAAACCATCCAACATCGAAGTGCTTGCTTTGCCGGCACGGATTTTAGACAACTCAATGTTTAAGTGTTTGATGGCACCCTCCATCGTTTCTTGGGTCGCATCGATATAAAATTCAATCTCTTCCATGGGATTTTAGCTAATTAATGTTCCTACATCTTCTCCTGACACAAGCGCCGCTAAATTGCCTTCCTTGTTCATATCAAAAACGATAATCGGTAATTTATTTTCTTGGCATAAGGTAAATGCCGTCGTATCCATTATTTTCAAGCCCTTCTGAATCGCATCCGAAAAGCTTAATTGCGTAAAGCGTGTTGCTGTAGGATCCTTCTCTGGATCTGCCGTATAAACACCATCAACCCGAGTTCCTTTCAATACCACATCCGCTTCCACCTCAATCGCACGCAAAGAGGCCGTAGAATCCGTGGTAAAGTAGGGGTTTCCTGTTCCCGCTCCGAAGATAACGATGCGTCCTTTTTCGAGGTGGCGAATAGCTCTCCGACGAATAAATGGCTCACATACGGCTTCTACTTTGAGGGCCGTCATCATGCGCGTATAAAGTCCTTGTTTTTCGAGGGCTGCTTGAACGGCCATGCCGTTGATAACAGTGGCCAACATGCCCATGTAATCCCCTTGAACTCGGTCGATGCCAGCTTTGGCAGCTGAGGCCCCGCGGAAGATATTTCCACCACCGATCACAATCGCAACTTCAACACCTAAATCATGTACTTTTTTAATTTCGGCAGCATATTGGCCTAAAATAACGGGATCGATTACCTCGTCTTTCGTGGACAATGCCTCACCTGAAAGTTTTAAAAGGATACGTTTGTATTTAGTGTCTTTCATGCGTTGTTGAGATTTATGCGACGCAAATTTAGAAAATTTATCGGCTTCTTGTTTACATGTTAGGCCTTATAATCTTTGGCCTGCGGTAATTTCCACCAAGGCAAATAAGGATGTGCGTGATGCTCAAAATGATAGCCAAAAAAGTAACAAGAGATAAAGGCCCACACATGATTGCGCGCCTGACTGCGCGATTGCGTTTTATTCGCTGGGTCATGTTCTCCACGGTGTGGTAAAAATGTTCCAAAATAGAACAATTGCAGTGTACTCAGGATAGCAGGTAATTCCCAGTAGAGGATGAGTTTTTCCATGGGAATCCAAATTTTCAACACGTTGTAGGTGATGGCCATGGCTAAGATTTGCTGCCAACTCACATATTGGAAAATGAATTTAAACCACCAAATAAAGAAATTGCCCTGATGCACATCGGGGTCTTGTTCGGTATTTACATGATCGTGATGCATGTGGTGCTTTTTGCGCAACACGTTGTAGCGATTAAAGGCAAAAAGCGTGGCGCATAAACGGCCGATGGCATGATTTAAATTGGGATATTGCGGAACAACGACCCCATGAATGGCATCGTGCGAAGTAATAAAAAGACCCGTGTATAAATGGGTTTGTGTCAAAATTAGCAGATAGGCCCAGGGCGAATACCAATCCAAGGGCATGTAAAGCGCGAAGGCTAAATGAGCCGACCACACCACGAGGATGGCAATGGCCCAATATAATCCATTAAAATTGTTTAATTTGTTCACGTGTTTTGAATGATGCGTCAAAATTAATACTAATTACCTATGAAAATTGTTTTCGGCATGATATTCCTTTGTGGAATTTCATTTTTAAGTTTCGGGCAGAAGACCTACTGCAATCCCATGAATCTGGATTACGGTTTTACCCCCATTCCGAATTTCTCTGAGCAGGGCCGACATCGTGCGACGGCTGATCCTGTGATCGCCTATTTTAAGAATCAGTATTATCTCTTTTCGACGAATCAGTGGGGGTATTGGGTGAGTAGCGACTTAGTCGACTGGAAATTCATTTCCCGTAAATTTTTACAACCCTATCACAAAGTCTACGACGAACTTTGTGCGCCCGCCACTTTGGTTTTAGGCGATAGTCTATTGGTTATCGGTTCTACTTATGCCAAAGATTTTACACTTTGGTATAGCCAACATCCCCAAACCGACACCTGGAAAGAGGCGGTGCATGCCTTTACGGCTGGGGCCTGGGATCCCGCATTTTTTGAGGATGATGATAAACGCGTGTATTTGTACCATGGCTCGAGCAATACCTTTCCGATGTATGGGCAGGAGATTGATCGCAAAACGCTGCAGCCCATCGGCGAAAGACATGAACTCATCCGTTTGCACGATGACTTGCACGGTTGGGAGCGTTTTGGGGAATACCAAGACAATACCTTTTTAAAACCTTTCATGGAAGGAGCCTGGATGAATAAGTACAAGGGAAAATATTACCTGCAATATGGCGCACCAGGAACGGAATTTTCGTCCTATGGTGATGGCGTATATACCTCGGATAAGCCCTTTGGACCCTTTACCTATCAGGCGCACAATCCATTCTCATTTAAACCGGGTGGTTTTACACGCGGTGCTGGACATGGGGCGACCTTTGAAGGGCAATTTGGAAACTGGTGGCACGTGTCGACGATCACCATTGCGGTAAAAAACAGTTTTGAGCGTCGCTTGGGTCTGTGGCCGACAGCCTTTGATCAGGATGGAATTCTCTATACCAATACCGCTTATGGCGATTATCCGCATCGGATGCCAACCTCGCGCGTAGATAATCCACGCGATTTATTTACGGGTTGGATGTTGTTGAATTACAATAAACCGGTACGCGTCTCGTCGAGTTTGCCGGGTTATGGGGCCAACTATGCGGTGGATGAACAAATGAAGACTTATTGGTCGGCGGAAACGGACAAACCTGGTGAATTTATTGAGTCGGATTTAGGTGAGGTTTCTACCGTTCGAGCGATCCAGGTGAATTATGCCGACCAAGATGTGGATTCCAGTTTCTTGGGGAAAATCAATGGAATTTATCACCAATATGTGATTAAATACAGTTTGGATGGGAAAAGTTGGAAAGTAGCCGTGGATAAATCGGCCAACAAAACTGATGTTCCGCATGATTATGTCGAATTAAGCAAGCCGATCGAGGCGCGCTATATTCGTCTGGAGAACCGACACATGGCAGCGGGGAAATTCGCGATTAGTGGTTTGCGGGTGTTTGGAAAAGGACATGGCGATAATCCGGGTGTGGTGAAGGACCTAATTGTTTTACGCGGAGACCATGACAAGCGCAGCGCTTGGCTCAAGTGGGGGCATATTTCGAACGCAACGGGCTATGTCGTTTACTCGGGAATTTCACCGGATAAGCTGTATACTTCGATACAGGTTTTTGGGGCCAATGAATATTACTTCAAATCCATGGACAAGGATCGTACCTATTATTTTCAAATTGAGGCCTTTAATGAAAATGGCATCGGGGAGCGGGGACCGATCATTAAGTCGGAGTAAGGATTGCCCTCCCCACCAGGCAATGCAAACATTGCTTCGTCTGGCAATAATGTCGGTGCCAATGTAGGCATGCTTGGGATTCACCGGCGTTCAGGAGATCTAGGCCGAGCTCTTGGTAGATTCGTGTGATTTGGTTGTTTTCGGCGGGGAGTTCGGCCAACCAGCGAAAGGCCTTTTGTTCGTAGGCCTCTTGTTTTCTTTCCCGACTATAGCAGACGAGCATCGGAATCAACGTATTGATACAAATCGATCGAAAGGCCTGTGTGCCTAGGCGTGTGTGTTTTCCCCAATACGGGTCAAGTGGAATTTCGAATAATTGACGGAGCGTTTTTAATTCTTGCATTTCGAGGAGTAGGGATAGGAGTGCGCAGTTCGCGCGGATAATTTCGGCAAATTGGGCTAAGCGAATTTGGGGGAAATTAGCCGGTCGGAGCCTCAACATCTTCCAATCCGATTTTTTCAAGAGGCAATCCTCCCAGGCATGTTTTTTCTTTAGATGTACGTACTCGCGTCGTAATTCCATCATGTATTCATCTGCTAAGGGTTCCTCCAACAAACCCGCCATGCCGAATAGGGCGGCTTCGATCCCGAGGGGTCTATCGCGGTAGCGAAGAATGATTTTGAGTGGAAGGTTTTTGGCGAGTCGGAACATGGGTTCAGCATATAGTGAAAACCCAAAGCTTTTGGCGAGCGAGAGGTAGAAGGCTTCTTCCCAATCAAATTTGTTCTCCTGCAACAGGTGGTGGATTTCTTCACACTTTTGGTTAACCCGCTCGAAAAGCATGCGTCGGAGCATCTTGGATTTGATGACTGGGTCAACGCCCAGAAAACCAGCTTGACAGACTAATTCACCTTTTTCCGCTATTCGCGGATGATCGGAATTTTCGGGGATGTAATGGGATAGGCAGAGGGTGGGAATCAACTTGCCGTCGGGGTAAGAAATAGGAACATCATTTTCCCAAACTACATGCAGGATGACGTTTTCGTAACTCTTGTCTTGGGCATGCTGGTGCAACAGCCAATCTGAGGATTTGACATGTAATTCGACAGCTCCAATCCACTCGAGTTCGTTGATTCGAATACGTGCGTGTTGGAAATCCGCCCCGGCATGTCCGTTGAGAAATCCGGGAAAAATAACGTGTATGATTTCTCCGCTGGTTATTTTGAGCGAAGTAGGGAGTTGGCGCCTCTGCCAAATGTAGGTCATCTGTAATTCATTCATCGCGTTGAAAATTGGATGAATGAAGGTAAGGGGCCTACTTAAAAGTTAATTGATAATCTTTCTCGCTTTACGTTTTTATCAGGCTTTTGATTTATTGACCAAATAAATACCGGCTAATAAAACGAACATGAAGATGATTTGGGAGAAATAAATGGCTTCGCCGTCCAAAAATCCCCAGCCGAGTGCCACGATGGGAATCATGTAGGTCACGGAACTGGCGATGATCGCCGAGGTCCATTTGATGATTTGGTTGAATGCTAACATTCCGATAGCCGACCCCAATAAACCTAATGCCATGGCGGAGATGAATGCCCAAAGGTGTTCATTGTCCAGCGGAATTTCGAAAAAACCCGTTGAGTACAACAAGCCAAGTGCCAAGGGTCCTACGGCCATGAATATCCCGGCTGTTGAGGTCAATGGATGTAGGCCGCTTAATTTGGTTTTCACGATATGCATGTTGATGCCATACAATAAGGTCGCTAAAACCACCCAAAGCGCATGCACATTAAAGTCGATGTTGAAGCCTTGCCCGGCGAAGAGCAAACCCAGGCAGCCAATAAGGCCCACAAGGATTCCTGTCATCTGCTTCCACAAAAAGGGTTGGGCAAAAAATAGGATTCCGATGATTAGTGTGAAAAGGGGCGTAAAAGCGTTCAGCATACCGGATAATGCACTGGAAAGATGCTGTCCGGCGATGGCAAATAAGATCGCGGGAATTAGATTACCGGTTAGGCCAGCTGATAAAAATGAAAGGGTATATTTTTTTTCGATGTATTTGAATCGCTTTATAAATATCGGGATAAAAAAGAGACTTGCAGAGCAGATGCGGAGGGCACCCACTTGCAGTGCGGAGTAATGAGCCAGACTTTTTTTGACCAAAATGAAGGAGCTACCCCAGATGATTGCCAAACCTAAAATGGCTAAAAAGATGACGATGGTGGGTTTTTTATTCTCCGGCATAATGGTGGGCGATATCGTTTAGGGTTTCCTTGATCTCTTCAAGGGAATAACTGGTCACTAGTTTGGTGCGGAAAGGCTTGAAATGATCCATGCCACGAAAATAGTTGGCATAATGCCGCCGCATCTCCACAATCCCGCCATGGTTTCCTTTCCAGCGAATGGAAAAGTCCAAATGCGATTCACATACGGAAATTCGTTCTTCCAGCGTAGGAGGGTCGAGTAAATTTCCCGTCGCTAAAAAATGTTTGATTTCATTGAATATCCAAGGATAACCGATGGATGCCCGCCCGATCATAATGCCGTCAACGCCGTATTTATCACGATATTCCAGGGCTTTTTGTGGGGAGTCAATATCCCCGTTTCCGAAGATGGGTATTTTGATTCGAGGGTTTTCTTTGACCTTAGAGATTAAACGCCAGTCGGCCTCACCCTTGTACATCTGCACGCGGGTGCGTCCGTGAATGGTTAGGGCTTGAATGCCGATGTCTTGAAGTCGTTCGGCCACTTCTTCGATGTTTTTGGTGGAGTCGTCCCAGCCCAAGCGTGTTTTAACGGTCACGGGCAGGTGGGTGGCTTTCACCACGGCTTCGGTCATCGCGACCATTTTGGGAATATCTTGTAACAGTGCTGCGCCGGCGCCTTTGCAGGCAACTTGTTTGACAGGGCAACCGTAATTGATGTCGATTAGATCGGGGCCCGCTTTTGTGGCGATTTCGGCACAGGCGGCCATGGTTTCGATGGAACTACCGAAAAGTTGGATCCCAATCGGGCGTTCATATTCGAAAATATCGAGTTTTTGAACACTTTTAGCGGCATCTCGGATAAGGCCTTCGGAGGAGATAAATTCAGTATACATGAGGTCGGCCCCGTTCGCCTTGCACACGGCGCGAAAGGGTGGATCTGACACGTCTTCCATGGGCGCTAATAACAACGGGAATTCCCCCAATTCGATGTTTCCGATTTTTACCATTCTGATTAAAAATTCCGTAAATTTACAAGCATTATGGGAGAAAACTATTATCAAGGCCCAACTCGTTGGTTGGGATTAAGTTCAAATCTTTTAAGTCTATTCGGCTTTTTCCTCGTGGGAAGCTTTTTGGGTCAGTTTTTCGGCTTGTTGGCCGTCGTGGCTTTGATGCAATTTCCAACGCAAAATATAGAGGCATTCCAAACTCAGATTATGGACTTCATGGCGCATCCTCAAAAATATGAAGGGGCGTTTCATGCGATGATGGCTTTGCAATGGTTTTCGGCGCTATTTACCTTTGTGTTAGGGGCTTGGGCTTATTTGCGATTCGTAGAAAAGCGTTCGATTTTTGAATTAAATGATGCCGAAACACCGGGTTTTCAAGTGTTTTCGTGGGCTATTTTGACGGTATTGGTCGCAATGCCGGCGATGGAGTTTTTGATTGATTGGAACCAACATATTCAGTTGCCTGCTGGCTATGAGGATCTGGAGCGGGCGATGCAATCGTCGGAGAAGACGATGGAGGAGTTGACTAAGTTTTTATTGAATTTTCAATCTGATATGGATTTTGGGGTGGCTTTGGTTGTGATAGCGGGTATGGCGGCCTTGGGGGAGGAGATCTTTTTCCGGGGTGTTTTGCAATCGATGTTTGAGCGCTACATGGGCAACAAGCATGTAGCCATTTGGTTGGCCGCCGCGATATTTAGCTTTATCCATTTTCAGTTTTATGGATTTTTCCCGAGGATGATTTTGGGTGCCTTTTTTGGGTATTTGTACGTTTGGTTTCGAAGCATTTGGGTGCCGATGGCGGCTCACTTTTTTAACAATGCTTGGACGTTGACGATGCATTATCTGTACCAACAAAAGAATATCGATATGGATCCGGAGAAAATGACGGATGTGATACCTTGGTGGTCTGCTTTGCTATCGATTGTCTTAGTTGCTTTTTATATTCGTAGATTGCATACTTATCGAACGGACGCATAGATGGAAGGCTGGAAATTAATTGGACAATCGCGAACGGGGATTGATTTGGAGATGCAGAAGGCCTTGCTTTGGGAAAAGGGAGAGATCCATGCGGTGGTGATGAATAAGAAATTAAGTGCGTATGATTTGGGTAATTGGGAACTCTATGTTCACCAAGATGATGAGGAGGAGGCGCTGAACCTTTTAAAAAATTAATGATGGGATTACGAAATTTATCGAATCTTCAGCAGCGTGTGATTGCGGCGATTATTGCGATACCATTTCTGTTGTTTTGTATTTTATACAACGATTACACGTTTTTGGTGTTGTTTTTAGTGATTGGGGTTTTGGCCCAATTGGAGTTTTATAAACTGGTTGGGAGTATTAGCGATAACCTTCCCTTGACATTTTATGGGACATTTTGTGGGGTCGTCATGCATATCCTGACCTTTTTTATTGAAAAGGGGGATTTGGCCTATCAGTATTATTATGTTTTGTCTCCCTTATTGACCTTCATCTTTTTTATCAAATTATATAAATCCAAAGACGAAAAGCCCTTTAAGAATATTGCCTATACCTTTTTAGGGATCATCTACGTGGCCTTGCCTTTTACTTTGCTAACTGTTTTGGCGTATATCAAAAATGATACCTATGATCCAAACATTGTTCTCGGCTGTTTGTTCTTGTTGTGGGCGAGTGATTCGGGGGCGTATTTTGCCGGGACCAAATTTGGAAAAACGAAGTTGTTTGAACGGGTATCCCCTAAGAAGTCTTGGGAAGGAAGTATTGGCGGAATGATTGCTGCGATGGTCGTAGCGACGATAATTTCGAAGTATTACACCAATTATTCAGCTTTTCATTGGTATGTCATTGGGGTAATTATTGTGGTTGCGGGAACCTATGGGGACTTGGTGGAATCCTTGTTTAAGCGGAGTATCAACATCAAGGATTCGGCAGATACGATACCTGGACATGGGGGATTTTTGGATCGTTTTGATGGATTATTACTTTCCATTCCGTTCATTATTCCATTTGTTAAATTATTCCCTTAGGGGTCTTAACGAAAATTAAGTTTTCGGCAATCGGATTTTTTGTAAACTTGCGTCATGCTACTAAAGAGACTATTTCTTGTGCTGGTTTTCTGCCTTTCGGCGACGGCATCCTTGTTTGCGCAGGGACAAGATAAAACAGTCTTATTCAATGCTCGTATCATTTCGGCGCGGAATTCGGAGTATTTACCATTAGCCTATATTTATATTCCTCAAGCGGGACGAGGAGCCTTGAGTGATAATTTTGGGGCGGTTGATTTAAATGTGTTTCCCGGGGATAGTTTGGTGATCACCTATGTGGGATATAAGCCGCAGTATTATATCATTCCTCGCAATACGGGTGTCGTTCATCAGGCGATTATCGAATTGAATGAGGATTCCAAGATGCTTTCGGAGGTAAAGGTGTTTCCGCATGCGAGCGAGGAGGAATTCAAGAAGGCTTTTTTGAATTTGCGATTGCGGGATGAGAAGCAGCGGGAGATTTTGGCCAATAATTTAGAGCAGTCGAAGTTGAATGTGTTTGCCTTGCAGGCGGGATTGGGTGCCAACTCGAATTTTAGGAATTTCTCGGATCAAATGATTTCATCTCAAGCGAATCGAACTTTTGTTTCGAGCCCTTTAATGACATTAACAAATCCCTTTGCTTGGATGAATTTTATCAAGTCGATTAAGAACGGGGATCTCAAACGGAAAGACTGGAAAGAGGCTTTTGAGTTACAGCCTAAGCAGTTGGTCTCTCCTCAACAATTCATACAAGAGCAGCGCCGGAATTAAGTGGCTTGTCTCAGTTTATCAATAACTTGATTACGTTTCTAGTTATTTTGGTTGTTGTGCTCCTTGGACGGGAATTCTTTATCAATGACTTGATAAGAAGTTGATATAACTTTATGTAGCTTTGAGCGTAACGCTGCCGGGGTTGTAACCCCGGCAGTGTTTACCCCAAATGCTTCGAAATCCACTCCGTGGGTGTCATCTGATGTACCGCCCGAAAGGCCGCATAGAAAGATGATTTATTCTTAAATCCACACTGTTTCCCAATTCCTTCGATTGACATTTGAAAATGTGCATTGTCTTTTAAAAGACTAACGGCATGCGTAATTCGTAATTGATTTCGATATTCTGGGAAGGTGGTTTCTAATTGCTTATTAAAGCAATTAGAAACCCGTAGATGAGGAATATTTAATTCCCTGGAAACATCATGAACTGAGAAATTTTCAGACAAATAGGGTTTCTTCGATTCGATGTATTGAAGGATTCGAACAAGGTCTTCTGACTTCTCTGTTTTTCCCTGTTTATCCTCATGAGCGATTCGAGTAATGGCTCTAACTATTTCTTTGAATTTGTCCCAAATAGAAGCGCTAGGGTTTCCTCCATAAAGCCATGTGGGGAATAAAAAAAAGGAAAGGGGTAATGTTAAGGTCATTAAATAGGTGTACTCCGGAGTTATGGATTTGTTTTTAAATGCCATATCAAATTGGAATGGAGAATTGATAGATGCGTACATGACTTGAATTATTCCCGGCAAAACTACGATGGCCAAAATCCACATGAGCTTATTTATTAAGTTTTCAATTTTTAATTTCAACGATTTTATTTTCTTCTGTTTTATTAAAAAAATGAGCGTGAAGGTAAGAACTGACCAATTGATTATCGGAATAATAAATCGCTGATACTTAAAATCGAATAAAAGAGTTCCTCCCGGAATAATACGAATGTTAAACGAATGCTGAATTGCTTTCGCATAGGCTATTTTTGTTTCAAAATCTTCTAAATAGAATGGAAATGAATTGATAAAAATTACTCCTGCTGGCAATAGAAAATAGGCCAAACGCTTTTCGATGACCAATTTACCTTCGATTAGACTTCTAAAATAAAGATAAATTAATGGGCCTATGAAGACCATCAATGGATCAAGGTGTATCAATATTAAAGCTAAAGCTTTCGTATTCGTTACTTGATTTAATAGTAATAAATTCAACTGACGAATATTTACTAAAATGATTATGAAAAATAAATAAATTACTGATTTATTCTGCCGCCACTGATAGATCAATATCAGTATGCAGATGATAATGTTTAGGTAAAAAGCGGTTAATGCCATGATCTTAATTAACTAAAAACAAAAGTATGGTTTTGATATAAATCAAACTATTCGTTTTTTTTCAAGTTGTTCAATTTTGCGAAATATTAAACGAGTTCGATGGTAATTTAGGCTCCCTGTTTCGATTAAGGCTACATTTTTGTGTCGGATTTTAAAATTAGTCCATACACATCTGTTTTCAAATGAAGCTTTCTAAATTCAATTTTTTCATTGCTGCCGTTTTATTCG
Organism: Aquirufa sp. 5-AUSEE-100C1; assembly: GCF_054558655.1. Lineage (NCBI taxonomy): Bacteria > Pseudomonadati > Bacteroidota > Cytophagia > Cytophagales > Flectobacillaceae > Aquirufa > Aquirufa sp. 5-AUSEE-100C1. The sequence continues at coordinate 188,358 of NZ_JBPXKO010000004.1, read as the reverse complement.
CAATAACGTTTTTGTTCATTCAGCCCTTGAGGGCTCAACAGTTGAAACTAAGCCAAGGCATCGCTATCACCCATTTTATCTATCAAAATGAGCAAGGTCAAATGCTTAATGGATTGAAGTCGGGCTCCGGCCTTTTCCTTCAGCTAGCCTATCACAAATCAAGCTTAGTTGACACTACTAAGCAAAAACTTGAGCAAACGCCTTTTGCGATTTATTTATCTCAAAATGCGAAAGTTGCCAAGCTATTAAGTTTGTTGAATTACGATTTGGGCTTGCAATTTTCCCAACTGAATGCCGTTGGGGATATCCAAAATAATGCCTTTTCTTATCAAACGGATTACTTAGGTATTCATGGAAAATTCGGAATTCGAATTCCTCTTCCTTGGAAGGTAGCTATAAACCTACAAGGTATTGCCAGTATTAATAAAATCGTTCATGGCAATCAGCTTCTCTCGAATCGCTATGTGGATCTAACTGAAAATCCTCAGTTTGGTCAAGTAAAATTGATAGGAGGTTATGGGGCAGAAGTTGAGAAACGCTTCTTGGATAAATTGGCCGGTTTTGTATCCTACCAACAAACCCAAACACTAAATGATCAACCTGAAGGTCAATCAACCTTGAACTTCAAACCCACAGTATTTTCGGTAGGCATTCGCTTAATGAACTAATATGAAAAGATATTTACTCTTTTTACTTCTGATCAGCTTAAGCAGCCATGGTCAATACCTAAAGCTTTCCACGATCGCTTCATCCGGTATTTCTAAAGGAGCCTATGCCTCCCAGGTCATAGGGCAGTCGAGCGTGGCCACAGGCGCTACAAACAATTTTCGTCAAGGGTTTAAACAGCCATTGGGCGCAATACAAATTTATAATAACCTGAGCCAATTGATTAGCATCGCTGAGCCGATGAACTGGTCAGTCGAAACGTATCCCAATCCTTTTGTAGATAAATTACTCGTAAAGATTAATAAGTCTGAAAAGTTACCAACGCGATTGATGCTTTACGATATTGACGCCAACCTCATTTGGGAAGGATGGTATGATGAAAAACATAGCGAAATTAATTTACAGGATTTACCCAAAATCCCAGCAGGTAAATACCTACTTCAGGTATTTCACCATGGGCAACCACAAACAAAAACACTTATCAAATCGATTCAATAGTTCTAAAAAATGAAAAAATTTACTCATTTATTGTTAATCATTCTCAGTTTTACGCATGTAGGACTTATTGCTCAATCTGCTAAGAAGTCAATAAATTACCAGGCGGTTATCCTGGATCCTCAAGCCATTGACATTCCAGGCGCACGCATCACTGGCCAACCCTTGAGCAAGGGAAAGGTATGTTTGCGCTTTAGTTTATTTAATACCGCTGGCGGATTGGATTATGAAGAAACGCAGCAAGTCACGACGGATGAGTATGGTTTGGTGAATGTTTCCATTGGAGTGGGTGGTCAGGTTTCAAATGCTTCTATTTACAAGAGTTTCGAATCGATTGTTTGGAACTCAAATGTGAAAAGTCTGAAAGTAGGTGTAAGCTATGATGCTTGCTCGAGTTTTAAGCAAGTAAGTACTCAGGCACTTAATTATACTCCTTATTCGCTATATGCTGAAACGGTTGATTATAAGAATGTTCGAGAGGCACCCACGAAATTATCGCAGTTTTCCAACGATTCAGGTTATTTGATTCCCAAGGATTTAGATCCAATCAAGGCGGACATCCAACGTAATTCAAGCCAAATTCAAACAGCTAATCTCACAATCCAAGCCAATAAAGAAGCGAATGAAGCGGCTTTTTTGGTGCTTAATCAAAGTGTATCGAGTTTGGATAATCAAATTGTAGCGCAATCTACTTCTATTTCAAACATCAACTCAAGGATTTCAGATCAGCAAAATCAAATTTCAGACAACCGAAATCAAATTGCTGCCACGAATAATTCTTTAAATGCTCAAATTGGAGGATTACAAGGACAAATAAACACAACGAATTCAAGCATTAGCAATTTAACAGGTGTTGCAGAATTACAATCCAATAAATCCACGGCAACGGATTTAGGCGGTGCGAGTCCATCTGATCAATTGTATCCCACCCAACGAGCTGCTAAGTTCTACATTGACCAATCTATTACACAGGTTGCTTCTAGCGGTATTCCTGATGCTACGACTTTGGCAAGTGGGAAGATTAAATTAGCCGGTGATTTGGGAGGTACTGCAAATAGTCCGACGATCAATAAACTGCAAGGAAGTCCTATTAGTAATTTGGCTCCAACAAACGGACAAGTCCTCACATATGACGGGAATAGTTGGGCTCCAGCACCCTCCTCCTCATTTACGCTACCTACCGCGAGTTCAAATACCTTGGGAGGGGTGAAAGTTGGCTCAAATCTGAGCATCGATGCCAATGGCGTTTTAAGTGCAATCACGAGCACCAATGCCACCTCAATCACGGGAACTGTACCTGTTTCAAACGGAGGAACTGGTGTTACAGATATTAATTCAATTAAGGCGCTTGTAGGCCTTAAAGCTACCAAATTGGCTATTGGAGATCAGGCGGGTAATAGTCTACAAGGGGATGGTGCCGTGGCCCTTGGTGGAGGTGCTGGTAAAAACAATCAAGGGGGAAGCTCCATTGCAATTGGTAATGTGGCAGGTGAAAACAATCAATCCGGAGCATCCGTGGCGATAGGCCCTAATGCTGCGCAATCGGGGCAAGGCCAACAAGCGGTTGCTATCGGATTTGCTGCTGGTCAAAATGGTCAAGGTGCATATTCTGTTGCCATTGGGTCCTTTGCCGGAAACAGTCAAGCTCCGAATAGTATAGCATTGAATGCAACAGGCGCCTTACTGAATCCAGCTGCGACTGGTTTGTATATTGCTCCCATCCGAAATGCCACATCATCTAATTCATTATTCTATAATTCGACGACAAAAGAAATTACCTATGGGTCGGCTTCTTCTTCATCAAATACAATAAACCTTGCCTCTGATGTCACGGGAACTTTACCTGTCGTAAACGGAGGTACGGGCGCTTCTTCTTTAACCGGAATTATCAAAGGCAATGGAAGCAATGCGTTCTCAGTTGCTATTTCTGGGACAGATTATCAAGCCCCTATTGCTTTAACGACCATTGGTTCGGGCGCTGCGAGTTTCAGTGGTTCTACATTGAATATCCCGACTCCTTCCTCCTATTCCTTGCCAACAGCAAATGGAGCAACTTTAGGGGGTATCAAAGTAGGTTCTAATTTGAGTATAGACGGCAGTGGTGTGTTAAGTGCAACATTGGCTGCTGGGAATCTGTCAGGTACTTTAGCAGTTGCCAACGGGGGGACAGGGGTATCGACTTTGACAGGTTATGTTAAAGGCAATGGAACATCAGCTATGACGGCTAGTTCAACAATTCCAATAAGTGACGTTATCGGGGCGGCACCTTTAGCATCACCTACATTTACAGGAACTCCTTCAGCACCTACCGCAACTGCTGGAACCAATACATCTCAAATCGCCACGACAGCGTTTGTAACCTCTGCTGTCGCTTCAGTTAGTGGGGGTGGAGGTACTACTGCGCATACACTCGGTGAAGTTTATGGTGGAGGTATTGTATTTTATATTACTTCAGGCGGATACCACGGGCTAATTGCGGATACTTATGTTTATGATGAAACGCCGGAGTATATGTATAGCAGTGTTACAAACGCTATCAAGCATAATTCGGATAAATCAGGTAATCTTTATACAGATTGGCGCATACCAACTTATCATGAGTTGACGCTACTTTACGCTGCAAGAAGTACCGTGGCTGGAATTACTACTGTCACAAACAACAAAATATTTATGAGTTCAGATTATATGAAGTGGACTCAAGCTTCTCCTTACCGATGTCTGAAATTTACTGACGGCAATGTTGAATGGATTAATGGAGATTGGACACGTCAGGTTATCGCAATAAGGTCATTTTAATTAAACCCCACCACAGCCAACATCCTGCCCGTAATCCCCTTCTCCCTGCGATGAGAGAAGAATACATCCTTATGCTCCACCGTACAATAATCCGAAATCTCAATCTGCGTAATCCCTAAACGCTGTAATTGAGCCGCATTCGTAGCCTTGAGGTCCACATGCCAGCGCTCACCGCGCTTTTCCTTGTGTTCAAATTTTGCTGCCACCTCATCGCCCACTTCGAATCGATCCAGGCTGATGCAAGGACCAATGTAAGCCAATATATCTGCCGGATTTGAACCTGCGGCAATCAGGGTAGAAGCAGTTTTATGAACGATTTGAGCAACCGTTCCTTTCCAACCGGCATGTATAGCTGCCGCTACACGACGAACAGGATTCGCCAATAATATCGGGCAACAATCGGCAATACCCACGCCAGCAATAATACCGGGTGTTTCGGAAATAATGGCATCGTAACCACTTTGATAACCGGGAAGATTGGTTTGCCAGATTTCAGCCCTATGCACCTGGTAGGAGCGCGCCAACGATTCTGGCGATATGCCTAAATCTGCACAAAAAAGGGAAAGGTTTTGCGTAATGGCCTCCGGATCATCGTCCGTATGAACGCCTAAATTCAGCGATTGATAGGCCTGGGAACTCACGCCCCCGTGGCGAGTCGATATACCCGCCACGAGCTGGGGAATGTGAGCAAATATGTTTGGTCTGAGGACCCGACTATGCGTCATAACTTAAATCATACTGTTTCAATACCTCATCCGGAACACCGTTCCACTGATTTGGCGTATTGCCCTTATATTCTAAATCGGCAATGCCCATTTTTGAGGTGAAAAATCCAGTGGCTGTCAAATTCCGCATCAAGCTAAAGAAACTCACCCCCTGCGATAAATGCTTCGGTGCCGTTTCCGGATAAGCGATATCATCTACGATGTTAATGCGTTGCGCAGCCGTAATTTCCGTGAATTTCTTGCCAAAACGCTTGTTCGACTCCGAGTCCAACCAGCGCAATCCACCACGCATCGGCGTTTTGAATTCCGGTTTGTCCTTCACAATAAATTCGATGAATGCTGTAACGCCTGATTGCGACGCACTGCCCGATTTCCCATCGGCCGGAATAATGATGTCCGACAAAATCGTAATCGTATCCAATTCATGTTTATTCAAGAAAACCTCAGCTTGTAAGCGGGCTTCCATTTCAGCCTCTTCCTGCGTCCGACCGTTCGGTCTTTTCACCGGAACTTTGGCTAATTCCAAATTCTCAATCGCCTTCTCATCGGGATTGAATACGGCCAAGCCCAACGAACTCAAGCCCATATTTTTTAAATAGTCTCTTCTTTTCATTATAGGTTGCCTTTTTTGCGTTGATCAATGATGTATTCCGATGTACGTAAGGACAAGGCCAAAATCGTCCATGTCGCATTCTTATCCCCTTGAGATACGAACGGTGCCGCATCCGCTACGAACAAGTTCTTCACGTCGTGTGCCTGACAGTTCGAGTTCAAGGCCGATGTATTCTTATCGTTACCCATACGCGCCGTTCCCACTTCGTGAATAATTCGTCCTGGATCCGCCAAACCGTAATTGCTCTCCGCACCCGGTTTTTTACCCATCGGTTCGCCACCCATCGCATGAATGATTTCCTCAAAGGTATCTTGCATGTGCTTCGCCTGCTTCACCTCGTAATCGCTCCATTTGTAATGGAAACGCAATACCGGAATACCATATTTATCTACCACATTCGGGTCAATCTCACAATAGTTATCCTCACGAACCACCGGCTCACCACGTCCCGCAAAACTCACGTAAGATCCGTAGAACCTGCGGTAATCCTCCTTCAATGTTGCGCCATATCCACCCGCGGCTTTCTTCAAACCATCACGTGTGAAATTCTCCCGGCCGTTCAAGCCCTCAATGCCCCAACCGAAACCGTAACTTGGCATCCCCATACCGCCACCGTATTCGATGTGGTATCCGCGCGGGAAGTCTAATTTTGCGTTGTCCAACCACCATGGGGTGTAAATGTGCATACCCCCCACGCCATCTTCGTTGTAACGCTTGCGGTTAAACAAGGATGGAATAATCGCCGAACGCGATGCTCCCGTCGAGTCATTTAAATATTTTCCTACCACGCCACTCGAATTGGCTAAACCATTCGGGAAGCGAGAACTTTTTGAATTCAATAATAAACGGGCTGTTTCTCCCGCACTGGCTGCCAAAACAACAATCTTACCTCGCACCGTATACTCTTGCATGGTACCCGTGTGTACATAGGAAACACCCGTTGCCAAGCCTGTTGCCGAATCCGTTGTTACCTCACGCGCCATCGCGAATGGAAGCATCGTTAGGTTACCAGTTGCTGCCGAGGGTTTGATTAATACCGACGAAGACGAGAAGTCGGCATAGGCAGAACAACCCCGGTTACACTGACCGCAATAGAAACATTGGCCACGCTCAGAGTTAATCGGTTTGGTCAACATCGACATTCTCGACGGATAAGTCGGGATACCCAAAGCCTTATTCGCCTTCTTAATCATCAATTCGTGCAAACGCGGTTTCGGAGGAGGCAAGAAATAGCCATCCGGATTATTCCGTAAGCCTTCATTGGTTCCGAAAACCCCGATCATTTTATCCACCTTATCGTAATAAGGTTTCATATCGTCATAGCCAATCGGCCAGTCGTCACCCAATCCATCAATACTCTTCCGCTTGAAATCGTCCGGTCCAAAACGCAAGGAAATACGACCCCAGTGGTTGGTACGTCCACCCACCATCCGAGAACGGAACCAGTCGAACTTCGTTCCGTCTTTGCGCGTGTAAGGCTCTCCTTCGATGTCCCAACCGCCATAGGCTGCATCGAAATCACCAAAATTACGTAAGGAGGAACTAGAACCGCGGCGAAGGGACTCGTAAGGCCACTTTAATTGGGTCATGTCTTTGGGATCAGCAGGGTCGAAAGGTTGGCCCGCCTCGAGTACACAAACCTTGGCTCCCGCCTTCGTTAATGTATGTGCCGCCATACCGCCACCGGCTCCTGAACCGACAATCACAACATCGAAAACTTCCTGCTGGGATTGGATATAAATGGACGAATTAATCATAGTTATTGATAAGTTTTATAGGAATGGTAAATGTATAAAATTTGACTTATTTTTGTCTTCATTAGCGACAAAAATTTTGGCCAAAAAAACACCCGATGGGCAGGAGCCTTTGAAAAAAGGAGAAACCCCACTTTCCAGACAGTTTAATCAAATCAAAGCACGGTATCCGGGAGCAATACTCTTGTTCCGTGTAGGGGATTTTTATGAGACTTTCGGAGAGGATGCGGTGAAGGCTTCTAAGATTTTGGGGATTACGTTGACCCGCAGAAATAATGGAACGGCCGACGATCATTTGGCGGGTTTTCCGCACCATTCCTTGGATACCTATTTGCCCAAATTAGTCCGTGCTGGCCAGCGCGTGGCGATTTGTGATCAATTGGAAAATCCGGCTGAGGCTAAAGGAATTGTGAAACGCGGCGTGACCGAATTAGTAACACCCGGGGTTTCATTTAATGATCAAGTACTTGATAATAAGCGCAATAACTACGTTGCTTCCATTAGCTATCAGGAAAAAGATGCGCAATTTGGCGTGGCCTTTTTAGATATTTCTACGGGGGAATTTATGTGTTCGCAGGGTCCTTTGGCCTATGTGCAAAAGCTGATTCAGAGTTTTATGCCGGCGGAGATTTTATTTCCCAAAAAATACCGTTCCGTTTACCAAGAAAATTTTGGTGATCAATACCATTCGTTCTCACTGGAGGAATGGATTTTTTCCCATGAGTTTACCTATCCCTTGTTGACCGAACATTTCAAGACCAAAAATCTGAAAGGTTTTGGCATCGAAGGCATGCCGCTGGGGATCATTGCCGCCGGGGTGATTCTTCATTATTTGGCGGAAACAGAGCACAAACAAGTAGGGCATATTGCCACGATTCAGCGGATTGAGGAAGATAAATATGTATGGCTGGATCGTTTCACCATTCGCAACCTCGAATTGGTGTATTCCGTGCAAGAGGGTGGGGTACCCCTGATTGATTTGATGGACCAAACGATGACGCCCATGGGGGCTCGTTTGTTGCGCAAATGGATGGTCTTGCCATTGAAAGATTTAGCGGCCATTCAAGAGCGTCAAGCTGGTGTGGCTGGTTTATTGGAGCTCGATGATACAATGGACCAATTGATTTCCTTGTTAAAGCCGATTGGTGATTTGGAACGATTGATTTCCAAAGTAGCTGCCGGTCGGATCAATCCACGGGAATTGGTACAGTTGAAGCGCGCGCTCCAACAAGTTCCCGCGATCAAAGAATTATTATCTACTCACCCCGCTCCGATATTACAGAAATGGGCGGATCAATTAAATCCTTGCCTGCATCTGGTTCAAAAAATCGAATCTGCTTTGCGGGACGATGCTCCGATGCTGGTTCATCAAGGAGGAATTATCAAGACCGGATTCATGCCAGAATTGGACGAGTTACATTTGCTCTCGACGAATGGCAAGGATTACTTGGCTGCAATGCAGAAACGCGAGATTGAGCGGACGGGAATTACGTCGTTGAAAGTAGCTTACAACAAGGTTTTTGGCTATTATTTGGAAGTGACCAATGCGCACAAGGACCGTGTGCCGCCGGAATGGATTCGTAAGCAGACCTTGGTCAATGCGGAGCGTTACATCACGGAGGAGCTGAAGGGGTATGAGGAGAAGATTTTGAGTGCGGAGGATAAAATCTCGACCATCGAATTTAGTATTTTTCAAGACTTGGTTCGTGAGTCTTTGGAGTATTTGGAATTGATTCAATTGAACGCTCTGGGAATCGCGACCTTGGATGTCTTGACAAGTTTTGCACAAGTGGCGAAACGCAATCAGTATGTCCAACCGGAATTGAACGAAGGCGATTCGATACAGATTGAGGCGGGGCGTCACCCGGTGATTGAACAGCAATTGCCGATTGGTGAAGCTTATGTTCCGAATGACGTGTATTTAGACAATGAGACCCAGCAGATTGTGATGATTACGGGTCCCAACATGGCCGGTAAGTCGGCCCTTTTACGTCAAACAGCCCTCATCGTCTTGATGGCCCAAATGGGTTCTTTTGTGCCGTCCACCGCAGCGACGATTGGATTGGTGGATAAAGTATTTACCCGCGTAGGTGCCTCGGATAACCTATCCAAGGGGGAATCTACGTTCATGGTGGAGATGACGGAGACCGCGGCTATTTTGAATAATTTATCGAATCGTTCGTTGGTATTGTTGGATGAAATCGGTCGGGGAACCTCCACTTACGATGGTGTTTCCATGGCCTGGGCGATTGCGGAGCACTTGCATAATCATCCCAAGTCTCGTGCGAAAACCTTGTTTGCTACCCACTACCATGAATTAAATGAATTGACCGAAGACTTTCCGCGGATTAAGAATTTCCATGTATCCGTCAAAGAAGTAGGAAATAAGATCATATTCTTGCGGAAATTGGTTCCGGGTGGATCTGCCCATAGTTTTGGTATTCATGTGGCGCAGATGGCGGGTATGCCGACGTCCTTGGTGTTGCGTGCGCATGAGATTCTGCAGAATTTGGAGAAAGATCATGTCCTAGAAGACAATGTGGAGAAGCTCAAAGAAATGCCGAAAAACAATTATCAGTTGAGTTTATTTGGCGCGGAAATTCCGGAGGGCTTGAAGAAAATCGAGGAGCAATTGGGCGCTTTGGATGTGAATACTCTTTCGCCGATTGAGGCGTTGTTGAAGTTGAATGAATTGAAGAGGTTGTTGTAGAGACGCGAATGGATGCAGAATGTAGAGACGCGATACTTCGCGTCTTTTTTTTAAAATGAGATTTTTGGGATTCGAATGCATACAAAATGTAGAGACGCGATACCTCGCGTCTTATATAGAAAAAGACGCGAGGTATCGCGTCTCTACATTTGATTCAGACGCGAGGTATCGCGTCTCTACGATTTAATTTCGCACATCCAGCCCCCAATTCAACTTATTCCTCAAGGTCTGTAGGAAATCATCTCCTGGGATTTTAACGATTTTCGCCGTAAATGGCGCTTTTTGCACTTCGATGCTGAATTTGCTGTCGATCACGCGGGAGCGGGAATCGATGGAGATAAGGAAATTTTGGCTCCTACTGCTAATCTCAAATTTCAATTTGGCATCGCTGGAAACCACCAAAGGTCGCACGTTTAGGTTGTGCGGACTCATGGGAGCAATGATAAGAATATCGGAACTCGGCATGACCAAAGGCCCGCCTACGGAAAGCGAATATCCCGTGGAGCCCGTCGCCGTGGAAACGATAAGGCCATCTGCCCAGTAGGTATTCAAATAATTTCCATCCACATAGGCCTTAATGACAATCATGGATGAGGTATCCGTTTTCATGATACCCACCTCATTCAAGCCAAATTGCTTGCCTTCGAATAAGTCGATGTCGGCATTTACCGATACTAAAGTACGGTCTTCAATGCGGTAATTGCCTGCGATTAATTGGTCAATAGCTCCACTGACATCTTGTGGTGAAAGTGTGGCTAAGAAACCCAAACGACCCGTATTAATACCTAAAATGGGTAATTCTTTATCTCCGATGTGCGTCAGTGTTTCCAGTAAAGTTCCATCGCCACCGATTGACCAGGCCATTTGTACGTCGGCAGGAGTACCCTCTTTTTCCTCATAAGATTCGATCGATTTAATGTCAAATCCATGTTCCAAAAGATGATTTTTGAAGAAAGATGACAGAACGATTTGGCAAGGTTTTTCGCATAGTACATGCCATAGTTTTTCCATGAGCGGACGATTCTCGGCCGTAAAGGATTTACCATGTATTGCGATGCGAATGGCCACGAATTAAGGATTTAAATATTTAAGAAGCAGGTCAAAACGGCCGGTATCAACCATCTCATTTTTCCCAAAATGGAAGGCTTTTTCGATGTGAATGCTATGTCTTTCTAAACTCTGCATGATGGCCGAAAATTGTTCTGTTTGGACCTGAACCACTAATTCTGGTAAGCCCATAGGATCCTTCGGGTTTTGAATCATCAAGGAACGTGTAATAAGTCCATTGTTTTCTTCAATGAGTCTGGCAATTAAGCTAAATGAATCCCGTTGGCTATGAAATGGGATGTACATAATTCCACCATTGGTAGAATTAAAGCCATTATTTAGGAAAATAGCTGCAACGACGGATGCCTCCAAATAGCCGAGAAATTTTCCATCTTCATCCGTCACTGGCAGAATGGAATACGCGCTTGACTCAAACCAGGGTAGGCTCGCGAGGACATCTTCTTCCGACTCCAGGCTGTATGGAGTTAAATCGTCTTTGAGTTGGCTCATCTTTCCATCGGGATGAAGGCTTTGGGCTAACAGACGCTCCGTAACATTTCCGACGAATTGTTTGCCATCCAACACAGCCAAATTAGGTTGCTTGGAATGGGCCAAAACTTTTAAGCCCTTTTGAATCGAATCGTTCAGGGAAAGTGTTGGGTATTCGTAGGAAAGGTAGGTGAGGGCCAACATCCTAAATGGGGTTTTTATCGAGCCAATTCTGTAAAATCACATTAAATTCTTCGGGTCTTTCCATCATCGGCGCATGGCAACATTTATCGATGAATTGCAATTCCGAATTTGGTATAAGTGCATTGAATTCATGCCCTACATGTGGTGGGGTAATGGTGTCATTCAAGCCCCAAATTAACAACGTAGGTTTATCGATACGAACAATATCTTTGGCCATATTGTTCCTTTGCGCGGATTTAGCAATGGCGATGATTCGTATTACTTTGGGAATGCTATTGGTGATTTCAAAAACCTCGTCGACTAATTCCTTACTCGCCGTTTTCGGGTCATAGAAGGTATATTCGACACGTTCTTTGATGTATTCGTAATTTCCTCTTTTGGGGTATGAGCCACCCATGGAATTTTCGAATAAGCCGGATGAACCTGTTAAAATCAGACGTTGGATTTTCTCCGGGTGTTTCAAAGTGTAAATAAGCGCCACGTGGCCTCCCAAGGAGTTTCCGATGACACTAAATTGCTCTAGTTTTTTGTATTCAACAAAGCCCTCAATGAATGTTGTAAGTCCCTCACAACCAGCCTCTTTAATCGGCATGTCATGAATGGGCATCAAGGGAATAATGACGCGGTACTTTGTGGAAAAGTGATTAATAACCCCTTGCCAATTACTTAATGCGCCGAACAACCCGTGTAATAGAAGGAGAATTTCTCCCTGACCTTCGTCGATGTATAGGTAATTGTTTTCCTCCTTAATCGTATAATTCATTCCGTAGGGACTATTTAATTTGCAAAGTAATAAAAAAGCCTTCAAACTTTTCTACCTTTTTGTAGTTTGTTGTTTATTAAACTAATTATGAAACCAATTGTTATTTTAGGCGCCGGGATGGCAGGTTTAAATGCTGCCACTGAATTGTACCAACAAGGCGTCCCATTTGTGTTAATCGATCGGGATGTCCGCCCAGGAGGTCGAGTGAAATCAGATGTAGTGGATGGATTTATTTTAGACCACGGTTTTCAAGTTTTGCAAACGAATTATCCGAGTGTGCAAAGGTCACTCAACCTGAGCGCACTCAAACTTTCTTCGTTTGATGCCGGCTCCAAATTATGGTACAAGAACCAATGGGTAGATTTTCTGAACCCTTTGCGTCACGGTTTAGGTTTTTTAAGCCTTGTTCCATCGCTTATTTCGATCAAAGATATACTTCTGTTGGGCAGATTATGGATAAAGCTTCAATGGCAAGGAAATTCATTTGTGGAGTCTAAAGAATCCACCGCTGAATTATTGAATCGTTGGGGATTTTCGGAGCGTTTTCGCTCGACGTTTATAGAACCCTTCTTTCGGGGGATATTTTTGGATGGACAATTGGGCCAACCGGCATCCTTGTTTTTCTTTTTCATGCAGCAGTTTTTGGAGGGTCAAGCCGCCTTGCCTGCGCAAGGGATGGGTGCCATTGCTGATCAAATGTTGCAGGGCTTGCCTGCTGAATCGGTTCGATTGGGAGTTGAGGTGACAAGATTGGATAAGAATTTTATCGAATTAAAGGGCGGTGAACGGGTTGAATTTGAGCGATTAATTATTGCGTTAAATCCCCATTCGGCGGCGGATTTATTAGCAATTGATTTACCTAAGGAAGCGCATTTAGGTGTTAAAACATTTTATTTTTCTGCGCCGGCAAGGGAAACGAAGAGCAAGTTGTTGCGCCTATTACCCCGTGAATCTGGACTATTACATTATAGCTTTTTATCCCATGTTGCCCGGTCTTATGCGCCGGAGGGTTTTGATTTAATTGAGGTGTCTACTTTGGATTTAACTATTTCGGAAAAAGAGGTTTTGGAATCGCTGGCCAACTACGAAATGGTGGATGGATTTCGATTGATAAAATCCTATGAAATAGCTCAATCATTACCTAAAACGGGTTTTTATTCGGGGCTTCAACAAGTTGCGGAATCAAGAGGGTATCTTCTGGCAGGGGATTATACGCAAATGCCATCTTTGCAAGGGGCGATGGTTTCGGGTCAAAAGGCAGCGTCGTCTTGTCGGATTTAACTGATTTTCGTCAGGGAATTTTACGGATAAATAGCTTATATTTGTGCCGTAAATTGACCCTTATGAAGAAATTATTGATTCTAATGGCTGTCGTTTTCTTAGCGGCATCCTGCGAGAAAACCAATCCAAATTTCCAGCAAGAAGCTGCGAATCCACGTTTTTTGGAGCGTGCTCAAAATATGCTGACGGAGAGTATCATTCATGATATTTTTGCTCCACCGGTTTCAGCACGTATTTACATGTATTCAAGCGTAGCGGGTTATGAGGCGGCGATTTTGGGCGATAAGCGATTTAAATCACTAGTGGGTCAATTGAATGGTTTTGAATCGGTTGCTAAGCCTGAAGCGGGTCTTGAATATTGCTATCCTTTGGCATCGACGCGTGCTTTTTTATCGGTGGGTAAGAAATTGACTTTTGCACAAGAACTTTATGTTGAATTCGATAAGCAGATCGAAGCGGATTTTCGTAATACAGGCATGCCGGATGATGTCTATGAGCGTTCGGTTGCTTTAGGTGATTCCATCGCTGCATCCGTGCTTCGTTGGGCCGCTAAAGATAATTACAAGCAAACGCGTGGTTTCCGATTTACGGTGACCAATTTACCAGGTACTTGGACTCCTACGCCTCCGGCTTACATGGATGCGGTGGAACCATTTTGGAATAAAGTGCGTCCTGCCATGTTGGATTCAGCTAGTCAATTCCGCGCTCCGGTTCCTGCGAAATTTGACTTGACGAAGGGAAGTCCTTATTACAAAGAAGTAATGGATTCGTATGAGACGGTGAAGAATTTAACGAGTGAACAGCGGGATATTGCCAACTTCTGGGATTGCAATCCGTTTAAGATGAATATTACGGGACATGCCATGTTCGCGACGAAGAAAATGTCGCCAGGTGGCCACTGGTTAGGCATTGTTGCTCAAATTTCGCGTCAATATAAGAAAGGTTATACAGAAACTGCGGAGGCACTCGCCTTAACTTCGATTGCCATTTTTGATGGCTTTATCGCATGTTGGGATGAGAAATATCGCTCCATTCGTATCCGTCCGGAAACAATTATCAACGCCTCCATTGATAAGTCTTGGATCCCGGTTTTACAGACTCCTCCATTCCCAGAATATACGTCGGGCCATAGTACCATTTCCCGTGCGGCTGCAGAGGTATTGACCAAGGTTTATGGAGATAATGTCGCGTTTAATGACTCGACGGAGGTTCCATATGGTTTACCGCCGCGTAAATTCACCTCTTTTATTCAGGCATCTGACGAGGCGTCGATTAGTCGACTTTATGGTGGAATTCACTTCCGTCCGGCCTTGGATGAGGGAGCGAAACAAGGAGCCAAAGTAGGTCAATATTTATTGGCTACCGTAAAAACGCGCTAATGCAAGATATAGCCTCCCGTGATGATATCAAGGTTTTTGTGGATGCCTTTTATGGCGGCATGAAATCGGATGATTTAGTGGGGCATGTTTTCCTCGATGTCATGCAGGTCGATTGGTCTCGTCATTTACCGAAGATGTATGATTTTTGGGAAATGTTATTGTTGGACGGCTCCAACTACAAAGGAGCCCCGATGCGCCCACACTTGGAAGTAAATCAAAAAGTGCCTTTAACCATGGCGCATTTCGACCGCTGGTTCGAATTGTTTTCTGCGACCTTGGACGCACATTTCACGGGTCCTAAAACGGAGGAGGCGAAGACGAAGGCCTGGAACATTGCGCAGACTTGGGCGTATAAGTTTAAGTTGATTAATGAATAGTAGAGACGCGATACTTCGCGTCTTTTTTTTTGTTTTTGTAGAGACGCGATACTTCGCGTCTTTTTTTTTGTTTTTGTAGAGACGCGATACTTTGCGTCTTTTTTTTGTTTTTGTAGAGACGCGATACTTTGCGTCTTTGATTATTTAGACGCGAGGTATCGCGTCTCTACTATAGCTTCCAATAAATCTTCTTGTCATCCAAAAAAGTAGCGACGCGAAGTACAATGGCCAGTACGATGAACGCATTAATCACATGTGCCCATTCGCTTGGTATGTGACTTAATTGAGCTAAGAACCCAACAAAAACGTAAGTCGTTTTGGTCAGCCATTGAGGAACAAGGGTTTCGAAGAATAGGTAAATGAAAATCGAATTATTCCCCATGGCATTGAGGTAATTGGGTAATTGGAACCGAGGTTTTTCATCCATCCAATTGGCATAAAAGAGCGCCATGAGTAGCGTGACCCAACCGGCTGAGGCAATGGTAAATGAAAGGGTCGCTGTGCGTTTGATGATAGGTAATCCCGCTAAATCAAGGCCATATCCCACAATGATTCCCAACAAGCCAAGACCAATCAAGGTTCTTAAAACGGTTTTAGTTGGCGAAGTTCTGTGAATCAGGCGTCCAATTAATGCCCCCCAAATTGTATGAGCTGTCGTAGGAATCGCATTCATGGCAATCCAATGTCCTTGACTTAATTTCCCCATGAGTAGCAAATCGACATAGGATCCAAAATTTTTATCGGGTGTATAGGCTTGGTCAAATCCAGGAATATCCGTAAAAACGTAGAGCGAATGTGACAACAGCAGTAATAAAAGCGATGCGGCCAGCTGCAAGGGAATCGAGAAACGCAGTAATGCAAACGTGATGATCGTCGTAAAGGCGAGCTGACATAAGACATTCCAAAGCTCAAAAACCATTTCTCTTCGATGTATGCAAATCAGTATGATGCCAAAAAAGAGAAGTAAGAAGGCTCTTTTCAGTACTTTGGGCCAAAGCATTGGGTAAGTTGCGCCTTCGTCTAAGCGTTTATAGGTGGAGAAATACAAGGCAGCTCCTGCAATCATCATGAAGCCTGGCTGAAATAGATCTAAAAAATGGAGTCCTTCCCAGGTGGCATGAAAAAACTGATTCACAATAAAAGATTCAGGAAATAGATTATTGAGTTCACTGTAAACACCTGCGCCCTCGGCTGCAAGCAGTACGAGGATAAATCCTCGGAAATAATCAACAGCAGGGAAGCGTTTTTTAATCATGGGATTAGCTTATGACGTTCAAAGGTAAACTATTTTTTTAATTTCAATTTTGTACTTTTGTCGGACAACGAAAAAATATGATTGTATCTACTCCGGGTCGAATCTGCTTATTTGGTGAACATCAAGATTATTTGGGTTTGCCGGTGATTGCAGCGGCGATTTCCAAACGTATTCAATTAAAGGGAGTTTTTCGGCCAGATAATTTGATTCATTTTGAATTACCGGATGTCGGCAAGACGGAGAGTTTTTCACTCGATTTTCCACTTAAATACACCCAAGAGCGCGATTATTTCAAAAGTGTATTAAACGTACTTTGGAGAAAAGGGCATGTTTTTGATAAGGGTTTGGAGATTGAGGTTCGGGGAAATATACCTATCAATTCAGGAACATCGAGTTCATCGGCCTTATTGGTTTCCTGGGTTGAATTATTGAATGAAATGTTTCAGTTGGGCTATTCTCAAAAGGAAGTCGGCGAAATTACCTATGAAGCGGAGGTTTTGGAATTCACGGAACCAGGAGGAATGATGGATCAATATTCGACGGCGGTGGGGAATGTGATTTATTTGGCGAGCCAACCCACAATTTCGATTACGACGTATCAACAGGCTTTAGGGACTTTTGTCTTGGGGGATTCTTGCGAACCCAAAGATACGCTTGGCATTTTGTCTCGCGTGAAATTTGGAACCTTGGGAGGCATACAAAAAATCAAAGCTTTAGATCAATCGTTTGATTTAGCGAAAACTACTTCAGCGGATTGTGCTCAATACCAGAATTTATTGACAGAGGATGAGTGGGTGTTGTTGCAGGCGAATATTTCGGATCGCGATATTTTGTTGGAAGCAAAGAAAATGTTTGAAGGGGAGGAAGTTTGGGATGATTTACGTTTGGGTACCTTGTTGAATGAGCATCAGGTGAATTTGCGTGAACACAAACGAATATCTACACCAAAGATCGATCGAATGATCGAAGCGGCCTTAAATGCGGGAGCTTTGGGTGCGAAGATTAATGGTTCTGGTGGGGGAGGTTGTATGTTTGCCTATGCGCCACAAAATCCCGAAGCAGTTGTTGAGGCCATTGAAAAGGCCGGTGGGAAAGCCTATATTATTCGAGTGGACACGGGAACACAAGTAGAAAAGGAAAGTTTATTTTATTAAGATATGAAAAAGAGATTATTGATTTTGGCGGGTGGAATGGCTTCGCGTATGAAGAAGGCGATGGCGGAAGGAACGAGTGATTTGGATCCGAATTTGGTAGCGCAAGCGAATTCGGTAACGAAGGGCATGATTCAGGTTGGGAAAAACGGAAAGACTTTAATTGATTATCAATTATATAATGCCCATTTGGCAGGGATTGAGGAGGTGTTATTGTTGTTGCACCCGACGGATACTGTTTCACAGGAATACTGTGAGGGACTTATGGCCCAAGATGCTTGTTGGGGTTTGAAGATTGTCTTCGCGCGCCAGCAAATCGCAGCGGATCGTGAAAAGCCTGCAGGAACGGCCGATGCGGTTTATCAGGCATTGATGCAACATGCAGATTGGCAGACGGGTCGCGTGATCGTTTGCAATTCGGATAACTTATATAGTGTGAATGCGTTGAAGACGCTTTGGAACTCTCCGGAGCCCAATGCTTTGATTTCGTATCACCGTGATAGCTTGTTGTACCCCGCGGAGCGTATCTCGGCCTTTGCTTTGATTCGCACGGATGCGGAAGGGTATTTGTTGGAGATTATCGAAAAACCAACGGCCGAGCAGGCGGCAGAATTGATGGCGAAGATTGGTCGCTTGGGAGTTAGCATGAATGTATTTGTCTTTGAGGCTTCGACCTTTTTACCCTATTTGGCGAAGACGCCTTTCCATCCGGTACGGAATGAAAAGGAGTTACCTACCTCGGTGGTGATGTTTGGCGAAGGAGAGGGCAGAGGTTTTTATGCGATTCCATTGGCGGAGAATGTGCCGGACTTGACTTCGAAGGAGGATATTCTGGTGATGCAGAAGTATTTGGAAGATACGTACGGGGAGTTTTAAACGATATTTGTAGAGACGCGATACTTCGCGTCTTTTTTATTTTAGACGCGAGGTATCGCGTCTCTACTTTTATAGACGCGAAGTATCGCGTCATTACTTTTTTAGACGCGAGGTATCGCGTCTCTACTTTTATAGACGCGAAGTATCGCGTCATTACTTTTTTAGACGCGAAGTATCGCGTCATTACTTTTTTAGACGCGAAGTATCGCGTCTCTACTTTTTTAGACGCGAAGTATCGCGTCTCTACTTTTTGTTATCTAGGAATTATTTGTACTTTGGTGCAAAACCTATTTAATAAGATGTCTATTGCAATCGTTATCCTCTGTATAGGCCTGTTGGTCTTTCTGATTACTTATTTAAAAGTCAATTCTTTTATCGCCTTTTTATTGGTCAGTTTGTTGAGTGGCATCTTGCTCGGCATTCCTTTGGGGGATTTAGCGAAATCCATTCAAAAGGGTTTGGGGGATACGATGGGTTCTCTGGTTACGATTATCGTGTTGGGAGCGATGTTGGGGAAATTGGTCGCAGCGAGTGGGGCGGCCCAACAAATTTCGGCGTCCTTAATTCAATTGTTTGGGGAGAAGCATATTAGTTGGGGTTTAATGGTTACAGGCTTTGTCATCGGTATACCGCTATTTTATAATGTGGGTTTTGTTTTGATGATTCCCCTGATCTTTGCTTTGGTTCAGCGTTATAAATTAAATCCGTTGATGGCGGGTGTTCCGATGATGGCATCTTTGTCGGTGGCCCATGGTTACTTACCGCCACATCCATCGCCGGCGGCATTGGTGGCGCAGTTTGGGGCCAACATGGGGCTGACGCTTACCTATGGGATTTTGGTTTCGATTCCGGCGATTATTTTGGCGGGTCCTATTTTCGCAAAGAGCTTGGGGCATATTCATCCCAAGGCTTCGAAGTCTTTTGTTTCGCAGGAAATTGCTGCGGATGAATTGCCGAGTAAGGCATCGAGTTTTTTAACAGCATTATTGCCTGTATTCCTATTAGTATGTACGACGGCTTTTGAAATTCAATTGGGCAAGGATTCGCCGGCATCAGCCGTATTGCATTTGATTGCGGATCCGGCGATGGTCATGTTGATCGCGATTTGTTTTGCGACTTATACATTGGGATTGCGATTGGGGAAATCCATGGAATCCATTATGTCCATTTATGGAGATGCGGTGAAGGACGTAGCTATGATCTTGTTGATCATTGCGGGAGCGGGAACCTTTAAGGAGGTCTTATTGACTTCCGGGGTGAGTAAAGAAATTGCAGGATACTTGGGAAGTTTGCCCATTCCCCCCTTGGTGTTGGGTTGGTTGATGGCTGCGATTATTCGTGTCTGTATTGGATCGGCGACGATCGCAGGCTTGACGGCGGCTGGAATGATTCTACCAATCGTGGAATCGGGAGGGGTGAATCCGAATTTAATGGTTTTAAGCATTGGTGCGGGTAGTTTGATGTTTTCGCACGTGAATGATACGGGCTTCTGGATGTTTAAGGAATATTTTAACTTATCGGTAAAAGAAACGATTCGTTCCTGGTCGTTGATGGAGACGATTGTATCGATTACGGGTTTATTAGGGGTCTTACTTTTGAATCAAATCATCTAGTTTCTTGGAATAGTTAAATTTCATGGAAAAATCGTTTTATGTCTTTCCTTTGAAAAATTAAATTCGCTATTCGCTTACTCATCAATTGCGGTGTTTAATGGGCTATTGGTGGTAGGAAATTCTGCAATAAGTCAATTTTGCCATTAATAATTTGGTTAAAATTTGTCAGATTATTAATAATTACATAAATTTCTAGCTGATTGATTAATTATCAACAAATTTTTTAACCCTAACTAACAAGTACATGAAAAAAAATTTACTCATGACTTTCTTGTTGGCTTTCTTTTCGCTTACGAGTTTAGTAGCGCAGGATAGAAAGGTAACAGGAAAGGTAACCTCGGCTGAGGACGGCTCAGGTTTGCCAGGTGTAACGGTTTCCATCAAGGGAACTGGAAAAGGAACCCAAACGAATGTTGACGGTGAATATACCGTTTCGGTTCCGAATGGTGCTACATTAGTGTTCTCTTTTGTAGGACTTAATTCACAAAGTGTTCAGGTAGGAAGCCAGTCGGTGATCAATGTTAAATTGACCACAGACGCGCGTCAATTATCTGAGGTTGTTGTTACAGGTACAGGTACGGCGATCGACAAGCGTTCGACGGCGATTGATGTGCAAGCAATTACAGCGAAGAATTTACCATCTGTTCCAACAGCTTCTGTGGATCAAGCTTTGATTGGTAAAATTGCTGGAGCACAAATTTCATCGGCGAATGGTATGCCAGGCCAACCGGTGAACATCGTTTTACGTGGTATTAACACAATCAACCGCGGAACTTCACCGATGATTTTATTGGATGGAGTTGAATTAGGCTCAACAGATTTGAATTCAATTGACTTGAATATCATCGAAAGAGTAGAGGTAATTCAAGGTGCTGCGGCTGCAACGATTTACGGTGCACAAGGAGCGAACGGTGTTATTCAATTGTTCTCAAAAAAGGGTAAAGCTGGCAAGGTTACAATCGACGTGAATACTTCTTACATCAACTCAACTCCACTGAACGTAGGTAATTTGAGTAAAGCAGATAAGCATGGATTTAAAACCAACGCCAATAATGAAGTAATTGGAGGTTCGGGTCAGCCATTGTTTTTAGACCCAGTTTATGGCTCTTATTCTGAGAACGTGATTTTAGCGAGTACAGATCCTACGACAAACATTAATAAGGCGTATGATAAGAACTTAAAGTATTATGATCACTTTAAGATGTTCTTTGTCCCGACTACAAGTGTAAACAATTCGGTTGCGATTTCAGGCGGTTCAGATAAAAGTGACTATAGTTTGGCGCTTTCAAATTCTGACAATGAAGGACCATTTAAGAATGTAGGAGGTTTGAATCGTACGAATCTAACATCAAATATGGGTTTTGAACTTGCTAAAGGTTTAAAATTGCGTTCAATTACGCAGTTAGTTTATACGAAGAACACCATCAATGATGGGACGGGTCGTTCGATTATTTTCTCTGTTTTCAACTCTAGACCCTTTGTAGATTACGACTTTAAGGATAAGGATGGTAACTATCCAGGATATTTTGGTGATGCAGTGGGTGTGAATGGTTATAACCCGAATGCGGTAAACTTCTATACGAAAACAGATACTAAGCGTATTGATATTAACCAAAGTTTGAATTTGAACTATGAGGTTAATAAATTCTTGACATTGGATGCGAAGTATGGTATCAACTACCAAACTGATAAAACTCGCTATGATTATTTGAATCAAACGGGAAATAAAAATATAATGGATCAGCAGTATTGGTACTATAATTTTAATGGAAATGATGCCACCGGTGAGATCAATAATTATGAGTTCTCAAGTACTTTCCAAAACCTAATTGGTTCCGCATTTATCAAGACGGATTTACGTGAAGATTTTGGTATCAACTTGCCAATCAAAACATCCACTCAGTTGTCTTTTGATTACCGAAATAAAGAAACCGCTTCTTACGTATCTTATGGTATTGGTTTGCCAAACTATACTCCATACAACACTTCGCAAGCAGCTGCTACGTATGTTGCACGTGATTACAAGGAACCATTTATTACCTATGGTTATTTGGTGAATCAGCGTTTTGATTATGGTACATATGGTGGTATATCCGGTGGTTTCCGTACAGATTATTCATCTGCATTTGGTGCGGCTTCTACGCCACAAACATTCCCTCGTGGAGATGCGTATTTACGTTTGTCTGAGTTTGGATTTCTGAAGAATTCTGCGGTGAGCAGTACTTTGGAAGATTTCAAGATTCGGGCAGCATACGGAGAGGCAGGTATTCAGCCTCGCCCATTCGACCGTTACATCACATTGAACACAGGAGTTATTGGTTCAGGAAATGCTTTCTTCTTCCCATTGACGCAATCAAATCCTAATTTGAATGTGGAGATTTCGAAGGAATTAGAAATTGGTACGGATATTGGATTGAATTTAGGTAAGTCTTCCGCATGGTTGAATAATGTTAACCTATCAGCGACATATTGGAAACGTTCAACTGACAATGCGATTTTCAATGTTGATGCAATCCCTTCATCCGGTGTTGGAACTGTGAAGGATAATGCGTTCTCATTAGCTTCGAACGGTATTCAAGCTACATTAAATGCACAAATTTTTAAGGATGAAGATTGGACTTGGAACTTCACCATGAATTTTGGTAAGCAATCATCTGAAATTACGGCGGTTCGCGGTGGTGCAGAGGTTGTTGTGACATCTGCTGCTGGTTCTGTTGGATACGTTTTACGTGCAGGAGAGAAAATAGGTCAATTGTATGGTTACTATGGAATTAACAGCCTGGATGCAAAGCTTCCTGATGGAACTATTGCTATTCCAGAAGCAGATCGTTCTAACTATACCGTGGCAAGTAATGGTTGGGTCGTAAATAAGGTTACGAAAGCACCTTATTTTTCGCCAAAGCGTTATTCTTTAGGTGATCCTAATCCTGATTTTAATGCTTCATTTATTACAGACCTATCCTACAAAGGAATTATAACCTTTAATATGCAGGTAGATTTAGTTCAAGGTGCAGGCATATATAATCAGACAAAGGGATGGATGTATCGTGATGGAATTCACTCGGACTATGCACAACCAATTACAATCGATGGCCAAACAGGTGCTTGGTCTGCCTTTTACCGTGGAGTTTATGCCGCTCGATCATTTAATGGTACTAAAAACTATTTCTATGAAGACGGTTCATTCGCTCGTTTGCGTAACCTTTCCGTTGGTGTAGATTTAGTTCGTGCATTCGGAATCAAAGGATTCCGGAAGTTACAATTAGTGGCTTCGGGTCGTAATCTGTTTACATTGACGAACTACTCAGGAATGGATCCTGAGATTGCATCAGGTGCAAACAATTCTGCTTGGGATCGTGGTATTGATCACAATACAATGCCGAACTTACGTGCATACCAGGTACAATTGAACATTGGTTTCTAATTCAGAACAGAAAAGGTATTATTTAAATTTGAAGAACATGAAAAATATAAAAATAACCGCGCTTTCCTTTCTGCTTTTAGGTGGGATGGTAATGTCGTGCAAGGATCAATTGGATATCCAAAATCCAAATCAGCCAACGCCAGCGACGGCTTCGTCTGAGGCTGGAATTATCGCTTTGGCGCAGGGTTCCGTTTATAAAAATGGTTTTACATCATCTGGTAATAAGTATTATGATGGTGTTGTAGGTGCTTTCTACAATGGTGTCTTGGGCATTCACGATTTGATGGGTGATGTAGTTGGTGCGGAAGCCGCTAATACCTATATGAATAATTTATCGGCACCCGATATGGTTACTTTAGACAATGGAGCTCAAGTACCAAATCCGAATAGTCCATCAACTCAAAAAGCATTACTTCGCTCAGTGAACACAAATTCGCAGCAAGGTGGAAACCCGGGTTTTCATGAGTGGGCGATGATGTATCAATTGAATAACGCATGTAATACGATCTTGGATGCTGTTGATAAAACGACCTTTCAAGGTGATGCTGCAGCCAAAAAGAATGCGATCAAAGCATGGGCTTATTTCTGGAAGGGGATTGCATATTCGCGTTTAGGTTCAATATATTATGCGGGATTAATTGTGAATACGCCATCCGTTACTAATAATGTATATGTTAGCAAAGAAAAAATGATTGAGGAAGCCAATGCGAATTTTGATAAAGCGGCTGCTGCTGCCACCACGTCTGGTTCGAATGCGGATTTTCAATCGGTATTGGCTGGTTTAATTCCTGATTTTTTCCAAACAGACTTGGGTGCGGTCCCTACGGGAGCACAATGGGTTAAGAATATTAACACATTGAAGGCTCGTAACATTTTGGTAAACACACCGACGGCTACGATGACGGCTGCACAATGGGGTCAAATCTTGACTTTGGCGAATGCGGGTGTTGGGGAGTCTGATCCGGTATTTGCAGGAACGACAAACGCCAATGGAGATATTTTCTCACCATCCAATTATAGTGTGGCTGCGCGCGCAGTGGGTTCTAATGCTTCTGGAGGTACATTTAAAATCTCAGAGCGTTTGATTCAAGATTTCAATGTGGGTGATCAACGTTTAGCGAATAATTTTAAGCAATTTCCGGTATGGGTTGGTAACTCAGACCGTGGTAACGCATTCAATACACGTTGGGCAATCGTTGATAAAGGAGCAGGTCTTCCAGGAGTCATGGTTTATTCAAACCGTACGGCGGGTGCAGGTGTGCTTTACTTAGCGGGTAGCTACGAAGAAAACGAATTGATGAAAGCAGAGGCGAAATTATGGACAGGGGATGTGGCTGGAGCTGCTGCGAGTATCAATAAAGTGCGTGCATTTCAAGGCGCGGGTTTAGCTCCCATTACATCAACAGATGCCGCAACGGTAAAAGAAGAATTACGTAAGGAGCGTCGCGTGGCTTTAGCCTTCCGTGGTTTATCATTCTACGATGCTCGCCGTTGGGGTGTATTAGAGAATGGTCGTACAAATGCTGTAGTAATTTCTAAAGATGGTTCATCCATCTCGACGAAAGCGACGATTAAGTACAACTACCTAGATTATTGGGATGTGCCAGACAATGAATTGGCAAACAACCCAGCAGGCGCAGGTAGTGCACCTCTAAAGAATCCAAAATAAGATTTGGTTCTGTTAGGTTTTATAGGGGTCTCCGAACAGGGGACCCCTATTTTTTTGATATTTTCTTTGGACTTTCTTCAAAAATTCCTAATTTGCCGGACTAATTATTAATTATTTTTATTTTTTTCATTAATTAAACTAATCAACATGAAAAAACTCTTACTCATTTGGGTAATGATAATGACTGTTTCTAGTTCATTATTTGCTCAAACAAGACAAGTAACGGGAAAGGTTACTTCTTCAGAGGATGGTTCTGCTCTTCCGGGAGTTAGTGTCAGCCTAAAAGGTACCTCGCGTGGTACAACAACGGGTGCAGACGGATCTTACAAAATTTCGGTAAGTGATGGTTCTGCTTTAGTATTCAGTTTTGTTGGCT
The DNA here is from genome assembly GCF_054558655.1 of Aquirufa sp. 5-AUSEE-100C1. Lineage (NCBI taxonomy): Bacteria > Pseudomonadati > Bacteroidota > Cytophagia > Cytophagales > Flectobacillaceae > Aquirufa > Aquirufa sp. 5-AUSEE-100C1. The sequence continues at coordinate 162,695 of NZ_JBPXKO010000004.1, read as the reverse complement.
ACAAGCAACAAAGCGTTTCAGTAGGTAGCCAAACGGTTATCAATATCTCTTTAGCATCAGACGCGTCTGAGTTAAATGAGGTCGTTGTGACAGCCTTGGGTCTTACACGTACCAAGAATTCATTGCCTTATGCTGCTCAGCAAATCAAAGGAGAGGAATTGACGCGTGTTCGTTCAGGCAATGCATTTTCACAATTATCTGGTAAAGTTTCAGGTGTGCAAATCACACAAGGAAATGCGATCGGTGGTTCAACGAACGTTGTCATCCGTGGATCGAAGTCCTTGACAGGTAACAACCAGGCTCTTTTTGTTGTGGATGGAGTGCCTGTAGATAACTCGGTAACAAACACTTCGAACCAACGTACAGGTCGTGGTGGTTACGATTATGGTAACGCTGCCGCAGATATTAACCCAGATGATATTGAGTCAATGACGGTATTGAAGGGAGCTGCAGCAACTGCACTTTATGGTTCACGTGCTTCGAATGGTGTCATCATGATTACTACGAAGAAAGCAAAGCGTGGTTTAGGTTTGACAATCAATACAGGTCTTTCGGTAGGAACTATTGATCAAACAACATTCCCTAAATACCAAAATCAATATGGTGCGGGTTATTCTGATCCATACCAAAAGGATGGTTTCTTCTATTTCGATGCAAATGGCGATGGAAAAGATGATTTAGTTGTACCTACATCGGAAGATGCTTCGTATGGTGTGAAGTTTAATCCATCTTTAATGGTTTACCACTGGGATGCATTTGATCCTGCGGGTCCAAATTACCAAAAAGCTAAGCCTTGGGTTGCTGCACAAAATACGCCAGCTAAATTTTACGAGACGGCTATTTCAAACAATACAAACGTATCGTTAGATGGTGCGACAGATAAAGGAACGATTAAATTCGGTTACACTCGTAACGAAGATCGTGGTACTTTGCCTAATTCAAAAGTGATCAAGAACATCATGAATTTAGGTGGAACATACAATATTACGTCCAAGTTGACTGCTTCAGCAACCGCTAACTTCTCTGTAGTAGAAGGTAAAGGTCGTTACGGAACAGGTTATGATGGATTGAACGTAAACCAAAACTTCCGTCAGTGGTATCAAACAAACGTAGATATCTACGAGCAACGTGATGCTTATTTCCGTAACAACAAGAACGTTACATGGAACTGGTCAGATCCATCAACAGCTGCTGGATTGAAGCCGATCTACACAGATAACTACTATTGGACTCGTTATCAAAACTACGAGAACGATACACGTACACGTGTGTTTGGAAATGCGATGTTGAACTACAAGCCAACAGACTACTTAAACGTATTGGGTCGTATCACCATGGATACATACGATGAGTTCCAAGAGGAGCGTATCGCGGTAGGTTCTACTGATATTCCTGAGTATTCTCGTTTTGATCGTCATTTCCAAGAGGTTAACTATGACTTGATTGCGAATTTCGACAAGAATGTGATGAAGGATTTGAACGTGAAAGCTTTAGCAGGTCTTAACTTGCGTAAGTCATTGAACCGTTCAATTTATGCAATCACCAATGGTGGTTTGATCGTACCAGGTCTTTACTCGATTGCTAACTCAAAAGGAACGGTTTCTGCTCCATCTGAGTCTTACAATCCACGTGAGGTATTCGGTTTATTCGCTGGAGGAACTGTATCCTACAAGGATTTCTTAACATTAGATGGTACCGTTCGTCAAGATCAATCATCTACTTTGCCAGTTGAGAATAACAAGTATTTATACTATGCAGGTTCTTTGAGCTGGGTATTCTCTCAACACTTACAAGAATTGCCATGGTTGACTTCAGGTAAGTTACGTGCTAACTACGCAACGGTAGGTAATGATGCACCGTGGGGCTCAATCAAGAACGTATATGATCAACCAGCTCCGTTTGGTTCGACAATTTTATTCTCGGTTCCAGGAACTCAAAACAATCCAGGTTTGAAGCCAGAGCAAACGATCTCAAAAGAGATTGGTTTAGAGATGGCATTTATGCAAAACCGTTTTGGATTTGATTTGACTTACTACCATACAAATACATTGGATCAAATTATGCCAGCAGCTGTTACTACGGCAACGGGTTTCAATTCAACGTATGTAAATGCGGGTAACATTGAGAACAAGGGTATTGAGTTAAGCTTATATGCTAACCCAATTAAAACAGCTGATTTCTCATGGAATGTAAATGTGAACTTCACTCGTAACCGTAACTTGGTGTTAAGTCTTTACAATCAAAGCCAAAACTTACAGTTAGCTTCATTCCAAGGTGGTGTTACGTTAAACGCAACTGTGGGTGAGCCTTACGGTATCTTGAAAGGTAGAACGTGGAAGTTATTGAATGGCGAGAAGTTAGTGAAAGCAAATGGACGTTATGATATGACGACTACAACGACGAATAACATCGGTAACGTTAATCCAAACTGGATTGGTGGTGTGAATAACTCATTCCGTTACAAGGATGTTACATTTAGCTTCTTGATCGATATCAAGCAAGGTGGTTCTGTATTCTCATTGGATCAGTACTATGGTGCTGCGACGGGTGTATTAGCAGAATCAGCTTTGTTGAACGACAAAGGAAATCCTTCTCGTGATGAAGTTGCCAATGGTGGTGGTGTAATCATGCCAGGTGTAAAAGCAGACGGATCGAAAAATGATATCCGCGTTGAGAACTATTATGGAACCTATGGTTATGCATTTAACCCACAACACGCATTTGTATACGATGCAAGTTTTGTGAAGTTACGTGAGGCGAACTTGACGTATTCATTACCTCGTTCAATCGTGGCTAAATTAGGTGGCGTGAAAGGCGTAGATTTGTCTGTATTTGGACGCAATTTGTGGATCATTCACAAAAACCTTCCACACTCAGATCCTGAGGAGAATTTATCTGCAGGTAACTTGCAAGGATATCAATCAGGTGCGTATCCAACGACTCGTTCGATTGGTTTTAACGTAAAATTAGTGTTTTAATCATCCTTAATTTTGAATCAGATGAAAAGAATATTTTTAGTATTTGTACCGCTTTTGTTTCTTGCAACGGCTTGTACAGAGGATCTAGCCTCATTAAATGTGGAGACAAAGAAGCCAGCGGTTATCCCAGCGCCAACTTTGTTCTCAAGTGCTGTTAAATCTCTTGCGGGAAATTTAGCCACAGCGAGTGTGAACACGAACGTGTTCCGTTTTACGACTAGCCAATGGGCTATGGCGGTTTATCAAGATGAAGCGCAATATGATTTTGCAACTCGTGCGATTCCAAACACTTGGTGGTCAGCGATGTACCGTGACGTATTAGCTGATTTGCGTGAGTCATCTCGTTTAATCAATGCGGACGCTACGTTATTGCCAAAAGAAAAGGCAAATAAACTAGCTATCTTGGATATCATGGAAGTATATACATTCTCTATTTTGGTGAATACTTTCGGAAATATTCCCTACACAGAAGCGTTGAACTCAACGATTTTGTTTCCAAAATACGATGATGCAAAGACAGTTTCGGCTGATTTGATTAAGCGTTTGAACAATGATATCGCGAAGTTAGATGCTTCAGGTTCAGGATTTACTGCTTCTGAGGATGTTGTTTACAAAGGCTCTGTTTCGAAATGGGCTAAGTTTGCGAACACACTTCGTATGAAGTTGGGTATGGTATTGGCTGATGTAGACGCATCTACTGCGAAAACAGCAGTTGAGTCTTCGGATGCGGGTGCCATTTCTGCTGCTGCAGACAACGGATTGTTCTCATACTTATCAGCATCTCCAAACCAAAATCCATTGCACGTTGACATCGTATTAGGTGGTCGTCAAGATTACATCGCTGCGAAAGATTTGATGGATAAATTATTGGGATGGAATGACCCACGTACAGGTTCTTACTTCTCTACGAATAACGGCGGTAAATATGCGGGCGGTATTGTAGGTAAAGTAAATACGTATGTTGATTTTTCTCGTGCAGGTTCGAAAGTAACTGCGGCAGACGCTCCTTATGTATTGGCTGATTATGTTGAAACTGAATTCTTGCGCGCAGAAGCGAAAGAAAGAGGATTTAGTGTAGCAGGTTCTGCTGAATCACATTACAACAATGCGATTACAGCCTCGATCTTGTATTGGGGTGGTACAGCGGCTCAAGCGGCTGATTATTTAGCGCAAGCTGATGTGGCCTACTCAACAGCTGCAGGAGATTGGAAGCAAAAGATTGGAACTCAGAAGTGGATTGCATTATACAATCGTCCTTATGAGACTTGGACTGAACTACGTCGTTTAGACCAACCAAAAATTACAGCTCCCGTTAATGCGAAGTCTGGATTCCCTACACGTTTGACTTATCCAAATACGGAGCAAACGTTGAACGGAACGAACTATACAGCTGCAGCGTCTGCTATCGGTGGAGACGTGGTAACGACAAAGTTGTTCTGGGATAAAAACTAATTGTTTTTAACCTTATGTTACAAAGGGCGATCCATTGGGTCGCCCTTTTGTTTTGCCAAATATTCTTTTGCTTTATTTGACTGATAAAAAATTTTAATGAACAATTTCATGTTGTTTAGCGTTAAGGTGTTAAATTTCGAATTCATTCATTAAACTAAACAACATGAAAAAACTAGTACTATCCTGGGTGTTGATGATGGCTGTTGTCAGCTCATTGTTTGCCCAAACAAGGCAAGTTACCGGTAAAGTGACTTCATCGGAAGATGGAAGTGGCATGCCGGGCGTTAGTGTCAGTGCAAAAGGTTCTTCGAAGGGAACGAGCACGGCAGCTGACGGAACCTACAAAATTGCAGTAGCAGATGGCGCATCTTTGGTGTTTTCTTTTGTAGGATTTAATTCTCAATCAGTTTCGGTTGGGTCTCGTTCTGTGATTGATGTTCAATTGCAAGCAGATAACCAACAATTATCAGAAGTCGTAGTCGTAGGTTACGGCACCAAGAAACGTCAAGAGTTTACGGGTGCTGCGTCTACAGTAAAGGCGGCTACGATTGCGGAGCGTCCCGTTCAATCTTTCTCACAAGGTTTGACAGGACAAGCTGCCGGGGTAAACATTACACAGCCTAACGGTTTGTTGAACAACCCTCCGGTGATCCGTGTTCGTGGTTTGAGTTCACTTTCATTGAGCTCCTTTCCTTTAGTTGTAATCGATGGTATACCTATTTCTACGGATAACGTATCGGCGAACTCGACAACCAACAACCCCTTAGCGGATATCAACCCATCTGACATCGAGTCGATCGACGTATTGAAAGATGCTGCGTCTGCGGCAATCTATGGTTCACGTGCGGGTGCGGGTGTTTTATTGATCACGACGAAGCGTGGTAAAACTGGAAAAGCAAAAGTGTCGATTGATTCTTGGGCGGGTATTTCAGAAGCTGTTCGTTTACCCGATGTGTTAAACGCACAACAATACATGGATCACAAAAACATGGCCATTGCAAATGCATTGGCGATGAATCCTAATGCGATTGCTGCATCTCAACGTAATGCGGAGAATAAATCATTCTTGCCAAATTACAATGCTGATGGTACTTTAATTGATACAGACTGGTACAAAGAAGTATATCGTACGGCTTTCTCTCAAAATCACAACATGACGATTAATGGGGGAACAGATAAAACAAATTACTATTTTTCTGCAGGTTTTTCTGATCAAGATGGTTTCTTGCAAAACAATAGCTTCCAACGTCGTTCAGGTCGTTTCAACATGGATCACCAAGCAACGAAATGGTTGAAGTTGACTGCAAATTTCAACTATTCAAATACAATGAACCGTGCTCCAATGTCGGGTTCTAACGCCGGTGGTGCATTTAATACGTCAGGTTTGGGTCGTATTGCAGTTGCGCAAGTTCCCAACTTGCCAGCTCGTTTAGCGGATGGTTCATACAATTTGGAGAACAATACGGTTGGTCGTTTAAACAACTTATTGCCTGCACAATTCCCGAATCCTGCTGTCGTTCGTGATTTAGATAAAATTTCATCTGAGAATACACGTTTGATCGCAAACTTAGGAGCTGAATTCCGTTTAGCAGAAGGCTTAACGGCAAAGACGAGCTATTCATGGGATCGTCGTAACACGGAAAACATTCGTTTCTTCAACCCGTACAATGGTGACGGTTGGTCAGCAGGTGGTGATGCCTATAACAACACCGCTCGTTCAGACAACTGGAACTGGATCAATACCTTACAATACAATGTAACTTTGGCAGAGAAGCATAATTTCTCCGTGGTAGCTGGTTCTGACGTTCAAAAGACGCGCGTATTGAACTGGGGTGCTCAACGTCAAACCTTGGCTGATTTCTTCTTTACAGATTTCCAAGGAAATTTTGGAACGAACCTGGCGGCGGGTAATGGTATTTACCAAGTTGCTTACGAGGCTTATTTGGGTAGTTTCTCATATAACTATGCAGGTAAATACTTCTTTAGTGCTAACTACCGTCGTGATGGTAACTCAGCATTATCAGAAGAGAATCGTTTCGGTGATTTCGGTGGAGCATCGTTGGGATGGACTTTATCGGAGGAGGAATTCTTCAAAAAATTGAACTTAGGTAATAAAGTATCTAATGTACGTTTGAAAGCAAGTTATGGTATCGTAGGTAACGGTAACGTACCGAATGCTTATGGTTCATACTCAACATTTGGATCAGGTCTTTACGGAGCTGCACCAACTTTAGCGTTTAACCAAGCTGGTAACAAAGATTTGAAATGGGAAACTTCTGCACAGACAAACGTAGGTTTGGATGTTAGTTTCTTGAACGATCGTATTCAAGTAGAAGCGAACTACTACTACAAGGATATCAACAACTTGATTTTGAACGTTCCGCAAGCACCTTCAAAAGGTATTCCAGGAAACTCAATCTTGGCGAACGTAGGTTCGATGTACAACAAAGGTTATGAATTAGCGGTAACGGCTACACCAATCAATAATGGTGGTTTTGTTTGGACAACGAATTTGAACTTTGCGACCAACGAAAACATGGTAACATCATTAGTTGACGCAAATACACCAATTTTAACAGCTACTTCAGGTTTGGAGACAACAAACATTACACGTGTTGGTTATTCAGCTGCACAAATCTATGGTGTTAAAACGGGTGGAGTTAATCCAGAAAATGGTCGTCGTATTTACATCACTCGTGATGGAACGAAAGTTCAATATGCACACTTAGGTGGAGCAAATGCTTGGACTACCTTAGATGGTAAGGCTACAACATCGCCTTCGAACCAACAACAGATTCTAGGTAATACATTGCCAACTTTCTACGGAGGTTTCAACAATACTTTACGTTACAAAGGTTTTGACTTAGGTGTTAACTTTACATTCTCGGGAGGAAACTATATCTACAATGGTTCACAAGCCGGTTTGCGTGACCAACGTGTTTGGAACAACTCCGTAGATGTATTGAATTCTTGGAAGACTCCAGGTCAAGTGACTGAAATTCCGAAAGCAGTTTATGGTGATAACGTATCGAATGGTTCATCATTCTTGATTGATGCCAACGTACAAAGAGGTGATTTCTTACGTTTGCAAACAGCAACCTTAGGATATAAAATCCCAACTAATTTAACATCGTTAGGAATTACATCTATCCGCGTTTATGCACAAGGAACTAACTTATTGTTATTTACACCTTACTTGGGAGTCGATCCAGAAATTTCATCAAACGGTGATTCGAACTTAGCTTCAGGTATTGAGCGTAACTCAATTCCACAGGGTCGCAACTTCACATTTGGTATTAACATTGGTTTATAATTTTAACGTAGATATAAAATGAAATTATTCACAACAAAAATTGGAGTCTTGTCGGTGGCCCTTGCCATGACGGTTTCCTCTTGTAATAAGGAATTTCTTAATGCAGTTCCAGAATTGGATTTGTCGGATGCTACCGTATTCAACACTCCAGCGCGTGTTTTATCTCAAGTAAACGGACTTTATGGCTCTGCCAAAAGTGGTGCTTTATTTGGAGGTCGTTACCTAATCTACAACGATATTCGTGGCGAAGATTGGGTTAACCGTACAACTAACTCAGTTACAGGTTATTCTACCTACCAAGGTAACCAAGACCCATCAGATTCTTATTTAGGGAATTTCTGGGTTCAGGGTTACTTGACGATTAACCGTACCAACTTGTTTTTAGAAGGTTTATCGAAAAACCCGAATGCAGTTTCTCCTGCATTGGCAGCGAATTACCGTGGTGAAGCGAAGTTCTTACGTGCTTTGACTTACTTCTCATTGGTTCAATTCTTCGCGAAACCATATATTTTGGACAAGGGAGCTTCGGCTGGTTTGCCATTGCGTTTGAAGGGAGAGACTTCTTCGGCTAATAATGACTTAGCTCGTAGCACAGTAGCTCAAATTTATGCACAAGTTTTACAAGACTTGAATGATGCTGAAAATGAATTACCTGATTCTTATGGTACAGCCTTATTGAACACAACTCGTGCGCACAAAAACACAGCGATCGCTTTGAAAACGCGTGTGAAGTTAGCTATGGGTGATTATGCCGGTGTTATTTCAGATGCCAATAAGATTGTATCTGCTGCAGCACCATTCCGTTCGACAACACGTGTTGCTCATACGTTGCAGTCGGATGTATCTGCTGTGTTTAAAGCACCATTTACGACAACAGAATCGGTTTTCTCATTCCCTATGGATGCGACAAACCCTCCAGGAACTCAAAACCAATTAGGTTACTATTGGAATGGAGGTAATGGAAACGTTGAGTATTACTTAAATACAGGCGCTACGGGTATCTACAATAACCCACAATTTGGAGCATCGGATGATCGTAAGACGAAATTAACAGTGGCAACTACACCAATCGCTAAATTCCCTTCATTAACGAAATTTGCAGGTGTAACTCCATTCGTCGACTTCGTACCTAACATTCGATATGCGGAGGTTTTGTTGAACTTAGCTGAGGCAGAGGCAGAAACAGGTAACTTAACACGCGCGACTGCCTTGTTAAAAGCAGTTCACGGACGTTCAGATGCTAGTTATGTTTTCCCTGCGTTAGATACGAAAGCTGATGTAATTAAAGCTATTTTGACTGAGCGTCGTATCGAATTTTTGGGAGAAGGCTTCCGTGCAAATGACGTCTTACGTCGTGGTGAGCCATTGAACTCGTTTGGTGCGGGGGCATTGATTCAACCGAATGATCCACGTTATATCTTTGGTATTCCATTATCAGAGATTCAAACAAACCCAGGCATCGGTAAATAATTTGCCTGCTTATACAAAAAAGGGCAGCCTCGGTTGCCCTTTTTTTTGCTAATAGCTGTTAATGTGAAAACATTTTTCACCAAAATGAGTTTAGCCAATTTAGTATCTTATCATTTTTAAACACTAATCAACAAGAGTATGAAAAAAAGATTACTACTCATTTTCGTCTTTTTGTTCACTTCCGTTGTATCCTTGCTTGCTCAAGATCGTACAATTAGTGGAACGATTACTGGCGAAGGATCTACGCCATTACCTGGCGTAAACATTTCCATCAAAGGAACGCAACGTGGTACTACGACTGCGGCAGATGGAAGCTACAAAATTACGGTATCGCCTACGAACACCTTGGTGGTTTCGTCAGTTGGATACGCGACACAAGAAGTTCGCGTAGGTGCACGTTCTGTCGTTAATATCGAATTATCATCGAATTCATCAGCCTTAGAAGAGGTTGTTGTGACCACTTTTGGTACAGCAAAGAAAGCCTCATTTACCGGTTCATCTGCGAAGGTAGGTGCTGAGAAATTGGCCGTTCGTCCTATTACCAACATCGGTCAAGCCTTAGAAGGTATTGCACCCGGTGTGACTACTACGTCAACGAACGGTCAACCCGGATCTGCTCCAGCTGTCCGTATTCGTGGTTTTGGTTCGATTTCTTCTTCGAATGACCCACTTTATGTTGTGGATGGTGTGCCGTATTCGGCGAGTATTGCCAACTTAAACAATGATGATATTGAGTCAATCACGGTATTAAAGGATGCTGCATCAACTGCTCTTTATGGTGCTCGTGCTGCGAATGGTGTTGTGATGGTAACTACAAAGAAAGGTGCTAAAGGAAAAAACTCCATCAATGTTAAGTATACGAAAGGATTTAACACACGTGCGCTACCTGAGTATGATCGCGTAGGTCCTGCGGATTATTATCCATTAATGTGGGAAGCTAACCGCAATAACTTAGCCTATCGTGCGGCAAATCCCGTGGCTCTTGCGACGGCAAGTCAAACAGCAAGTAACGGTTTAGGAGCTATTGTTGGAACGGGTTATAATGTGTATGACGTTCCTTTTGCTCAATTAGTAGGTACTGATGGTAAGCTGAATCCTAATGCAAAATTAATCTACAATTTAGATGATTTAAATTGGGAAAAAGGTGTTATGCGTCAAGGAGTACGTGATGAAATCGCGGCTAACTTCTCAGGTTCTAATGGTAAATCGGATTACTTCTTATCCGTTTCTTATTTAAATGATAAAGGTTATCAAATCAAATCTGATTACGATCGTTTTACGGCGCGTTTAAATGTGAATAGCCAAATGAACGATTGGTTCAAGGTTGGTGCGAACATGAATACAACGGTTACCACATCAAACCAATCTACGGCTGATGGAGGTACTTCTTTTGTAAACCCATTCTTCTTTACACGTGGTATGGCGCCAATTTATCCAGTGTATGCGTATGACCCTGCAAAACCAGGTTCATTCTTGACCTTGGAAAATGGTCGTCGTCGTTACGACTATGGTAATTTAAGTGCCTTGGGATTATCAAATCGTCCGCAGTATGGTGGTCGTCACGTAATCGCTGAAACGGAATTGAATGAAAACTTCTTCCGTCGTAACTTATTGGGTGGTCGTGCCTATGCTGAGATTTCTTTCTTGAAAGATTTCAAATTCACAAACAACGTGGGTGTCGATATCACGAATGCAAATTCAATTGTTTTTGGTAACCCAGAAATTGGTGATGGTGCGCCAGCAGGTCGTGCGTCAAACTTGTTTGAAAATATTACCAACTACAACTTATCCCAGTTGTTGACTTACAATCATTCATTTGGCAAGCATAACGTAGATGCTTTGTTAGGTCATGAGAATTATAACTTGGTGAGTAATTCATTGGATGGTTCACGTTCGCAACAAATTTTGGACGGAAATTATGAGTTGATCAACTTTACAACAACGACCAACTTAACATCTCAGTATGATATTCGTCGTGTTGAAGGTTTCTTCTCACGTTTGAATTATGATTTTGACTCGAAATATTTTGTGTCATTCTCGGCTCGTCGAGATGGATCTTCTAAATTCTATCAGGACAAGCGTTGGGGTACATTCTACTCTGCTTCTGCTGCTTGGCGTTTAGATCAAGAGGATTTTATCAAGAATATCTCATTTATCGATAACTTGAAGTTAAGAACATCATGGGGTCAAACAGGTAATGATGGTGGTATCAGTAACTATGCGTGGCAACCGCTTTATGCATTGGGTTGGAACAACGCAACTGAGCCAGGTATCTTACAATCATCTCTTGGTTCTAAGACTTTGGAGTGGGAAACAAATACAGCATTTGACGTTGCTGTGGAGTTTGGCTTATTTAAAAATAGATTGTCAGGTACGATTGAATATTTCGATCGTCAATCGACTAACTTGATTTTCGCGGTGCCATTGCCACTTTCTGTTGGTATCGGTTCAGAAACACGTAACATTGGTTCGATGTACAACCGGGGTATCGAATTACAATTGAGTGCTGATCTAATTAGAACAAAAGATTTTGTTTGGAATGTTGATTTGAATGCAACACGTTTGGAGAACAAAATCACTAAGATGCCAGCTGAAAGTAAGGAGATTATCGACGGTACCAAGAAATTAAAGGAAGGAAGCTCCCTTTACGATTATTGGTTACGTGAGTACAAAGGTGTTAATCCTGAAACGGGAGTAGCTGAGTACCGTGCAATTTCATATGTTCCTGCTAACTCGCGTATAACTGCGAATGGTGATACATTAACGAACAACATCGCCAATGCACGTTTCTGGTACAATGGAACTTCAATTCCAGATTTGACTGGTTCGGTAAATACTTCTTTACGTTATAAAGGATTCTCATTATCTGCTTTGATGGTTTACCAAGTAGGCGGTAAAATCTACGACGGTGCTTATGCTGGTTTGATGGGTGCAGGTTACCACAATGCGAAGCACGTTGACATCTTGAAGCGTTGGCAAAATCCAGGTGACATCACAGAGGTGCCTCGTATGGATGCTGGCCGTACAGCTGATTTCGATGCGGCGTCTGACCGTTGGTTGATCGACGGAAGTTTCTTGAACATTCGTACGGTAACTTTATCGTATCGTATTCCGAAGAGCGTGTTGTCTCGTTTCAAATTAGATAACGCTCAGGTATATGTCAGTGGTGAAAACTTCCTTATGTTATCACGTCGTAGCGGTATGAACGTTCAACAGAACTTTGGTGGAACAACCAGCAACGTGTATAGCCCTGCGAAATCATTGGTATTAGGTATTTCATTCGCTTTATAATATTTGAATCATGAAAAATAAAATTGTTATTCTATTAGCTCTGACTTTTGGCATGATTTCAACGTCATGTGAAAATGTCTACTTAGATACTACGCCTACTGCTAGTATTGATGCGGGCTCGGCTTATTCGACTACGAAGAATGCAGCTGCTGCCATCAACGGTATCTACCGTTCGTTTATTGTACGTTACTTAAGTTCTCAAGGTCACTCAGGACATCCTGCCATGATGATTATCTTAGATCATATGGGAGAAGATATGGTTTTGGGTACCACTGCCGCTGGATGGCACGTGGGAGAGACACGTTGGACAGCTCATCGTTCCGACGTGAACGTTTTGTCACAATTTCCATACGAAATGTATTATCGTATTATCGGTAATGCGAACATTGGTATCGCCAACATCGACAAGGCCGTTGGTCCTGCCGCGGATCGTAATACATTAAAGGGTGAAGCTTTAGCTTTGCGTGCCTTTGGGTATTTTAATTTGGTACAATTGTATGGTAAGCGTTATAATGCTGCAGCCAAGCCAAATACACAATTAGGGGTTCCTTTGGTATTAGAACCTTCCACAGAAGGGAAAGCACGTAATACCGTGGAGGAGGTTTATGCACAGATCAATAAAGATCTAGCTGAGGCTGCTGCTCTTTTAACTTCATCACGTGTTAATAAATCACATATTAATCTAAATGTAGTGAAAGGTTTGCAGGCACGCGTAGCCTTAGTTCAACAAGATTGGGCGAATGCGGCGAAGTTTGCAGCGGAAGCTCGTGCGGGTTACCAACCGATGAATGCGACACAATATCAAGATGGTTTCGCTGACATCACGAATCCAGAGTGGATGTGGGGTTTTGATCACTTAGAAGATCAAACCGAATATTTCGGTGCTTATCACTCGTATATTTCTTGCAATTACAACTCAACGGTTATTCGTACCTATCCAAAAGTGATCAACAGCTTGTTGTACAAGCAAATTCCTGCAACGGATGTGCGTTCGAAGATGTGGGTAGAATCTCCTACGGCTACGAACTCTATCGTTCCTCCAGGGGGTGTTCGTCCTAAATTCTTAAACCAGAAGTTCAGATTGCCAGGTGTTCCATCGACATCTGCGCAAGGGGACGTACCTTACATGCGAGCTGCTGAAATGTACTTAATTGAAGCAGAAGCAAAAGCACGTCTGAATGATGCGGCGGGAGCTTCAAAGGTTTTATTCGATTTAATCAAAACTCGTGATGCAAATTATGTTCAATCGACTAGCACAGGTAATGCCCTGTTAGAAGAGATTTTACTTCATCGTCGGATCGAATTATGGGGAGAAGGACATCGTTTCTTAGATTTGAAGCGCATGAATGCCCCATTGAATCGTAATGGAACGAATGCGATTGCCTCTGTGGCCTTGTTGTTTGATGTGGCGCCAGGTGATGTTCGTTGGGAATTCTTGATTCCACGTCGTGAAATCAATGCGAATCCAGCGGTGGTTCAAAACCCATTATAAATCTTTAAAAAGGTGACTTGGCAACAAGTCACCTTTTATTTTCTAATCCCATTTTCATGAAAACCTATTTATCATTCGCGCTTCTATTGGGCGCATTTTCTGTCTTTGGCCAAGATGCCAATGATTACCAAAAACCTCCTCAGGAAATCGCTGATTTATTGTTGGCCAAACCAACCCCTCAAATTCGTGTGGACGGCAAGGCTGAGTGGATGCTTCAAGTTTCCCGCAATAGCTATCCAACGGTGGAGGAATTGGGCCAACCGGAATCTAGAATCGCTGGTCTTCGTATTAATCCCTTGAACTATGCGTTGAGTCGGCAGGTGTATTCCAACCAAATGGAATTAAAAAATCTTACAACGAAAGCGACTTTTGCGATTAAAGGTTTACCTAAAAACCTCAATGCTTCATCGATCACCTGGAGCCCGTCGGATAGTAAAATCGCATTCTTGCAAACGGAATTTGATCGTGTTGATCTCTATGTATTGGATGTTGCGTCCAAGACTGTTAAGCGAATTAATTCACGTCCCGTGAATGCCATTCTTGGAAACGCTTTTGTTTGGATTGATGATAACAGCATTGTTTATAAGGCTGCCTTGGCTCCGTCTAATCAAGCACCCAAGAGAGGAATTACGCCTAAAGGCCCTACTATTCAAGAGACTGTTGGGAAATCGGCTCCTCGTCCTACCTTCCAGGATTTGATTAAGTCTCCGTATGATGAGCAATTGTTTGCCTTTTTTGCTACCTCACAATTAGTCGTGAATCGCAATGGGCTTGATCAATTCATCGGAAAGCCCGAGTTAATTAATTCATTTCAATTGTCACCGAATAAGGCTTATTTGTTGACGCGCGTCATCCAAAAGCCCTTTTCGTATGTCGTGCCTGCCTATGGTTTCCCAACAACCGTTCGTGTCCAAGACCTAATGGGTCGCGTGCTTAAGGTTGTTGCAGAATTACCCTCTTCGGAAAGTGCTCCTGCAGGGAATGATAATGTGCAGAATGTGGCTCGTGGGTTTGATTGGCGAGATGATGAGCCGTCGACTTTAGTCTATGCGATGCCTTTAGATAGTGGTTTGATTAAAAAACCAGTGGACTATCACGATGCAGTTTATGCCTTGCAGGCTCCCTTTACAGGTGCTCCAGTGGAGTTGTTTAAAACCAAAATGCGTTACTCGGGAACGATCTGGGGTGATGCTTCCCTGGCCTTATTTACGGAGGGCCTTCGTGGAAAACAGATTGCTCGGGTTAGTCGGTACAATTCCTCGACCAAGCAAACGGAACTTTTGTACGAACGAAATGTGACAGATGCCTACAATAATCCGGGTACGGCGGTCTTGGAAAAGAATGCCTTGGGAAGACCAGCCATCGTTCAACTGGATAATGGTAAAAGCATTTTGATGAATA
This sequence comes from Aquirufa sp. 5-AUSEE-100C1, assembly GCF_054558655.1. NCBI lineage: Bacteria > Pseudomonadati > Bacteroidota > Cytophagia > Cytophagales > Flectobacillaceae > Aquirufa > Aquirufa sp. 5-AUSEE-100C1. The sequence goes on along the minus strand of NZ_JBPXKO010000004.1, from coordinate 147,298 downwards.
ATTCGGTGGGATCATCTCCGAAAGGTGATTTGCCTTTTTTAGCGAAATTTGATTTGTCGACCAAGAAAAATGAAATCATTTGGCGCTCATCCGAGGGAAGCTTTGAATGGGTCGAAGATGTGTTTGATGCGAAAAGTTTGAAAATATTGACGCGTAAGGAGACGCAAAAAGATGTTCCCAATTATTTCATCAAAACCTTGTCAGGTACTCCTACGAGTATTGCTATCACGAATTTCGAAAATCCGTATCCAGGTTTAGAAGGAATAACGAAGGAAAAAATCAAATACAAGCGTTCAGATGGTGTTGATTTATCGGGGGATTTGTATTTGCCAAAGGGTTATAACAAAGAGAAAGATGGTCCATTGCCTGTTCTGATTTGGGCTTATCCGCGTGAATTTAATTCGGCAGCGGATGCGGCCCAATTACGCGGTAGCAAAGATCGATTCACAACCTTGAGTTGGGCTTCACCCATTTACTATGTGACACAGGGATATGCCATTTTGGATAATGCTGAAATGCCCATCGTGTCCTTGGATGCGAGCAAAAAACCGAATGATAATTTCGTGGATCAGTTGAAGATGAATGCAACTGCGGCGATCGACCATTTAGTTGGATTGGGCATCGGTGACAGAAAGCGAATGGCTGTGGGTGGCCATAGCTACGGAGCTTTTATGACCGCAAATTTGTTGGCTCATACCGATTTATTCAAAGCTGGTATCGCGCGGAGTGGTGCTTATAACCGTACCTTGACTCCCTTTGGATTTCAAAACGAGGATCGTACCTATTGGGAAGCACCTCAATTGTATCACGATATGAGTCCATTCTCTTATGCGGATAAATTGAAGGAACCAATTTTGTTGATCCATGGTGAGGCCGATGATAACACGGGGACTTATCCGATCAACAGTGAGCGTTTGTATGCTGCGCTGAAGGGTAATGGGGGAACGTCGCGCTATGTGACTTTTCCGTATGAAGCCCACAGTTATCGTGGAAAGGAAAACCTTTTACATTTGCTTTGGGAGCAGTTTCAGTGGTTGGAGAAATATCTTAAATAAAGTAAAAAGGCGACCGAAGGGTCGCCTTTTTATTTGTAGAGACGCGATACTTCGCGTCTCAGTTTTCATTTAAAGACGCGAGGTGTCGCGTCTCTACAGTTTTCATTTAAAGACGCGAGGTGTCGCGTCTCTACAGTTTTCATTTAAAGACGCGAGGTGTCGCGTCTCTACAGTTTTCATTTAAAGACGCGAGGTGTCGCGTCTCAGTTTTCATTTAAAGACGTGAGGTGTCGCGTCTCTACAGTTTTCATTTAAAGACGTGAGGTGTCGCGTCTCTACAGTTTTCATTTAAAGACGCGAGGTGTCGCGTCTCTACAGTGTTACCAAATCTTAATTCGGTCTTCGGGTTTCTTATATAATTTATCACCCGGTTTTACATCGAAGGCTTTGTACCAAGCATCCATGTTTACGGGTGCCCCAATCGTCCGATATTCTGCTGGCGAATGTGGGTCTGTTTGTACCAAATTCGCTGCCGTTTCCGGAAGCGTTTTGGCGCGCCAAACCTGTGCCCATGCCAAGAAGAATCGTTGGTCTGGTGTAAACCCGTCAATCTTAGTCTTTGATTTTCCTTGCTTGGTCATCTTGAATGCCTCGTAAGCCATGTTCAATCCTCCCAAATCACCGATGTTTTCGCCCATCGTTAATTTACCATTCACATGAATCGTGTCCAAAACCGTGTAGGCATTAAATTGCTTACCTAGCTGCTCGGTTTTAGCCTTGAATTTCGCTAAATCCTCTTTCGTCCACCAGTTGCGAAGTGTACCGTCCTTGTCGTATTGGCTACCCGAATCATCAAAACCATGTGACATCTCGTGTCCAATTACCGCACCAATTCCACCGTAATTGATCGCATCATCCGCCTTCGCATCGAAGAATGGGAATTGTAAGATTCCTGCTGGGAATACGATCTCATTCATTACGGGGCTGTAATACGCATTCACGGTTGGCGGCGTCATGCCCCAACGGCTACGGTCTACTGGCTTGCCAATTTGGCTGATGTTCTCTTGGAATCCCCAAGCTCCTGCATTACGCATGTTTTGGTAGAAGGAATTAGCTGAAATCTCTAAACCTTCGTAGTCTTTCCATTTATCAGGATATCCGATTTTCGGTGTGAAAGCGTATAATTTCGCCAATGCTTTTTGCTTGGTCTCAGCGCTCATCCAATCCAAACGATTGATGCGAATTTCAAATGCCTTACGAAGGTTCGCCACCAATTCCGTCATACGAACTTTGGCCTCGGGTTTGAAATATTTCGCTACGTAGATTTGGCCTAATAATTCACCAATCACACCATCTGTTAAGGATGACATGCGTTGCCAACGCGGAGTTTGAACTTTTTGTCCACTCACAATTTGATTAAAGCTAAAGCTAGCTTGCACGAAAGGTGAGCTCAAGTAGCTCACTGAACCTTTCAATAGGTTCCAAGTCAAATAAGTCTTCCAAGTATCAACTGGTGTTTCAATCAAAAGCTTATTCGCTACTTCAAAGAATTTTGGTGCTGATACCAAAATCGAATCCGGTGCAGTCGTACCAAAATCTTGGAAAGTGATTGCCCAGTTGAAGGCCGGCGTTTTCTGATTGAAATCCGCAAACGTGAATTTGTTATAAGTCTTGTACGGATCACGCATTTCCACACGCGCCATTTGTGCCTCGGCTAATTTCTTTTCCAATTGGAAAACGGTTTCTGCCTTTGCCTTAGCATCTGCTTGCGAGCTACCGATTAATTGGAAAAGTGTCGCTACATAGGTTTTGAAACCCTCTTGAATCTTAAGACTACGTGCATCCGATTTCAAGTACAAGTCACGATCTGGCAATGAAGTGCCTCCCTGACCCAATTGAGGGACCATTTTCTCTACTTGCTTACGATCTTGACCGACGTAAAAACTAAATAGTGGAGATCCAGCACCTGTCTTGCGCATGCGAGCAATTTCCGTCACGATTTGTGACTTAAATTGAATGTTGTTGATTTGCTGCAAATCGGCTTGAATCGGTTGGTAGCCTAGGGATTCAATACGCAAGCTATCCATGGCCGCGGCATAAAAATCTGCGACGCGTCTTTCAACCGAACCTGGTGCCGCGGTGGAGTTCTTTAATCCATCCAAAATGGTTTTTACGGCATTAATATTGAAATCCCGTAACTGATTAAAGCTACCCCAACGGGTTTCTTTGGCTGGAATTTCGGTGTTTTTCAACCATGTTCCGTTCGAATATTGTACGAAATCGTCACCCGGTTTAACAGCTAGATTCATGTTTGCGCGGTCGATGAATTTCGCCGGCGTTTGAGCTTGTAGCGCCTGGGTCGATAATCCCAATGCCATCAAACTTAAAAGAATGTAATTTTTTCTCATGAGTATATTTAGATGAAGTAGAAATAACTAATTTACAAAACAAAATGTTTATGATGAAAAAAATCCTTCTCTTTATCCTATTTGTTAGCGGCTTTGTTTCTTTCGCACAGAAACCTGCCATGACCCACGAGCGCATGTGGATGTTGAAAAAAATCGGTGCACCTGCTTTGAGCCCATCTGGGAAATGGGTGGTGTACAGTCGGACGGAAACATCTTATAATCCCGACGAGCAAACGACAGACTTGTGGTTAGCCGCAGCCGATGGTTCTTCCCAACCTCGAAAAATCACGAATTCGAAAGGGGGAGAGGACGCCTATTTCTGGCATCCCACTAAACATCAAATCTATTTCACAGCAAAACGTGAGGGGGATGAGGTAGCCCAATTGTATCAATTGAGTTTGGAATTAGGCGGTGAGGCTCAGCGGTTAACTAATTTGTCTACCGGTGTTGCGAGTCCCAAAATCAGCGCGGATGGTAAACTGATTGCCTTTACTTCACGCGTATACGCTACCGCGTTTACGGATTCATTGAGTAAAAAGATGGCGGAGGAAAAGAAGAAGATTAAGACCAAAGCGCGTGTTTATACTTCCTTTCCAATTCGCTATTGGGACAGTTGGTTAGATGAAAAACAAACGCATGTTTATGTGATGGACTTATCCACACCGAAACCCAAGGCTGTTAATCTCTTTTCGAAGGTCTCTTTGGTGGAATCCCAAGGATTTCAGTTGGGCTCCTTCACCTTTAGTACGGACGCTTCACAAATCATTTTCACAGCCACTACCGAATACAATACCACCGCCTATCAATCGGCTAATTCCTACATCTATTCGGTTTCTACCACGGGTGGACCCGAAAAATTGTTGAAAGATGATGCGGATTATTCGCAGGTGCAATGCTCCGAAGATGGAAAGTATTTGATTGCGGCGGGTCATACGAATGGGAATAAAATCTATTATTTGGATCATTTATATCGTTTTGCGTATCCAAGTATGGAGGGGAAGACGGAATTGGCGGTGGGAATGGACCGACCGATTAACGACTGGGAGGTGTCCGGCAATTCGATTTACGCGAGTATTGAAGATCAGGGCGTCGATCGTGCCGTTCAAATTTCGATTGAGAAAGGAGGACTTTCTTATGTAGTGGGTGGAGATGCTGGATCTTACACCGCGCTATCGGTCGCGGGAGATGTATTCGCTTACAGTTATCAAAATATTGCTGCACCTGCCGAGGTATTTGTCTACCAGGCCGGTCGGAAAATCGCTATTTCAAAAGCCAATGAGGATGCTTTGGAGGGAATGGATTTGCCGAAAGCCGAGGTATTCTGGACAAAATCTTCCCGAGGTAAAATGATTCGGAGTGTTATGCTGAAGCCAGCGGGCTTTGATGCCTCGAAAAAATATCCGCTGTTTGTCTTGATGCATGGTGGTCCCGCGAGCTCGTTCAAAGATGTGTTTGGATACCGTTGGAACCCTTATGTGTTGGGTGCACCGGGTTATGTAATCGTGATGACGGATTATACGGGTTCCGTGGGCTATGGGGAAAAATTCGCACAGGATATTCAATTGGATCCATTCAAAGGTCCAGGGACTGAGATATTAGAAGCGGCAACAGATGCGATGAAACGCTATCCGTTTATCGATGCGTCTCGTCAGGCTGCTGGAGGAGCATCGTATGGAGGGCATTTGGCCAACTGGATGCAGGCGACTACTTCACATTTCAAATGTTTGATTTCTCACGCAGGCTTGGTGAATTCTGAGGCGCAATGGGGAACATCCGATGTGATCTGGGGCCGGGAGTTGATGAATGGAGGAGCACCTTGGGTACCTACCAAAACTTGGAAGGAGCAAAATCCGATGCGCTTTGCGGCGAATTTCAAAACGCCGATGTTATTGACCGTTGGAGAAAATGATTTCCGCGTACCGATTAACAATACTCTGGAAAACTGGAGTATCCACCAACGATTAAAAATTCCAAGTAAATTAATCGTCTTCCCAGGCGAGAATCACTGGATCTTGAATCCGGATAATTCAAAGTTCCATTATCAGGAGATTGGGAATTGGTTGGGAAGGTATTTGAAATAGTCAGTAGTCAGTGGTCAGTAGTCAGTTGTCAGTGGGCAGTGATTTGTAATGTATAACTTAAAGAGTTCAAAGTTAAACGGTTAATATTTTTGGCTTTATGCTTATTTCCTCTTTACTGATTACTGGCCACTGACTACTGGCCACTTATAGCACCACCATCTTCCCCGTCCTCACCGATTCATCGCAAGCAAAGGCAATCCGAAGGCTGTTGACCGCATCTTCCACGTGGTCCGTTAGATCCACATCTTCTTGAATTGCGTGTAAGAAATAAGCCTGTTCGCGGTCGCATAATCCTTGGTGATCGGGCTCATCCGTTAGATTAATCCATTCATCGGGACGTGTAAATTCATTTTCAGCATTGATGTCGGCATGGTGAACACGAAGCGATTCGGTTTTGGTATGTGATTCCACGGAATCGGATTTGCCTTCCCCGCTGGCGTTTTGTGCGACGATGGAAACGGATCCTTTAGGACCAAAAACATCCTTCACGAAATAGGCTGTTTGGGAAATCATAGGCCCCCAACCTGCCTCATACCAACCCACGGAACCATCTTCAAAGTGAATCTGTAATTGGCCATAATTATAATTTCCTGCCGGAATATCTTCGGTCATACGGGCACCTATCGCCGAAACACGAATGGGTTTCGAGCGGGTCATTTGGCACATGACATCAATGTAATGCACGCCGCAATCCACAATGGGGCTTAGGCTATTCATTAAATTACGGTGCACATCCCACATGTAGCCATGCGATTGTTGGTTTAAATTCATGCGCATCACTAAGGGTTTTCCCATTTCTTTGGCTACCTCAATGAATTTAATCCAAGATGGATGATGACGCAAAATATATCCCACGACGAGTTTTTTACCTGTTTTTTGCGCTACCTCTGCTACACGGATTGCTCCCGCAAGGCTGTCGGCAATCGGCTTCTCGATAAACACATGGCATCCAGCCTCCATGGCTGTAATCGCATAATCTTCATGGGTATCCGGATAGGTTGAAATACAAACCGCATCGGGTTTGGTCTCCGCGAGTGCGGATTTATATTCATCGAAGAGCGGATATCCACCCCCTAATTTAGTATTCAAAGTCTCCTTGCTCTTGCCGGGTGAAACCAAGCCACAAATTTCAAAAGAAGGGGAGTTATGGTATGCTGTTGCATGGGATGCACCCATATTTCCACAACCAACCACGAGTACGCGAATCGTTTTCATAATTTCAGGTTTAAGACTTCAAGTTAACAAGAATGATTATAATTGTGAATCATTGGTCTTTATAAAATATGCGCAAGATAGGAATCATTTTATTGTTTGTTTGTCAGGGGCTGTTGGCCCAAAACTTAAAAGGAGTCACGGGCATTCCCGACAGCTCCTTTGCGAATTATTCAGCCTGGAAATCAGCGCTCGCTGCTGACCCAGATCTTAAGCTCGCCGAATATACAGCCGGTACGGTTCCTCCGACAAAATCAATTGTCTATCAACAACTGGGCAAACGTAAATTAGTGCTGGATGTTTATGGACCTTCTGATCAAAAAAATAGAAAAACCTTGTTGTTCTTTCATGGTGGTGGTTGGCGTACAGGTCATCGTTCCCAACATGCCGCGTTGGCGCAAGCCTTATCCACACGTGGCTATCGCGTATTTTTAGCGGAATACCGATTGTCGACCGAGGCACTTTATCCCGCAGCGATGCAAGACGCGCAGTCGGCCTTAATCTATCTTCACCAACATGCGAAATCCTTGCATATAGACCCCAAGCAGGTTTTTGTCGCCGGATATTCAGCTGGTGGCCAAATGGCTGCCTTGCTCGGTTCGGTTCAAGATGAAAACCTATTTGGTCAAGGACAAAAAATCAAAGGAGTCATCGACCTCGATGGGATCTTAGCCTACATACATCTCGAGAGTGGGGAGGGGGATGACCGCGTCCGAACCTCTGCGGCAACCAGTTATTTTGGCTATTCGAAAATAGAGAATCCGGCACTTTGGAATCAAGCATCCGCTTTGAATCATGTATCGAAAAATGATCCGCCGGTATTATTTATTAATTCGGGCAATGAGCGGATGCATGCGGGGAGGGATGATTTCCGACAAAAAATGAATTCATTCGGCATTTTGACCGATGTGCATACGTTTGCGGGTTCACCGCATACCTTTTTGTTATTCACGAAATGGTTTGATCAAACGGTCCAGCGAATCGATCAATTCATGCAGCAGGTGACGGTGGCGCAAGATGGGTCGGGGGATTTCAAAAGTATTCAGACGGCCATCAACAAAGGTCTAAATAACCAAACCATTTACATCAAAAACGGGACCTATCCTGAGAAAGTCTACATCGATTCCTTACGCCATGATTTACGTATTTTAGGCCAATCGCGTACGGGAGTCATTTTGAAATTTACCCAGGCGCGGGATATTTGGCGTTGTTCAAATCCGGATGATTATGGCGCCGGCGTGCTGAATATCAAGGGGCATGATTTGAGTTTTGAGAACCTGACGGTTATCAATGATTATGGGTTTATTACCAAGAATGATGTGACGATTCCCTGTCTGAATGAGGCGGGGAAAACGACGCAGACGACTGTTCAAAAATATGCATTACCACGAGAGGCGGGGGAAAAGGATGGGGAGAAGATCGTTCGGGTGGATGGTCACCAATTTGCCGTTCGGACCATGCCGGGATCGACGCGTTTGAAATTCGAACATTGTACTTTCCGCTCAGGGGGTGGCGATACGATGAGCCCTTGGGATGTAAACGCGGGCATGTATTATTTGAATGATTGTGAAATTGAGGGTGGAGTGGATTTGTATTGCCCACGTGGCTATGCTTTAGCAGAAAACTGCACGTTTATCTGTCATAACATGAGTGCGGCGCTATGGCATGATGGTTCGGGATCGGAAGGAGCGAAGTCGGTCCTAAAAAATTGTCGATTCATTGGCGATTCTGGCTATAAATTAGGCCGATACCACCGGGAGGCGCAACTCTTTCTATTCAATTGCAATTTTGATCAAAACATGGCGGATGCGCCTATTTACCAATCGGGAGACCGGAAATTAGCCTGGGGGCATCGAGTGTATTATGCCAACTGCCATCGGGCCGGAGGCGATTTTGCCTGGCATCAAACGAATACCAATCTTCGGCCGGAGGAGATTAATTTTACTTGGGTTTTTGGAGATAATTGGAAATAAATTTTTATTGTATCAAAAAAATACATTAATTTGTATCCAACCTCTAAACCTATTTATATCTCATGCAAAGAAGACAATTTCTTCAGCAGTCTAGCGCCTTATTAGCGGGCTCATTCTTTTTGCCATCCGTTTTTCCTGCAGCACCTCGTCCGATGGGCGTTCAGTTGTTTACTTTGTTCATGACCTTGGATCAAGACGTGAAGGGGAATATGCAGAAAATTGCAGATTTGGGGTATAAGGATATTGAGTCGGCCTTTAGTCGGGTCGGGGGATTTTATGGCATGTCGGCCATGGAATTTTCAGACCTCAATAAATCCTTGGGAATGAACTGGGTATCTCACCATGTGGTGGGTGCACCTTTCAAACCTCGTCCGGGATTTGATACCTCTAAGATGCCACGCATGAATAATTTGCGGGATGATGCGCAAGCGATTGTGGATTCCTTGAAAGGGACAACGGTGAAGTATTTGGTTTGTGCGAATATCCCGATTGGAAATAAGGCAGAAGTTGCTGAGGCAGTTCAGATCTTGACCAAAGCAGGTAAAATAGCCAATGCGGCTGGTCTGACTTTATGCTACCACAATCACGATAAGGAATTTGAATTAGTGGATGGCCAAAAGGCTTTCGACGTATTCTCCAAAGAGATTCCGGCTGATTTATTAAAATTTGAATTGGATTTGGGTTGGGCGACCAAAGCAGGTGTAGATCCGGTGGAATTGTTCAAGGCGCAGCCAGGACGTTTCCCATTGTGTCATATCAAGGACTTTGACGAAGGATTTAAAAACATCGTACCTGCGGGTTCAGGTATCGTGAATTTCAAGCGCATTTTAGACGCATCTTCGATTGCTGGCATGAAGCATTATTTCATTGAGCACGATATGCCGAAAGATGCCATTGAGAGTTTGACAATCGGTAAGAAAAATATAGGGCCTTTGTTGTAAAAATAGATTGATGAGTGATTCTTCGAAAGCGCGAGACGGATGTTTCGCGCTTTTTTCTTTTCTGTAGAGACGCGATACTTCGCGTCTTTTTTGGTTTTTTGTAGAGACGCGATACTTCGCGTCTTTTTTGGTTTTCTGTAGAGACGCGATACTTCGCGTCTTTTTTGGTTTTTTGTAGAGACGCGATACTTCGCGTCTTTTTTGGTTTTTTGTAGAGACGCGATACTTCGCGTCTTTTTTGGTTTTTTGTAGAGACGCGATACTTCGCGTCTTTTTATAATTAGACGCGAGGTATCGCGTCTCTACAATTTGAGGTATCGCGTCTCTACAATTTGAGGTATCGCGTCTTTACGATTTGAGGATCCTAAACTGATAAGCCCCCAACATCAAATGATCATGATCCATGCCCACCACCAAGCTTTCGCCTGACCAAAGGTCTTTCACCTGAGTTGGTCTTTGACCATTTTCATCCATGATAAACCAGGAAATGGATTGGGGTTGCGCGCTGAAATTAAACAAGCAAGTCAATTTTTCGCCGTCCTTAAAACGGATAAATCCGGCAATCGAATTGTTTTGATTTGGAATCCATTGAAGGTTTTTCAAATCCGCCAGCATGGCAGTGGAGCGACGAAGCTTAATTAATTTCTGCAAGGCCGAAAAGACTTGATTCTCGACACTCCCTTTCTTATCCACTAATTTATTACGCTCCCAATTAATGATCGGGCGATGCATCCAGCGGTTGTCATAACTCTTGCCGGGATCCTCCAAATAACTGTAATCATTCGTATAGGCTGCTTCGTCACCATAGAACAACATGGGAACGCCCCCTACCAACATGCTCATAGCCTGCATCAAAACAATCTTATCAATGGATGTCTGAATCAGATTAGAATCCTTCATTTCTAAAGCATGCTCCAAGCCGCACAAAGAAGCCAAAGAACCCGATAAGCGAGCATCCTGAGTCTTCGGATTCACAGCAAAAAGGGCACCTTTTGCTGGTGAACCCGGATGAGCTCCACTGTAATAATTTTTTACATACGAACGATGATCATAAGGGGTGAAACCCGCTTGCTCGATCATGTAATTGTCATATCCTAAGCCGATATCGTCATGGCAACGCGTATAGGTTAACCAAGTTGCGCCCAAGGGTTTACGCAATAATTCATGCTGGGCATTCTGCATAATCCGAACATCACCTGTCGCTAATGCATCCCATTGAACCGCCATTTGCGTGGCATTGTAGGCAAAATCACATTCATGCGTCGCGTAACGACCGGTACCAAAATACTCCATGATTTGCGCAGGAGCGACAATCGCTTCTCCTAAAATTGCCATTCCAGGAGTGGCCACTTCCACACACATTTTGATTAATTGAAGCAATTGATGTGCCTCCGGAAGGTTTTGGCACGTTGTGCCCAATTGCTTCCAAATAAAGGCTGGTGCATCAATGCGTACGACATCCACCCCCAAATTGGCATAAAAGAACACATTGCCCAACATCTCAATAAAGACTTTCGGGTTTGTGTAATTCAAATCCCATTGGTAATGGTGGAAAACGGTCATTACCCATTTGTCCAACTTCTCATCGTAGGTAAAACTACCCGGTGAACTTTCCGGAAATATCTCCGGCATCGTCTCCTCCATTTGATCTGGGATCCGACGGTCATCGTACATGTAGAAATAATCTTGGTATTCCTTGATTCCTGATTTCGCCAATTTCGCCCATTCATGGTGATGTGAGGTATGGTTCAAAACGATATCAATCATCAAGTACATATCTTCCGCTTGCAAGGTCGACTGGAAAGCACGTAAGTCCTCAATCGTTCCCAAACGGTCCTCCACCACGCGAAAATCTTCCACCGCATACCCTCCATCACTCTCACCCTCCGGACTTTTAAAGAGCGGCATCAGGTGCAGAAAGTTAACCCCTAATTGCTTCAAATAGGGTAATTTACTCGGCATTTGATTAATCGTTCCCGCGAAACGATCCACGTATAAACTCATCCCCACCAAATCTTGACTCAAAAACCATTGGCCTTTTTTGTCTTTCGCCGCATCGCGTTTTTTCAAATCCTCCGAACGGTCTACATAAGCTTGGCAAATTGAATCAAGTAATTGATTGAATAGATTTGCCGACTGCGGATGTTGTCCATAGATCGCTTGGAAGTGAGATCTTATATCATCGATATTCGCGGTAAATCGTTCTACGAATTTGGCGTCCTTGATTTTATGCGATTTTACAAGCTCATGGAGCTTTTGTTGGAGGGCTGGGTTGTACACGGTATTAATTAAAAATGCTGTTATTCAAATGTTTAAATGCTTCCATGGCGCCCATGTATTCACACGTACGGGCTCCGGCTTTGTTGGCATTCTGGATAATTTTATTCCAATCCTCAAATTCCAGATTCGCAGGATTTAAAGATGCCTCGTCCAATTGGTATAATACGGCACCCACGAAGGCATCTCCTGCCCCTGTGGTGTCCTTTGGCTTGATTTGTATGCTTGGAATGATGTAGGTTTTGCCTTGAAGTCCCAAAAGCGTCCCATCCTTTCCCAATGTTATCGTAAAGACACCGGGGATGTTGGCCAATAGATTTTCGGCTGCTTCTTCCAGGCTTGCTTTTCCCGTAATGAGCATGGCTTCCTCATCACTTAATTTCGTAAAATGGGCCTGCTTTAGGTAAATCCAGGATTGTTTAATGAAGCTTTCTTGTTTATCTCCGAATAGCAAATGGCGGTAATTAGGGTCAAAGCTGATGGTTTTGCCTTGGTTTTTTGCACTCTCCAACAAGTAATAATAGGCTGCATTGAGCGGGCCATCCAAAAAGGCAGTTGCCGAACCAAAGTGAATAATGTTTGTCGAAGAAAGATCGATAGCCGCAACTTCCTCCACGCTCAATTGTGCATCTGCACCGCGATTAAATACGAAATCGCGTTCGCCATCGAGCATTAATGAAACAAACGCAAAAGTGGTAAAGTGATTGGGGTCACGGTGAACATGTTTGGTGTCTACCTGAAAATCCTCCATCACCTGATTTAATTGCTTGCCGAAAGGGTCATTCCCAACTTTCGCTGAAAGCGCAACGGAACCACCTAGGGCACCAATAGCCGCGGCCACATTGGTTGGGGCACCCCCCGGTTTTTTCAAGAAATTTTGTCCGTCGGATAAGCTTGAACCTTTATCGGTACAAATCATGTCGATCAAGGCTTCGCCAATACACAATACACTCATTAGGCAGTTTTATTTGGGGATGGTTTAATCAATGCGGTCGCCAGGGCTGCAATAGCCAATAATGCGCCTGCAAAGGTAATGGCATTTCTTGGATCATTGTCTAAAAAATTCTTTAAAATGAAGCCAAAAGTGATATTTTGAAGAATCATCGGAATCACAATCATCATATTTATAATGCCCATGTAAACCCCATAGCGCTCTTTAGGAATATCGCTCACGACCAATAAATAAGGAATACCCATCATGCTCGCCCAGCCAATTCCGAAACCGGTAATGGCGAAAAACAAGAGGTTTTTATTCTCAATATGTGGGAATGCCAAAAATCCTGCAGCCGCCAATGCAAGGCAAGTCATGTGTACTGTTTTGGCGCCAAATTTTTTCGCATAATTCGCTAAGGCGAGGGCTGATAAAAAAGTAACGATATTGTACCAGCCGTTGACTAAACCTGTCCAAGAAACGGCTTCTTCGTAATAGGCAGGATTGCTTTTGGGAGTCGCGTTCCAAACCGAAAGTGCAATACTTTTAGACGAATTTTGCCAATAGCAAAATAGCGCATACCATTGGAATAAATAGACTAGGGCTAATTGCCACATCACCTTGGGCATTTCTCCAATCGCATGGAATATTTCGGAAATCGATTCGGTTACGCTTACTTTTTTTTCCCGAATTTGCGCTAATTCCTCCGCAGTGGGTTCAATTTCCGAGGTCGTCCGCATGCTCCACCAGATCGAGCCAATCGAACAAACAGCTCCTAAAAAGAAGGAGGCATATACCCAGGTGGGAAGTGAGCCCGTTTTACCGATGAAAATTAAAGGGAAAATGAATAAGGATAAATTCGCAAGTGTTTGGCCAAAACCTGTGAAAAAACTCTGCATTTGAAAGCCAGTCGGCTGTTGGTCCTCATTGAGTTTATCCGCCACAAAAGCACGATAGGGTTCCATCGCCGTATTGTTTCCGGCATCGAGAATCCATAGGAGGCTGGCGGCCATCCAAAGTGAGGAGCTGAAAGGATATAGCAAAAGACAGATACTGCAAAGCAAGGCGCCGATGAAGAAATAGGGTTTTCTACGTCCCCAACGTGGATGCCAAGTGCTGTCACTCAAAGCCCCAATAAATGGTTGGATCAATAAACCGGTTACCGGTCCCGCTAAATTTAATAAGGGGATTTCATCCGGACTTGCGCCCAAGAAATCATAGATGGGATTAACCGCACTCTGCTGGAGGCCAAAGGAATATTGAATACCAAAAAAGCCAACATTCATATTGATGATTTGGCTTAACGTGAGTGAGGGTTTTCGTAATGACATGCTAATAGGTTTATTTTCAGATTAAATTTAATTAATCCAATCGTCAAGGGCAAACTGTTCTAGACTGTTGGCCTAATATTCTTGCGACAAGGGATGTATCATGAGTTCATCGATCACCACATGTGCGGGTTGGTTCATCACATAATAGATGCTGTTCGCCATATCTTCGGAGCTCAACCAATTTTGGCGACTTGCATCTCCCTGTGGCTCCGCGTGAAAATGGGAGTCGACGAGTCCAGAATAGACACAAGAAACCTTAATACCCTCTTTGCGCACCTCTTTTCGCAAGGCTTCCGTAAAGGCATGCTGGGCATATTTTGATGCACAATACAAAGAGCCTCCGTCAAAAACCCGTTTCGCCACATCGGATGCGATGGAAATGATATGCCCTTTTTTGGCAGCTTTCATGTAACTCAATACGTTTTGTGAGAATAAAAAAGTCCCTTTGACATTCGTATCAAATACCTGATCCCATTTTTCTTCAGTATAGGATTCCGTGGGTCCAAAGGCCCCTACGCCTGCATTATTGATTAGGTAATCAATTTTCCCGAAGCTATGTGCTGTCTTCTCAACAGCTTGTTGGACGAAAGCCGCATCCGAAACATCCCCCGCAAAATACAAGGGGCGATGTCCCATCTCTGTGATTTCCGCAGCGAGGTCTTTGAGTTCGCCGACATTGCGGGCAATCAGACTTAATTGAAAATTATGTTGGGCAAGTAAAATGGCTAGGGCCCGTCCGATACCTCGAGAGGCGCCGGTGATGATCGCAGTAGGGTAGTTGTTATTCATATTTCAAACATACATAATATTTTGTCTATCTGCGTGCTAGTTTCGCCGACAAATTTCGGGCTTACTTCTACGTGACTCCCGAATTTTGAGAGCAATCTTTATTTTTGAAGTATGAAGCGTAACACATTTATCAAGAAAACAGGTTCAGTCCTGATGGCACCTTTAGTTGCTTGGTCATGCATTAAGAATCAAGACGAAACAGCGATAACGCCTGCATCAGCCAATAGCTCAGGAACCTGTAAAATTACAGATTCAGAAGAGGTAGGCCCCTTCCCATTATATAACAAGCGTGGGGTGGAAATTACTCACACGGATATCACGGAAGGTAAGTCGGGGATTCCTTTGAATGTTGCAATCTCGATTCGAAATGCAAATAATAATTGTGCTGTGGTTCCCAATGCCTCAGTGGTTATTTGGCACTGCGATAAAGATGGCTATTATTCGGGTTATGTCAACCAAGGTTATTTGGGAAATCAAGATAACACAGCCAAAACTTTTTGCCGAGGAATGGCTACCGCAGATGCCAATGGGATCGTTCGTTTTTCGACAATTTACCCAGGTTGGTACCAAGGACGCGCGACACACATTCATGCGCAAGTTTATGTGGGAGGCCAATTGAAATTATCGACGCAAATGGCTTTTCCAGAAGAAATCAATATGCTCGTTCACGCGACTGACTTCTACAAAGGACATGGGCAAAATACCACCAAGAATACAACTGATAATGTTTTTCGGGATTCGATAGCCAGCGATTTAGCTACGGTATCAGCCAATGCTGCTTTGGGTGGATATGATTTTGCACATACCATCAATATCGCCATCTAATTTGCTTGTTTATTGAATTATTTTTGGTTTAATTTAGACAATTCTAATCTAAATTAGCCATGAAAAAAGTCAAAGACATTTTAACGAAGAAAGGTGCGAAAATTATTTCCATCTCTTCGGATGCCAAGATAATCGAGGCATTACAGCTCATGCAAGATTGTAACGTAGGTTCTGTGGTGGTCATGGATCATGGTCAATACCGTGGAATCTTGACCGAACGCGACTATGCGCGTAAGGTTATTTTGTTAGATAAAAATTCGTCGGATACCGCTGTTTCGGAAATCATGTCAACCGATTTACCCGGCGTGGAATTAGGTAGTTCATTGGAGGTCTGCATGATATTGATGTCGGAAAACAATATCCGTTACCTGCCCGTCGTAGAAAATGGTGAGATGATTGGTATCATTTCAAGCAATGACTTGATTAAGGCTACGATTCAGGATCATTTGGAAACTATTGAGCACCTGAAAAACTACATTCATGCCTAATAAGATTACGTTTCTCATTAATCCACATAAACGAAATCAATTACATCCCTATGTTGCTTGGGTCCGTGCTCGTGTTGATTTTTCTTTCGTTGTATATGATGAAAAATGGCCGGAATCTTTAGACGGTTTTGATGCGGTATGGGTGATGGGGGGTGATGGCACGTTCAATTATTTTGTCAATCGCTATCCGGATTGTTCGATTCCCATCGCGTTATTCAAAGGGGGGACAGGCAATGATTTTTATTGGAAATTATACGGTAAGATTTCCAAAGAGATGCATCTCAATGCAGTGCTTGCTGGGCATTCGGAGGGCTTTGATGCCGGACAGGTGAATTCGATGTTGTTTTTGAATGGTGTTGGAATTGGAATTGAGGGGGAGGTTTTGGCGGCGATGGATGCGATTCGTTGGATTGGAGGTGCTTTGGGATATTATTTAGCGGCAATTCCAGCCTTGTTTCGATTTAAGACCTATGAAATTCAAGGATCCAACCCAGTTTTTTTGTGCATGGTTTTTAATAGTGCGAGAGCGGGTGGGGGCTTTCTTTTTTTTCCAAGTGCCGACCTGCAAGATGGAGAATTAGATATGCTTACCTGTGATCCTTTACCGGTTTGGAAGCGTTTGTTCTATATGCCCATTATCCAGTCGGGCGGACATGTCAACTTACCTTTTATACGATTTTCTAAAATCAAGTCGGAGCGTATCGTCTGCAATCGCGTACTCCGTGCGCAAGTGGATGGCGAGGTATTAGCTTCCGATACATTTGAATTTAAAATTCTTCCTGCTAAATTTAAGTTCATTGTACCTACTAAACATCAAACTAATGACTAAACGCGTATGGGCATTCGCCGCTTTGTTTCTTTTGGCATTTAATCTATTTAGCCAAGAAGCTGATAAGAAGAAAGTAATTCAATCGATTCAGAATCGCTCCGACCAATACGGTCAAATCGCCCAGAAAATCTGGAATTTCGCCGAGGTGGGTTACAAGGAAAAACAAAGTTCATTGTTGTTGCAGGAGACTTTGCGTCAAGCAGGTTTTCAAGTAGAGGCGGGGGTAGCCGATATTCCTACGGCTTTTGTCGCGACCTTTGGCCAAGGTAAACCGGTGATTGGAATCATGGCGGAATATGATGCTTTGCCGGGTCTTTCGCAAGATTCTATCCCGACCAAGCGTAGTTTGGGTGGTAATTCGGGACATGCCTGCGGTCACCATTTATTTGGGACAGGTTCAGTTGCTGCGGCGATTGCCGTGAAAGAATGGATGAAAGAGACGGGTCAAAAGGGGACGATTAAATTGTATGGTTGTCCAGCCGAAGAGGGTGGATCTGGAAAAGTATATATGGTTCGCGCGGGTTTATTCAGCCAAGCAGATGTCATGTTGCATTGGCATCCCAATGATGAGAATACCGTTTCGCCATCTTCGTCATTAGCGAATAAAGCAGGTAAGTTTCGTTTTTATGGTCTTTCATCGCATGCGGCTGCTTCACCCGAACGAGGTCGCTCGGCATTGGATGCCGTGGAGGCGATGGATCACATGGCCAACATGATGCGGGAGCATGTTCCCTCCTCAACACGAATTCACTATGTGATTACGAATGGGGGTAAAGCTCCCAATATCGTCCCGGATTACGCCGAGGTGTATTATTACGTTCGTTCCCCACAGCGTGACATCGTGATGGATGTTTGGAACCGAATCGAAAAAGCGGCTGAAGGCGCAGCCTTGGGGACGGGTACGCGTTTTGAAGTGGAGTTGATTGGTGGCGTATACGAAGTTTTACCCAATGAACATTTGGTTAATACGATGGGAAATAATTTGAAATCGGTAGGTGGATATACGATGAATGCGAGTGAAATGGCATTCGCTAAACAAATCCAACAAACACCGGGTATGCAACTAGTGGACTTGTCAACAACCAATCAAGTTTTCTTAAATCATCCAGATCCGAGTGGTGGTGGTTCAACTGACGTGGGCGATGTGTCCTGGGTTGTTCCTACGGTTGGTTTAGGTGCCGCAACGTGGGTTCCAGGTACGGCAGCGCACAGTTGGCAGGCCGTTGCCGCCGGTGGCATGTCGATCGGCCGCAAAGGGATGTTGGTCGCTGCCAAAACCATCGCGCTTACCGCCATCGATCTATTCAAAAAACCAGCCTTAATTGAGGAGGCGAAAACGGAATGGTTGAACAAGCGCGGAGCTGATTTCCAATACAAGAGTTTGTTGGGAGATCGTAAGCCGGCCTTAAACTACCGAGACTAAAAATCGTAGTTTTTGCTGCCTCTATTAACCTTTGGCAATCCTTCAAGGTTTGCCAAAGGTGGGCAGCAGAGATAAAAAAACCTTTAAAGGTTTTTTTATTATACCAATTCATCGTAATATTGCAATGTAATAATTAACCAATGGGGATTACCAAGACCGATTTATTTACCGAGGAACAAAATGCGATTGCTCAAATGGCCAAAGTCTTAGGTCATCCGGCGCGCGTGGCAATTTTGCAACATTTGGTGAAAGCCAAAACCTGCATCAATGGAGATTTAGTTTCCGAGTTGGGCTTAGCGCAAGCGACGATTTCCCAACATCTACGTGAATTAAAAGAGATTGGTTTTATTCAAGGAACCATCGAAGGTGTTTCCGTTTGTTATTGCATTAATCCGGATAAGTGGGCGGAGTTTAGCCAGTTATTCGGAACCTTTTTTGAAAATTATTTTGTTTCCCAACAATCCAACTGCTGTTAATGATGAGCTTTCCTCGTATGCACGTTTCACTTTATGTCAGCAATTTAGCGGCATCGGTGAATTTTTATTCGACTTTTTTCGGCCAACCGGCTACCAAGATCAAGCCGGGATATGCCAAATACGTATTGGATTCACCCGCTTTAATTATTTCATTCATTGAGAATCCGGAGCGGGTTCAAGCCAATTTTGGTCACTTGGGTTTTCAAGTGGAGACCTTTGAGGAGATGTCGAACCGTTTAGTTCAAGCACGCGCGCAAGGAATCGTTTCCAAAGAGGAAATAGGAACTTCTTGTTGTTATGCGGTTCAGGATAAATTTTGGGCGACCGATCCCGATGGTGTACAGTGGGAGGTTTATTATTTTCATGAGGACGCTGAATTTAACGATCCGCATTATGAAACGCAGGATGCATCAGCTTGTTGCATGCCACCCGTTGCTGAAAAGCCTAAATTAAAAATTGCCGAAATTCAATCCGCGAATTCCTGCACGCCAGGTTCGGGATGTTGTTAATAAATTATCAGTTTTTGAATCCTAAATACCGTTTATAAGCCCTAGCTTTGGCAATCCTTCAAGGTTTGCCAAAGCTATAGTATAATGATTTCTCTTTTCTCATGAATAATACCCTAAACGAAAACCTTGAGTCCATTTTAGCTTTGGAAATAAACGATGAACGGAAGGCTGTTCTACAACCCTTGATTGAATACATCAAATCGAAGCGCGAGAAGCAATTGCCAATTCTCTTGAACTTCATTTGTACACATAATTCTCGTCGGTCCCAATTATCCCAAATCTGGGCCCAAACCGCTGCTGATTATTTTCAATTGGCCGCTCAGTGTTATTCGGGTGGGGTAGAAGTAACGGCTTGCAACGAAAGAACCATCGCCTCCTTGGAAAGAATGGGTTTTATCGTCTCCAAGCACGGGCATTCGAATCCAATTTACTTTGTATTACACACGGAAGATTCCCGTCCAATGATCGCTTTTTCGAAGCTACATGATGATGTCATCAACCCGCATCGCAACTTCGCTTCGGTCATGACTTGTTCGCATGCGGATGAGAATTGTCCCTATTTGCCCGGCGCCGATGTTCGTATTCCCGTTCGCTACGAGGATCCCAAAGCCTTTGATGATACGGATCAAGAGGCAGCGATGTATGATGAACGTTCGCGCCAAATCGCGAGTGAAATGTTCTACGTATTTTCGCGGGTTTAGCTGGTATGATCTCGGACGACCAACCAGCGTCCATCAATTTTCTTGAGCAACAAGGTAAAATGACCTCCCACATCGCCGATGCTCGGGCGCGTTAATTTCCATTTGCCTAATACCCAAGCTGTTTGACCAGCGGTTACATCAACTTCCAAAATATCAAATGCCAACGTGCCCATCGTTTCCCTGTTAGGATAACTGGTCTGATAGCGCTTCAAGGTTGCCGTCCAACCCTTCGTAACACCGGCCTTGCCGATGAATTTCAGGTCCTCACTCTTCTCATAGTACTCCATAAACGCCTCAATCTTTCCCTCATTCCATAACTTTTCCTGGGTTTTTAGGACAGATTTAATCGCATCTACTTCCGTAGCGTTTTGTGCGAATAAGGGTAGTGTCAATAGAATAAAAGCAAAAACTTTCATGAGAATGCGATTTTTTTTTCGAATGTAAACATTTCTTGGGAAAAATTTTGGTCGACACATGTCTCATTTTCGTATCAAATCTGCGGGCCACATTTTTAATTCCCGATTAATGTATCATTTTTGTAAAATAATAAATCTAGACTTACTATGAAGCAATTTTTACTAGCCGTTTCGCTAGCATTTACCTCGCTCGCCGCATTCGCGCAAGCCCCCGATGAAAATCGTTTTGTTAAGTCGGTCCTCGTAGATAAACTCGACGAGCCGATGGAATTTACCTTCTTACCCGATGGACGCATCGTCTTCGTTGAGCGCAAAGGAGAGGTGAAACAATATGACCCGGCGACGGGCATCACCAAATCCGTGGGTAAAATCGTTACGAATACCAAATACACCAACCGCCTAGGCCAAGTTCGCGAAGCCGAAGAAGGCGTTATGGGTGTGATTGTGGATCCTAATTTCAAGGAAAATCACTGGTTATACATCTATTATGCACATCCCAAAGATCCCAAGCACGTGTTAGCTCGGATGGAATTGAAGGAGGAACAATTACTAATAGATCAACAAAAAATTATCTTGGAAGTTCCGACCCAACGTGAGGAATGCTGCCACACGGGTGGAGGAATGGTTTTTGATAAATCAGGAAACCTTTTCTTAACCGTCGGAAACAACACAAGTAACAGTAATTCAGATGGTTATGCGCCGATTGATGAGCGTCCTGGTCAGGCCTATTGGGATGACCAACGCGGTGCTTCGAACACCAACGATTTGCGTGGTAAGATTTTACGCATACACCCAGAGAAGGATGGTTCTTACACCATTCCAAAGGGTAATTTATTTGCTCCAGGAACTCCAAAGACACGTCCGGAAATCTACACGATGGGACACCGCAATCCTTGGAGACCTAGTTTAGATTCGAAAACAGGCTTTTTGTATTGGGGCGAAGTAGGTCCTGATGCATCGGTTGATTCAGAAAAAGGACCGCGTGGTTATGATGAATTTAACCAAGCCAAAGGACCCGGATATTACGGTTGGCCTTACTTTATCGGAAACAACCAAGCCTATGCCGATGTGAATTTTGAGACCTTGGCGATAGGACCTAAATTCAATCCAGCTGCTCCGATCAACGATTCACCGAACAATACGGGTTTACGTGAATTGCCACCGGCAACCAAAGCAATGATCTGGTATCCTTATGGAACATCGGATGAGTTTCCATTGGTGGGATCTTCTGGTCGTTCGGCGACAGGCGGTCCCGTATTTCACCGTTCCGATTTCCCGAATGGGAAGCGTGTTTTCCCATCTTATTATGAAGGGAAATGGTTGATCGTGGAGTTTATGCGTGGATGGATCATGGCAGTAACCATGGATGAAAACGGAAACTATAAATCGATGGAGCGCTTTATGCCAAATACAACGTTTGGTTCAGCCATCGATATGGATTTCAGTCCCGAGGGTGATTTATATGTTTTGGAATATGGTTCTGCTTGGTTCCGAGGAAATGAAAACGCACGTTTGGTAAAAATCGAATACCAAGGCGGTAACCGTAAGCCGGAGGTTGTAGCAACGGCTGCCAATAAAGCAGGTGCGGCTCCATTTACCACAACACTTTCGTCAGAAGGTACGAAGGATGCGGATGGAGATAAGTTGACCTATACCTGGACGGTTAAAAAGGCAGGGAAGTTTGTGAAAAACTTATCTGGCGAGAAAGCAACGTTGAACTTAAAAGATGCTGGCAAATATGCCGTAATCTTGAAAGCGACGGATGCCAAAGGAGCTAGTAATACAGCAGCCTTGGAAATCTTGGTAGGGAATGAGGCTCCGGTAGTAGATATCGATTTTGAAGGATCCAACAAATCATTCTATTTCGCTGATTCAGCACCGAAATACAAAGTGAAGGTAAGTGATAAGGAAGATGGTGAATTGGAGAAGGGCATCGCGCCTGAATCCGTGGCTGCTACCTTGGATTATATTCCATTTGGATATGATCCAATTGAAATGTCACAAAGCCATCGCAAGGCAGATTCGGATTTATTTGCCTCAGCAGGTTTGCGCTTAATTAATAAGAGCGATTGTAAATCTTGTCACCAATTGAACGTGCGTTCGGTAGGACCGAGCTATAATGAAGTGGCAGTGAAATACAAGGGTCAAAATGTGATTGACCAATTAGCTGATAAAGTGATTGCCGGTGGAATGGGCGTTTGGGGAGAGCATGCGATGTCGGCACACCCAGCGATTTCCAAAGCAGATGCGAAGCAAATGGTTTCTTATATCATGAGTTTGAGCGAGCCAAAGGCTTCCAACAAGATTGCCTTGAAAGGGGAGTTGGCTTTGGTGAAACCTGAAGGCCAAAAAGCATCGAAAGGTGTGTTCGTTGTTCGTGCGACCTATGTAGACAAGGGTAATAAGAAAATTGCTCCGGTTCAATCCGAGAAGTGGGTGTTCTTACGTGCTCCTCAATTGGATGTAGAGAAAGCGGATGTTTCGAAGGGAATTATGCAATTAATTACTCCGGGCCGGTCGACAAACATGGTGGGTCAAAATCCTTACTTAGGTTACAAAGGATTAGATTTGACGGGTATTTCTACGATTGATATTTCGGCATCTGCACAGGCACGTACGAATGCAGCTGGGGGTGTGATTGAGATTCGTTTGGATTCGCCAACGGGTCCTGTGATAGGAAAAACGAATATGATTGAGGTATCCCAAGGTGGATTTGGTGGACCGCCAGCGGCTACGACTCCGGGTAAGGGAGCACCGCTTGGAACTGCCGTGGCTGCGCCAGCGACACCGGCTGCAGCACCTGCCACAGGAGCACCGGCTGCGGGGGCGCCGGCCCAACAAGCGCCACGACGTCCAGCACCATCCTCACAGAAAGTTGCGATCCAAGCAACAGCTGGCGATCATGATGTCTATTTTGTGGCGGTGAATCCGAAGGCTGCGGAGCAACAAATTGTTGTGCAGATCCAAGGAATTGAAATGAAAAAATAGCCGTAGTAGCTAGTATAATTGGGGTTTGTTTGTCTTTATGATAAATAAGCCCCTTTTTTATGCGTTATACCCTTGTTCTCCTTTTGATTTCATCGAGCTTATTTGCTCAAAAAAATATCACAGCAGCATCGGATGCGACGGCACCCCTTCATGCCTTACAGCCGGATTATCCGACGCGTTATGGCGCTGCTACGGCCCAAGAGGTACAATCGGTCATCGACCGTGTTTACAATTACCTTGAAGTGGCGACGCCAAATCAGTTTGTTAATAAATCCACGGGAGCAGTTTGGTCGCCCGGTCAACCTTTCGAGGAACAAACGGTTTTTTCCAAAGGGGATTTTCGACCGATATCTTATGAGTGGGGGGTAACTTATTCGGGGATGTTAGAGCTGAGTCGAATTACGGGTTCTCCCAAATACAAGGAGTATGTTTTTAACCGTCTGAACTTAATCGCATCAGCGATTCCCGCTGCGAAGAATAACGATTCAAAACATGTATTGCATGGCTTGATTCATCCGCGTGCTTTGGATGACATTGGCGCGATGGGGATGGCTGTGGTGAAGGCGAAGAAGGCAGGGTTTTCGACCGACATGGTTTTTGTGACCCAACGTGCGTCAGATTTTATCTTAAAGGAAGAGCATCGTTTGCCCGATCGTACCTTGGTTCGCATACGTCCTCTGCATCATACGATGTGGTTGGACGATGTGTACATGGCCATTCCGGCTCTTTTGCAATTGGGGGAATACGAGGAGGCGGTTTTTCAGTTCAATGCGTATCGCAAGCGTATGTTTAATCCAAACTTGAATATCTACATGCACGGATATTTAGTCGATGCGGAGGAGCATCCCGAGTTTCATTGGGCGCGCGCGAATGGCTGGGCTTTGTTGACGACTTGTGAAATGCTCGAGTTCCTCCCAGCGAATCATCCCGCCAGACCAGAAGTTTTAAAGCAGTTGAAGCTCCATTTAAAAGGTTTGATGTCCTACCAAGATGGGACGGGTTTTTGGCATCAATTGATTGATAAAAATGATTCCTATCTTGAGACATCGGCAACGGCAATTTACACCTATGTGATGGCCAAAGGGATTAACATGGGCTGGTTGGATCCGAAGACCTATGGCCCGGCCGCTTTGTTGGGCTGGAATGCCGTCGCATCCCGTGTGAACGAAAAGGGACACGTGGAAGGCACCTGCGTGGGAACGGGCTTGGCTTGGGATCCGGCTTTCTACTACCACCGACCGATTTCTCCATTTGCGGCGCATGGGTATGGACCGGTTTTATTGGCGGGTTCGGCAATCATGGAATTGGTGAAGTCGAAGAATTATCAGATTAATGATTCGGCGGTGCATTTGAAATAAAGAATCGCTGACCTATCTTTGCAACGTGAAACGCATAGCAGCCCTTTTATTGTTTCTTGCGATGCAGCTGCCCTTGATGAATCAATGGGGTGCTGTGGCATATTATCGGGTGAATCAGGACTATATTGCTAAAAATCTTTGCGAGAATCGGGATAAACCGATGTTGAATTGTAATGGCCAATGTTACTTAGCCAAGCAATTAAAGGCCGTCGAAGAAAAGGAGCAGAAATCGAACTCCGAGCGTTTAGAAAAAATGCCTGAAGTTGTTTTGGCTTTTCAAGCGATCCGTCCTGTTTTCTCTTGTGCTTTCTTTCAAATTTCTCCTGTTGAGAATCATTTCAACACATTGGATTTTATCCTTTCAAATGAGGCGAAAGGTTTGTTTCATCCACCACGGGTTTAATTAATTTTTTTGGATTCTGTATACCCTCGGTTATTCGCCGTGGGCAATATTCATTTTAATTAATTATTCATGAAACAATTATTATTCGTGATGTTATTGTGTATAACATCTTTTGCGCACGCACAAAAAATAAAAGTACTTAATTCCATTACTAATGAGCCAATTCTAGGTGCTAGTCTGAAGAAAGGCACCCGAATTATTTCAATTTCAAATGAGCGTGGCGAGTTTGAGGTGAAAGAAAAAGGGGAGTTTGTTGTATCTGCCTTAGGTTATCAAACAACGAAAACGAATGCCGAAAGTCTAATTTATTTAGAAGAAGCATCTCAAACACTTGAATCGGTGGTCGTAACGGCCTCGAGACAGGCAGCAACACGGGCTGAGACACCTGTTGCCATTCACAAAATTGGATCCGCTTTAATTCAAGATACGAAGGCGCTTCAGTTAACCGAGCTTATTAATAAGGTTCCGGGAGTGGTGATGTTGGACTTCCGAAATGAACAACATGGGATGGGTATTCGCCAACCTTTTGGAAAGTCTGCTTATTTCTTATACCTGGAAGATGGTCTCGCCTTACGTCCTTTAGGTGTTTTTAATCACAATGCATTGATTGAAACGAATCTTCAGGGGTTAAATTCAGTGGAAGTAATTAAGGGCCCAGCATCTTCACTTTATGGTCCTGAAGCTGTGGGTGGTGCCATTAATTTAATTACTAAAACAGTGCCAGGTATCCCTACTGCTCAAATCGGCTATCAAATGGACCAATGGGGTTACAAGCGTGTTCAATTTACAGCAGGAGCTCAGTTGGGCAAAAAATGGTCGATCATGACGGGAGGCTATGTGGCTCGTCAAAATGATTCTTGGGCATCTAATTCGGATTTCGATAAGACATCAATCAATGTGCGCGTGGATTACCAATTAACGCCTAAAACAAAACTTTGGAGTTCATTTGCGTATAACGATTATTTCTCGCAAACGGGTGGTAATATCGATAGTACGGGTTTCTACTCTCGTACGTATAAAAGTCCTGCGGATTTCACCTACCGTTCTTCCTTTTCATCGCGCTCTCGTTTGACTTTGGAGCATAAATGGTCGGAGAAAGCAAATTCAAGTTTAACCGCTTTTTACCGGGATAATGCCTTAGGTCAAAATCCATCCTATTCGATATCGTGGTCATCACCTTCTCTGACAGCTTCTGGACAAATCAATGAAAATAGCTTCAAGAGTTTTGGTTTGATGGGGCAGCATACCCAAAATTTTGAATTTCTGAATTCAAAATTAGTGGCCGGGTTTTTGTTAGATCGTTCTCCGAATGACTACTGGGCTTATCGAATCAATTTAGCTGCAACGCTTCGTGCGGATAAAAAGTCGGTAGAAAAATTTACGATTACACAGGTCTTGCCATCGACTTTCTTGGGAAATTATTCGGCCGTGATATGGAATCAAGCTGCCTATGCACAATGGGATTTACAACCTATTAATAAATTGCATTTGTCATTTGGCGGTCGTTTCGATCATATGTCGTTTGATTACACGAACTTTATTGATAATTCAACGGGATCAAAGCGTTATGCGCAGTTTTCCCCGAAGTTGGGAATTACCTACGAGGCTAGTTCGAATGTGGGCTTTTATGGAAATTATTCGAAAGGATTTTCTCCGCCGGCTCTCTCAGCCGTGTTCCGTGCCCGACCAGCTGCTCAAGTTGCAGCAACGGGTGAGAAATTTTATCTAAGCATTGATCCGGCGGTATTCTCAAATTACGAAGTAGGCGGCTGGGCTTCTTTGTTCTCGAATAAAGTGTATATTGATTATACATTCTATCGTTTGGAGGGGAATAATGAGTTGTTAGGTGTTCGTTTACCCGATAACACGACGGATTATTTATCAGCCGGAAAGACCTTACACGAAGGAATCGAATATCAAATCACCTATCGTCCCAATGATGCTTGGAATTTCCGGTTTGGAGGGACAAATGCCAAGCATACCTTCGTAGATTTTGTCTTAAGTACGCGTGCATCTGATGCCTTGAAAAATGTGAATGGGAAAGAGATGCCTCAAGCGCCTAATTTCATTGCCAACTCCGAGCTAACCTACAAATACAAGGGCGCTCGTATCGCGCTGGAATGGCAAAAAATTGGTCCTTGGTTTGAGAATCAGGTAAATACCAAAAGATATGAGGGCGTTTCAGTCTTTAATCTTCGCCTAGGTTACAATTATAAGGCATATCAATTCTTTACAAACATTTTGAACATAGGTGATGCACTATATGCCACAACGGCGACGCGCGGAAATAACGCAACAGATAAAGCTACCTACACGCCAGCTGCGCCGCGTACCGTGGTAGCCGGTGTTCAAATCGATGTATTCCAACTATTCAAAAAATGAAAAACCTAATCCTTTTGCTCGTTTTTTTTGCGCAGTTCTCTTTCGCGCAAACGGTGTCTAATCCAGCTAATCAGGCCTTGGATCCCTCTTTTGCCTTGAAATCGAACGGCGATGTCGTGCTTTCTTGGGTAGAGAAATCAGCCAATGGCGTTTTGTTTTTCCGAAAAGTCAATCAGGGGCCTGCTGAGCAGGTCCCTATTGATAAAAAAGCGTCTACCCATGCGGAAGGAATGCCCAAGTTGGCCTATAAAGCTGACGGATCATGTATCCTCTTGTATGAAATGAACCGACCTACAGCTGGCTCTCGTTTTAATGGCGATTTGTTATATGCCATGGAAATCAATGGGGTATGGCAAAAGCCTCAATATATTCACAAGGATACAGCAGCGGGTCTTAGTCATTCGTTTGGGAAGGTTATTTCATTACCCAATGGGGAAGTAGGGGCTTACTGGTTGGATGTCAAAGTAGGTCCGAAAGGTCGGACCTTAGTGACCGCCTCAACAAGTCCTAGGAATGGGTTTGGAGAAATGAAAATTCTCGATAAACAGACCTGCGAATGTTGTCGGATCGATGCCTTAGCTGACGCGAATGGGAATGTCGATGTCATTTACCGTGATTTGAATGACAAAGGGGAGCGAGATATGGGGTACATCCATTCGAGTGATTTTGGTAAAAACTATACTGAATCCGTCCCACTTTACGAAGATCACTGGAAGGTAAACGCCTGCCCACATGCAGGACCATCCCTAGCTCGAGGCTCAAAAGGTTTAGAAGCGGCTTGGTATACAGGTGCAGAAGGTTCATCAGGAATCAAATGGGCCTACCAAGGTTCGAAAAAAATGATACTCCATTTGCTAGGCAACAAAATGCGTATGCCTCAGTTGGCCTCGAATCCCAAAGGTGAGACGGCTTTAGTTTATGCCGAAATTAAACAGGATGGGGAGCGCTATTACAAGCAAATCGGATTCGTGGTAAAGGATGTGAAGGGGAAATTAACAAAATCTTATGTTTCCGACCCTTCTTTTGATTGTGCCTATCCGGTGATTACATGGAATGGGGAATCTTGGGTGATTGCTTTTGAGGTCAATAAGGATTCAATGCAGCAGATTCAAGTCGTATTTAAATAGGTCTGAGTAAATAAATGACGACCTTGGCTTTTAATGCATATGAATACGATGGAATCATTTGATTTAATGGGCAAGGTCGCCTTGGTGACAGGATGTAAGAAAGGGATTGGGATGGCCATGGCTATCGGACTTGCGGAAGCAGGTGCGGATATTATTGGCGTTTCGGCTTCCTTGGAATTACATGGATCTGAAATCGAAAAAGCGGTCACCGCTTTGGGAAGAAAGTTTAAAGCCTATCAGGCAGATTTCTCGGATCGAGAATCTCTGTATGATTTTATCAAAGCCGTTTTGCGCGATGTGCCGCGGATTGATATTCTCGTAAATAATGCGGGCACCATTTTACGTGACCCCGCAGCCGAGCATTCGGATGAGTATTGGGATGAGGTCTTGGAAGTGAATCTTTCATCCCAGTTTATTTTAAGCAGGGAAATAGGACGCTCCATGATTGCCCAAGGCTCCGGAAAAATCATCTTTACGGCCTCCTTATTGAGTTTTCAAGGCGGAATTAATGTACCAGGTTATGCGGCCAGCAAAGGCGGTGTTGCTCGTTTAACGATGGCATTGGCCAACGAATGGGCAAGCAAGGGGATTAATGTCAATGCAATTGCACCGGGTTATATCTCAACCGATAATACAACGGCTTTGCGGGAAGACAAGGAGCGTAGTGCATCTATCTTAGGTCGGATCCCCGCGGGTCGTTGGGGCGAACCAAACGATTTCAAGGGCCCTGTGGTTTTCTTGGCATCGGATGCCGCGAAATATGTGCATGGAACGATCTTGACTGTGGATGGCGGATGGATGGGAAGGTAGACGTTAGACGCTGGACAGTAGACTTTGGGAATGTAGAGACGCGATACTTCGCGGCTAATTAAGAGTAAGATTTAATTTTTAAATATATTAGTTTTACAAACGTCTAGCGTCTAACGTCCGACGTCTAATCTAAACCTATGAAAAAAACAATCCTAATGGCACTCTTGTTGCCATTGTCGGTTTTTGCGCAAAAAATCGATGTGAATAAGCAATTTAAATTAGCGGAGCAGCAGTACCAACGGATGTTGGCCGATCATCCGGATACCTCTGTCACTGTTCACTCGGCGAATCATGATGGAACCTATCGCAACATGCCATCGAAATGGTGGTGTTCTGGATTTTTCCCGGGAGGTTTGTGGCAATTGTATGAGCGTTCGAAAGATCCGCAATGGGAGAAGGCAGCTCGTCTATGGACAGCCGCGGTGGAAAAGGAGCAGTTCAATACGGGAACCCATGATTTGGGCTTCATGATGTATGATTCTTTTGGTCAGCAATTGCGTTTGACCAAAGATCCCAAAGCGAAGCAAGTTTTGATTCAATCGGCGAAGTCGTTGGCTACCCGTTTTGATCCGAACATTGGTTTGATTAAATCTTGGAATAGCTTTAAGGGAGGTTATAAATATCCTGTGATCATAGATAACATGATGAACTTAGAATTGTTGTTCTGGGCATCGCGTGAAACGGGTGATCCACGTTTCCGCCAAATCGCGATTACCCACGCGGATAATACGATGAAGCACCATTTCCGTCCCGACAATTCGAGTTACCACGTGATTTTGTACGATGTAGATGGAAAGGTTTTGGCCAAAAAACAGCATCAAGGCTATGTTGATGAGTCTTGCTGGACCCGTGGCCATGCTTGGGCCATGTACGGATATGTAGAAATGTATCGCAATACCAAGGACAAAAAGTATTTAGATTTTGCACAAAAGATTTCGGATTACTATTTGAATCATCCGAATTTACCGGCCGACAAGATTCCTTATTGGGATTTTTTTGCGCCGAATATTCCGAACGAGGAGCGTGATGCATCAGCCGGCGCAATTGCGGCATCAGCCTTGTTGGAATTAAGTACCTATTCCGGTGAAAAAGGTAAGCGTTATTATGCCGATGCCGTGAAGATGTTGGAGTCCTTATCGACACCCGCATATCGTGCAGCCTTGGGTGAGAATAATAATTTCTTGATTAAGCATTGCGTAGGAGCAAAGTCCTTAGGTTCAGAGATTGATGTGCCTTTAATCTATGCAGATTATTACTATTTAGAGGGCTTGTTACGTTACGAGCGTTACAACAAAAAGTAGTAGGACCTGTTAAGCTTTGGCAAACCTTCAAGGATTGCCAAAGCTAAGCAAAAGGTTTGCCAAAGCTATCCAAAATACGTACATTTGTGGCTTCATTTTTTATCAAGCCCCATGTCGTTAAAGAAAATTCAATCAGCCTTAATTTCAGTTTATTACAAAGACGGTTTAGCACCGATTATTCAAGAACTACACAAGAACGGAGTAACGCTTTATTCAACCGGAGGGACACAATCCTTCATTGAAGAATTAGGCATTCCGGTAATCGCTGTGGAGGACTTGACGGGTTATCCTTCCATTTTTGGCGGTCGGGTAAAAACCCTGCACCCCAAAGTATTTGGTGGTATCTTACACCGCCGTGATTTGGCTTCGGATGTCGAGGTTGCTAAGCAATACGAAATTCCTGCTTTGGATTTGGTGATGGTGGATTTGTATCCCTTTGAGGAGACTGTAGCCTCGGGTGCATCAGATGAGGATATTATTGAGAAAATTGACATCGGGGGTATTTCCTTGATTCGTGGGGGAGCGAAAAATTTCAATGATGTATTAATCGTTTCTTCGCGTGAGCAGTATGCAGAGGTATCATCGATTTTCGCGGCGCATGGATCTGCATCCACAACACTCGAAGAGCGTAGACGTTTTGCTCAGAAGGCATTTGCCGTTTCATCGCACTACGATGGAGCGATCCAGCGTTATTTTGCGGGAGAGTCGGCTGATTTAGCGAATTACACCAGCTTGCCTGCGAATAGCTTGCGTTATGGTGAGAATCCTCACCAACAAGGTACTTTCTACGGGGATTTAGCAGCCTTGTTTGATAAATTACACGGGAAGGAGTTGTCGTACAACAACTTGGTTGACGTGGACGCTTGCATTACCTTGTTGGATGAATTTGATGAAACGGCTTTCGTGATTATCAAGCACATGAATGCTTGTGGTGTGGCGACCGGCCAAACGGTGAAAGAGGCCTATGATAAGGCTTTGTCTTGTGATCCTGTATCGGCGTTTGGTGGTGTTTTAGCGACAAACAACGAAGTGGATAAGGCGGCTGCGGAATCTATCAATCCGTTATTCTGTGAGATTTTAATTGCTCCTTCATTTACGGAGGAGGCCTTGGAGATTTTAAAGACGAAGAAGAATCGTATTTTGTTGAAGCGCAATGCGGTGGAGTTCCCTAAGAAAATGTTCAAGACCTTATTGAATGGTGTCTTGGAGCAAGACAAGGATTTGGTGATGGAAGGTGTTGCGGATTTCAAAACGGTTACGAAGCGTGTGCCGACGGACGAAGAGAAGCGTGCTTTGGCATTTGCGTTGAAGATTTGTAAGCATACGAAGTCGAATACGATTGTTTTGGCAAATGATGGCCAACTATTGGCATCGGGTGTAGGTCAAACTTCACGTGTGGATGCGTTGAAACAGGCGATCGATAAGGCGAAGGAATTTGGGTTTGATTTGAACGGTGCGGTGATGGCATCGGATGCCTTTTTCCCATTCCCAGACTGCGTAGAGATTGCTGGAAAAGCGGGAATTGTGGCAGTGACCCAACCGGGAGGTTCGATCAAGGATCAGGATTCGGTGGATTATTGTGACGCCAACAACATTGCCATGGTGATGACGGGAATTCGCCACTTCAAACATTAGGATTATTCAGTTAAAATTTTTATTTTTAAGGCTAAGAATCAACAATTAGTACGAGTGATTAATAAGCTCGTTAACCAACACATTTAAATTAACTTATGTCAGAAGCACAAGATACATCAGCTCAAGATCGGGCAAATTATGGTGCAGATAATATTCAAGTATTAGAGGGTTTAGAGGCGGTTCGTAAGCGTCCTTCCATGTACATCGGGGATACCGGAATTAAGGGTTTACACCACTTGATTTGGGAGGTTGTCGACAACTCGATTGACGAGGCATTAGCGGGCCATTGCGATAAGATTAAAGTAACGATCAATACGGATAATTCCATTTTGGTAGAAGATAACGGTCGGGGTATTCCGACGGGCATGCATACCAAGGAGAAGCGCTCTGCTTTGGAAGTTGTTATGACTGTTCTTCACGCCGGAGGTAAGTTTGATAAAGATACCTACAAGGTTTCTGGAGGTCTTCACGGTGTGGGGGTTTCTTGTGTGAATGCCTTGTCGACGGACTTAAAGGTGACTGTACATCGTGAAGGAAAAATTTTCCAACAAGAGTATAAGATTGGTGTTCCTCAATATCCGGTAAAGGAAGTGGGAGAGACGGATCGCACGGGTACATCGGTCTTGTTTAAGCCGGATGAGACAATCTTTACGGTAACGGAATATAAATACGATACGGTAGCGGGTCGTTTGCGTGAGTTGTCATTCTTGAACGCGGGTATCCGTGTGATATTGACAGATTTGCGTGAATTGGACGAAGAGGGAAATCCACGTTCAGAGGAGTTCTTCTCAGAGGGTGGTTTGCGTGAATTCGTGACGTATTTAGATGCGACACGTGAGCCATTGTTGACCGAGCCTATTTACATGGAGGGTGACAAAAATGGTGTTCCGGTTCAAGTAGCGATGGTTTATAATACATCGTATACAGAGAACGTCGTATCCTATGTGAACAACATTAACACGATTGAAGGTGGAACGCACGTCGCGGGTTTCCGTGGGGCTTTGACACGTACGTTGAAGAATTATGCGGACAAGTCGGGCGCACTAGAGAAATTAAAAATTGATATCGCGGGGGATGACTTCCGTGAGGGTTTGACGGCCGTTATTTCGGTGAAAGTTGCTGAGCCACAATTTGAAGGACAAACCAAAACCAAATTAGGTAATGGAGAGGTTTCCGGTGCGGTTTCAGCGGCGATGTCGGATATGCTTGAGACATGGTTAGAGGAGCATCCGAAAGAGGCTCGTCAGATTGTAGCTAAAGTAATCTTGGCGGCGCAAGCGCGTCATGCGGCACGCAAGGCGCGTGAGATGGTGCAGCGTAAAACGGTTTTGGGCTCGAACTCTTTGCCAGGTAAATTGGCGGATTGCTCGGATTCGGATCCAGAGACTTGTGAGATTTACTTAGTCGAGGGAGACTCGGCGGGTGGAACTGCCAAGCAAGGACGTAACCGTGCTTTCCAAGCGATTTTACCTTTACGCGGTAAGATTTTGAACGTGGAGAAGGCGCAGGAATATAAAATTTACGAGAACGAAGAGATTAAGAACATGATTACGGCGCTAGGCGTGTCCTTTGGTAAGGATGGCGATGAGCGTGCGTTAAACATGGATAAATTACGTTATCACAAGGTGATCATCATGACCGATGCGGACGTTGACGGTAGTCACATTCGTACGCTTATTTTGACATTCTTCTTCCGTTACATGCGGGAGTTGGTGGATCGTGGATGTATTTACATCGCACAGCCGCCGTTGTATCAAGTGAAGAAAGGCCAACAGGTTCGTTATGTTTGGACGGAAGACCAACGGAATCAAGCGATTCAAGAGTTGGCAGGAGCAGGAAAAGAAGACAGTGTGGGCGTTCAACGTTACAAGGGTCTTGGAGAGATGAACGCGGAGCAATTGTGGGAAACGACTATGAATCCAGATTCTCGTACCTTGAAGCAAGTAACCGTGGAATCGGCGATTGAAGCGGATGTCTTGTTCTCGATGTTGATGGGCGATGAGGTAGCACCACGTCGTGATTTCATTGAGAAGAATGCGAAATACGCGAAAGTAGACGTCTAGTTTCATGGAATTCGATTTTAAATCCTATCATTTGCGTGGCATTCACGCAACGACCGTGGAGGAAAAACAACAGATCAATCAGGAATTGAAAGATCTTTATGATTCCTTAACGGACGAGGATAAACGAATATTTAATTTGGAGCTTCAGAAGTTCCTGGCGACCGAGATGGGCCAACTGGGTTCGGATTACGAAGCGATTAAAAACCAAATTCCACAAGCCTAATATGAGTGACTCGAAATTAAATCAGATCATTAACGAAACAGAAGATTCCTCACAGGGGAATCTTTTGTCGTTCCTACAGCCCAAAAATTGGAAAATCAATTTAATGGCACCTCGCGAAGCCAATCGCAAGGTGGAGAAGTCTATGCAAAAGGCGCAGGATACGATCGCGAAGGCACGGTATATCTCGCGTGATTTGTCCTGGTTGAAGTTCGATGAGCGTGTTTTGGATCAAGCGCGCGATCAGGAAAAGAGCTTATTTGATCGTTTAAAGTTTTTGGCGATTACAGCTTCTAATCTGGATGAATTCTTTACCATCCGGATGGGCTCTTTGTATAATTACATCGATTTTGGAAAAGAGCGAACGGATTATTCCGGTTTGCGCGAAGTGCCCTTTAAGCAAACATTGATTGCGGCAGCGCAGGAATTTAGCCAAGAAAAGCACCGTCTATTTTTGGAGGAAATACTTCCCTTATTTCCTGAAAATGGCTTGTTATTAGCTTCATTGGACGATTTAACGCCGGATGAATTAGCCGATGCGGAGGCTTATTTCCATCGCACGATCTACCCGATGTTGACGCCAATGGTTTTTGACCATACGCATACCTTTCCTAGTTTGTTAGCCAAAACCTTGATTTTTGGGGTGGTGACGGTGGGAATTGCCGACAAGAAAAATTCGAAAGGAAAGTACGAAAAGGATCGCAAGATTTCGTTTGTGCAAATTCCGTTGAACCTGACTCGTCTGTATGTGATTGAGCGGGATGATAAGATTTTATTCTTGCCCATTGAGCAGATTATTCAGCATTATTTACAGGTTTTGTACCGTAATGTGGAGATTGAATCGACTACCTTATTCCGAATCACGCGGAATGGGGATTTCGATGTTGTGGAACATGAGGATACGGAGACTGACTTTGTGGATGAGGTGAAGAAGAAAATTAAGGATCGCCGACTGGGTCGTGTGACCCGGGTGGAAGTAGAGCAACATCATTCCGATTTCTTATTAGGAGAGATGTTGAAGCGCTGGAATTTAGAGAAGTCGGACATTTTTGTCAAAAAAGCCATGCTGGATTTTACCGCATTCTGGCAAATTTTAAAGCATCCGGAATTCAAGGCGAAATTAGCTCCCAATCCATCCGTTGTGGCACCACTTGGATTGAAGTCGGTGAAGATTAATGACATCTTCGAAACGATGAAGCGTGGGGATATTTTATTGCATCATCCCTACAACAACTTTGAGCCAGTCATTCAATTGCTGGAACAAGCGGCCGAGGATTCGCAGGTATTGGCGATTAAAATTACCCTTTATCGGATATCCAAAAATTCACGTATTGCGAGTGCCTTGTTACGCGCGGCGGAGAATGGAAAGCACGTTTCGGTATTGTTTGAGGTAAAAGCACGTTTCGACGAGGAGAATAACATTCGGGAGGCGACACGTTTACAAAAGGCGGGTTGTTTTGTGATTTATGGAATTCCGGGATTGAAAACGCATACCAAATTATTGCAGGTCATTCGAAATGAAGGAACGCATGTGATGAGCTATGCGCACTTATCCTCAGGAAATTATAACGAGGATACGGCGAAGCTTTACACGGATTTGGGTCTCTTGACAACTGATTCGCGGATTACCCAAGACATTTCGGAGTTCTTTAACGTAATCACGGGTCATTCCATGCCGACGCATTATGAACATTTGATTACGGCACCGCGTGACATGCGGAATCGTCTCATTGAGATGATTGATGAGGAGATTGAAAACCACAAGCAAGGAATTCCGGCTGGAATTTGTTGGAAGATTAATTCCTTGCAAGATTTGGATACCATGGAGGCCTTGTATCGTGCTTCCAATGCGGGTGTTCCGGTCTTATTAATCATACGTGGAATCTGTTGCATTCGTCCGCAGCGTAAAGGTTTGTCGGAGAACATATTCATCAAATCCATCGTCGGGAATTACCTTGAGCATACGCGCTTGTATTATTTCCACCGCGGAGGCGAGGCAAAGGTATACGGAGGTTCGGCGGATGTGATGGTTCGGAGTTTTGATCGTCGGATCGAATCCTTATTTGAAATGGTCAATCCACGTGCGAAGCACATGGCTATTACAATCTTGGATTGGAACCTTCGGGATACGGTGAATTCGTATGAGATGCAAGAGGATGGTAATTATTGGAAGGTAGAAAGTAGCGAACCTTTCAATATTCATGAAGCTTTTTATAAAATTTCGGAGGAGGATTTGATTGAACAAATTACCTTTGAGAATTATACCGTCAATTTGACGCAAACAGAAAATTAATTACACCAACAAACATACAAATGGAAAGATTTACAGGCTTATTGGGGATTATCTTGATTTTAGGGGTATCCTACTTAATGTCCAATAACCGAAAGGCGATTAATTACCGTACCGTGGGGGTTGGCCTGTTATTGCAGATTGGTTTGGCGGTATTTATCTTAAAGACAGAAACTGGGCAAGCCACTTTCCAATGGTTGGGCGATTCGATCAATACCTTGTTAGGTCAAGCCGACAAAGGTGCTCAATTTGTGTTTGGTTCTTTGGTTGATCGTAAGTTAATGTCTCAAGCCTTCGGTGCGGGAAATGATTATATTTTCTTCTTTAAAGTAGTACCAACCATCATATTTGTCGCGGTATTGGTGAACATGTTTTACCATTTGGGCGTCTTGCAGCGCGTTGTTTCGACAATGGGTAAGGGTGTTCACTGGTTGATGGGGGTGAGTGGAGCGGAGGCTTTGTCGAACGTGGCGTCCACTTTCGTGGGCCAGGTTGAGGCTCAAATCATGATTAAGCCTTACTTAAAAAATATGACGAATTCGGAGCTGATGGCCTCGATGACCGGTTCATTTGCGTGTATAGCGGGAGGTGTGATGGCAGTCTATATTTCCTTGGGAGTTCCTGCGGCGTATTTATTGGCGGCAAGTTTAATGGCGGCACCGGGTGCTTTGGTCATTTCGAAGATTATGTTCCCGGAAACGGAGAAGTCTGAGACTGAAGGAATGGTCAAAATGGAGATCACGAAGACACATGCGAATTTGGTGGATGCGATTGCGGCAGGAGCGAGTGAGGGATTGAAGGTTGGCTTGAACGTGATTGCGATGTTGATCGGATTTATTGCTCTCATTGCCTTGGTTGATTTAGGATTAGGACATATTGGAAATTGGATTAACGTACCCGAATTATCGATGAACTTGATTTTAGGAAAGGTATTTTCCGTATTTGCTTTTGCGATGGGTGTTCCGGCACAGGATGTGGAAGTGGCAGGGGCTTTGATGGGTAAGAAAATGGTGGTGAATGAGTTTGTGGCTTATTTGGATATGGTTAAATTAAAGGCGACGTTGGACCCTAAAACCATTGCCATTACGAGTTTTGCCTTGTGCGGATTTGCGAATTTTTCATCGGTAGCCATTCAAATTGGGGGTATCGGAGAATTGGCGCCAACCCGTCGTTCAGATTTAGCGAAATTGGGCTTTAAGGCCTTAATTGCAGGTACTTTGGCGTCTTATTTATCAGCAACTTTAGCTGGTTTATTATTGTAATATGCGTATTGATCCCGAAACCGTCGAGCGAATAAAGCAAACGGCTGCTGTTGCAGACGTGATTGGGGATTATGTAAGTGTTAAGAAAAAAGGTGCAAATTATTGGGCTTGTTGTCCCTTTCATGGGGAGAAGACCCCTTCATTTTCTATTTCTCCCAGCAAAGGAATTTACAAGTGTTTTGGTTGTGGAAAGGCCGGTGATTCGGTGCGCTTTATCATGGATATTGAGGGGCTTGGCTATGGCGAAGCTTTGCGTCATTTAGCCAAGAAATACGGGATTGATATTCAGGAGGAGGAGATGACGGATGACCAACTTCTTCGTCAGAATGAGCGGGAGAGTTTGTTGATTATCCTCGAATATGCCAAAGAATTTTTCAAGAAGCAGTTAACGGAGTCCGACGAGGGCAAGTCAATTGCTTTACCTTATTTCAAGGAAAGAGGTTTTTCCGATGCGACGATTCAAGCTTTTGATTTGGGATACAGTCCCGAAGGCTGGGATATCTTTTTAAAGACTGCTTTGAAGCACGGATTTAGCCAAGAAATTATTGAGAAGGCGGGTTTGGTGACCAATAAAAACGATGAGGGTAAGGTCTATGATCGGTTTCGAAATCGAGTTATTTTCCCCATTCACAGTGTCGCCGGCAAGGTTATTGCCTTTGGGGCGCGGATTTTAAAATCGGATGCGAAGAATCAGGCCAAATACCTGAATTCACCCGAGACGGTCGTTTATCACAAGTCGGCAACCCTCTACGGCATCGCCCAAGCGAAAAATGAAATTCGCCAAAAAGACGTTTGTTATTTGGTAGAAGGTTATACCGATGTGATTTCCTTGCATCAAGCCGGCATTAAAAATGTTGTGGCCTCATCGGGTACGTCCTTGACGATTGAGCAGATTAAATTAATTGGTCGTTTTACGAATCACGTTACCGTGCTTTACGATGGGGACTCTGCGGGTATCAAGGCAGCCTTGCGTGGAATGGACTTGATTTTGGAAGAGGGCTTGCAAGTGAATCTGGTGGTTTTCCCGGAAGGGCAGGATCCTGATTCCTTTGTTCGTTCCATTGGTTCTGAGGCCTTTATCGAATACATTCAGAAAGAGGCCCGGGATGTGATTTCCTTTCAGGCAAATCTTTTCATGAAGGAAGCAGGGGATGATCCCTTTAAGAAATCGGAATTAATTAAGGAAATGGTTCAGAGTATTTCCAAGATTCCGGATGCTATTCAACGGAGTTTATTCATCCAAAAAACGTCTCAATTGATGCGTTTGGAGGAAGATGTGTTGTTGGCCGAAATGAATAAACTTCATTTCAAGAAGGCCCAGCAAAAAACCATGCCGACCATCTCGCCTCAAAATGAAGCGGAAATACAGGCTTTGTTTGAGCCAGGTCCTGAGGTAGATGCACCTTTGGAGGTTCAGAATTTGGCCTATTACCAAGAATTGGAATGCATGCGTTTATTGGTGAATTATGGCCACATGGAGATTAGTCCTGAGAAGGCGCCTGGTGTGAGTTTACTGCAATACATATTACATGAGTTAGAGGAAGTACAATTTCAAACACCTTTGTTTCAAGGTATCATGGAGACTTGTCGCTCGGAATTCGCTCGTGGCGTGATTCCGGAGCCGTCCTATTATTTGCATCATCCGGAGGAGGAGATACAGCGTTTTGCGATTGATGCCTCGTCGGATAAGCATACCTTGTCAACGGTTTGGCGCGACCGTCATGAGATTCGTGTCAAAAAGGATGAGGAATTGTTGGAGGATTTTGCTTATAAGAACATCTTGCGTTTGCGCAAGGTCTACAATGATCAACACATTCAGGATGTGATGGAGCGGATGGAGAAGTACGAGGGAGATCCGAATGACATGAACGATTTATTGGTTGAATTCATCCAATTGAAGGAAATTCAGAAAAATATTTCGCAGGAATTAGGCACGGTTGTCGAAAAATAGCTATTTTCGTCTTACTTATATGAAAAGAATTCTATCCATTATGCTA
The DNA here is from genome assembly GCF_054558655.1 of Aquirufa sp. 5-AUSEE-100C1. Lineage (NCBI taxonomy): Bacteria > Pseudomonadati > Bacteroidota > Cytophagia > Cytophagales > Flectobacillaceae > Aquirufa > Aquirufa sp. 5-AUSEE-100C1. The sequence goes on along the minus strand of NZ_JBPXKO010000004.1, from coordinate 106,857 downwards.
TTGTTCGTTCTCCTGTATCAGGCGGGTGGCTTTGCGTTGCGTTTTATTGCGCAGGATTCGGATTCATTTGTGGCAGGGGAGACGGTGATCGTTGAGATGCCGATATCATTGCCTTATTCAACTGATTGGCAAGCCCCACAAGAAGTTTCTGGAGAGATTCGTCAAGGAGATAATTTCTATCAAATGAAGGACCAACAAGTCATTGATGGTAAATTGGTGACGACTTTGGTGGCCGACCAAAATGCCCGTGATCGCTTTTTTGATTTGGCTGCTCAGGTGAATGAGCATATGTCGGACCAACCGGAGAAGGCTCCTGCTAAATCGAAATTAATCAATACCCTCGTTAAAGAATATTGTTCACATGCGTCTGCATGGGTTCTTTATGTCATGGAATGGCCGACAAGTTCTTTGTCGTCATCTCATCCTGTTTTATCTACCACAGCTATATCTGCTGATTTCTTCTCGCCGCCCCGGCAAGCTTAAATTTTATCGATACTTTTTCTCTGTAGATTTATTCTAGGGGACATACGTGTATTTTAAAATTTAAGCATGAAAAAAATCTTCATTCTGCTTTGTCTTATCGGTATGATGGGGCAGCAGTCATTGGCACAAATGCCTCACGATGGCATTTACATGAGTAAAAAAATAGCCTGTGGGGCGCTCATTTATGGGAATTCCTCATGGACTGAGTATTGGGAAAATCAATTGTTTCGTGAGAATCAGAATATTGGGCGATTAACTACCGAGTCGGTTACCGCGATGATGGCCTATGGAATCACTAAAAAATTAAATGTGATTGCTGTAGTCCCTTATGTTCGGACGAACGCATCAAAAGGGAATCTCCTAGGACAAAAAGGTTTTCAAGACGCCTCCATTTGGATTAAGGCAAAAGGGTATAGTTCGCATGGGTTGACCTTGCACGGCGTTGTGGGTGCGAGTATGCCCATGTCAAATTATGTGCCTGATTTTATGCCGATGTCCATTGGTATTGGATCTAAAGCGCTCGTGGCGCGTGGTATATTAACCTATGACTTACCGAAAAATCTTTATTTGAATTCATCCATCGCCTATCAGATGCGTAGTCGGGTAGATGCGGATCGCGATGCCTATTTAGCGGGGGATAAACTTTTGTATTCCCGTGAAGTAGCTGTTCCTGATGCATTTGATGCAGCAATTCGTTTTGGCTATTTAAAAAAGGACAATCAATTGGAGGTTTTTGCCGAGCATTTTTCGTGTGTCGGTGGGGACCACATTCGTCGGAATGATATGCCATTTATGACGAATGATATGACCATGACATCGGTGGGTGTATATGGTAAATACCAACCCAAGCAGTTGGGAATTAATGGCCGGGTGAGCTATGTGGTAGATGGACAGAACGTAGGCCAAAGCCTCTCTGTTTCCGTCGGGTTATTGTACATCATTAAATTGTAAATCAATGAAATATTTATATTCTTTAGTAGCCTTTTTGCTCTTGGTATCATGTAGCAAAGAGGTGGAGGATGCGATGTTTGAAGCATATGCACCTTCGAAAATTGACGTGAACGGTGGTAGTTGGAAGACATTTATTTTGACTTCGCCGACTGATGTTTCGGTTTCTGTTTCATATTTGACGACAGATGCGAAGTATTTAATGGAAATTGATTCGTTGAAATCGGTTGTTATTCCGAAATTAACGACAGTACAAAAGGAGGCAGTGAAGTTTTGGGGAGCAGGTTCGGTATTGCGTTGGAATGAAATAGGCCGGGAATTAGCTGCCCGTTATAATTTGGCGCCCGCTTCGAATTCAGCGGGTGTATATCCGGTTCCTGATCCAGCAAATCCGTTGGCAGATCCTAAATTCCCGTTCGCGAATCCTCCTTATACGGCGAGGGCTTTGGCTTATTTGAGTATTGCGCAGTATGATGCTTTGGTGAGTGCTTGGAAGTATAAATATCAATACAATCGCAAGGCTCCTTATGTGGTTGATGCCTCGATTAAGCCCTTATTGCCGGTTTCGAGCGTACCTTCTTACCCATCTGAGGATGCGGTGGTGGCGCAGGCGAGTTATGTGATTCTATTAGCTATGTTTCCAGGGGAAGGTCCATTATTGCGCGAAAAATTGGCTGAGGCGAAGAATGCTTGCATTTGGTCGGCGATAAATGTGGGAAGTGACGTGGATGCGGGGGCTGCTTTGGGTGCCGGTGTTGCGGCCAAAGTTATGGCACGTGCCAAAACGGATGGAATGAGTGCCGCGAATAATCAGGCGCTTGTGCCGGGGATGATTGAGCGTTCGAAAGCTTTGGGTTTTGTGAATCCTTGGATGAGTCAAGAATCACCTGCTCGTCCACCGATGTTGCCGAATTATGGATCGGTGAGTACGCTTAATTTTGACCGAAAAACCTTGGAGTCGATTCGTCCGGCAATTCCTTATTTGGAGAACTCTGCCGAGTTTAAAAAGGAATTAGCTGAATTACAGGATATTCAAAAGAATCAAACCCGTGATCAGGCGGCGATTGCGAATTTCTGGGCGGATGGTCCCGGCTCTTATACGCCTCCAGGACATTGGCATCGTTATGCTTGCGAAGCGGGTGTCGCGGCGAAGTATTCTGAACTTCGGATGGCCCGACTATTAGCTTATGTCGGTTCGGCCTTGATGGATGCCGGCATTGCTTGTTGGGAGACTAAATATTATTACTACAGCCCACGTCCCCAACAGTTTGGCCTAAAAACTTCGGTAGGTTTGCCTAATTTCCCGAGCTATACCTCGGGTCACTCGACGTTCTCCTATGCGGCTGCAACGGTATTAAGTTCATTTTTCCCGGAAAAATCCGCTAGCTTTTATGATAAAGCACAAGAGGCGTCTGATTCTCGTATTTATGGCTTGATCCATTTTCGGATTGATTGTGTGATGGGCGGGAAGCACGGTCGAGTTATTGGAGATTTTGCCGTGAAGCGCGCGAATGCGGATGGTGCTGACTAAAAAATAGATAGTTATGATTTCAATAAGTAAAAATAGATTCCATGCACTAGTCACAGCGGCATGGATGAATCGCGCGATGATTGCGCTGGTATATATTTGGTTTGGCATGTTGAAGGTTTTCGGGGTGTCACCAGCAGAGGGTCTGGTGACCAAATTGTTTGATATCACCCTAGCTCCCTATATGAGTATCCAGGAGTTTCTGATTTTGTTGGGTCTCTCAGAATGTCTAATTGGTTTGTTGTGGTTATTCCCTCGAATCACAAAAATTGCATTTTGGGTAATGATGGGGCATTTATTTACGACCTTCTTACCGGTATTGTTTTTGCCCAACGAGACATGGGAGTCTTTCTTGGCCTTGACCTTAACCGGGCAATACATTATCAAGAATGTAGTATTGTTATCAGCGGCTTGGTTTATTTATGTATTTAGGCCCGAAGAATAAGGACATCAAAAAAGCCCCGAGCAATCGGGGCTTTTTTATTATAGACCTAAAATCTTTTTATTTAGTTCTTCATCTGCACCGGTACCGGCGAAATCATCGAATACCTTTTCGGTTGCCTTGATGATATGGCTCGAGATAAACGGTGCTCCTTCGGTTGCTCCTTGAACCGGATCCTTGATGCAGCATTCCCATTCTAACACTGCCCAGCCATCATAGCCGTATTGGGTTAGTTTCGAGAAGATGCTCTTGAAATCTACCTGACCATCGCCCAATGAACGGAAACGTCCCGCGCGGTTAATCCAAGATTGGTAGCCCCCATAAACACCTTGTTTTCCCGTTGGGTTAAACTCAGCATCTTTAACGTGGAACATTTTGATGCGTTCGTGGTAGAAATCAATGTATTGCTTGTAATCCAATGCTTGAAGTACAAAGTGCGATGGATCGTATAATAAATTGGCACGCTTGTGCCCTTTTACCTCGTCCAAAAACATTTCGAATGTCACGCCATCGTGCAAATCTTCACCTGGGTGAATCTCGTAACATAAATCGACACCACATTCATCGAAGGTATTTAAGATGGGTAACCAACGGCGACCTAATTCCTTAAATCCTTGCTCCACCAAACCTGCAGGGCGTTGTGGCCATGGATAAACCGTGTGCCACATTAAGGCACCCGAGAAGGTTGCGTGTGCATTCAATCCCAAGTTTTGGGATGCTTTCGCTGCATATTTTAATTGTTGAACCGCCCATTCTGTACGAGCCTTTGGATTTCCTTTCACCGAATCCGGTGCAAATCCATCGAATCCCAAATCATAAGCTGGGTTAACCGCCACCAATTGTCCCTGTAAGTGGGTGGATAATTCTGTGATTTGCAAACCTTTGGAAGCCAACATTCCCACGATTTCATCGCAATAGGTTTTTGACTCTGCCGCTTTTTGCAAATCGATGCAACGTGAATCCCAAGATGGAATTTGAACCCCTTTGTAGCCCAAAGATGCCACCCATGTTGTGATGCTATCTAATGAATTGAAGGGTGCTTCATCCCCCATAAATTGTGCCAAAAATATCGCTGGCCCTTTGATCGTATTCATATTGTTAATGGTTTAGATTTTAACCCACTTTTGTGAACGTGTTGAATCCAAGATTCGCTCGCAAATTAATAATTCCCGATATCCATCCGCGAAAGTTGGGTATTTCGGATTTTCCGGTTGCTTACCTGATTCTACAGCCGCATAAACTTCCTTGAATAATTGCTTCGATGTATCTGAGAATCCTTCGTTGTGACCTCCCGGGAATGTCATCAATGCGGATGCCTCTGGATAAGCCAATGATGGATCACGCATCAACACCTGATTCGCTTGATCCCGGTTACCTATCCAAATTTCGTTAGGTGCTTCCGAGTTGAAGGCAAATGTCTTGTTTGAACCCGAAATTTCTAATTTCAATTGGTTCTTACGACCCGCTGAAACTTGCGATACGGTTACGCAACCGCGGTTACCATTGTCGAAACGCAATAAGACGTTCGCATGGTCTTCCGTATTGATCGGCACATCCGCATAATCTTCAGGGGTCAACATTTTTCCCGAATAAGTCTCAACAGGCTTCAAAGGCTTTTTACGCACCTTATGAACTGTATTGAAATCGGCCATTACTTCTACCGTTTTCAATCCCGTGATGTATTCGATTACATCTAATAAGTGAGATCCGATATCAGCAATCGCACGTGAATCCCCAGATTTATCCGGCTCTAAGCGCCAGTTGTAATCCGTATTGTAGAACAACCAATCTTGTAGGTAACTACCGATGATCGAATAAATTTCGCCCAAATCGCCTTTTTCGCGCATGGTTTTCATTTGACGTACCAAAGGATAGTAACGCAAGTTGAAGTGAACGGCATTGACCAATCCCGTTTTCGCGGCTAATTCCACCAATTCCTCCGCCTCGTGCAAGTCCTTGGCTAATGGTTTTTCACAAACCACGTGCTTCCCAGCTAATAAGGCAGCTTTTGATTGTGAATAGTGTAAGAAATTGGGTGTACAGATGTGTACACATTGAATGTCTTCTTGTTTTAATAAGTCCTCGAAGGTGTACCAACGGCTAATACCCAATTGTTTGGCTTTTGCTTCAGCCAACTCGATGGTTACCTCACAAAGCGCAGCCACGTCAATATTGGGTAAGCGACGAAGCGCTTCGATGTGTGCGGGTCCGATAAAACCGGTACCTACGATACCTACTTTAATTTTAGTCATGATCTATTAGATTTCAAATTTTGTCCATTTATTCTGGTTGTCTTTGGCCGAACGAACCACGTTCTCAATGAATGCCATCCCCATGATTCCCTCGTCAATGCCTGGGAAATCATACATTGGGTCTTGTGGCTTACCTGCCCAACGCGCTCTTACGGCAAAGGCAAAATTGCGGTAGATATTTGCGAAGGTTTCCACATAGCCTTCCGGGTGTCCCGCTGGTTGGCGTGAATGTGCATTCGCCGCCGCAGATAAATTACCCACCGCCGTTCGAATCGTTCTTGCTCCTTCATCTCGTGTGCGGAAGGTCAAGGTATTTGGCTCCATTTGGTGCCAAGTAATTCCTGCCTTACTTCCATAAATACGGAAATTGAAGTCATTTTCCTCTCCGTTGCAGATTTGTGAACAATGAAGCACACCTTTGGCACCGTTGTTGTAATGCAATAAGATATTGCCATCGTCATCCAATAATCGTCCCTCGACGAAAATGGTCAAGTCGGCACATAATTCCGTGATATGCAAACCGGTAATGTATTCAATCAAATTTTCGCAATGTGTTCCAATATCGCCGATAGCACCCGCTGCGCCACAACGCTCGGGGTCTGTACGCCATGCAGCTTGTTTTTGACCGGTTGCCTCTACTAAATCGATCAACCAGCCTTGCGGATATTCTACGATGATCTTACGAATTTCGCCTAATTGACCCGAGTCTACCAAGTGTTTCGCCTCTTTGACCATCGGATAGGCAGTATAATTATGGGTCAATGCGAAGATTAGACCCGTTTGATCAATGATTTTTTTCAGTTCTTTCGCCTCAGCTAAGTTCAGGGTTGCGGGTTTGTCGCAAACAACGTGGAAACCGTTTTCCAAGGCCATTTTGGCTGCAGGAAAATGCACGTGGTTCGGGGTTACGATGGAAACGAAATCCATGCGTTCCCCTTCCGGTAATTCCTTTTCCTTGAGAATCATTTCCTCGTAGGAACCATAGACACGATTCTCGGGTAAATAAAGTGCTTCGCCCGTTACTCTTGATTTTTCAGGATTCGAGCTGAATGCCCCACAAACTAATTCGATTTCGCCGTCTAATTGCGCACCTCTGCGGTGAACGGCACCAATGAAGGCCTCGGTACTTCCACCGATCATGCCCATTTTTAATTTTCTTCCTCTCCGACTCGCTGCAGTCGTAGACGTTCCTCCTTGGATCATATATTGATAGATTTAGATTGTTACAAAAATAGGGCTTAATTTGATTAAATTACCCTTTATACGGGTCAGATTTTTGAAAAATATTCAAAATAAATCGCTTTTGTGGTCGGAATTCAAAAATCTTTTCGTTTTTTTGGTACGATTTTTCCAATGTTGAATTTAATTTTTTTAAGATTATAATTTCTAAAACCTTTTAACTAAATCTAATCTATTATGAATCAAACTGTTAATGCCAATCGTTTATTTTTGGCGTCGTGCTTTGCACTCATTACGACTGCCTTCTCATTTAGTATACGGGCAGGGATTTTGCCACAGTTGGGCGAAGAATTAAATTTAACAAATGAGCAATTAGGTCACATCAATCAAATGTGGTTTTTAGGTTTCCCAATTTCCATGATTTTGGGAGGTGTTTTTTACACGTCGATTGGCCCCAAGTTAATTATGCAAATTGCCTTAGTAGCACATGCTGCGGGTATTCTATTAACAATTTACGCGGTTGACTATAATTCACTTCTTATTTCTACCCTCTTAATTGGATTAGGAAATGGATGTACTGAAGCAGCTTGTAATCCAATGATTGCAGATGCTTACACGGGTAATGAAATGAGCAGCAAGCTGAATCGTTTCCACATGTGGTTCCCAGGTGGAATTGTGGTGGGTTCCTTGATTTCTAAATTCATGACCGATGGTGGTTTTGCTTGGCAGACACAAGTATGGGTAATCATTATCCCTACGGTCATTTATGCCATTTTATTCTTTGGTCAATCTTTCCCAAAACCAAGAGTTGATGCAAGTTCTACGTTGGATAGCTTTAAAGCGATGTTAAATCCTTTGTACCTATTTATGGCTGCTTGTATGGCTTTAACTGCTATTTCGGAGTTTGGTCCTCAACAGTGGGTTGGTCCAATTTTAGCGAAAGCGGGTGCTAGTCCGATGTTGATTTTAGCGCTTGTAACGGGCTTAATGGCGGTAGGTCGTTATTTTGCAGGACCTATTATTGCCAAGATTAATACCGTAGGTGTTTTGTTGGGATCTGCGGCTTTTGCCTTAGCTGGATTGTATTTAATGAGTACAATGTCTGGATCTACCTTATATTTTGCCGCATTTATTTATGCCTTGGGTATTTGTTATTTCTGGCCAAATATGTTAGGCTATGTTGCAGAAGCAATGCCAAAAACAGGTGCTTTGGGTTTATCCATCATGGGCGGTATCGGTATGTTTTCATCTTCGATGTTTCAACCCATTATCGGTAGTTGGATAGATAGCAACAAAGCTGTAGCCGTTGCTAATGGATTAACGGGTGATGTTGCTGATTTAGCGGCGGGCCAGGCAACCTTATCTAATATGTTGATTTTCCCAGGTATTTTGATTGTAGCATTTGCAGCCTTGTATTTCTTTGGAAAGAAAACAGACTCAGCGAAAGCCAGTCATTAATTATGGTAAAAAGGGAGCCTCGGCTCCCTTTTTTTTATCCCAAATTCCGCATAGCTTTGGTAATTCTTCCATGATTGCCAAGTTTATGCGGAATTTGTTTTTTTGCTTGTTTTTGATTGCTTGTAAACCGAATTACAACGTCGACCCTACACAGGTCGAAAAGCAATTACGTAGTCTCGAGAAAGAAAATCCAGAAAGCAAGATTTTGGGAGAGACCCGTTTCGGTGATTTTGAAATAACGCTGGCGAAGGAGACTCCGCTACATCGCATTAATTTCGTCCGACTGGTGAAAATGGGCTATTTTACGGATCGATATTTTTACCGGAATGTCTATGAGATTGGGATGCAAGGCGGGGGAGAATTTAGCGATCGTTTGGCTTACCTTGTTCCTGCTGAATATCCGGATCACTTAAAACCGGAGCGAGGAACCATCGCCATGGCGCGCTACGATGAGGGAAACCCCCAAAAGGCCTCTTCACCCACAGAGTTTTTCATTGTTACCAATACCGAACAGGCAGCTCGTTTTTATAAGCAATATGTCGTTTTTGGTAAAATCACCAAAGGTCTAGCGGTCATCGATTCCATCCAGAAACATCGTTCTTTCGATGAAAAACCGGTTATTCCTGTCAAGTTTACGCTCTCGATTTCGAAGGATTAATCAGACTCGCAATACCCGCGAAAGTCATCACCAATAAGCAGCCCACTACATTCAGCCATAGGAATGCCATTAGGTCGATGTACCAAGCATAGATGACAATGGCTTCCGCCAGTAAGGCTGCCCAAAATACTTGATTTCCATTTGTTCGGGGCAAGTAAAATGCACAGAGAAATACGCCTAAAATTGTCCCGTAGAACCAGGAGCCGAGGATATTCACCACTTCAATTAAGCTTCCCATATTCACCGCAAATTGCGCGACGATCAGACAAAGAATTCCCCATCCCAAGGTAATTAACTTAGATACCCACCAATAATGTTTGTTGGACCCATCTGTGTGTAAGAATCGCTGGTATATATCCACCATAGAGGTCGAAGTCAAGGATCCAAATGCCGATGCCATCGAGCCCATGGATGCCAATAAGATCATGGCAATTAAAAAGCCCACAATCCCGACGGGCAAATGATCGATGATGTAGGTTAGGAAAATGTAATTCGTATCATGTTCCTCAAAACGCTCATTTGATTTCTTGATTTCTTGGACTGCCGTTTCCCTCAATTGTCTTTGTTCCTCTTGACTCTGATTGATGGCTTGCTTTAATGTTGCTACTTGTTTTTCGTCCCCTGATTTTATGGCGCGAACCAATTCGATTTCGTCCTTTTTTTTCTGCTCAAACAACGCTTTTTGTTTCAGCGAGGTGCTCGCGTAGCTGGGTTGTGCTTGCCATATTTTTTCTGAATTCTTATTGAAAAACATAGGAGCCTCATTGAATTGGTAGAAGACAAAAACGAGTATCCCCACCAAAAGAATAAAGAATTGCATCGGGATTTTTAAGAATCCGTTTAACAGGAGCCCTTTTTTACTCGCGGTAGCGGATTGCCCGGAAAGGTAACGGCCTACCTGACTTTGATCGGTACCAAAATAAGAGAGTTGGAGAAAAAATCCACCGATAATTCCCGACCAGATGTTATACCGATTATTGATGTCGAATTTCCAGTCGATCAGATTGATTTTACCCATTTTACCGGCGATCAACAAGGATTCATGCATGCCGATTTCCTCGGGTAGTTGGTGGATGATTAGGACGGCTGCCAGTACCATGCCGGCGAGAACGACCGACATCTGTAACATCTGTGTATACGAAATAGCCTTAGACCCACCCAGCATGCAATACAATGTTACTAAGCTAGCCGTGAGCGCATTGGTCCAGGCTAAATTCCATCCTAAGAGTGTTGATAAAATGATGGAGGGTGCCGCGATAGTGACGCCGGTCGAAAGTGCACGTGGGATTAAGAACAAAAGGCTCGTCAGGATTCTTGTCTTTGAGTCGAAGCGCTGTTCCAGAAATTGATAGGCGGTATATACCTTGAGTCGGTAGTAATTGGGAATAAATGTCACCGAAAGGACAATCATGGCGATGGGAAGCCCCAGGTAAAACTGAACGAATCGCATGCCATCTGTATAGGCTTGACCGGGTGCGGATAAAAAGGTGATGGCGGATGCCTGGGTGGCCATGACCGAAAGCATGACGTGATACCAAGGTAGTTCACGATCTGCCAATAAGAAACCTTGCAAAGATTGCTTTGCCTGATTCCCTCGGTAAATGCCATACATGACAATGCCGCCAATCGTTCCAATCAATACAAGCCAGTCGGTGAGTCTCATCAGTTTATTGATACAAATTACTAAATCCTAGAAAAAACAGAATAAGTACGAGGAGGAATACTCCGAGGGAAATATACCAATTGGCCCATTTGGGGGCAGGCTGTTGATTTTCCATTTCTTTGTTGATGGTTTAGTGGCTTGAAATTACACATAATTCGTTGATTATTTTGAATGTCCTATTGGAATAATACATTTTGCTTCTTACCTTTGCAGTCCAAATTACGCGGGTGTGGTGGAATTGGTAGACATACCAGACTTAGGATCTGGCGCCGCGAGGCATGGGGGTTCGAGTCCCTCCACCCGTACCAAGGCAAGCCCTCAACACCGATAGGTTTTTGAGGGCTTTTTTTAATTGAAAAATAAATAATTCTATATGAACATTTCACTCAATAAAGCAAGTGATTTACAGGGCCGTTTGACGGTGGTAGTTACAGAGGCTGATTACAAAGAGAAGGTTGAAGCAAAATTGAAGGACTATCGCAAGAAGGCCTCCATCAAAGGTTTCCGTCCGGGTATGGTTCCGGCGACACTTATCAAGAAATTGTATGGTCAGTCTGCCTTAGTGGATGAAATTAATCACGAATTGGGTCATGCCGTGAGTGATTACATCAAGGAAAATAAGTTGAATTTGGTTGGTGAGCCTTTGCCAGCGGTTGATGAAGCGGATTCGATCGATTGGGAAAAGGATACCGAATTTACTTTTCATTATGATTTAGGTTTTCATGGCGAGTTCTCGGTGGATTTAGCGAAGATGAAGGCGATTCAATCGTACGAAATCAAGGCGGATAAAAAGGAAATCGATGAGACAATTGAAAATTTGAAGAAGCAATTTGGTGAGCAAACTCATCCTGAATCGGTTGAAGATCGTGATTTAGTGTTTGGAACCTTTACGCAAGGGGAGTGGGTTGAGAAATCAGCGATTCCAATGCATGCGATTCAAGATAAATCCAAAAAAATCTTCATTGGTGCGAAGAAAGGGGATACCTTGAAGTTTGCGATCGATAAGGTTTTTGTGGATGCGAAGGCTTTGGCTTTAGCAACAGGAAAGAAAGAAGAGGAAGTAGCCGAATTGAAAGGTGAGGTTTCTTATGTGGTAGAAGATATTACGCGCCAAGTACCCGCGGAAATGAATGTAGCTTTCTTCGATAAGGTGTTAGGACCCGGAAAAGCGACTGATGAGAAATCATTCCGTGCAGAGGTTGAAACGATTGTAGGTGAAAATTACGCACGTGAAGCGAAGTATTTATTGCGCATCGATGCGGAGAAGGCTTTGTTGGAGAACGTGAAAATTGATTTGCCTGAGGAGTTCTTACGTACTTGGTTGATTCGTATCAACGAAGGTAAATTTACGCCGGAGCAAATCGACCAGGATTTTGATAATGTGAAACGTGATATTCGTTGGAACTTAATCAAGAATGAAATCGCTGAGAAATTTGACGTGAAGGTTGATTACCCAGAGGTTGTTGAGAAGGCGAAAGATATGGTACGTCAGCAGTTTGGAGGTTACTTATCATCTGATCAGCCGGGTATCGAAGAGATGATTGAAAAAATCGCGATGGGTTACTTAAGTGATAAGTCGAAGGGTGATAATTTCATGAACTTGTACAACCAAGCGTTTTCAGATAAGGTTGCGACGGTGATTGTGGAAAACATTCCGAATAAAGTATCGAAAATTGATGTGGAGAAATTCAAGGCAATTGCAGCGGCGTTGTAATTGATCTTTGTCACAGATTTTTGGAAAACCCCGCTCTTTGCGGGGTTTTCTGTGAACTAAGCTTTGTACATTTGTGTTTAGGTATTTAATGCCAAAATATTTTAAATTTGATTTTTAAACATTGAATCATATGTATCCAAAAGAATTATCAGGAGAAGAGTTTCGTAAGTATGCGGTTCATCACCGTGGCTTGAATGGTTTAGCGGTTGACCAATACATGAACCACATCGGTGATCGTCCGATGCACCAGATTGAGGATATGACCCAATACATCATCGAGGAGCGCCCCATGCGTTTTGCTCAGATCGATGTATTCTCACGTTTAATTATGGACCGTATCATTTTCATGGGGGTACCTGTGGATGATTACATGGCGAATATTATCGTGGCGCAATTGCTTTTTATGGAGTCGACAGATGCGAAGAAAGATATCGTGATGTACATTAACAGCCCAGGCGGTTCCGTTTATGCGGGTTTGGGTATCTATGATACGATGAACTACATTCGTCCCGACGTAGCAACGGTTTGTACTTCATTAGCGGCATCTATGGGTGCGGTCTTGTTGGCAGGTGGTGCAGCGGGTAAGCGGTCGGCTTTGGAGCATGCGCGTGTGATGATTCACCAGCCTTCGGGGGGTGCGCAAGGTCAATCGCGTGACATCGAAATCACGGCACGTGAAATCGTGAAGATTCGTGCGGAATTGTATGAAATCTTGTCGAAGCATTCAGGTAAATCTTTTGAGGAAATCGAGCGTGATTCCGATCGTGATTATTGGATGAAGGCGGCTGAGGCGAAGGAATACGGTCTAATTGACGAGATTTTAACACGTACTGTTTAATTCATGGCGAGTAATAAAAAGGTAAGCTGTTCATTTTGCGGTCGGAGTAAATCCGACGTCGGCATGATTTTGTCGGGCATCGATGGACATATTTGTGATAGTTGTATTCAGCAGGGTTACGAGGTAATCAAGGAGGAAATGGGTGCACCTGCGGCGAACATTTCCAATCATCAATTTGAATTGGTGAAACCGAAGGACCTGAAGGCTTATTTGGATGAATATGTCATCGGACAAGAAGAGGCGAAGCGTCATTTGTCGGTGGCTGTGTACAACCATTATAAGCGATTGATGCAACCAGCCTCATCGGACGATGTAAAGATTGAGAAATCAAATATCTTGATGGTGGGAGAGACGGGAACGGGTAAAACCTATTTGGCTCGTACCTTGGCTCAAAAATTACAAGTACCTTTTTGTATTGCGGATGCGACGGTGATTACCGAAGCCGGTTACGTGGGTGAGGATGTGGAAACGATTCTAACTCGCTTGCTTCAGGCCGCGAATTACGATGTCGAAAAGGCGGAATGTGGAATTGTCTTCATCGATGAGATTGATAAGATTGCGAGGAAGTCGGACAATCCTTCCATTACTCGGGATGTTTCGGGAGAAGGGGTCCAACAAGCCTTATTGAAATTATTGGAGGGTTCTATTGTGAATGTTCCGCCGCAAGGAGGGCGTAAGCATCCGGATCAGAAGATGATTGCGGTGAATACGGAGAATATTTTGTTTATCTGTGGAGGGGCTTTTGATGGGATTGATCGCCATATCGCGAAGCGTTTGAATTCTCGTCCGATTGGATTCTCAGGAGATGATACGTTCCATGAATCATTCGAGAAGGACCAAATCATGAAATACGTTTCAGCGCAGGATTTAAAATCCTTTGGTTTGATTCCTGAATTATTGGGACGTCTTCCTGTGGTTACTTTCTTAAATCCGTTGGATTCGAAGGCCTTGTTGTCGATTTTGACAGAGCCAAAAAATGCCTTGGTGAAGCAATATGAAAAGTTGTTTTCGATGGAGGGAGTGGCCTTACATTTTTCTGAGGAAGCACTAACTTATATCGTCGAACAAGCGATGCAATATAAATTAGGCGCCCGTGGATTGCGTTCCATTATGGAGGCAATCATGACGGATGCTATGTTTGAAATTCCGTCACAAACGGATTTAAAGGACTTTACGATTGATTTGACTTATGCCAAATCAAAGTTTGAACGAACTGTTTTCCACCAAATGAAAGTTGTTGCTTAATCATGAAACGGATCATATTGTTTTCTTTATTAGTAAGCCTGGGAGCTTCTTGTGCTAAAAAAGCGGTTGCCCCATTTGCACCGAGTGCAGTGACGTCACAACCTTCGAAACCGGAGGTTTCGGAAGCAGAAAAGCAGCGGGTGATGAATGAAGTTGTTCCAACAAACAACGTTAATCAACCTACACCCAATCAGGTTCAACAGCGCAGTATTGAAGCATCGCTGCCGGCTGCCGCTGCCCCCGCACCTAAAGTACAGAACGAATCGGCTTCTATGCATGTAGATCGAATATTAGATCAAAAGCCGGTTGAAAAAATCTTACTCAAAAAGGCATCCCTTGTCAAAGCAAAGGTAGCCGTATCGGGGCCGCATAATTGGGCGCCTCAGTTGAAAATTGGTTTGACCCTTTTAGGTATTGGAATCGTTTTAGCCGTTTTTGGATTAGGGCTAGTGGGAGGCTTGGCGGCATTAATCGGTTTAATTTTCACGATTTTAGGTCTGTTAGTAACCTATTAAGATGAAACCTCATCTTGTTTTTTTGCATGGATTTGGCGAAGATTCCCGCATCTGGGAGGATTTTATGCCAGGCGCATTTTCGGAGTATAAGGTCCATTGTCCTAATTTTGCCGATTGGACGGATTGTTCGACGATCGCTGCTTATGCACAGAAAATAGTGCAGAGCCTGCCACTTGATACGCAATTTATCTTCATCGGTCATTCCATGGGGGGCTATGTGGCTTTGGAAATAGCCAGTCAATTTCCACCAATATCATTAGGCGTGGTCATGTTGCATTCGACATGCGTAGCGGATTCGTCGGAAAAGAAACATCAACGCGAAAAAACGGCTTCCTTTATTGCCGAGCATGGGACGGAGACCTTTATTCGTTCATTTGTGGGTAATCTCTTCACACCCGCATTCGTTGAGGCAAACCGAGCAACCTTGAATCAATTGATTTCACGCTACCAAGGATTAAGTGCCCAAGGATTAGTCGCTGCCACGCTAGCCATGAAGGACCGTCAGGATTTTCAAGCTTTCATTCAAAATACCTCGATTCCCTTTTTATTTGTTCTAGGCGATTTGGACCCTTTGATTCCCGTGGGAAGTATTTTGGAAATATTGGAGGGGAAAGACCAACATAAATATGTAATTTTGAAGGGAATCGCGCATCAAGGATGTTATGAGGCACCTGAGCAAACGCTTCAAGCGATTCTTGCGTTTTTAAACGAGTTTCATGTCTAAGATTATCGTGGCCCTTGATGGCTTTTCTTCCTGTGGAAAAAGTACGACAGCTAAACGTGTTGCGGCACAGTTGCATTATGCCTTTGTCGATACCGGAGCCATGTACCGAGCCGTTGCCTTGTATTTACATCGTAACCAGATTGATATCAAAGACCTTCAGGCCGTTGAAGACGCGCTTAAACATATTGATATCGGATTTGAATTCAATCCTGCTCGTCAGGCTTCTGATACCCTGTTAAATGGGGAAAACGTCGAACAAGAAATCCGAAAAATGTACATTTCGGAATTAGTGAGTCAAGTAGCAGCGATCACCGTAGTTCGTCGGGCCATGGTGGCACAGCAACAAAAAATGGGCCAAAAGAAGGGCCTAGTGATGGATGGCCGAGATATTGGTACGGTTGTATTTCCCAATGCGGAGGTAAAAATCTTTATGACAGCTCAGCCGCATATCCGTGCGCAGCGCCGAAAGTTGGAACTTTTGCAAAAAGGAGAGGATTTGCCCTTGGAGGAAATCATCGAGAATTTACGCATGCGTGATGAGATTGATTCGAATCGTGCGGAAGGTCCATTGAAACGAGCGGATGATGCCATCGATTTGGATACCTCATTTCGCAGTATGGATGAACAAGTGGATTTTGTGCTAGCCCAGGTTGAACGTGTCCAACGTGAAAAAAAATAAGCCCTATTTAATCGTCGGCCAAGGTATCGCTGGTACCGTCCTAGCTCATCATTTTATTCAAGCAGAAATCCCTTTTGAGATTTGGGATTCCCCGATGCATTTTAAATCGTCCTATGCTGCAGGCGGGATTTTTAATCCCGTAACCGGTCGAAAACTAGAAAAAACCTGGTTAGCTGAGGAACTTTTTCCATACCTATTCCCTTTTTACCAATCCTTGGAAAAGACCTTAGGTGCGTCTTTTTTCCATCCAATGCCCTTGTTTCGTCCCTTTGCCAATGAGGAAATGAAAACATGGTTAACGGATCGTAAAGAACAAATCCACCATGATTTTTTACAATGGACGGAGGAAGGGGTTTGGGTCAATCAAGCGGGTTGGGTTGATGTAGCTAAACTGCTCAATTCTTCTAAAGATTATTTTGAGGGCAAAGGGCTGTATTTTGCTCGAATATTTCAGTCATCCGATTCTGAAAATTTTGAAGCTGTCATTTTTTGTGATGGTTTTCATGGTAGCCAAAATTCACTTTGGTCTAAATTACCATTCTTACCCGCAAAAGGGGAATTGATTCGTTTTTCCTCTCCCCAAGCGTCCCCTGATTTTATTTTAAATAAGAATGGCTTTGTTCTGCCCTTATCAAATGGAGATTTTAAAGTAGGGGCCACCTACCGTTGGGACGAATTTTCACAGGAGCCAACAGAATCTTCCCGGGAGGAGTTAATGGGGAAGCTGGCCAGTATGGGTATTTCAGATTATACTTTATTGGAAACGTATGTGGGAGTCCGTCCAGCCACGCAAGACCGAAGACCCTTTGTGGGTTTACTTTCTAAACAGTATGGAATCTTTAATGGTTATGGGTCCAAAGGCGTATCGTTGACACCTTATTTTGCCCGGGCATTTTTGCAAGAATTGACGGGTGAAAAAGAACTTGATTCGGAGGTTTCAATTCGTCGCTATGCGCATTTATTTTCGGTATAAATCCTTAAATTTGATTTTGTGTAATTCCTTGAAAATGCAACGAGTTCGTATTTTGTTTCTGGGAGTATTTTCTTTCCTGCTGGGGGCCTCTCTTCATGCACAGGAATTTTATCCGAGCCAACGCGCTTGGGATAAAACACGTATTCAATTCCAAAAATTTTCCTGGAAATACTTGTCGAACCAAAACTTCGAGGTGTATTATTTTGGTAAAAATGAAATACTAGCAAGAACAACCTTGCAAATACTTGATGCTGATTTTCAGCGAATGACAACTTTATTATCCTACACGCCTTTTCAAAAAACAAGGATTTTTGTCTACCCTTCTGGAGGTGAGTTAGCCCAATCAAACAGTGGAATAAGTTATGCGGATGCCCAAGAGGCAGCCGATGAGAATCGGGCCAAATTTCGAATCGAAATTGCCTATCAGAACGATTACCCGACTTATCGTACGCAATTATTGCGTCAATTAGCGCACGTATATATTCATGATATTTTATACGGTGGCAGCATCAAAGATGCCTTACAGAATTCCATTCTGCTTTCTGTACCTGAATGGTTTACCTCGGGATTAGCCGCCTACGCAGCGAATGGCGAAACAGCAGCCATGAGTCAATATATGTACCAGGTGGTTGGCGCGAACAAAGTTCGGAAACCCGTTTTGGCACGTGGTTTAGAGGCTGAATACCTAGGTCAATCGATCTGGTCTTATTTAGCGAAGACCTATGGAGCAAGTCAAATAGGGAATATTATCAATTTAACTCGTGTTATTAGGAATGAACAGTCGAGTATCTCAAGTACGATTCGTAAGCCCATAGCCAAGTTCCTGAAGGAATGGTTTGAGTTTTATGTCAGTGAGGCGAAGCAATATGAGGTGAATGTTAAGGATGTGGCGAAAAAGTCACTCATGACTTTTGAAATAGGCAAGGGAGAGCAAATACATGATTTTCAATTGAGCCCGGATGGCAAGTTAGTCGCCTATGTTTTAGTGGATGCCGGTCGTTACCGAATTATGCTGAAGTCCCTCGCTAATTCCAATGTAAAAGAGATATTTCGAACAGGCTTAAAAGACCCTTTGCGGACGGATGGCGGAGTTGGTCCCATTATCCGTTGGTCAAATAAATTGGATCTTTATGTGTTGTACGCGCAAGAGGGCAAGAATTATTTAAATACTTATCAATGGGTTCGTCAGTCCCTGCGATTTAATTCGAAAAAGAATTTAGGTGATGTTCGTTTCTTGGATTTCGAACTGAATGCTAGTCAAAATTTGTTGGTTCGATCTTTTAAGCAAGGGCAGGTTGATGTGGGAATTTATGATTTACGTAGAAATCGATTAACGCCGATTACACAAGATGTTAATCAGGAATCTGAGGCACATTGGTGGGGTAGTAATGGAGACGTCGTCTATCTGACCGACCGGATTAGCGATAGTACTTATTTGAAAGAAAAGGGCATGTTGGCTCTTATGCATTGGCGCGCAGATGCTCCATCAGAACCTAAGACTTTGTTCATTCATAAAGGTCTTATGCGGAATGTCCGTCCCGTATCCGATTCATTGATCTATTTTTTAAACGAGAGCAGCTCTGCACAGGAATTGGTTTCTTATCATACGCAGGATCAAAAATTATATCAAACCATTGTTAAGTCAGGCAATTGGTCCGATTTTCGATGGGTTAATGATACTTTTTTGGTCAAAAACCGAGAAATTTTAAATGACCAACTGCAGTTGTTTGATCTCAAGCAAATGATGGCAACTCCATCCTATTTGTGGTATCCTTTACTTCCTGATTCGAGCCAGGTTGTCCAAGCGGCGACAGTGCCCGACGAGAATAAACGATCTTCGGATGTACGTAAGTCGAGGCTTGAGCGCCAACAAGCCTTGCGGTTACGGAAAGATTCAAACCGCTTGCAGGGGCCTTTAGACTACCAGAATTCATTTGTGATAAATGGTTCGGAGGGGAATTTTCGAATAGATCCTATTCGTGGCTTGGGATATAGCATGGAGTTGAAGATGAATGATTTAATGGAAAATCATTTGTTGAAAGTAGGAGGTTACTTATCTGCCAACATTAAGAATATTGACCTTTGGGGCGAATATGCTTATTTGGCCAATAAAGTGGATTGGGTATTTCGGATTGACCGACGGGTATTGGATCAAGAAACCGAGACGGTATCCCAAAAAGTCCGATTTAATCGTGCTGAGCTTAAAGGAATCTATCCGCTTAATTTGCAGAGTAAATTAAGTTTGTCTGGAATGCTAACCACGAATCGTGCTTTTGATCAATACAATGTGAGCACCCCGGAGATCGTGTCGAATTATTTGGGTAGTCGATTTAATTATACGTTTGACAATTCTGTGTATTGGGCAGAGAATTTACGTACCGGTTTTCGGATGTTTGCAGGGGTAGAGTACCAACACGCGTTAAATCAGCAGTCATTTACACAATTCAACTTGGATGCGCGCCATTATTTGAAAATTAGTAATAGTCTTTTGTTGGCAACCCGCTTTTCTGCTTCGCATGCCTTGGGTTTGGGAGCCCCACAAACCATTCTAGGCGGGATGGATAATTGGTTGTTTATTGATCGGGAGGAACGCAACAAGGAGAATCCCTTGGGTACCAATGGCATTGCACAGCCCAATGTATTTATGAGTGATTTTGCGACGACGCTTCGTGGTTTTCGCATGAATAAGTTGTCGGGGAATAGCCATCTATTATTCAATGCAGAATTACGAATACCCTTAAAATCGCTCGTTGGCTCTGCCTATTCTAAATCTCAGTTTATCAATACTTTTCAAATGGTTGGATTCTTTGACGCGGGAAGCGCTTGGACGGGTGCAAATCCTTTTGCTCGGAGCAATGGATTTAATACGAATGTCTATGGCGGCAATACGAATCCTTTCCGGGCTACGGTTACCGACTTCCGTAATCCATTCTTGTTTGGCTATGGCATTGGCGCTCGAGCGAATGTTGTCGGTTATTTTATTAAGCTTGATTATGCTTATGGAATTGAAAATGATGAGGTTAAATCTCCGATGACCTACTTAACACTTGGTCATGACTTTTAGGATTTTTGTCGTTTTACTTGCCTTATCTTTTCAACTTTTTTCACAAAGTTTGACGGTATCTAATTTACCTATATTGGTGATTGATACGAAAGGCGCAACGATCCGAGATGAGCCTAAAATACCCGCAAAATTTAGTCTTTACGACCGGGGGAAAGGTTTGTTAAATCAATTAACGGATAAGCCTGCTTTGAATTTTTGGGCGGGGATCGAGTTTCGGGGCAGTACATCTCAAGCTGATTTTTATTTCTTGCCCGGTTTGGTTAAAAAGCCTTATGGATTTGAGATTTGGACGGATTCTGTCGCCATGAAGGCGCAAAATGTAGCCTTAGTGCAGATGCCAGCCGAATCAGATTGGGTTCTCAATGCTTCATACAATGATCGTAGTTTTTTGCGGGATGTATTAGCGCAAAAATTGGCGGGCGATTTAGGTCTAAAAAAGTCGAATACGAGGTATGTTGAAGTGATTCTGAATGATGCCTACCAGGGGATTTATATCCTCATGGAGAAAATTAAACAAGGCCGAAATCGGTTGGATATAGCGGATTTACTTCCAGTTGATAATACGGGGGATGAAGTTACAGGAGGTTATTTAGTAAAGATCGACAAGACCACTGGCTCTCCTTCGCGTAATTGGACAAGTTCTTACATTTCAGGAGGAGGAACTGGTAAGGTGCTTTTCCAAATCGAATATCCCAAAAATGAGCTGATTACCACGCAGCAGTTTAATTACATCAAGAATTATGTCAATACGTTTGAGAAGAGTTTACAGGAGGAAAGTGGATTGAGACCGAGTGCTGCCTACCGTAGCATGATGGATATGCCTTCATTTGTTAACTACTTTTTGATTAATGAACTGACTCGAAATGTCGATGGTTTCCGTTTGAGTACCTATTTCTACAAGGATAAAGATTCCAAGGGAGGAAAGTTAACCATGGGCCCCACCTGGGATTATAACTTGTCATTTGGGAATGCAGATTACTATGATGGATATCTACCTCAGGGTTGGGCGTACAATAAACTCGAGATGAGTGAGCAGGGAAAGGCTGATTATGTGCAGACGCCTTTTTGGTGGGGCAAATTATTGCGGGATTCCGTATTCGTCAATTCCCTGAAGTCTCGTTGGACAAGCTTACGAAAAACAAGCCTAACTCCCCAAAATATCTTTAAATTCATGGATTCGACCACGCTTGCGTTAAAGGAACCTATGCAACGAAATTTTGGCCGTTTCCCACTTTATGGGAAAAAGGTTTGGCCGAATTACTACGTTGGGAATAATGCAAATGACGAGTTGTATTGGATGCAAAATTGGATTACTGCCCGTATTGCTTGGTTGGACGGCACCATTAAATTACTCGATGCCTCTTTGGTCTTGTCCAATACGGAGCCACTCGAAATAAAATGTTATCCGAATCCGACTCGCCAGTCGGTCCGCCTCGATTTCCCGCTGGGACAGGATTCCAAAGTCTTCATGGAACTTTATGATAGCATGGGTCGTAGGGTGCGCCAACAAGATTTAGGTAATCTTTCAGCAGGTCAGCAACGAATCGATATTGATCTCTCGGCTGAGTCGGCAGGGCGATATATTATCCACCTTTCTGATTCCAGTCAAACGATCTATCGTTTCCCGGTAGTCAAAAGTTTGGAGTAAGTAAGGCTTTTCTTAATTTTGTCAAATGTCACAAACCGTCGATATTCTTCCTTTATTAGCTGCGACTCGCAAAGCTTCCACGAGCCTTGCGTCGGCAGACGCTTCCTTAAAGATTTCAGTTCTTGCCCAATTAGCTGACTTATTAAAAGCGCAAAAGGAAATTATCATCGCTGAAAATGCGAAAGACCTCGCGAACATGGATGCTGCTAATCCCATGCGGGATCGTTTGTTGCTTACAGAGGCTCGTATCGAAGCCTTGGCAGAAAGCCTACATGATGTGGCAGCTTTACCGGATCCCTCGGGTCAAGCACTTCTAAATAAGGTTTTGTCCAATGGCTTACAGCTTCAAAAGAGGGCTGTTCCTTTGGGTGTAGTGGGGGTTATCTATGAGTCCCGTCCCAATGTGACGATTGATGTAGCTGCCCTGTGTATTCGGTCTGGGAATGCGGCAGTATTGCGGGGAGGAACGGATGCTTGGTTTACCAATCAGGTCTTAGTTAAATTAATTCATGAGGCACTGCAAAGTCAAGGGCTTTCGACGGATTTGGTTCGTTTATTACCGACAGACCGTGCGCATGTGACGACTTTACTTCAAGCCACCAAATACATTGATGTCATTATTCCACGGGGTTCGGATGCTTTGATTCAACGGGTAAGACGTGAGTCCCTAGTGCCTACGATAGAAACGGGTGCGGGTGTTTGTCACACTTATGTTGCCTCAAAGGCGGATACGGATATGGCCGTTAATATTGTATTGAATGCCAAAGTCTCGCGTCCTTCCGTTTGCAATTCACTTGATACCGTCATTCTACACAGCAATCAAGTCGAATCGTTTTTAACTAAAATTGCCCCGCTATTTCTGGAATATAAGGTTCGAATCTTTGCAGATTCCATCTCTTTTCCAATATTAGAAGCGCTAGCCTATCCTTTACTCGAAAGAGCTCAAGAGGAGGATTTTGGACGGGAGTTCTTGGATTTTGCTTGTTCAGTTAAGGTTGTTGATAATCTAGCAGAGGCCTTTAACCACATAGATCAATTTTCATCTCGCCATTCGGAGGCTATCGTAACATCGGATGAGCAGGAGGCACAGGTATTCTTGCAGTCGGTCGATGCGGCCGCGGTTTATTGGAATGCATCCACTCGTTTTACGGATGGGGGCGTTTTTGATTTGGGGGCTGAAATTGGAATTTCAACTCAGAAATTACATGCCCGTGGACCTTTTGCCTTGGAAAAATTAGTCACTGAAAAGTGGGTGATTCAAGGTAATGGACAGATTCGTTAGGCTAAAATTCGTGATCTAATCCCAGCTTTTGTTTGAGTTCCCCCAAGAGCGGATGCTTTTGGACTAAGAAATCGTATTTGTCGGACTGCGTATAAAGTAATTTCTTTTCTTCTAGTTCTTGTACAATCACATCGAGTACGATATCAATGGAGTAGTTGCGCAAGCGTTCCCGTAAAATCCCCAAAACCTCCATCCGCAATTGCTCGTTGAAGTGCTGCACTTGCACTTCATTCTCTACTTTCATGTGTGCAATCGTGCCAACTAATTCAATGGGGCGATCCATCATGACAAATTTGTTGATCAAATTAGCCTCTTTGAATTTCGTGGAAATTCCGTTCCAAACTTCCAATAATTGGGCCAGATCAAATGGCTGATTATCAAAGTTTGTGGCGGTATTTTGTTGCTCGGCTTCGGTATCCTCTGTTTTCTGTTTGATGACACTCTTACTTGAACGCAAACCGGCTAACCCTGCTGAAGGCATTTGAGCCATCGGCTTGGAGACAGGTTTTACGTCGGATACCTCGGGTTTAGGAGTATCCGCCACAGGTGCGGGACTTGTGGTTTGGGTCTCCTGATGAATGACAGGTTCCGGTTTTTCGATTACTGGAGTGCTTGTTGGTTTTTCAGCCCCAGTGCTCTTCGCTTGGGGCTCAGGCTTTTTTCCGGTAGCTCCCTCCGCAGCTACTTGGTAAACCGATGGCAGGTAATTGATTTTTAGCAGGCAGAGCTCGAGATGGAGTCGGGGGTTTTTGGCCGACTTGTAATTACTTTCGCAGGTAGAACAAATGTTCATGGCAGAAAGTAGGAAAGAGGTGCTCGTTAATTCGGCTTGTTGCTTGAATTTGGCTTTAGACTCATCTGAAATCTCCATCAAGGCCAAGGTTTGTGGGTCTTTGGCAAAGAGTAAATTACGAAGATGTTCCATGAATCCGCTGATGAATTGCTGTCCATCAAAGCCTTTTCGCATAATTTCATCCAACAGAATTAAGGTGTCCACATGATTCTGTTGAATCAAATGGTCTGTCAGACTAACGTAATAATCACTATCGAGGATATGAAGATTTTCTAATACATCTTTATGACGTAATGTATTGTCTGTCGAGAACGTCACATTCAAGTCGAACATCGAAAGCGCATCACGTAAACCTCCATCGGCCTTGATGGCAATTAATTCCAAGGCTGAGGGTTCTGCTTGGATATTTTCTTTCTGTGCAATGCCAGCCAAATGATCAGCCATATCCTTCCATTGGATGCGGTTAAAATCAAAGATTTGGCAACGAGATAAGATCGTTGGTAAAATTTTATGTTTCTCCGTCGTCGCAAGAATGAAAATGGCGTAGGAGGGTGGTTCTTCCAAGGTTTTCAGAAAGGCATTGAATGCCGCTGCTGAGAGCATGTGAACCTCATCAATGATGTAGATTTTGTAGCGACCACGTTGAGGAGGATAGCGAACCTGATCAATTAGGCTACGAATATCTTCCACGGAGTTATTGGATGCTGCATCCAACTCGTGGATGGTTAGCGAGGTATTATCTTGAAAGGATTGGCAAGACGGGCAAGTTCCACATGCCTCTCCATCCGCTCCAATGTTTTCACAATTGATTGTTTTAGCTAAAATACGTGCGCAGGTCGTTTTACCGACACCCCGAGGACCACAGAAAAGAAAGGCCTGTGCCAAGTGATTCGACTTGATGGCATTCTTTAGGGTGGTGGTAATATGACTTTGGCCAACGACCGAATCAAATTGGGTAGGTCTATATTTTCGCGCTGAAACAATAAAATTTTCCATACTGCAAGTTAACTTTTAGCGATGCAATTTCCAATAAGCTATTTGGGTAAATGCAGGTTCGCACTTACCGGGAAATGGTCGGTCGGGAAACGTCCTGCCCATGTCTCCGAATGTGTGGCGTGCTGGCTACAAGTCACCCCATTTTTCACAAAAATGTAATCGATGTGTTTGCCTGCTTGCTCTTGTTTAAATCCATTGAATGAGCTGTATGGGCCATAATGTCCTTTTTGGCTAATGGTCTCGCTATCCGTTAGGTGATTGGGATCAGTTGCGTTTAAGATGATTTGAATGGGCTCATCGTCAGGTGTGGCGTTGAAATCTCCGGTAATGATAGCCGGGCTATTGCCAGCTATTTCGGCTACTTTGGCCAGTACTAATTTCGCACTTTCTCTGCGAGCTATTTTTCCCAGGTGGTCGAAGTGCGTATTGAAAACGAAGAATTTTTTCTTGGTTTTTAGATCTTGGAATTCACCCCAGGTAACGACGCGCCGACAAGCGGCATCCCAACCGAAGCCAACTTTTTCACAGGAATCAGACAGCCAGAAGGTTTTTTCGCGGATGAGTTTAAACTTAGCGGTATTGTAAAATAGGGGAGAGAATTCACCTTCTTCTTTGCCATCGTCGCGGCCCTTTCCAAACCAGGCGTAACCGGGTAAAGCTTTCGCGAAGTCTTTAATTTGGTGGATAAACGCCTCTTGCATTCCAATGATATCAGCTTCGTGGTATTGAATGAGTTCGGCGCAATGCTTGGCGCGATATTTCCATTGGTCTTGACCGTCAGACTCGGTGTCTAAACGGATGTTGAAGGTCATCGCCTTAATCTGACTAAAGCCATTAAAATTGATCAAAAGGAAAAGCAAGAGACAGCTTAATGTTTTCATAATTGTTTCGATTTGAGGCCAAACGCGGTCCTTTTTGCTGTTTTCAATGACAAAGTCGGCACCCCGCAGGTATTGTTCAGGTTTAGGTTGGAGGTCGATCATCTGCATGGTTTGCATGTAGGATGAATGATTGCGTTTTTGGATATGTTGGATGCGCTCATCCAAGGGACATGAAACGGCAATGAGTTGCTGAATGATTTCCGGCTTGTTTCGTGCTGTAATGAGTGCTGATTCGTATAGGTAGAAAGGTGCTTTGGGGGCGTTTTCTAACCATGTAATTGCGGATTTACGTACGGCGGGGTGAATAATTGCATTCAGTTTTTGAATGTCTCCTGGGTATTTCTGTAGCAATCCCTTCATCCAAGGTCGGTTGTAGGAACCATCGGGTAAATAGGCTTTGGATCCAAATTCATCCAAAATGGCTTCTTTTACATTAGGGTCATTTTCGCAGATGTCACGCGCATGAGCATCTGCCTCGAATACAGGAATCCCTAAGATGGAAAAAATCCGACAAATCGTTGATTTGCCGGATCCGATTCCGCCTGTAATGCCAATAAAGGGTTTCAGGCTTTGTGGGTTCATCTTATTCTTCTGTTAAACGAGAGGAGGCATCTTTTGAGATCGCTGATTTTTCGAATACCATGCGAACTCCTTTGCTTGCGTCAACTTCCACGACAATTGTTTTTTCACGAATAGAAACTACGCTTCCATGCGCTCCACCAATGGTGACAACTTTGTCGCCTGTTTTTAATTCACTGATAAATTTTTGAGCTTCTTTCGCCTTTTTTTGTTGGGGACGAATCATGAAGAAATAAAACACCACAAAAATTCCTCCAAAAAGGACGATTTGCATGATTTGTGGATTGGCTTCTAATAATAACATAAGACTATTTTTTTTGAGGTATAACTTCTACTTTAAATGCGACCATGTTGTCGGCCGGAATGGTATTTGCGTACGCGGTAACTGTTTTTTGTACTTTGCCTTCTTTCCCGTGTGAGTCAAAGGTTACTTTGATAAAGCCTTTTTTGCCAGGTGCTACAGGTGTCTTACTCCACTTGGGTGTTGTGCAGCCACAAGAAGCATTGACGGAACTAATTAGCAAAGGTAAATTGCCCTTGTTTCGGAAATGAAAGGTGTAGGATACGCTATCGCCTTCTTTTATCCGCCCCAGGTAAACAAGTGGTTGATCAAAGACCATTTTAGCTTGCTTGTCTGCGCTCGGTCTTAAATCAATTGGAATGGAATTCTCTGCATCGCTTAGCGATTCCTTTTGCTTGTTGGTGCAACCCAACAAAATCAAAAAAATACCGGCAAAAAGAGAAAACCGAACCATGCTTATTTTGCTTTGATTTGGCTCATCATTTTTTCTACGTCCTCCAACAGCTTTTCGGCTTTTACTTTTGTATCGTTAACAACTTTTTTGCCTTCTGATTTAGCCATTGTTTCAGGAATTTCCTTGCCATCGACGATGTCGTTAATCAATTGCTTTAACTGTTCACGGTATTTGTTCAGTTGAAAATACAATTTGCTACGGGTGTTTTCACCCTTATCAGGTGCATAAAGAATGCCCAATACAGCTCCGGTAGCAGCTCCTACTACAAATGCCCAGAAGGATTTTGATGATCTACTCATGTTTATTTACTTGCTATGTCGATTAAGCCTCGACCTGATTTTTGAATAATTTTCTCACTAATTAATTTAATCGAAACCACATCCAAGATACCATTGATAAATGGACCTGATTTAGGTGTCGAGTAGTTTTTGGCCACTTCAATGTACTCATTAATACTCACCTTCACGGGGATACTCGAAAACTTAATCATCTCGGCGACAGCCATTTTTAAGATAATTAAATCGGATGTTGCCAAACGCTCCGAATCCCAGTTTTTGGTTTGCTCGTTAACCCATTCGGTTAATTGCTTATCCTCTGCCACGCAATAGTCGAATAATTCCTCAAAGAATTTCTTATCCTCATCCCATTGCAAAGCCAAGGGCTGTAAACTCAAATCTTCCAAGGCTTCGACCTTGAAGGTTTTTGTGCTCAAACTCTTGACCACATCCTTATTTACATGCCAATTTAAATCTTTTTCCTCGAAATATTCTGTCATCGCGGGATGTTTTAACAGATAATTTTTCAAGAGGTATTTGACCATTTCTAAGTCTTGGAGTACATCTTTTCCCGCTTCAGGAAGGTAGGCCACAAAACTTTCATCGGGTAAAATTCCTTCAAGGAATAATTTCTTCAAAAGGTTTTCTTCGTCCTCAGACCAGCCAATGTGATATTCTTCGAAGGCCTGTTGTAAATCCTTCCATTTAGGCAGAATGGCAAGTACTTTATTGTTGGCGATTTGAGAGGTTTTAATCGGGCTTTCCAACAAACGTCTTTGCTCATCCCATTGACCGATGGTCGGGAGATTCTGTAGATAGAAAAGAAGTTTTAAATATTGTTTGTAGATGGATTCTACTTCGATAACCATGCTTTTGCGCATATCCCGGGCAATCTTTGCCACATTGTATTGATAGACGCGATAGACAGACTGAGCGGCTTCCAGCGATTCTTGTGGAATGCTTTCTTCGGTGGGTACTCCTTGGAAAAATTCAGTTAATTGGATTTCGGCTAATTTTCGCAAACCCTCTAAACGAGGTGTTTGTTCTTCTTTGGCGACCATGAGCGATAGATCCGGGAGGAAAATCGTTTGCAAGCCATCAAAGGCCAATTGATGTTGCGCGCGTTCCTGCGTCCAAAAGGCATACATTTGTTGAAATGCTTTGACCCGTAGTAGTCTTCTGTTAACCATCCGAAAATAAAGAGCGTTCTTATTTGTAAAACACAAAATTACAAATTTTAATTTAGAAAGGTCCTATCTTTGTGGGAACTTATTCAATTCATGGGCGCACTCAGTCACCTCAATCAATATTTTTGGAAATACAAATGGCTTCTACTTTTGGGGATGCTGTTTACGTTTTGTTCCAATTTTTTTGGGGTTGTTCCCGCGCAATTGGTGCGTTTTGCCTTGGATTTGGTGACGGAAACCATTGATGTATATTTTTTATTTAAAGGCTTTTCGTTGCAAACAGCCTTCTATGAGGTCTTCGCAAGTACCCTGTTTTATTACGGCGCATTGATTGTTTTGATGGCATTTATCAAAGGGGTCTTCTTGTTTTTGGTGCGTCAAACCTTGATTGTCATGTCCCGGCATATCGAATACGAGATGAAGCAGGAGATTTATGCACATTATCAAACGCTCCCACTTTCTTTCTACTGTCAGCAAAACACTGGGGATTTAATGGCCCGCATTTCGGAGGATGTTAGTAAGGTTCGGATGTACGTGGGACCGAGTATGATGTATGGCTTGAATTTGATCACTGTATTTGCGCTCGTCATCTACTACATGTATCAAGTAAGCACAACGCTCATGTGGTATGTATTGCTTCCATTGCCGATTCTATCCTTTAGTATCTACTATGTAAATTCCTTGATTATCAAGAAATCGGAGGAAATACAATCCGGTCTTTCAACCATTTCCACGTATGTACAAGAAGCATTTTCGGGTATTCGCGTATTGAAATCGTTTGTTCGGGAGAAACAATCCGCAGCTGCCTTTGCCGAGGCCTCGGCCAATTATCGCAAGAAGTCCTTGGATTTAGTGAAGATTGATTCACTGTTTACTCCCTTGATTTCATTGTTGGTCGGATTTAGTACCTTATTAGTGGTTTATGTGGGCTCGAACGAGGTGATGGCGGGCAGAATGACCTTGGGAAATATTACCGAGTTCATTATGTATGTGTTTATGTTGACCTGGCCTGTCACCGCGCTGGGCTGGACGAGTTCGCAAATCCAACGTGCTGCTGCGTCCCAAAAACGCATCAATGAATTTCTGAATATCAAATCCGAATTGGTGCCGGGCAAACAGATTGTTCAGCCGATTCAAGGAAAATGGACGTTCAAGAATTTGTGTTTTACGTATCCGGGGACGGATCGTCCGGTTTTGAAATCGCTGAATTTGGAAATTAATTCCGGGGAGTCGGTCGCCCTACTTGGTACAACTGGTTCGGGTAAGAGTACGATTGCGTTGCTGATGGCTCGTTTTTACGATCCCAGTTCCGGGGATATTTTATTAGATGATATTCCTTTGCGGGATTGGGATATACAGCATGTCCGCAAGCATTTGGGTTTTGTTCCGCAGGATGTCTTCTTGTTTTCGACGTCGATTGCTGAGAATATTCGTTTTGGGCAGGATGATTTGACGGATGCGCAAATGGAGCAGGCGGCTCGATATGCCGATGTTTATGATAACATTCAGGACTTCCCGAATCAATTTGAAACGATCTTAGGTGAGCGTGGTGTTACCTTGTCGGGAGGTCAGAAACAGCGTGTTTCCTTGGCGAGAGCCCTTGCCAAGAATCCGAATATTTTGATTTTGGATGATTGTCTTTCTGCTGTCGATACGCATACAGAGCATAAAATCTTGTCCAATCTAAAGCATATTATGCTGGATAAGACAAGCTTAATTATTTCGCATCGCGTGTCCTCGGCGAAATTGGCCAATCGGGTTTTTGTCCTTCAGGGTGGTGAGATTGTCGAGCAAGGCAAACATGCACAGCTCATGCGGAAGAAGGGCTTGTATTATGAATTATACCAACAGCAATTGAATGAGGAGCAGGGCCTAAAGTAAATTGCCACTCAATCGAATTAATTCGATTTCAGCAGCCTTCGCAGCATATTTTGCCTCAATTAAACGCGTCTCTGCGGCGACAGCATTGCGTTGTACCTCACGTAATTCATAGGAGGTCGCGATACCAATTTTAAATCGGTCGAACGCGATATCAATGTTCTGCTTGGCAATGGTATAGTTCTCCGTTTCCAATGAAATCAAATTCAAGGCATTTTCGTAGGCCGTGTAGGAGCGTTCAATGGATGCGATTAATTGATTTTTGATATCCTCGATTTGTAATTGGGCAATTTCTGCGTTAATCTTGGCATTTTGAACACGACGTTTTTGATTGTATCCGTCAAAAATATTAATGCTGGCACGAAGTCCGTAATTAAACACATTACTGGATCCCTTTTGTACACCAAAGCCTGCACCGTTCAATACGTTATTGACTGCATAACCTGCTAATAGGTCAATCTGAGGTGTTTGTTGGCTCTGTAAATTTTTCGTATCCAATTCGCTGATTTTTTTGGTTACCAATGCCGCCATTAGCGTAGGGTTTTGCTTTAGGGCCATATCTTTTAACTCGCCCAAGTTTAGTTTAGGTAACAAATCGATGACAGCTTGTGTCTGGAATGTCGTTAGGTGCGGACGAACAAGTAGTGTATTTAAACTAATTTTTGTGTTTAAATAGGATTGTTCTTGTGCTAGCAAGAGGGCTTTATCTTCGTTGTAATCGACCTGTGCGGAATAGTAATCAACCTTCGAGCCCTGGCCAACCTCATAGCGGTCTTTGGCTAATTTTAACCGGTCATTGGAAATTTCTAGTCCTTTGCGAAAGTTATTTACACGTAGGTCTTGACGAATAATGTCGTAATAGAGTGTACTAATTTGAGCGATTAAATTCTCAATCGAGGTTTCGGTTTGTTTGGCTCCTAGATTTTGTAATTCCTTGAACCGATCGCGTAAGACAAACATGCCTTTGCCATCGTACAGCGTCCATGCCATCGTTATTCCCGCATTACCGCTGTTGGCACGAACCCCAGATTGCACTAAAGGTGGACGTAAACCTCCGAAAAATTCCTGGTCTAGTCCCGAAATGGTGTAGTTCTTTGTAGCTGTCCCCGTAATAGTGGGCAAAAATCCGGCATTTCCAAGACTATTGTCATTGGCCGCTTGCGCTTCTCGTTTTTTTAGGATTTGAATGGAATATTGGTTTTGTAATCCTTGCTGTATGGCATCCTCCAAGCGTAAGGTTTCTTGGGCTGAACTCGATAGGCTGGCTAGTATAAACAGGCCAAATAGGCCAATGAATTTGATCATGGAACAGGTTTTTCGGTAACTAATAACAAACATAAGAATTTTGCTTCACATAATGAAGGCGAATCCTGATAAGACCTCATAGGGAATTATGCAGGTAATTCAGTAATTTCAGGGGATGATATGCATTCGTAAACTATTTATTTTTCCCATTAAATCCTTAGCCCCTATTTCCGTTGACGAAATTGAGCTAGAGTCCGCGGGTTTCCGAGGTGACCGTCGGTTTATGCTGGTGGATGCGCAAGGAACATTTATTACCCAAAGAACCCGTCCTGATTTAACTCGTTTCCGTTTAAACGTACATGCGGAGGGATTTGAGGTATGGGATCAAATATCCGGTTTAACGAAGCTTTTGAAACATAATCCTGAGCTTTTGGAAAGAGCGCATGTGGAATTATGGGATGATCAATTAATCGTATGTGAGGTCGGCGAAGGATGGTCGGCATGGTTCTCCGAACGCTTGCAAGAGCCAGTCCGTTTAGTCATGCAATTAGCCGACAGTCCTCGAATCATTGCTGAAAAGTATCAAACCGAGGGTTCGAATCAGAGTTCCTTTGCGGATTCGCTACCTGTTTTACTCGCTTCCGAAAATTCGTATGCTCGCTTAGCGGAAGTATATGGTAAGCCCTTTGATTATCAGCGATTCCGAGCGAATATGATTGTTTCGGGAGCCGCAGCATTTGAGGAGGATACGTGGGAAGAGGTGTCAATTTCCAATGTAAGGTTATCGGGCGCCAAGCCCTGTGCACGGTGTCAATTGGTGAATGTGGAGCCTTCGACGGGTGAGGTTGAGAAGGGGGGTCTCATGAAGGCATTAGCGAATTTCCGTCAAAAGGATAATAAAGTGTATTTTGGCCAACAAATGGTTCCGATTCAATTGGGGAAAATCCGAGTAGGGGATGAGTTAACAGTCATTAATCGTAAAGATGCGCTATTTTAAGATTGTCCATTTTTTGAGTTTGGATGTGGTATTCGGTGCTGTTGCGATGAATGATGTTCTATACCAATACTTTCTGGGCTCTTTGCCTCCTTGGCAATTCGATTTAATTCTGGCCATTTCGGTGTATTTGATTTATGGTATTGACCGTCAAATCGATAATTATACATCTGAAACTCGCGATGAGTTACATGCTTATCATGAAAAACATCAGGTTGTGTTGCGTAGAATAATCATCGTCTTAGGAATTTACCTTGGAATGCTACTGATGTGGGTGGAATTTCCGATGATCAAATTTGGTTTAGGCTTGGGCGTAGCCATTTTGCTCTATTGGTTAGGGTGGGTGAAGCATGTTTTTGATCGTTTTTGGGGATTTAAGGAGCTATTGACGGCCGGAATTTACAGTTTGGGTGTCGCCTTACCTACGATGGTCATCGCTCCTTATTCACTTATTCTGGTAGAGTGCGTATTGGAAATATTTTTACTCGCTTTGATGAATTTGAGCTTATATACCCTGATTGAAGAGGGGGGAAGTACACGCCTTTGGATGACCTGCTGCATGCTTACACTCCTTTTCATGATTGCTTTGGGGATCATTGGAGTAAGCTTCAGCCTTTTGAGCTTATTCTTGTTTATATGGGGAATTCATCTGGGGATTTATTATTTTAGGGCTTCCAAGCCGGAGCGCTACGTAGGCGATTTGGCTTTCTTGAGTCCGCTGATTTACCTTATATGTCAATATTGAAAACTAAAGATGCCTACCAGGCGCTTCGATATCCGGAATTCCGTGCTTATGTGACGGGGAATACCTTGTTCACGATGGCATTGCTTATTCAGGAGGTTATTTTGGCCTATGAGATCTATCATTTGACACATAATCCCTTGGCACTGGGATTGATTGGTTTGGCTGAGGCGGTTCCTTATATTTCGTTGGTCTTGTTTGGAGGACATTTTGCGGATAACCGAGATAAGAAAAAAATTATGCAGGGTTCGTTAGCCATCATTATTCTCGGCTCGGTCTTGTTGCTCTATGCGGCGATGCAATTGAATTCTGATAAATCCAGTTTCTTTGTTTATTTAATCTATTTTGTAATTTTTTTGATTGGATTAGCCAAGGGATTTTTCAGTCCAGCTGCTTCTTCCTTGAATCCATTCTTGGTTCCCAAAGAAGTATTTGCTAATGCGGCTACATGGAATAGTTCGTTTTGGCAATTGGGGTCTATCCTAGGGCCCGGTGTGGCGGGTTTCTTGTATGCCTATGCCGGTTTATCAGGTTCTTTAATCATCGTGATAGGCTTGTTGTTGGCCGTCATGTCTTGCATGTTTTTTATTCAGAATCGCCCAGTTCCACCCAAGAATGTGGTTCATGAATCCATCTGGCATAGCTTGCGGGAAGGAATTGAATATGTTTTTAAGACAAAGATTATCCTGTATGCGATATCCTTGGATTTGTTTTCGGTATTATTTGGTGGCGTGATTGCCATATTACCCATTTTTGCGGAGGATATTTTAAAAGTAGGCGCCGAGGGTTTGGGTATTTTACGTGCCGCGCCTTCCGTAGGTGCGGTAGTCACCATGTTGACGCTAATCTATTTCCCACCGCTGAAAAATGCTTGGCGCAACTTATTACTGGCCATTGCCGGTTTTGGTGTGGCGACTTTGGTATTTGGCTTGTCAACAAATTTTTGGGTATCCGTTACCGCATTATTTTTTACGGGTGCATTCGATTCGGTTAGTGTGGTAATTCGCCAAACCGTATTACGCATTTTTACCCCGGATGAAATGCGCGGACGTGTTTCCTCGGTCAACGGGGTATTTGTCAGCACCTCGAATGAGATGGGAGCTTTTGAATCGGGGGTCGCTGCCAAGTTTTTTGGAACGATTCCCTCCGTGCTGATTGGGGCAGGTGTTACCCTGTTTTTAGTCAGCGTTGTGGCCTTTAAATCGAAAGATTTATTGGAACTGGATGTTGAAAAGGCTGCAGCAAATTAGTTATTCGCTTGGATACCTTCGTTCCATGCTTCTAATGTTTCCACGATCGTTTTTCTGCTTTCCTGAGCCCAAACAATATCGTTGACATTATTTACGGGAGAGGTATTCTCCCCCAAAAGAGCTGGCATCACATTGAATTGGTGATATTTCAGCTTTTTGATGCCTTTGTCATTTACTGAAATACACTCTGTTAGTTCAATATTCGAAATGACTACAAGTCCGTCCGCAGTCTTTGAGGCATGAATTTCAATGGATTCAATTAGGTTTTTAGGGATATCAACGCTTCCCAATACATTGGAGCCTTGGTAGTGAACAACCTTAATTTCATGGGCACCTAACAGGAGAAAAGAAATACGTTGATTTCCAGAACGAGCAGCAAAGAAGTCTGAAATCGATTGGAAAAAATTTCGCTTGGGCAACTGAACGACACCTAGGCCGATGAAATCACGCGGTGTTTGACTAGCAAGAAATGAAAAGGAAGTAGGCAGGTTAGCGCTCATGCGAATATTTTTTTACGAATTTATCTTAAAATTGGGAAAGCAACAATTACAATCGGATTTTCGGTTTAGGGAATTCAAAATGTTGGGCAAATCCCTGAAACCATTGATGGATCGATTCAAAGCCTTTTTTGTTTAAGCTGTAATGTATGAACTGGCCTTTTTTCGTCGCATCGATCAATTGTGCTTGCTTTAATAGGTCTAAATGATGCGAGATGCTCGGCTTGGTCATGTCAAATTGCTTGGCAATCTGACCCGCATTTTGAGGGCCCTGTATAAGAAATTGAAGAATCTCCCGTCGGGTTACATCATTGATTGCTTTGAAGGCTGCTTCCATGGTTATTAAATAATTAGGCGAATATCTAATTATTATTCCTTAAATCCAAATTTACAGATGGTCAGCTTTGCGATAGGCTTCGATTAATTTTACTTCTCCTTCTTTTCCGGGGTGGAAATTGCCATGCTCCATGCCCAAGATCCCATCGTATTTTTTCTTGCGGAGGTTTTCAAAGATATTGGCATAATTTACTTCGCCGGTACCGGGTTCTTTGCGTCCCGGGTTGTCTCCGATTTGCAAATAGCCGATTTCCGACCAGCATAAATCCATGTTTTTGATCATATTCCCCTCATTGCGTTGCATGTGGTACATATCGAAAAGAATTTTACACGATGGGCTATCTACTCCCTTACAAATCATGTAGGTTTGGTCGGAATGACGTAGGAACAAATCCGGATTATCGCTCAGTGGCTCAAGAACCATCGTTAGTTTATGCGGCTCGAGAATTTCAGCGCCTCTTTTCAAAACCTCGATGACATTGCCTGTTTGTATTCCCATCGGGAGATTACGCGTGAAATTTCCTGGGACGACCGTGGCCCATTTAGCATTGACGCGTTTCGAGGTTTCGACGGCGTCCCGACATGCCTTTAGGAAAATCTCTGTCCAAGCCTTGTCGCCTGTAGTCATGTGTGATTTATCGAAAAATCCGGGGAATTTGATGACAAATACCCCCATCTCCATACCAAGTCGGCCGAGCGTCGCACCGATCTTTTCTTGCACCTCTACCGGCTTTTCCATCATCTCATTGTCCTCCAAGGCACGGAAACCCATTTCATGCATGAATTTTAATTGATCGATGTAGTCCTTACCGGCATGTTGTTCAAACATCCCAAAATGCGGCGCATATTTCAGGCTAAATGTTTTTTCAGGGTTCGATTTGCCTTGTACAGCTTGGCTTCCAAGTACGCCCGCTGTCAGGAGTTGGCTAAAAGATCTACGATTCATCGTTATTTTTTCTTTAAAGTGCTTAAATATTCCACTAAATCACTCAATTCACTTGTTGATAAGCCATCCGCTAATCCATCTGGCATCATCGAATTATCTAATTGCTTCACGCTCTTTAAAGCCGAGGTTTTAAAGTTCTGCACGGAGCCTCCGGGTAATTTCAAGATGATGTCGGTCTCATTTTTCGAAGTAATGATTCCCTGGTACACATCCCCCTTCTTTGTCGTGATTTCAAAGCTCTCATAACCAAATCCAATTCCCGCGTTCGGATGCAGGATGGATAAGTACATCCCCTCCTTCGATAGTTTTGATCCGATTTCAGAAAGTTTTGGACCAAAGTCGATACCCTCGTTATTAATCTGATGGCACATGGCACATTGTTCTACAAACACCTTAATGCCATTCTTCGCCACGCCTTTTAGGTTGATTAAATCGTTCAATGGAGGATGTTTCGTCTTGCTTACACTTTGTGCTCCCGATAAATAGCCATTGGCTTCTAAGCGAACACCTTTCCGCCAAGCCTTGCTCACCGACTCCACCACGGATGGAATTAAATTCTCCGGAATTTTCTTGTCCTTCAAGGACTGCAAGACAAAATCCTCACCAGCTGGATAGGAATTCCCAATGCCCTTAGCGGCATCCTTGCGTACAATGAGATCAAGTTTGGTGTTTTGAAGGGTTTGGCTCAACAAGGCAATACTTTCTTTGTTTCCTTGCCAACGGATTGCATCAATGATCGAACGCTTCACCGAATTATTTCCCTTTTCGAAACTCGTTTTAATGAATTGTCCTCCGTTTGGTAAGGCATAGAGCGCCTTAGCAGCTTGTCGGCCACCTTTATTACTCAAGATCACCGTCATCAAATCGGGTTTCAATTCTGCTAAATTATATTTCTCGATTAGTTTCGTGTATTCATCAATATTGTCTTTGGGCAATAATTTGATGAGCGTCTTTTTAGCCAATTCATTTTTTTGCACGTAGGCTGGAGATAAGTGACGAATCGCAACCAAGGTGGCTGCTGGGTTATTTTTTAAGTCTTTGTTAATCAGGTCAACGAGCATCACGGATTTCTGCTCCCCGGGTATGAAATCCAATGCCCGGAAATAGCGTAATTTCTCATCTAATGGCTTGGATTCTTTTAGATATTGGAAAATATAGCTGTTGGCTAATTCCGTTCTTGATCGGAAAATGATGTCTCGAAACGCAGGTGAATCTGCCGGTTTTGTTGCCAAATAAGCCGTCAAACGCGATTCCCAATGTTTATCCGCACCAATTCCCAAGGCCTCTAAATACCAGCGGTCCGTGCCCGTATGTTGCGAGGCTAATTTTGCCCAAATATCATCTGCCTCTGCATCTTTCACATGGTGTAATGCAATGGCGAGTTCACGTTTCACTTGGTCATTGGCATCATTTACTGCGCGATGTGCTAAGGCTTTCCAAGTACTAAATGGACGCATTTTTGCGGCTCGAATCGCCATCATACGCCATTCTTCCGATGGGTTGTTGAGCGCCTTGTCGATGTAAGATAATCCGTCCGTTCCTTGAGCTAATATCCAAAATAACCGTGCTTTTAAACGAGGGTTAGTTTCACTTTGGAAAATGCTTGCGATATCCTTTTGGGCATTTTCTCCCATTTGTTGGAGGGCCTTATAGCCCAAATAGCGTGTTGCCAAATTTGGATTAAATAGGGCAGTGATTGCGCCGATTGGGGAATCGAGGCGGGTTTTCTTAACGAAATAGGGGGTGTTTTTACGCGAAATGCGATAGATTCTGCCTTTATTTTGATCCCCCGCCTGGTGACCTCCTACGCCGGGATCATACCAGTCGGCGATAAACAATGACCCATCCGGTGCCACTGTCACATCAGCTGGACGGAACCACTGGTCTTTCACTCCTTCTACAAGATTTAATATGCTGGCTGAATAACCCGCTCCCTGTGCTTTTGTCGGATAGGCCCGAACGACATTGGGACCTGCATCTGCGTGAATGATTTGGTTTTGGAATTTGCTAGGCAAGAGGTTTCCTTCGTAGACCAAAATTCCTGTGGGAGATCCAGAACCCGTTTGCAATAAGTTCGGAACAACCCCAGGATCGTTTAAATGCCAGTGTTGCAAAGGGACTTCTTTTTCCATGTTGGTTCGTTGCACATACCAACCTTCACCTGTCATCTCATCGGTATAGCCATAATTTCCATGCTCGAAAACCGAGTTGATACGAACGCCTTTGTTCCCATCATCGTCGTTGTCGGATTGCCACATGGCCCCGTAAGAATCTACGGCGACTTCGAAATTATTGCGGAAGTTTTGGCCCAGGCATTCTACTTGAGATCCATCGAGGTTACAACGGAAGACCATGCCTTGCTTGTATTTTTTGGGCCCGATTTCGTCACCATCTTGATCTAAAACGGGTTTTCCCTTGGCATCGAGTAATTGCTTGCCCTCATTTCCTAGGTTGAAATAGAGCTTTCCATCGGGACCAAAGGTAAATGCATGCGCGCCATGGTCATGCTGCTCGCCACCAATGCCTCGAAACATGATTTCTTTTCGGTCGGCCTTATCGTCGTGATTGTCATCAAAGAATTTCCAGATATAGGGACTTTGCGCCACAATGACCATGCTATCCAGCACGGCTATGCCTAAAGGGGCATTTAATTCAGGCGATTGGTAAAATACTTTTTCGTTGTCGGCCTTGCCATCTCCATTCGTATCCTCTAGGATGATAATTCGGTCCCCTGCCGGATTTACCGGATTTCCGGCGATGGCAGGACGGTAGTTGAAAGCTTCGGTAATCCAAACGCGACCCTTGGAATCGATGTCCATGTTTGTCGGGTTTTTAAGCATCGGTTCCGTTGCAAACGTCGTAATCTCGAGCTCGGGATCTATTTGCAATCCTTTCAAGGCATGGGTTGCCTCATGCTTTTGAGATTCGTTTAGCGAATCCAATAGGGCTTGCCCCCAGCGTTGATGATCGTTTTTTTGAAATGAAGAAATACCGAAATAGCCAAATAGGCATAGGGCTCCAAGAATGGACATGCGTCCAAGGATTGATTTTTTCATAATTAGGAATAGGTTGAGCGATACGCTTTGTTGTAAAGGTCAATTAAATCGGCAAAAAAAGCAAATTTATCGACCGAGGAATTGGTTCAGTTTCGAACGGAAATTAAGGTAGGCCAACAAGGTTTCTGGGCTCAATAATTGACTCTTCAAATAGGCCTTCCAAGCCTTGAACGATTGGGGGGGATTGAGTAATGTGGCTTGGCAAAAATAGGTCAAGGATTTTATCCAATTTCCTTTGTTTTCCAAGCATTCTCTACGCATCAGGTAGTAGTCTTGTAGGATTGGGCGGACCAAGTGGTCGTATTTTTTGTGGGTGTATTCATTGATATTTGAATACATAAAGATTCGATTCTTAATAAAGGCTTCGGAATGAACATGGTCGGTCATGCTAATTCCGCCCTCATTTTTTCGATAGACCGACATGACTTCTGGCAGATATCCGATGGGTCCCTGTTCCGCGAGAATAACATAGAGGGGGATATCGCCACTTTTAGAATGTAAAAACCACTCGGGTAGGGAATGCGCGAATTTTCGTCGCATCATGACCGCGGCGGTTGCCATGAACCAGGTTTCCTTCTCAACTAAGAAATCTTGGCTTTGGGTCCAAGGTTTTTGATCCGTAGGGTTTATTAATTCGCTCGGCCGCTGGCTATTGTCTTCATAGACAATTTGGGCATTATGAAAACAAGCCGAGGCATTGGGATGTGAGTCTAGGAAATCCACCTGACGCTGAAGTTTCTGGGTGTCTGTCCAATAATCATCCCCTTCGATGTGAACGATATATTCCCCTCGGCAATCGAAGAAACAATGTAAAAAATTATGTTTCGCTCCAATATTTTGGGGGCGAATATAGGCCTTGATTTTATTGGGATATTTCTTGGCGTACGCTTGCACAATTTGTGCGGTCGAATCCGGTGAATGATCCTCGCCAATGATGATTTCAAAGTCAAAATTCGTCTCTTGCGCTAAAATGGAATCGAGGCTTTCGCGGATGTAATCCTCGTGTTTATAGGTAATAAAACAGATGCTCACTTTGGGGTGGGCAAGCGGCTGAGAACCCGGGAAAAGATGGTGGTTATAGCGCGAAAAATCCATTCCAATTAGAGCATTTCGGCATATCCTACGCCAGTTTGACCAAAATGATTTCCGTTGTAAAACATGATTTTTCTTCCGCGATGCTGGATAACTAAGGGGTATTCAATCATCGAATAATCCCAAGCAGTTGGGTCTTCACTCACATCGATGCCCACCTCGTCGTCTTTGCGTGTCCAATGTATTCCGTCAGTGGACTCTGCGTAGTAGATGCGGTATGAGCGTTCGCGGTTTTCGCGATAATCTGTGATGGCACGCGCTGAGAACCACATTTTGTAGATGCCATCTTCGATGAGTACACTGGGTCTTGAAATTCCACCTTCCACTTCATCGCGGTAGTCGATGGCTACTTGACCTTGGCGCACCCAATTGATTCCATCGTTTGATTCCGCGTATTTAATGTGGTAACAGGGCTCCATTTTTCCTTGGTCTTCGATCCAATGGGTACAGTTTAGGTACCAAGCTTTGAATTTTCCCTCATGTTCTAGAAAGCATGCGGAGCCGTTAAAATAAGGTTCGGTAGCTGTGGTGCTGATGACAGGGCCCGTGAATTTTTTGGTAAAATGAATGCCGTCTTTCGAACTAGCAATACCCAAGGCATTATGGTAGGGAATCGTGTTTCGAACGGTCCAACCAATGTAATATAGCCACTTTTCGTCCCCATGTTGCATGAACCAGGTAGGCATGATGCCACAATCATCGAATGTGCCAGGAGCACCTAAATCGAGTATGGGTTCGGGATGTACGTAGAGAATATTTGAAAGCTTGTCCGGGTCTAAATCAATAAATGATGCCTGGCAACGCCCTTTTTCATCGCGGGCTGAGTAGTAAAGTCTGATTTTGTCTTCGTATGACGTGTCTACACATACGACATGCGCATACCCTTTCTGATTCCAGGTTGATTTCCCATCGGGACAAAACAACAAACCTTTTTTAATCCACTGCATATTTTTGGACGTGGTGTTTGAATACCACGTCCAAAGATACGAGCATTTATCGAATTGTAGAGAATGTCGTTGGGCTCATGTAGATAGATTCTACTTTCTCAACAATTTTTCCGTCTTTTTCTGAGGCCTCTTTCACGGCGATCCATTTAGGGTCTAGTCGGAAAGCATCAAAACTAGCCTTACCAGCTGCCTCACTTTTATGTGCCAAGAAATATAACAATTTACTTTGC
The DNA here is from genome assembly GCF_054558655.1 of Aquirufa sp. 5-AUSEE-100C1. Classification (NCBI taxonomy): domain Bacteria; kingdom Pseudomonadati; phylum Bacteroidota; class Cytophagia; order Cytophagales; family Flectobacillaceae; genus Aquirufa; species Aquirufa sp. 5-AUSEE-100C1. Next base: position 64,885 of record NZ_JBPXKO010000004.1, on the reverse strand, counting down.
GAACCATCTTTTGGAATGGTTGTGAAGTAGGCGATGTTTTCCATGCCATGCTTCTTGAAAAGCTTCGTGGTGTGATCGCGGAAACGCGCTAAAACATTGGGTAATTTGTCTGGTGCCGCCGTGTAGGTACGCATCTCAAAGGTGCGGTCAACATCTGCACTCGAAGGTTTGATTTTCGGGCTGAAATCGGTCGCATTCATGAAGATACTTGTTACTTTGGCAACGATTTTACCGCTTTCTTCTGATTTTTTGGCTACTTCCTTCCACTCGGGATCCTTGCCGAAATGGCTCCAAGCTGTATCGCGCGCCGCTTGACTAGGGTATGATAAAATGTAGTATAAAGCGTTTTCTGTGTTGTTGTTCGGAATCCAATAACCCACATTCGTCATACCGTGTTTTTCGAAAATCTTTGTGGTATGGTTTGTGAATCGTTGGATCAAGGCATCTAAGCGACCCGTGTGGCAATAATAAATCCGCATCTCATAATAACGCGTGTCGGGCTTCTTCGCGAAACCTAAAAAGGAAATACTCAAGAGTACCAGTAAACAAAGATTTTTCATAGGAATGGTTTGATCAAAAATTCAATGACTAAGATAACTCATCTCCAATGCATTCATGTCCTGATGCGTAAAAAAATATTAGGCAGGTCCTAATCTCTTGCTCATGACATGGTGTAGGTACGAAAATATCATTTCTGGTTTTAGTGTGCGCCAATTGGGAATTTGCAGGTTCCCTCCAAAATTGATGTAATAATCCACATGGTATTTTGCCCATTCCTTTTCGACGAATTCAGCGAAGTGAAGACCTACGATCCAGCCGTCTTCTACCTCTTCAAACCATTCGGCATAATAATCATCCTCGTAACTTCCATGGAAGTTGAAGACATTTTCGCCTATCAAAATAAAATGCTTGATCCCAACCGCCATTAAGTGGTCGATAACCTGGCGTTTCAACAACATGATATCATTATGCAAGGTGTCATTCCATTCCCCAAATAATTCGATAATGCTGTATTTGAGGGTATAATCCGTAAAAAGAATCTTGCAATAGAGCGTTTCTGAATCGATTTCATCCCAGAGTGGATGAATGTAATAACCATAGATATCGTGTTCGTATTCAGTTTGCGAATAGGTCCGGCCATAAAACGGGGATTTGCGGTCATGTGCCGCATTGTAAATGGATTCCCATTGAAAGGATGGCTCGATTTCTTGCATGGCTCAAAATAAACCAAAAAGGCCTGCCGAAGCAAGCCTTTTCGATATACTTGACGCGATTTGTTACTTCAATTTCGCACCTAAGAAAACGCCATTTCCATCGAATTCGACTTTATAAGCTTTGTCACCTACGGTGATGAAAACTTCATATTCTTTAATTGTTGCGTCTGCAGAAACCGTTTGCGCTTTGGTGAATTTCCAGCCCACGTATTTGGTATTTAGGTAGGTAATTACGGTAGCTGGTAATTGTGCTTGGGTAATTTCAACAACGGTGAAATTCGGTAGGCTAGGGTTATCTTTGGGTCCTTTACCGGCATTTTGAATCACCTTGAAATCTTTGTCGAACATAAAGGTTTGCACTGCGTTTCCTACTGAAACAACGACATGGTAATGAATGGCTACTTTATCAGATGAAATGCTTACCGCATTTTTAAGTACCCATCCCGCCGCATTGGTATTCAAATAGCTAACGATAGCGGCTGGTAAGCTTGTCAAATCGGTTTTGCTGATTTCCGGTTTGTCAGCCTCTTCCTTAGAGGATAGGACTTTACCCGTGGCGTCAATATCTAAGTCATATTCAATTCCAGCTTTCTCAGCGTGAATGTGATAAATTGTTGCACCCGATGCATCTACCTTGGCCATCGCACGCTTAAAGGTATAACCAGTAAGTGCAGTTTGTACGGCCGCCGGCAAATCAGTTAATGCTAAACTCGTGACTGCGGGCCCGTGGCTCCCTTTTTTACCACCTCCTTTGGGACCTCCAGGCATACCCGTCGTCTGAGAAACGAAGGCACCTTTGTCATCAAAGAGAACCGAGTAAAATTCCGTTTTGTATTTTAATTCAACCCGATAGCCTGTAGGCGTACCCGTTGTCTTTTGAGAGGCATGCAACATATCATAGCCCGGGAAGTTGGTCGATAAATAGGTCAATACACTCGCTGGTAAAGCCGTAGAATCAATTTTCGAAAATGCCTCACGGATACTTCCTTTGGATGTGATCACTACCTGCGCTTCGGTCGAGGAGGTTGTTACATCGGCAACATACAGCGCATTCGGCTGAAGCACTGAATAGGCAACTTGTGCGGAAGGGTAGGTTTGCTTAATGGTTGTCTGAACAGCTTGAGGGACATTGGCCGTATTGGTGGCCTGAAAGCCTTGAGGATCAATGGCATCTTCTTTCGTGCATGACGATAAGATTGCTGCGCTAGCGAAGGCGAAAAGAATGAACTTTTTCATAGGTCTGAATTTTTAGTTGAACACAGGTTAAACGCTTGTACTTGTTTAATCGTGTACAAATATGAATTGAAAACGATGACATGCCAACATGCAATCGACGAATCGACCTATCAAGTCTACGAAATTAAAATTTGTTAAATTTTATAGTACCTTGCATTGCATAGTACTATAATTTGTTTAGTTTTGTGCATGCGAAAATTTAAACTCTTGCTTTTGGTCTTGGTATTGGTCAATATTGTCCAACCGGTTTTGGCACTTGGCTTGCCGCAGCGATTGTATCCCGCGAAAGCGATTAAGAAATCCATTCAGGTACTTGTCAAGAAGGTATCACGTAATTCTTAATTTTTCCATTATTTTTGGGTTTACATTCCATAAACCTATGTTGTTAGCCTTTATTTCTTGGGACCCCAATCCAGTAATTGTTGATTTGTTTGGTTTCCCCATCCGATGGTATGGATTTTTCTTCGCCCTCGCTTTTTTAGCAGGTTTTCGTGTGGTGAGTTATATGTTTAAGCAGGAGGGAAGATCAACGGAACAAGCTGATCAACTTTTGATGTATACCATGGTCGCGACCATTGTAGGTGCCCGTGCAGGTCATTATTTCTTTTATGAGTTCCCCTTGTTACAAGCCGATCCTTTGCGCTTTTTTATTCAAATGATTACGCCTCCTTTCTCCGGTTTGGCTTCTCACGGCGCTTCCATCGGTTTATTCCTTGCCTTTTACTTGTATTCCAAAAAGCATCCCGGGATGTCTTATTTATACATCACCGACCGCATCGTTCCCGCAGTTGCATTGGCAGGTTTCTTTATTAGAATGGGGAATTTGATGAATTCGGAAATTATCGGAAAGCCGACTGAATTGCCCTGGGGCTTTAAGTTTCTTCGTGATACGGAGTTCAATCCTTACGGAGATCCGAATTTGGTCTTAGCTCGACATCCTTCTCAATTGTATGAGGCTTTATCTTGTCTCTTGATTTTTGCCGCCTTAATGTGGTTTTGGTCACGTAAGAAACAAGCAACACAAGAGGGACTCATGACGGGTTGGTTCATGATTATTCTCTTCACCCTTCGCTTTTTCTACGAGTTTTTTAAGGAAAACCAAAGTGCTTTTGAGAATAACCTAACGCTGAACATGGGTCAAATTCTTTCCATTCCAGCCGTACTTTTTGGGGTCATTGTCCTCCTTTATTCACAACGGAAGAAGAACGCCTAATCAATTTTTTGGACTTCTTTGCCGAGTGCATTGATGCGTTTCGTGAATAAATAGCGATTCAAATTGTAGGCATCAAAGTCTTTTGAGTTTGGCTCAAAACTAGCTCTGCGCGTACGATCTGCTGCATGTATAAAGGCCTGATTTCCTTCCCAAATACCCACGTGGACTACTTTGTAGGTGCCATCTTGGCGCTTTTCGCCGAAAAACAATAAGTCCCCCGGCTTTAGATTTTGCCAGTTTCGAAGGCTATCGACCATTTCTCCCTCACGTGCTTGTTGGCTCGCATCTCGAGGAATATTCCAACCATTAGCCTGAAAGACTAATTTGGTAAATCCACTACAATCCATTCCCTTATTCGACGTTCCACCCCACAAATAAGGAATTCCCATCAATTGGTGAGCCGCTAACAATAAGCGATTTTCCGTCGGTGCCGGATTGGATTTCTTCCACTCCTTAAAATTGACGACATCCTTTTGGGAGACAAATCCCTTGGTTCCGTCCGCCATCAGTATCTCCCAAAAACCGATTTTCTTTTGCGTAACCATCACCCGGTTATGTTGGACCAACTCACTCACAATCTCCGATTTGAAACTGGGTTGTTGGTAAACCTTACTCGCACTCGCCATTACCACATATTCTTTCCCAGAATTTTGATAGTTTTTGAATTCCGTACTATCCATCCGAATGATCGTACTTCCTTCAATCCAACCCTGGTAATGATCGGGTAACTGAATTCGATACCAATTCCTCGTCGCGGCTTTTTCCAATAATTGAACAGGGGTGCCCAATAATACCTGGGTGCTCATTTCCGCTCCTTCGCGGGCTTCGGTGCGTACATTGCCAACAGAGACATTAATGATCCCAACCGTTTTTTGTGCCCAAATGCTATGAGCAAATAAAATAAATAAGATGATTTTAATCCGCATAGCTAAATTTTAAATAGTCTAGGTTGGGTTGATTAACTTTCTTGCGAGCCAACTCATAGTTGTAGATTACCTCGCCTAAATGCTTATAGAATGGGAATCCGACAGTGTCGTAATCGTATTTATCATCATTGAAGATCTCATCTTCGTTGCAATAAATAGTTGCGGTCAGCATAAATTCGACTCCCCGTTTGAAATCGACAAAATAGGCATTGTCCAACAAGAAGCCGTAGGCATCGCCGACTTTATTAAAGATTCTCACATCGGGATTGATCTTCGCATTTTTCTCTCCGCCGTAATATAGGAATTTGCAATAGGCAGGTCCAATGGTACTATCTGATTGATAGCTTGGATATTTTGATTCGGTTGGATATTGCGACATGTAGCGATACAAAAATGCATAATCCTCAGCTTTTAACTTAAACTGTTCGCTTTTAGTAAATGAGCCAGGAAACATCAGTCGCTTCAAGAAATTATGTTGCGCCTGCAAGGGATAAGCATTTTTAAAACTGAAATTTACAGGATGCGGGATAATTCGACCGGAGTCATTCATGACGCCTTTACCTAATAAGATGGGCGTACTTGAGAAGATTTGTTTTTTATTAAACTGCTCCTTTTGTTGCCAAATAACTTCACCTTGCTGATTGATGAATTGAACCGGATTCGTGTATTGATTCTCCAATAAGGGAATCGAGGTCTGTAATCGATGTGTAAAGCGAACACCTTCAAATCCTTTGTTGGCGATCGTTTTATTGAAATCTTTTTGACCTAAAAACTCATAAAGGCGATTGTAAGCCTCATTATCGGAGACCAATAAAATCTTTTTGATGTAATGTTCGATGCTTGGTAGTCCGTTGGCAGCCGTGCTATCCTTTAAGATTTCCAACTGGGTCGGCCGATTTTTCAAGGTCTGAAAGGTCGTCGATTTATCAATTTTTAGCTGGTTGATTTTTTCCAAGGCCAATACACTGGCGGCTAATTTCACCGTACTCGCGGGATAAAAATATTCGTTGGCATCAACCCGGTAAGCATGTGTCGTAAATTTCGCTTGGTTATTTGAATCACGATCGATCTGCGTGAATAAGATTTGCAAACGGTATTTTGACGGATTATCCGTCAAATGCTTGAAATAGGTCGGGTTCGACTTCAAGAGTTGCTCAATGAGATTTTCTTGGGCATGTAACATCGTAGTATTCAGAAGTCCAAAAAGTAGAACGAGTTTAAATTTCATATTTTTCAAGGGCTGCTAGGAGGTCTTCAATATCTTTCAGGCCGAGGCTTGCGGGTAGAATCGCTTTGCAAATCGGTTTAGCCGTAACATCTGGGTAGGCAAATTGATTGCATAGGAATCCATGATTTTTCAGGTGCTCAAATAATTGCGCATCTTGGGCACTAAATGCAGGATAATCCCGAACGAACTGTACATGCTTGGCATTTTTCGTAAATAAGTGCGCCATGTTTTGAGAATGCTGCATGCGTTCTTCATAAGCCTCTTGCGCATGTAAACAGGCATACATATAGGCCGGATTCGGAGGGGATCCCCCCACCCAGAAGGGGTCTTTTTTGATTTCATCGATGTCGGCCTTATTACCTAAAATGATTCCAGCGGGTATCCCATAGGCCTTGGATAATGAGCTTGTTTGGATACAATGTGCTGGCGTGTTTAGGGCCGTCGAAACTATTCCTAATCGATGCGATTCGTCAACAATTAAAACCTGGTCTTTTCGTAATTCTCTTTGAAATCCCGTCAAAAATTCCTCCACCCAAGGTGCACCGATGCCATCCATTCCCAAGATTTTAGCATCCGATTTCCAATCTGAAAATAAACCTTCTTGGGGTTTATGTGGATGACGCCATAGGGCGGGATGGGTTTTGGGCGCCAAGCTAATCTCCGCATCGGGATATTTTTGCATGACGTATTGCATCACCGTTTGGCCCGCTAGTAGGCCCGAACTGCACAAGGCTACCGCTTCGACCTGATAGCGTTTGGCGAAAACCTCTTCTAAGGATTGCCACACATCCAACTGGTAATTATTCAATCTCGAACTTCCCCAGTTCTGCGAAAATCTCCGAATTCCTTCCTGTAATTTTTCTTGAAAAAGGGGATGAGTTCCAATACTCAAATAGTTCGTGCCTCCCAGCCATTGGTATTCCTTGCCCTCGAAGGTCACGAGGCGTTCCGGAATGTTTGGTTGGTGAATTTGATAGGACATCTTACCGAATTAATTGTGCCCCCGTTCCGGGTGTTTTTGCATAAATGACCCGACCATAATCAATCGTAATGCCTTTGGAAATTTGGTCATCCACCAATAGGCATCCGTCCATGTCGACATAATCCAATAGGGGTAATAATTGGGCAATTGCCGAGCAACCAATGGTTGATTCCGTCATACAGCCCACCATCACTTGAAGTCCGAGGCTTTTGGCTTCTTTAATCATTCGAAGGGCTGGTGTTAATCCACCGCATTTCATCAACTTGATGTTGACCCCGTGAAAATAGCCCGCACATTTCGCCACATCCGATTCCAAAATGCAGGATTCATCTGCGATTATTGGTAAGGCAGATTCAGCATATACTTTTTTCATGCCTTCCCAATTATCCGCTTTCAGAGGTTGCTCAATGAATTCGACCCCTAGTTTCTTTAATTCTGGGGCAAAATATAGGGTTTGTTCAGGTGTCCAAGCCGTATTCGCATCCACGCGAAATACCGCATCTGTTTCCTGGCGAAGGGCCTCAACAATCTCTAAATCTTGGTCGGTCCCCAATTTAATTTTATACAAAGGAAATGGCATTTCGCGCATTTTCTCAACCATCTTTTCGACCGTGTCTATGCCAATGGTGTAATCGGTAATTGGATTTTTGGAGACATCCAATCCCCAAATTTCATGTAATGCTTTGTTATGCGTTTTCCCCCAAAGATCCCAATAGGCGACATCCAAGGCGCAAAGCGCAAAAGGATGTTCATCCAAAAGGGTTTTGGATAACATCTTCCAGAAGTCGGTCGGGTGCGGCAAAATATCCGAGGGTAATAAATGCCGGACGCTTTCTATGTGGGCCACCATTTTTTCCATGGTGATGCCGTAGTATGGGGTTTCTGTCGCTTCGCCGAATCCGCTTTTTCCATGCCAACTTAATTCTACGATGAGCGTAGGCTGAACGTCACGCGATTCGTGCGTGATCGTGAAGGTATGTTTTAAAGGCAAGTCGAATTGATGAAGCTTCAGTTCCATGTGCATTTATTTAAGTGGAATATAGGGCAATTTGCTGTCTTTTTGACCTGCTTTTTGCCAAACCAAACCGTCTGCACGCGACCAGTTGATTAAATCTCCCGATCCATTGTGCGCTAATGTTTCCCCGTTTTCTACTGGAATCCATTGGTCTAAATCAGCTGAAGGTTTCGGTAAATACTTGATTTCCTTTTCGGAATATTCTGGGAATTCTCCGTTAACCCAAGGTAAGAAATAAACCCAAAAACATGTCAATGTTGAGATCGGATTTCCCGGAAATGCGAAGACTACTTTGCCATCGGGACGCGTGGCAACCAACATCGGTTTTCCCGGTTTCTGGGCGATTTTGTGAAAGACCGTTTCAAATCCCGCCGCTGTTAAAACCTCGGGGATAAGGTCTTTTTTACCCGCAGAAACGCCACCTGAAAGAAGTATGATGTCGTTCGACTCTAAAACCTTGTCGAGGTTCGCCTTTATTTTTTCCGCCGAATCAGGTAAATGACTGGAATTAGCCTTAAACCCTTTCGATAACAAGACGGACTTCATCATCATGACATTCGAGCTGCGAATCTGATGTACGGCAGGTGTTTCATGGAGTCCTACGATTTCATCACCCGTGGAGAAAATATGCACATGAGGTTTGGATTCAACTTCAATGTGCGCTTTGCCCACTGTTGCGGCTATCGCAATTTCGATCGGTCCGATTTTCGTGCGTTTTTTGACCAGGATGCTACCTTCTTTGGCATCCATGCCTTGCGTGTGAATGAATTGACCTTTCGTTAATGGCGTTTTGCCAATGTATGTGGCTATCTTTTTCTCAATCTGTAAATCCTCGATTTTAATGATGGCTTCTGTTCCTTTGGGAGCGGTGGCGCCGGTCATGATTTCCAAGGCACCATCGATTTTTTTAATGGCTTTGACCGGTTCGCCGGCAAATAAAATACCTTCGATTTTCCAGGTGGGAGCTGTGATGTCTTTGACTGCGATTCCATCCATCATGACACGGTCAAATGGTGGAAAATCACGGTCCGCTACAATTTTTTCAGCCAAGTTCATGCCCAATGTCTTAGCAAGTGGAAGCTTCTCTGTACGAAATGGAATGGTAATGTTTTTTAATAAAGCAATGGCTTCTAAGGGGCTGATCATGTAGCTTGGTTTACGTATTTGTTAAATTTCGCTAAAAATTGCTAATTCTCCCGTATTTTAGTAAGCTAAATTTCAAACAAGTCTATGTCAAGCGATTTCTCACACCTCGATTCCACAGGTACCCCGGGTATGGTGGATGTTAGTTCCAAAAACGAAACCGTTCGCGAAGCGAAGGCTCAATCCATCGTTTATTTAGGTGCTGAAATCGTCCAACATTTCGAAGCGGCCGGTTGGCAAAATAAAAAAGGTAGCATCCTGCAAACCGCCGTGATCGCGGGTACCATGGCTGCTAAAAAGACATCGGATTTAATCCCCTTGTGTCACCCTTTAGGCCTAGATTCCTGTAAGTTTGAAACCGAAGTTTTAAGCGATCAAATTGTGATCACCTGCATTTGTCGGCTCGAAGCCAAAACTGGTGTGGAGATGGAAGCACTCGTGGGAGCCTCCGTTGCCGCCCTCACTGTTTACGATATGTGCAAGTCGGTATCCAAGGGCATCGTCATTCGTGAGACTAAATTGATTTCAAAATCCGGAGGTAAGTCCGACTTTAAAGCCTAATATGTCCTCGCACCACATTATTCGTGACAAGCAAGAACCCGCGCTCATCATCGCGAATGGGGAGGCTTGTTCCATCGATATCTTGGAGCAATTATTGGAATGGTCACCCACGGTCATTGTGCTTGATGGTGCCTTGGAGCGCGTGATTTCTTTGGGAATTAAAGTGGATGTTTGGTTAGGCGATTTCGACCATGCGCACAGCGAAGATTACAGCCATTATCCCTTAAAAAAAGTGCACACGCCTGATCAAAATCTGACGGATTTGGAAAAGGCTTTTGAATATTTACTCACGGAAGGTTATCCCGCCGTGAACGTCGTTTGGGCAAGCGGAAAACGCATGGACCATACCTTGAATAATTTTCATTCCATGGTTAAATACGGTCGGGAATTAAAGATTGTCTTCTTCGACGATTATTCGACATCCTACCTGTTGCCCCCCAGCTTTGAGAAATGGTATCCTGCTAAAACGCCCATTTCATTGATGCCTTATGGCGAAGCGATCGAGGTGAAATCATCGGGTTTGCTGTATGATTTGAATCATCCGGTGTTGGCATTGGGCCAACAAACCAGTTCGAGTAATGAGACATTTGCCGACGGTATTGTAAAAATATCGTACCAAAGTGGTGCGCTTATTTTGATGGAGTGCCACGATTGATTTTGTCCTGTTCAGACGGGCTGTAAAAAACAGGTCGGTTCGGAACCTCGGGGAAATAATTTTGTTCGACCCAACTTCCGGGATAATCATGTGGGTATTTGTAATCTGCCCCGTAATTCAAATCTTTCATCAATCTAGTTGGCGCATTGCGTAAGTGCAATGGCACTGGCAAATTCCCCGTTTGCTCCACATAAGCCATGGCCTTGTTGATCGCATTGTAAGCGGAATTACTCTTAGGCGAGGTCGCCAAATAAATCACTGTTTGAGAAAGAATGATACGAGATTCTGGATTACCGATGACCCGAATGGACTCGAAACAGGATTGGGCTAATAAAAGTGCATTGGGATTGGCTAAACCAATGTCTTCGGAGGCGAGGATCAATAAGCGCCGACCGATAAACTCGAGGGATTCGCCACCCGCTAACATTCTGGCCAACCAATACACGGCCGCATCAGGATCTGATCCTCGAATCGATTTGATAAACGCTGAAATGATATCGTAATGCTGCTCGCCGTCTTTGTCGTATTGCGCCAAATTCTTTTGGAGGCGTTCAGTTACCAAGGCATTATTTACTTCAATTTCGTTGCTTCCTTCGGTGGTGATTAATAATTCGAATAGATTAAGAAGCTTCCGTCCATCACCTCCGGAGAAATGGAATAGGGCATCTGTTTCGGTCAGCGTGATGGTTTTGTTGTTAAATAATTTATCCGTCGCGATGGCCTTGTCAATCATTTGACGTAAGTGTACATCGTTTAAAGCCTCCAAAACGTATACTTGGCAACGGGATAAAAGGGCGGAAATGACTTCAAAGGATGGGTTTTCGGTGGTCGCACCCACGAGCGTGACGATTCCTTTTTCGACGGCGTTCAACAAGGAATCTTGTTGGGATTTCGAAAAACGGTGAATCTCATCAATAAACAAAATGGGCGATTGTGCCTCGAACATCCGGTTCTTTTTGGCGAGTTCTAGGGTTTCTCGAACTTCTTTGACGCCTGACTGCACTGCGGAGAGCGTGTAAATTGTTCGCTTAAGCGCTCCAGCTAATAAGGTTGCGAGGGTTGTTTTGCCTACCCCGGGAGGACCCCATAGAATACAAGAGGGGAGATGGCCCGCCTCAATCGCTTTGCGTAGGGGCGCGTTGGCTCCAATGACCTTTTCTTGGCCAATGTAGTCATCCAAAGAACTGGGGCGCATTCGTTCTGCGAGGGGCTGCATCATCTTTCGAAGTTACGGGATTTTTGTAAAATAGAAATAGAATTAGTAGCTTGAAGAACTAAATAAACCTATCGAAATATGAATTCATCACGTCGTACCTTTTTGCGTAATTCAGCCTTCGGGTTGGGCGCATTGGCCTTCGCTTCTCCTGCTTTGCAGAGTCTGGCGGCTGTTAAATACAAGAAATTAGTTGGGATTCAATTGTACTCTGTCCGCGAGGATATGAAAAAGGATCCTCAAGGAACATTGAATGCGTTGGCGGAAATGGGCTATAAATATGTGGAACATGCCAACTACATTAATCGTAAGTTCTACGGTTGGGAAGCCAAAGAATTCAAAAAACGCCTCGATGATTTAGGTATGAAAATGCCTTCAGGTCATACGGTGATGGGAAAAGCGCATTGGGATGATGCTAAAAGTGATTTCACCGATTTGTGGAAATACACGGTGGAAGATGCAGCAACCATGGGTCAGGAATTAGTAATAAGCCCGTCGATCGACATGGGAATTCGTAAGGATAAAAACCTCTTGTTGAAGTACATGGACATCTTCAATAAATCGGGTGAATTATGCCAAAAGTCGGGCATGCGTTTCGGATATCACAACCACGATTTCGAATTCTCGGAGAAATTGGATGGCGAGTTATTGTATGACATCATGTTGAACAATACGGATCCGAAATTGGTAGCTCAGCAGTTGGACATAGGTAATATGATCAATGGAGGTGGCGTTCCTGCGGAAGTCATGAAGAAATTCCCAGGCCGTTTTGTTTCCATGCACGTGAAGGATGAAGTACCTTCAGCGGCTGGTCACGAAAAATTCGAATCCACTATTTTAGGAAAAGGTTCCGGACAAATTGATGTTCAGGCTTTGGTGAAATTAGGCGACAAGGAGGGAGGAACGAAGCATTTCATCATTGAACAAGAATCATATCAAGGATTACAGCCACTGGCTTGCATGAAGGAGAATATTGCCATCATGCGCGGTTGGGGGTATAAATAATTTGTAGAGACGCGATACATCGCGTCCAGTAAAATGTAGAGACGCGATACCTCGCGTCTAGTAAAATGTAGAGACGCGATACCTCGCGTCTAGTAAAATGTAGAGACGCGATACCTCGCGTCTAAATTAATAGAGACGCGAGGTATCGCGTCTCTAAAAATATTGAAATAAACATGAAAAAACTAACCTTCATCGCCCTATTAGCCGCGCCATTTTTCGCGTCGGCCCAATCCTCATTAAAACCTGTGATCGCTCAAAAAGCGGATGCCTTGAAAGACAAGGTAATCGCTTGGCGCCGTGATTTTCATGAGCACCCGGAATTGGGAAATCAAGAAGTAAGGACGGCGGGTATTGTCGCTGCTCACTTACGTTCTTTGGGAATTGAAGTGCAGGAAAAGGTAGGTTACACGGGTATCGTTGGCGTTTTAAAAGGTGGCAAACCAGGGCCGGTCGTAGCTTTACGTGCTGACATGGACGGATTGCCGGTGACGGAACGTGGTGATTTACCTTTTAAATCAAAAGTAGTGACCGAATTTAACGGCCAAAAAACAGGTGTCATGCATGCCTGTGGACATGATTCACACGTGGCTATTTTGATGGCGGTCGCTGAAGTTTTGGCATCAGAAAAGGCGAATTTGGCGGGGACGGTTAAGTTTATTTTCCAACCAGCTGAAGAAGGTGTTTATAATGACAAAGGAGAAACAATCCTTTCAGGCGCTGAATTAATGGTGAAAGAAGGCGTTTTGGAGAATCCGAAAGTTGATGTGATTTTTGGTCTGCACATCGCGGCGGGTTCTGATAATGGCGTTATTGAATACAAGCCAGGAGCTACGATGGCAGCGGTGGACCAATTGGACATCAAAGTGAAAGGAAAGCAGGCACATGGGGCCAGTCCTTGGACAGGAATTGACCCGATTGTGATTTCATCTCAAATCGTGATGGGTTTACAAACCATCGTTTCCCGCTCCGTGAACATTACGGAAGATCCGGCCATCGTTACGGTGGGTGCGATTCATAGTGGTATTCGCCAAAACATCATTCCCGAGAATTCGCACATGATTGGTACGATTCGTACGTTCGGGGTGGAGCAACGCAAATTAGTTCACCAACGCATTAAAGATATTGCCACCAACATCGCAGAAAGCGGCGGGGCTAAGGCCGATGTGACCATAGGTACCGGTTATCCCGTAACTTACAATAATCCTGAATTGGTCGAAAAAATGTTGCCAACCTTGCAAGGTGTGAATGGAAAAGACCGAGTTCGTGTAGTTCCAGCACATACGGGGGCAGAGGATTTCTCATTCTTCCAACAAAAAGTTCCGGGCATCTTCTTCTTCTTAGGTGCTCGTCCAGAAAATAAAAAAGCGGATGAGGTAGCAGGTCACCATACCCCTGATTTCCATTTGGATGAAGGTCATTTCCAAGTGGGCGTGAAGGCCTTAAGTAGCTTGGTGGTGGATTACATGGATATGGCTCAGCCGAAGAAAAAGAAGTAATTATTGTAGAGACTCGATACTTCGCGTCTCTACGTTTTTTCAGACGCGAGGTATCGCGTCTCTACGTTTTTTTAGACGCGAAGTATCGCGTCTCTACGTTTTTTCAGACGCGCGGTATCGCGTCTCTACGTTTTTTCAGACGCGCGGTATCGCGTCTCTACGTTTTTTCAGACGCGAGGTATCGCGTCTCTACGTTTTTTTAGACGCGCGGTATCGCGTCTCTACGTTTTTTTAGACGCGAAGTATCGCGTCTGTACTTTTTTTAGACGCGAAGTATCGCGTCTCTACATGCTATGAAAAACATCTTTCTATTCCTGCTATTGGCTGGCCCTTTGGCCTATGCTCAAAACATTCGAACCGAATTATGGAAAAAGCCATGGAAGGCGCAATGGATAACCTATTCCGCCGATGGCACCGCAAGTATTTATAATCCTGCGACGCTGAAAGATTATGGGGTCTATAAATTCCAGAAGAAAGTAAGCTTGAAAGAGAAACCTGCTAAATGCCTCATCCATGTCTCCGGCGATAACCGCTATAAACTTTACGTGAATGGTACTTGGGTTTCCGCAGGACCTGCGCGCGGAGATTTGTATTTCTGGAACTTTGAGACTTTGGATATTGCTCCTTATTTAAAAGCAGGCGAAAATCAGTTAGAGGCCTTAGTTTGGAACGAGGGAAGGGGAAAACCGGAGGCACAAATCTCTTTTGTCACCGGATTTATTTTGCAAGCTGACGAACCGAGTCAGGCCGTTTTTAACACGGGCGGCGACTGGCTTGCTTCCAAAAATTTAGGAATTACGCCTCTACAACCCCGCGTACCGGGTTATTATGTGGCCGGACAAGGAGAATCTCAAGAATATGCCAAAGCCTGGTCTCCATTTATCTCTGCGAAATCTTTGGGCCCTGGATTAACCAAGGGTGCTGCCATCGATTCCCGCGGTTGGATGTTATACCCCGCTGCGATTCCTCCCATGGAATTAACGGAGCAACGGTTTGCATCGGTCCGACAAGGCGGTGGGGATTTAATTCATGGCAAAGCGATGACCATCCCAGCCAACTCAAGCGTCGATCTTTGGATTGACCAGGGCGTACTGACCAATGCCTACCCGCAATTGGATTTCAAAGGAGGTAAAGACGCCAAAATTGGTCTTACCTATGCCGAGGGCTTGTATGAGAAAAAGCCTTTAAGTAATACCACTAAGAATCCGAATCACAAGGGTAATCGGAATGAAATTGCCGATAAATACTGGTTGGGCCGTAAGGATAGCCTTATCGCCGACGGCGCGTCGCATCGTTTCGAGACGATGACCTACCGTACCTTTCGCTATGTTCGTCTGACCGTAAAGACGGAGGCGGAACCCTTGACCTTGAATGATTTTAAATCCGTGTTTACGGGTTTCCCTTTTCAGGCTAAGGCTTCATTGAAATCCAACAATGCCTTGATTCCTCAATTACTGGATGTCGGCTTTCGCACCGCACGCCTTTGTGCCATGGAATCCTACATGGACTGTCCTTATTATGAGCAATTGCAATACATCGGTGATGCGCGGATTCAGGCACTGGTAAGTATGTATTATGCAGGGGATGAGCGTTTGGTGAGACAGGCCTTGGATCACATGGATCACTCGAGGATAGCGGAGGGGATTACCTTGAGTAGGTATCCGACCGACTTGCACCAACAAATTCCCACGTTCTCGCTCTGGTACATCGGGATGTTGCATGATTATTTGCGTTATGGGAAAGATCCCCATTTCTTGAAGGATAAATTAGCCGGGATGCGGGGTATTTTGGATTATTTTTCCCGATTTGAAGGCAGCGATGGAACCTTGCAAAATGTTCCCTATTGGACTTTTTCAGATTGGGTTAATGCTTGGCCTCGTGGCATTGCGCCGGTCGGCCCATCCGGACGTTCCTCGGTCATCGATTTTCAATACCTCTGGGTCTTACAAAATGCGGCAGAATTGGAGCGTTATTTTGGTTACCCGGAATTAGCAGCGCGGTATGAGGCAAAGGTGAAGGCATTAAAACCGGTGCTTCGGAAATTGTATTGGGATGCAGCTCGGGGATTGTATGCCGATACCGAAGTGCATGATAAATATTCCCAGCACGCGAATTCCTTGGCGATTTTGTCGGGCATGGAGGCTGGCGGGGTATCTGATAAGTTATTGGTAGAGAAGGATTTAGCACCTGCGTCAATCTATTTTAAGTATTACCTTCATTTGGCCTTAACCAAAGCAGGTAAGGGAAATGACTACCTGACTTGGTTAGGGAAATGGCAGGAGAATCTCGATATGGGATTAACTACCTGGGCGGAGACCTCGGATATTTCCACCTCCCGTTCGGATTGCCATGCTTGGGGTTCAAGTCCGAATATTGAATTTTTCCGAATTGTGCTGGGTGTCGATTCCGATGCGCCAGCCTTTGCTAATGTGAAGATCGAGCCACATTTAGGTGAGCTCAAAGAAGTAGAAGGAATCGTACCACATCCGCAAGGAGAAATAAAAATTGCTTATCAGGTTGGTTCTGCTTCCATTGAGTTGCCGGGAACCGTTAGCGGACAATTTATTTGGAAGGGCAAAAGTTATGCACTAAAGGCTGGAAAAAATAATTTGACTATCCCTAGGTAGGATAGGACGGTTAGGTTCTTTTGCCCATGTAGATTTGAGAAAAATAAATCAAGTATGTACAAACACGTATCCTACCTTTGGGATGATGCCCAAGCAGCGGCGCTAGCCGGTAATGAAGTTGACCTATTTATTTATCGTTCCAACATCCTCGGCGCGGATCTTCGCATCACCAATTATGGGGGAGGGAATACCTCAGTCAAGATTCAAGATAAGGATCCTTTGACGGGTTCCGAGACCGAGGTGATGTGGATCAAGGGTTCGGGCGGCGACATTGGTACGCTGAAAAAATCGGGTTGCGCGGCTTTGTATGTGGATCGTTTACGTTCATTGACGAATGTATACCGTGGAATGGAGCACGAAGATGAGATGGTGGAATTGTTCAATCATTGCATTTTTGATTTGTCGTCCAAAGCGCCTTCCATCGATACACCTCTTCACGGTTTCTTGCCCTTCAAACATATCGATCACTTGCATCCTGATGCGGCGATTGCCATCGCGGCTTCGAAGGATGGGGAGCAAATTACGAAAGAGCTCTTCGGCGGATTAATCGGCTGGGTCGGTTGGCAACGTCCGGGTTTCGACTTGGGTTTGCAGTTGAAGGCCTGTTTGGATGAAGCTGCTTCGCGCGGCGTTCAATTGCGTGGAATCATGTTGGGCTCCCATGGTTTATTCACCTGGGGCGATACCTCTTACGATTGCTATGTGAATACCCTGGAGGTCATTGAGAAATGCGCGGAGTACATCGAATCCAAAACGAAAACAGTTTTCGGAGGTGCACGCATCGAATCATTTTCTGCGGAGGAGCGTGCCGCGAAAGCAGCTGCTTTAGCCCCCGTCTTGCGTGGATTCTGTTCCTCTCATGTACAAATGGTGGGTCATTTTTCGGATGACGAACGCGTCTTGCAATTTATCAATTCAAACGATTTGGATCGTTTGGCACCGTTGGGAACCTCTTGTCCAGATCACTTCTTACGGACGAAAATTTCGCCTTTGGTATTGGGTTCGGATGTCTCTGCGGAGGCTTTAATACCTTTGTTTGAGGATTATCGGATTATGTATGGCTCGTATTACGATGCTTGCAAACATCCTAATTCCCCGGCTATGCGTGACCCGAATCCGGTCGTGATTTTATACCCTGGCGTAGGGATGTTCACCTTTGCAAAAGATAAGCAAACCGCTCGCGTGGCTGCCGAATTTTATACCAATGCCATTAATGTGATGCGAGGTGCGGAGGCGATTTCGTCGTATACTTCCTTGCCACGTCAGGAGGCCTTCGATATCGAATATTGGTTGTTGGAGGAAGCCAAACTCCAACGCATGCCAAAACCGAAAGCCCTTTCCGGTCGTGTTGCCTTTGTCACCGGTTCAGGTGGGGGTATCGGTAAAGCGATTGCCAAAAAGATGGCGCAAGAAGGCGCTTGTGTGATTTTGAATGACGTCAATGCGGATCGTTTGGCGGAGGCGAAAGCAGAGTTTATCGGATTATTTGGAAAGGATGTTGTTTCCACGGTGATTGCCGATGTGACCAATCAAGATTCCATTGAAGCGGCGATGAAGCAAGTTTGTTTGGATTTTGGTGGGGTGGATTTGATTGTCAACAATGCAGGTATCTCGATTTCGAAAGGCATCTTAGAGCATACCCAAGGTGATTGGGATAAGTTATATGATATTTTAGTGAAGGGCCAATACTTGGTATCTCAAGCGGCGATTGCCGTGATGCGCAAGCAAGGTTTGGGTGGCGATATCGTGAATATCGTTTCGAAAAATGCTTTCGTGGCTGGACCCAATAATGTGGGTTATGGTTCCGCAAAAGCTGCGCAAGCACACATGACTCGATTGTTAGCTGCTGAATTAGGGCCTGATCACATTCGCGTAAATACGGTTAATCCAGATGCGGTAATCGCAGATTCCAATATTTGGGCAGGTGGCTGGGCCGAGGGTCGTGCCAAAGCCTATGGAATTACCGTGGAGGAATTGCCCGCCTATTACGCGAAACGTACCCTTTTAAATGAATCGATTTTACCGGATGATATTGCTAATGCATGTTTCGCATTTGTGGGGGGCTTATTAAGTAAGTCGACCGGAAATGCCTTAAACGTGGATGGTGGTGTAGCCGCCGGATTTTTAAGATAAGACCATGAATATTTCGAACCATAATGATCAACTTTTAGCTGGTCACAATCGCCGATTAGATTTTTTGAAATCTGAGATAAACCTGCCGGACAGTATTTTACAGAAATTAAAGGATTTTCAAATCGCAATTCCCTCCTGGGCCTTGGGCACGGGAGGTACACGTTTCGGCCGTTTTTCGGGCGGCGGCGAGCCGCGTAATTTGGAGGAGAAGATTGCCGATGTAGGTTTGCTACATCAATTGAATCAATCCTCGGGTGCAATTTCTTTACATATTCCGTGGGATATCCCAACGGACCCGGCGGCCATTCGTTCGTTGGCGGCCCAACATGTTTTGGCCTTCGATGCAGTGAATTCGAATACCTTTCAGGATCAGGCTGATCAGGCACATTCGTATAAGTTTGGATCCTTGCAACATGTTTCCGCGGCGACTCGGAAGCAGGCAATTGATCATAACATCGAGGTGATTAAGCATGGGGTTGAGCTGGGTTCCAAAGCCTTGACCGTATGGTTGTCGGACGGTTCTTGCTTTCCCGGCCAATTGAATTTCCGTAAGGCCTATGAGCGGACGGTGGATAGTTTGAAGGAGATTTATGCGGCTTTACCGGCCGACTGGTCTTTGTATTTGGAATACAAGGCCTATGAGCCGAATTTCTATTCGACGACAGTGGGCGATTGGGGAGCCTCCTATTCCATGGTGAATAAATTGGGACCTCAGGCGAAGACCTTGGTGGATTTAGGACATCATTTACCGAATGCCAATATTGAACAGATCGTTTCCATTCTCTTGATGGAGGGTAAATTGGGTGGTTTCCATTTCAATGACTCGAAATATGGGGATGATGATTTAACTGCGGGTTCGATTAAGCCGTATCAATTGTTCTTGATTTTCAATGAATTGGTGGATGGGATGGATGCCAAAGGTATGAACCACGCAAAGGATTTGGGATGGATGATTGATGCTTCGCACAATGTGAAGGATCCATTGGAAGATTTATTGCAATCCGTGGAAGCGATTCAAATCGCTTATGCCCAGGCATTATTGGTGGATCGTGTGGCATTGGAAGCGGCACGTGAGGCGAATGACGTGGTTCGTTGTCAAGAGATTTTACAAGACGTTTTCCGTACGGATGTTCGTGCCTTAGTGGCGCAAGCACGTCTGGAACTAGGTGGAGCTTTGGATCCAATTGCCTTGTTCCGTCAAGAGAAAATGCGGGATCAATTAATTAAGTCGAGAGGCGTCAAAACAGTAGCGACGGGATTATAAGATGGGTTTGAGGACACCAGTCATCGCGGTATTTGACATTGGAAAGACGAATAAGAAGGTCTTTCTCTGGGATACTTCGTTCGAGATTGTGTTTGAAAAGCAGCAGACTTTCCCGGAGATGGAGGATGAAGATGGATTTGCCTGTGAAGATTTAGGAGCACTCCAGCAATGGATTGTGACGAGTTTTACGGAGATCTGCCAAATGCCGGAATTCGAATTAATCGGCTTGAATTTTTCAGCTTATGGAGCCTCCTTTGTTTATGTGAATCGTGCTGGGGATCCCGTGGCGCCTTTGTATAATTACTTAAAACCGGTTTCGAAACCTTTCCCATACATGGAGTTTGGTGGCGAAGCGGAATTTGCGCGCAGAACAGCATCGCCGATTTTGGGGAATTTAAATTCAGGTTTACAGGTCTATGAGAGCATGCATCGGTCTTTCTGGCCGGAGGTATTTAAGGCCCTGCATTTTCCGAATTACTTGGCTTCTTTATTTACGGGCCAACTCGTTTCTGAAATAACATCGATCGGATGTCATACGGCTTTATGGGATTTTGATTTGGCTCAGTATCATCCTTGGGTTTCTAAGATACAGGATAAGCTCGCGCCGATGGGTACATCTTCTTATATTGAAATAGATGGTATTAATTATGGCCTTGGTCTTCACGATTCCTCGGCGGCCTTGGTTCCCCATTTGCGGTCGGTTGAGGAGGATTTTGTTTTGTTATCGACAGGTACTTGGTGCATCGCAATGCATCCCTTTAATGAGTCGCCTTTGACGGCAGATGAATTAGCGAATGATGTCTTGTGCTATTTGCAACCGAATGGTAAGTCGGTCAAGGCATCTCGTTTGTTTGGAGGGCATTTTCATGAGGAGCAGGTGGCGAGAATGGAAGCACATTTTGGTGGCTCCTTTCGAGATTGTCGGTTCAGTGAGCGCGTCTTTGAATTGAAGCCCTTGGCTTCGAGTGTCTATGAATGTGCATTTGCGGATAGAAATTTAGCTGATTTCCCAGATTTAGCTTCGGCGTATGATCAATTCATGGTAGATTTGGTGGGCCAACAGCTTTACAGTTTAAACTTGTTGCTAAAGGATGCCCCTGTCAAACAATTGCTGGTTGACGGAGGTTTTAGCAAGAACGAGTGGTACATGCGCTTGTTGGCAAATGCCTTACCCGAGGTGGCCGTTTATGCCGCGGAGGTAGCGCAGGCCAGTGCCTTGGGAGCCGCCTTGATGGTTTATTCCGGGGAATTACCCAAGGATTTAATACAATTGAAACGATATTAAGATGCGTGTTGCGCTGTTTGTTCCATGTTACATTGACCAATTCTATCCGCAGGTAGCGGTAGCGAGTCTGGAATTGTTGGAGAAACTAGGCTGCGAGGTCATCGTTCCGAGGGATCAAACATGTTGCGGACAACCGATGGCTAATTCGGGCTTTGCGTCTGAAACGATGGGTTGCGATACGAATTTTACGAATAATTTTGAGGGATTTGATTACATCGTTGGGCCGTCGGGTTCCTGTGTCTTGCATCTAAAGGAGCATCATCCTTCGGCGAAAATCCGCGAATCCGTTTATGAGATTTGTGAGTTTTTGATGGATGTGTTGAAGGTCAAATCGTTAGAGGCAAAATTCCCCTACCGGGTGGGATTGCATCAGAGTTGCCATGGGCAGCGTGGATTGCGCTTAAGCTCGATGTCGGAGCGCAATGAAAAACCCTTCTCGAAATTACAGGATTTACTTTCTTTGGTTGAGGGTGTGGAGGTATTGATGCCGGCACGGGAGGATGAGTGCTGTGGATTTGGAGGAACTTTTTGTGTCTCGGAGGAAGCGGTTTCTGTCAAGATGGGGCAGGATCGAATCCGGGAACACGATGCGAATGCGGTGGAATACATTGTGGGAGCGGATACTTCTTGTTTGATGCATATGGAGGGGATTTTGAGACGTCAGGGATCTAAAGTACAGGTGAAACACATTGCTGAAATTTTGAATCATGCTTAATCACGCGGAGGCTTCGGAGAAATTTATTGCAGATGCGGAACGGACGGATTGGCATGATGAGACCTTATGGTTTGTTCGTGCGAAACGGGATAAGGCTTCGAAGGTATTGCCAGAATGGGAAGCCTTGCGCGAGTATGCTTCGCAGATAAAAGATCATACACTTGCGAATTTAGGGGACTACTTAGTCGCCTTTGAAGCGAATGCGCAGGCGAATGGTATTAAAGTCCATTGGGCAGCGGATGCGGCGGAGCATAATTCGATTGTACATGGAATTATTGCGGCGCAAGGATCGAAGGTACTCGTGAAGAGTAAATCGATGTTGACCGAGGAATGTCACCTGAACGATTACCTGGCAAAAAAGGGAATCGAGGTCGTGGATACGGATTTGGGGGAGCGCATCGTGCAGTTTCGGGAGGAGGCGCCGAGTCACATCGTGTTACCGGCGATACACCTGAAAAAAGAAGATGTGGGGGAGACTTTTCACCAACATTTGGGAACCCCTAAGGGAAATAAGGATCCTCAGTTTTTGACCGAAGCGGCGCGTCAGCACCTTCGCGGGCACTTTTTGGCTTCTGAGGTAGCCATTACGGGCGTGAATTTTGCGGTCGCAGAGACGGGTGAGTTTGTGGTCTGTACGAATGAGGGGAATGCGGATATGGGGGCACATTTGGCAAAAGTCCATATCGCCTGCATGGGTATCGAGAAGATTATCCCTCAGCGCAAGGACCTTGCTGTATTTTTGCGCTTGCTGGCACGAAGTGCGACGGGGCAATTGATCACGACGTATTCATCCCATTTTCATCAGCCGCAGGAAGGTCAGGAGATGCACATCGTGTTGTTGGATAACGGTCGGACACGTCAGTTAGCCGATCCGAAATACAAGAATTCCTTGAAGTGCATTCGTTGTGCGGCTTGTTTTAATACTTGTCCTGTGTATCGAAGGAGTGGGGGGCATAGTTATCACCAACCGGTGGCAGGCCCTATTGGATCAATTTTGGCACCGAATATTGATAAGAAAGCGAATGTGGATTTACCCTATGCGAGTACTTTGTGCGGTTCTTGTTCAAATGTGTGTCCGGTAAAAATCAATATCCATGAGCAATTGTGGTTTTGGCGTCAGGATTTGATGGCAGAAGGGTTAGCGCCGGCTTCAAAATCGATTGGAATGAAATTGATGGCCTTTGTATTGGCTCGCCCTGCCATATATCGATTGGGTGGTTCGTTGCTTAGACGATTCGCTGGATTGTTGAATACGCGGTTAAATCCTTGGTATAAGCAACGGGAGATGCCGGAGGCACCGAAGCAAAGTTTTCAAGAATGGTATCAGAAACGATGAGTGTACGCAATGACATATTGAATAAGATTAAGCCCTTGGCGAAGGTGGAGCATCCTGGCGTTTTTCAGGGGGCTTCGACTGAATTTGATTTTCGCGCCTCGTTGGAAGTGGTGGGTGCGCGGGTCGTGACGCAGAATGAACTGGAGGACTTGTTCCCAGGGCAAAGACGTTATGATAAGACCTTGGATGGATTGAGCTTGGAGGAAGTTGAGGTGTTGGAGATTGATGGGGAATTTGGTGTGGCGGAGAATGGGGCGATTTGGTTGAAAGAAGAGGCCTTGCCGCATCGAGTCGCGCCGTTTATCTGTCAACATTTGGTGATACATGTTAAAAAAATAGTTCCCCACATGCATGCGGCATACGAGGAATTAGGTCATGTGGATGCCGGATTTGGTTTATTTTTAGCGGGTCCTTCGAAGACCGCTGATATTGAGCAATCGCTCGTGATTGGTGCACATGGTGCGCGCAGTTTAACCGTTGTACTGCAGGAGACACTCTAGCAAAAGCTAATAAATTCGTCGGGAAAGAATGAGTTTTTGACTAACTTGTCTTCCTTTTGGTTGAAAATCCTAGCAGATTTTTATACCAAAAGCTTAAATACCTTCGTTTTAAAGGAGTTTATAAAGTGGAGACGCATTTAGTTCTTCGTGAACTCGTTATTACGATCATTGGAAATCAGCTTAATGAAGTTTTTTAGTGTATTTATATTTTTGATTTTGTATCACATAGGATTCATTGCCCCGGCGCAAGAGGTTCTTTCGGTGACACATTTGTCGGATACGTACAACTTTTTGTTACATAAGCCGGCGAATCAGGATAATCAAATCAAACCGGTCATTTTGTTTTTGCATGGTCGTAGCCTATCCGGAAATAATCTGAATAAGGTTAAGCAATATGGGATTATCGACGATATCTTACATCGTGGTCGAAATGTAGATGCGTATGTGATTGCTCCGCAGGTTCCTCATGGACAATCCTGGTCTCCTCCCAAATTGAAGGCTATTATGGATTATGTTCATTCAAATTATCCGACCGATAAATGTCGTGTTTATGTGGTTGGCATGAGTTTAGGTGGGTACGGTACCATGGACTACGTAGGGACTTATCCCGAGGAAGTCACAGCGGCTATGGCCATGTGTGGGGGAGGAAATGTGAATATGGCAGAATCATTGGCGAAAGTTCCCCTTTGGATTATGCATGGGAAGAAGGATGCTGCTGTGCCGCACGCTGAGTCGGAGAAAGTATATAATGCCATTCAAAGTTGCTGTGAGATGAACTTGACGCGTTTTTCAAGTTTTCCCAATTATGGACATGGTGAATTCGCGCGTGTATTCTATGCGAAACAGATGTATGATTGGCTTTATCAATTCGAGAAGGATCAAGTTTCCGCAGACAAATTGATGGATATCGAGATATTTGATTCGAATTTGAAGCGTGTATATGTCGACAGCAAGCCTAAATCTATTCAGGCAAGCAGAAAGAAAGATACCCTCGCGGTAGCGAAAGTTGTGAAAATGGATTCTGTTTTGTTGATGCCAAGTAAGAAAAAACAAGCTGCCGAAGAAATTGTGCTTGTTGAGGAAAAGGAATCAACGCCTACCAAAGAAATCGCTGTTAAGACAGCATCAACTGAAAAAAAGCAAGTTTCTCAAAATAAAAGTGAGACAGTTAACAAGCCGATGGAAATTAAAGTAGGCAAAGGGGAGACCTATTACAGCCTAGCCAAAAAGTATAACATTAAAATCAAGGATTTGCTTAGGTATAATAAATTAACGGAAAAGGATCTGTTAAAGGAAGGTGACAAGATTAAAATTCCTAAACCTTAATCATTATTTGATGAAGAAAATATTCTATGTTTTATGTTTGTTGATTTCGTTTACTGTGATGGCGGAGCCACCGGGAAATGTAGCGAAATACCGTAAATTTGTAGATTCAGTTGCGCTACATTATCAAATTCCGGCGGATTTAATTTTGGGCGTTGGCGTCTGTGAATCCGGATTTGGCGTATCCAAACATGCCAAAAAACTGAATAACTATTTTGGTATTCGTGGTAAATATTCGAAGCGACGAAAAACGAGCTATGTTAAATATGCCAAGCCAGAGGATAGTATCGTCGCATTTTGTGAATTAGTCACGAGAAAAAAGTTTTATGCTAAACTAAAAGGAAATAACGATCCCATGGTTTGGGTTAAGGCGCTTGCCAAATCAAATTACGCGGGAAATCGAAAGGTTTGGATTAAATTAGTCAAGCGAGGTATCGCGTCAATCAAGTAGTGAATGAAATCAAATAGGGGATATTTAGTTTGGGCTGGACTGTGTTTTATGGCTGTTGTGTCCTTGTTATATGTTTACAGTTATTCTTCTAATACTTTTTCTATCGGTGGTTTTGAATTAAAAAAGATTGGGGGAGGCGATAGCTTTGTGGAACCCTCCTTGGATACAAGCCTGATTGATACGACATTTCTTTCTGAAGAAAAAATAGTTCAAATCGACACAAGTAAGCAAGAAATAAGTACGGTTCCTGACACAAATGCGGTTGAAGAGCTTACTTCTATACCACCTCCCGCCATCCTATCTGACTCGTTGGCCAGTGATTCGACCCACCATCGCATTTTACTTTTAGGTGACTCAGAGGCCGGAGGAATTAAGAATGTGTTAAATGATTATTGTCGGAGCAATGGCCACAAACTCGTGGCTACGGTGGAATGGTATTCCGCGACATCTGTAAATTTTGCTCGGGGAGATACGATTTCGAAAATCATCGCAAAATATAAGCCAACGTATATTTTTGTATTATTTGGTTTAAATGAAGTATTAGCTAAGGATGCGGCAAACCGTCGGGCCTTAGCGAGAATATTTCAAAAAAGGATACGGAAGGTACCTTATGCGTGGATAGGGCCAACCAACTGGGGGCAAGATTTTGTCGTGACGGATGCCTTTCGGGCTGCGGCTGACTCGGCAGCCTTCTTTTCTTCCAAGCCTTTGGTGCTGCCCAAATCTCAGGATGGGCGCCATCCCTCTTTAGCTGGCTACCGAATTTGGATGGCCAACATTGCGAATTGGTTACAAACAACGGCTCGTTGGAAAATCAAAATGATGCCACCCCCACATTCGGGTTATCCTAAAAAATATAGAACAATTATACTGAATGCTGCCGAATATCGAGGTTATTGAGCTATTGAAAGGTATTCCTTTCGAGCAGATTTTATGGGACCTGTTTTTGTATTCCACCAAGGAGCCTTGGTTTTTTACGGAATATTCATTTCTGTTGGTTTTTGGTGTTTTTATCTTTTTTTACGCCCTGCTTTTCGACTGGAATATTGTTCGTAAGCTCTATTTAGTCGCATTTAGTTTGTTTTTTTATTATAAATCCAGTGGGCCTTTTCTGCTACTTTTCCTCACACAGGTCACCTGTGATTACGTTTTTGCCCAATGGATTCAAAAATCGGAAGGCGTCTCTAAAAAACTGCTCGCAACCATTTCGATTCTGTTCAGTCTTTCGTTTCTGCTTTATTTCAAATACGCCAATTTCTTCATCGAGAATACGAATACACTTTTGTTGACCCATTTTGATTTCGTCGATTTATTTCTTCCCATTGGTATTTCGTTTTACACATTTCAATCCATCTCCTACTTGGTGGATGTTTACCGGGGTCAACTTAGTGCTTCCTCGAATTTTCTTGACTATGCATTTTACATGACCTTTTTTCCGCATTTGGTAGCGGGGCCGATTGTTCGAGCCAGTGATTTCTTAGGTCAGGTCAATCACCCCACGCGTCCAAATGCATTCGTGTTCAAGGAAAGCTTTGTCCGTATCCTATTAGGCTTGATTAAGAAATTATTCATCGCCGACTACTTGGCTAAGTATGTCGACATGGTTTTCGAGAATCCTGGATTCTATTCGGGTGCTGAAAACTTGCTCGCAGTATTCGCTTATACTTTTCAAATTTACTTTGACTTCTCGGGTTATTCAGACATTGCCATTGGATTAGCCTTGTTAGTGGGTTACCGATTGAAAGAGAACTTTGATAACCCGTATAATTCGACAAATATTACTGTTTTTTGGCGTAAGTGGCATATTTCACTTTCCTCATGGCTTCGGGATTATGTCTATATCCCTTTAGGAGGGAATCGCAAAGGGGAGTTCAATACCTATTTGTTTTTGTTGATGACCATGTTGATCGGGGGCTTCTGGCACGGTGCTAGTTGGAAATTCGTTTTCTGGGGATCAGCCCATGGATTAGCCTTAGGTTTTCATAAGTTGATCAAAGATAAAATTCCGGTTCATTGGCTACTAAGTGCTTTGGGTTGGTTGGCAACTTTCCTTTTTGTTTCCTTTTGTTGGATCTTTTTCCGGGCGGCCGACTTCCCCGCTGCGCTCGAAATTATCCAACGAATTTCCTCTCATACCCTCTGGCAAGATTTCGTCGGCTTTGGGTATTCCCGATTTGAAATTTCAATTTTATTGATTGCCGTTTTCGTGATTGTATTGATTCCCGTTGCGATAAAAAAATGGTGTATTGAGCGATTGTATTATGTGCCATCGTTCTTCTGGATTTTCTTTCTTTTAATTGCCTTACAAGTAATCATTCAGTTTAAAGACGAGGTCGTTCAACCCTTTATCTATTTTCAATTTTGAAAAAGCTGCTATTTTTTCTGCTGGGTTTTTATGCGGCTGTGGGACAGGCGGACACGACTGTTATTTGCATGCCTTGTAATCAAATCACTGAGGATCAAGCACTCGTCCGATTGAAAAATTCGATTGGCAAGGAACCCTTTCGAATCGTCCACATAGGAGATTCGCATATTCAAATTGGTCATTTCGCTAATAAAATTAGGGATGTTTTCGCGGCGTATATGCCACTGACGGGAACTGGAATTAGTTTTCCCTATTCGATGGCGAAAAGTGTCGATGGACCTTGGTTTAAATCCAAAGCCAGCGGAAACTGGGTTGGGGATAAGATTCTTTCAGCCAACCCCAAAATAGACCTTGGTCTAACAGGTTATTCGGTTATGACACAGGATTCCGCGGCATCGATTTCTTTCCAACTGCGCGACTCAAAGGCTAATTATGCGGGCGTGAAGATTTGGTTTAATTCCGATAGTTTATCTTTTTTTCCAGATTTGGGGGATAATTTCAACCTATTGAATTTTACTCAAATGGATCATAAAATGGGTTTTGCTCATTTTGTTGCGAAAAATCGATTTGATCAATTTGAATTAAAGCTTCTTAAAAAAGACAGCCTGGACCAAAGCTTTCAATTGCATGGCATCGAATTGGTCAATTCCCAAGGTAGCTTGGATTATCATGCACTGGGAGTTGCAGGGGCACAATTTTCACACTTGATTTATCGTAGTAAAAGTTGGAGAGAGCAATTAAAATTATTGAATCCCAATTTGTTAATCTTTTCCTATGGAACCAATGAGGCATATAACACGAATTTTGATTCCGCTGTTTTTGTCAATCAGGTATCTCGTTTTATCGATGAAATCCGACAAATATTACCTTCTGTAGCCATACTGCTTACGAGCCCACCAGATACACGGAGCCAAAACCGAATTCCGCCTAAGCAAGTCGAGGTGATTCAAGGACTTTCGAACGTAAAAAGCGCTTTCTATGACATGAATAAGGTCATGGGTGGATTTGGTTCTTATCAGCCCTGGATTGAACACAACTATTTCTTAAAAGATAAATTGCATTTGAACAAGGCGGGGTATGAGTTACAGGCCGACTTATTTATGTTGGCCCTGCTTGGACAATTGCAGCCCAATTGGGATCTAAGCAATCTCAAAACTCGGGTGGAGGCACAGGCTAACGCATTGGTTCGTAATATAGTTGTAGCTAGCCTCAACAAGGATACATTAGTTTCTATACCTCCAGTTGAAATATTGTATCATCGAGTGAAGAAAGGAGAAAGCTTTTTTAGTATTGCGAAGCGATATAAACTGAATGTTGACGCTTTAGTTCGAAGAAATAGTCGGCACAAATCAAAAGCCTTACAGGTAGGAGACCGGATTAGGATTAACTAAATATTTCTTATATTTATTTTCAAACCTATTCAATTATGTCAGTCTCCAGAAGAAAATTCCTTGGACAGTCCGTCCTGTCCCTCGCGGCATTTAGTATCGTGCCGCGTCATGTACTCGGAAAAGGCTTTATTGCGCCGTCAGACCAACTTACCAAAGCCATCATCGGAACCGGTGGCATGGGCCGTGGGCACATTCCTTATGCCGGTACGCGTCTGGTAGCCTTGTGTGATGTCGACAAAAAAAATCTCCAACTTGGTTTAGATAAAGTAGAGAAAGGGGTTAAAGCCTTCTCGGATTATCGCGAAATGATTCAATTGCCCGAGGTGGATATTGTTCACGTAGCTACTCCGCCGCATTGGCATGGAATTATGGCGGCTGACGCTGCCCGTGCCGGGAAAGACGTGTGGTGCGAAAAACCGATGACACGGACGATTGGGGAAGGACAGAAGCTAAAAGAAGCGATCCAGCAACATGGACGGATTTTCCGTTTGAACACCTGGTTCCGTTTTGAAGGGAATTTTTATGGGTTGAATTGCCCGGTAAAACCGATGAAGAAATTGGTTGATTCCGGATTATTGGGTTGGCCTTTGAAATTTACGGTCAGCAAGCATACCGGATTTGATTGGAAGTTTTACTGGGTAGGGAAGACGGATTTGACGCCCCAACCCGTTCCGCCTGAATTGGATTACGATGCTTGGTTAGGGCCTGCTCCTTACAAACCTTACAACGTCCACCGTACCCATCAAACCTTCCGCGGTTACTGGGATTACGATGGGGGTGCTTTGGGGGATATGGGCCAACATTACATGGATCCCATTCAATACATGCTGGGCAAAGACAATGAAAGCCCCGTGTATGTCGAAGTAGATGCACCCGTGCAAGACAAAGATGCGGTGGGTATTTTCAATCGAATTACCTACACCTATGCGGATGGTTGCCAGATCGTGTTAGATGGCGAAGCCAAAGACGAGAAGGTTGCTTATATCGAAGGACCCAAAGGAAAACTATACCGAAATTTTAAATCAGATATACCTGATTTGGAACGTAAACTTGCTGAGTTTCCTGAACCGCCGGCCCAACAAATTGATTTCGTGGATTCGGTGAAAAATCGGACGCAATTTGCCTTAAATGAGGAGAATGGACATCGTTCTTGTACACTCATCAACATGGGATTGATCGCGATGCGTTTGCACCGCAATTTGAAGTTTGATCCCCTAAAGCAAGAATTTATTGGCGACCCTGAGGCGAATAGCCTGATTAATCAACCGATGCGTGCACCTTATATTCTCTAAACGATATGAAATATTTAGTCCTTTTATTAGTTAGTTGGCAAGCCCTCGCACAATCTTCCCGCGAGAAGCAACTCCAATTCCGCACCCAAGGAGCCACGCCAGCCCTCAAAGCGGCGGCAATTGCGAGCAAAGGAGTGTATGAGCCAACCCAAGCCACGGAGGCATTTATCTTGGCTAATTCGAAAAATGTTTCGGAACTACGTGCCTTCTTACGGGCAGATTTGCCCGAGGCGACCCAGATTCAAATCATTGGATTTATTGCCAAACAAGATGAGCGAATCTTGTTGGAACAATATTCCAAGTCAAAACCGCAGGTTAGGGAATTTATCTTAAAGCATTTGATGGCGAAACCGCGCTTTGGGGTATCGTTGAAGGGTTGGGATGCGGCGCACCAACAAGCATTTGTCAAGGCGGTGGGCACCTACAAGGCTACTTGGGCCTTGCCTTTGATTCAAAACTCCGGCTTCAAGACGGAACAGATTATTTCTCAATTACAGATTCAGGGGGCGAAAGGCTTGCCCGCGGTTTGGGATATGTTAGATAGTAAAGTAGACGCACAGAAAATTGCGGATTTGAGCGTGAGTCTTTCGGCGAATGATTTTATGAAGTCCAAAATTGCGGGTTTTGATAAGTCGACGCTCGCGCAAAAAACTGTTTTATTGACTTATGGAAGTGGTCGGCAATGGCCTGAAGTAAAGACCCTAGTTTGGCGATCGGTGCAGTCTAACTATCCTGAAAGAGCGGCAGGTTTTGCAAATCTTTCCAAATGGGTGGAGCTAAAAGACTTTGATCTGATCGCTGAAAAGTTATCTGTCGCAAGTGCTGCTTCGGAGGTTAAAGCCTTACAAACTTGCTTAACCCAATTGATTAAATTGGATGGAACGCGGAATTCAACGATTACCGCATTTGCTTTGGCGGCTAAACAAAAGGCCAATTGGATCCCTTTCGTGCAGGAAGTGGCGAATTTGGATTGGTTGTATGCGTTGGCTAAAAACAACAAAGACGAGGATGCGTTACAGGCTTTTGTTCGGGTTAATGGAAGGGCGTTTGCGAATGTGGACCAACAAGTTTTGCGGTATCGCAATGCGTTGGATTTAACGCAGAATTTAGATACTCGGGAGCAAATTTACCGCGGCTTGGCGAAGTGTAATTCTTTGTCGGCGATGCGTACGCTCTACCTAGGGTTGAAAGAACCCAACGTTAAGCAAATTGCAGTGGATGCTTTGGCAGCACTTTATGTGGCGAATCCGGAGTTCCAAGGTATCATGACGAAGGAGTGGGCCTTGGAAAATCAGTGGCAGATTAGTGATGCGGCGATTCGGGATCAGGTGATGAAAAGTAATCCGGGTCGTGGGTTTTACACGATGTACAATGGAATCGATTTGCGTGGATGGAAGGGCTTGGTGGATAATCCGGTGAAGCGTCGGAAGATGTCGGCGGATACCTTAGCCATGAAGCAAGTCAAGGCGGATTCAATCATGCATAAGGGATGGATTGCTCAGGGAGAGGAATTGCATTTCACGGGGCATGGTGATAATTTATGTTCAGCCAAGGATTACCAAGATTTTGAGATGTATATCGATTGGAAAATCGAAAAGGAAGGAGATGCCGGAATTTATTTGCGCGGTTCTCCGCAAGTTCAAATTTGGGATATCGCATTAACACGCGTGGGTGCCCAAGTAGGTTCAGGTGGTTTGTACAACAATCAAATCAATCCCAAAAACCCCATAAAGGTGGCGGATAATCCGGTTGGGGAGTGGAATACCTTCCGCATTACGATGCGCGGCGAGCGTGTTTCCGTTTATCTAAATGGGGAGCAGGTTGTGGATAACGTGATTTTGGAGAATTATTGGGATCGTAAACTTCCGATTTTCATCAAGGATGCCATCGAGTTGCAAGCGCATGGAAATCACATTGTTTACCGAAATATTTACGTGAAGGAATTAACTCCCCAGGCAGCCTATAACCCCGAGGAAGTTGGCTTTGAGCCCATGTTTGATGGTTCATCTTTATTTGAATGGACGGGAAATACGACGGATTATTATCCGTTAAATGGAGAGTTGGTCGTGGATCCGAAAAGGGGAGGAAAGGGTAATTTGTATACCAAAAAAGAATACGGTGATTTCCATATGAAGTTTGAGTTTCAGTTGACCCCGGGGGCCAACAATGGTCTAGGCATTCGTACGCCTTTGGAGGGTGATGCAGCTTATGTGGGAATGGAATTACAGATATTGGACAATACCTCTCCGATGTATGCTAAATTACAACCTTATCAATACCATGGTTCGGTTTATGGAATTATCCCGGCCAAACAAGGTTTCTTGAAGCCGGTGGGCGAGTGGAATGAGGAAGAGGTAATCGCCGAGGGAAATCACATCAAGGTGATTTTGAATGGGGAGGTTATTACGGATGGCGATCTTATTCAGGCCACGAAAAGCGGAACGCCGGATCATAAAGAACATCCAGGTTTGTTAAACAAATCAGGACATATTGGGTTTTTAGGACATGGTTCGCCTTTAAAGTTTAGGAACCTACGTATCACGGAAATTATCAAAAAGAAAAAATAGGCCATGGCAATCACATTGACGATTAATCGAAAAAAGGTCAGCTTGGATATCGATCCGAACACGCCACTCTTGTGGGCACTTCGGGATCATGTCGGATTATTGGGTACCAAATACGGTTGTGGTATAGCGCAATGCGGTGCCTGTACCGTTTGGGTAAATGGCGAGGCGACACGTTCTTGTGTTTTGCCCATTTCAGCGGTTGCAAATGCGCAGATTACGACGATCGAGGGATTGGATCCGGCAGGAAATCATCCGGTCCAACAAGCTTGGGATGAATTGGATGTGCCTCAATGTGGCTACTGTCAGGCGGGTCAAATCATGACTGCCGCAGCTTTATTGAAGAAGAATCCGAAGCCAACAAAACAAGATGTTGTCGATGGCATGGCCGGAAATATTTGTCGGTGCGGCACCTACCACCGCATTCAAGAAGCCGTTTTATTAGCCTCAAAAAAGACCAAGAAATGAAAACGACACGGAGAAATTTCATACAACAGACAGCGCTATTTACGAGTGTATTTACGCTTGGATTTGATTGGTTTGAATCGAAGGGTTCTACGATGGCTATTGCCAGCGAACCGGGTCGTTTCAATGCCTTTTTGAGCATTGATTCCTCGGGAAAAATTCGCTTATATTCGCCGAATCCAGAGATTGGCCAGGGAATTAAGACTGCTTTTCCAGTCGTAGTGGCCGAGGAATTGGATGTGGATTGGAGTCAGGTGGAAGTGCTGCAGGCTAATTTAGATACACAGAATTTCGAGCGTCAATTGACGGGTGGTTCAGGAGCATTGAAACATTCCTGGGAGCGTTTACGCAAAGCAGGAGCGAGTGTGCGTCAGATGATGATGCAGGCGGCGGCTAAGCTATGGAATGTGGATGTATCCACTTGCAAGACCTCCAAAGGATTTGTGCTAGGGCCTGCTGGACAAAAGGCATCTTATGGCTCTTTGGCTGAAGAAGCAGCGAAATTACCGGTTCCCGCGACGGTAACCTTTAAGGATCGCAAGGATTATAAGATCATTGGAACACGGGTTCGTGGTGTGGATAATCGGTCCATAGTAACAGGTAAACCTGTTTTTGGATTGGATATTCGGAAGCCGGGAATGGTGTTCGCTCAGATTGTCCGTCCACCATTTGGGGCGACGTTGAAGTCCTTTTCGGCGGATGATGTGAAGAAAATGCCCGGAATCATTGATGTGGTTTCCTTTAAAAATAAGGTGGCGATTGTGGGTACGAGTACCTATGAAATTCTACAAGCGCGTCAAAATTTAACTTGTTCCTATACGTCGGAGTCTGCCTTAGAGAGTAACGATACGCATCAAGAATGGTTTGAGGCAGGTATGAAATCCGACAAGGCAATTGTTCAGCGCAAAGATGGTGATTATGCCAAGGCAATTTCGGAAGCTGCCAAGGTGATTGAGGCGACCTATGAATGTCCATTCATCTCGCACAGCCCGATGGAGCCGATGAACTTTTTTGCGGATGTGAAGCCGGGTTCTGTGGTATTGGCGGGACCGACGCAGGTGCCCCAACCGGCGCAAAAGGCGGTGGCGACATTATTAGGTGTTCCTGAGAATACGGTTCAGGTGGAATTGACAAAGATGGGGGGTGGCTTTGGCCGTCGCTTGAATAATGATTTTGCCCTGGAGGCTGCGGAATTGTCGAGCCTCATTAAGAAACCGGTCTTGGTCATGTGGACGCGTGAGGATGATATGGGAGGTGGTGTTTACCGTCCGGCAGTTCGTTATCATTTTAAAGCGGGTATCGATGCCAAGGGAAATATAACAGCATTTTATTTGCGAGGAGTTGGCTTGAATGCAGGGAATTCCACGCGTCAGGATAACTTCCCGGTGGGAGCAATTGAAAATGTCTTAGTGGAATCTTTCGACCAGAAGTCGGCCGTTACCACAGGTCCATGGCGTGCACCCATCACTAATTTCTTGGGATTTGCGGAGCAAGCCTTTTTGGATGAGGTCGCTGAGGCGGCAGGGAAGGATCCGATTCAAATGCGTTTGGATTTATTGGCCCGTGTGAAAACAAATCCGGTTGGAAAAATTACCTACGAACCCGATCGTTTCGCCGAGGTAATCAAACAGGCTGCCGAAAAGTCGCAATGGAAGAAGAAACCAGGCGTACATCAAGGCTTTAGCGTATATTATTCGCACTTCTCCTATGTGGCGCAAGTGGCCGATGTGCAGATGAAAAACGGTAAGCCTCAAATTACTCAAATTACCGCCGTGACCGATTGCGGCGAGGTGATTAACTTAAGTGGCGCAGAAAACCAGGTTAAAGGTGCGATCATTGACGGGATGGGCCATGCGATGTTTGCCAAATTGAATTTACAGGCTGGGGTTACGAGTCCGACGAATTTTAATGCCTATCGAATGATTCGTGGCAATGAAATTCCAAAAATAGATGCGTATTTTGTGAATAATGGAATCAGCCCAACGGGCTTAGGGGAGCCAGCTTTACCACCGACCGGAGGTTCGATCGCCAATGCGATCTATGCGGCAACCAAAAAACGCTTCTATAAACAACCTTTTTATTGATGGCCACCTCCAAAGTTCAATACCTTGATAATCTTCGTGTGACGGCAACCATTGCGGTATTGTTGATTCACTCGGCCGCGAATGTCTTATTGAGCTTTGGGAAAATCCCGGATTCAGCCTGGTGGTTTGCGAATCTCTATAATGGAGGTTTTCGCTATGCTGTGCCCATTTTTGTTATGTTGTCTGGGGCCTTGCTTTTACCCCGCGAAGAGGAATATGCGACGTTCTTTAAAAAGAGTTTCCAACGAATCATCGTTCCCTTTTTATTCTATAATGGAATATTCGCGCTGTTTAATTGGCAGGTCCGACTCCGCGGCAGGTCGGTAGGTATCGAATGGATTTTCAAACAATATTTCGATGGGGCATCCTATCATTTTTGGTATATCTACATGATCGTGGGGGTATATCTGTTTATTCCGATCATCGGTACTTGGGTTCGTCAAGCCAAAGAATCACAGCTACAGTTCTTTTTAGGCATGTGGCTTTTGACGATTCTCTTCGATAATCCGCATTTCCCGGGTTACAGTTTACCGGTTAAGTTGCCCTATTTTACGGGTTATTTGGGATATTTAGTTTTGGGCTATTATGTTGCCACTCGCCCTGTTTCCAAGATGCTTGCTTGGGTTCTGTTTTTAATGGGAACCGCCTGGACGATGGAG
This sequence comes from Aquirufa sp. 5-AUSEE-100C1, assembly GCF_054558655.1. NCBI lineage: Bacteria > Pseudomonadati > Bacteroidota > Cytophagia > Cytophagales > Flectobacillaceae > Aquirufa > Aquirufa sp. 5-AUSEE-100C1. Next base: position 28,544 of record NZ_JBPXKO010000004.1, on the reverse strand, counting down.
GGGACCTATCTTCAGTCGATCGAGGACAAAAAGTTCTTTGGTTTACTCTATGCCAATTTCTCGCCGAGTGTGGTGATGTCGACAGTGGGTTTATTTATGCTGTTTAAAGCCTACGAAGGAACGATTCCTGGTATGACTCCCATCCGTGATTGGATCAGTTCGCATAGCTATGGAATTTACTTGGTGCATATCATTGTGTTGTTTTATTTAGTTCGCATCAAGGTCTATGGCGCCATGTGGCATCCGAGCATTGGCATTCCTTTAACGGCTTTCATTTGCTTGGGAATATCCGGTGTGATTGTTTGGGTGTTGCGACGAATACCTTTCGGCAAATACATCGCAGGTTAGAATTAATTTGTAACTTTGGCCCAATCTAGTTCCAGAAAATGAAAAATATCGCCTTAATCTGTGTCCTTTGCTTGTTTGTGACGTCATTGATGGCACAGAAAATCACCTCATCTACCATCGCGGCTGGTGGTGTTACCCAACAGATTAATGGTAAATATTATTCCCATGTGGTTGGGCAAGCGAGTGTGATTGCGGGTACGACGGTCCAACAAGGTATTACGATGCGTCAGGGCTTTAAGCAGCCTAATTTATTAGCCAAAAGTATTCAGAATTCTGGTTTGAAGATTCAAACTTCTGTTGAGAATCCGATCACCTTTACGGTTTTCCCTAATCCATTCAAGGACAAATTGCGCATTGAGTTCTCGGAAGAAAGTACGATGCCAACCTATGTGGCTATCTATGATATCGTGGGAAGTTCGATGTGGCAGGAAACCTATCCAGCTAAGATATCTGAGATTAATTTAACGGAGTTTCAGAATTTCCGTCAAGGAAAATACATTATCCACGTGCTGCAAAAAGGCAAGCCTTTCGTTGCTGCTATCGTCAAGGAATAACTTAATTGATAATTTTCCCGTCTTGCATTTCAATAATCCGAGAGGTATTATTGGCGAATTCGTTGTCGTGGGTAACAATCAAAAGTGTCTGATGGAATTCTTCTGCGAGTTGTTGAAAGGTCCGAAAAACGATATCCGAATTTTTCTTATCCAGATTTCCCGTCGGCTCATCGCCCATAATCAGTACGGGATCATTAATTAAAGCTCTAGCAATCGCCACCCGTTGTTTTTGACCTCCCGATAATTGGTTGGGCATTTTCAGGGCTTCATGCTCAATGCCCAAAACCTTCAGTTTTTCATAGGCCCGATGCTCGATTTCTTTTTCGCTGTACTTACCCAATTTTAATCCGGGAAGCATGACATTATTTAGCACGTTGAACTCATTGAGTAAGTAGTGAAATTGAAAGACGAAACCGATTTTTTCATTGCGAACGCGTGCTAATTCTTTCTCCGTTTTATCTCCCATTAACATCGAATCGATGTGTAATTGACCCTCGTAATCGGTATCCATAGTGGAAAGAATATATAAGAGTGTCGATTTTCCACAACCTGATTTTCCAATGACCGATACAAATTCACTTTGCGTAAGGCTGAAGCTAATATTGTCCAATACCTTTACGGTCATGGGATCATGAAAGTATTTGGTGATGTTATCGGCCCGTAAAACTTCTTTATGAATGTGTGTCATGTTATTTACCTCGGATAATGATAACAGGATCTATTTTACTTGCCTTTCGCGAAGGAAAATAACCCGCTAAATAAGTGGTTACGATGGAAAATACGGCACCAATCACATAAAAGGTCGGGTTATAATTGATTGGGTAGGTTTTGATGGTCGGGAGGGATTCCGTATTAAAAGGTATGTTATCAATGATATTAGAAAGCCCATATCCGGTCAACAAACCCAACATTCCTCCAAAAACACCAATACTTAACGCAATGAAAATGAAGATCATGTTCACATCCCTTCCTGAAAACCCAATGGCTTTCATGATCGCGATGGAATCCATTTTCTCGTAAATCATCATATTCAGGATGTTATAGATCCCGAAACCTGCAACCACTAACAGCGTAACGCCTACGGCATACGAAATAATTGTTCGTACTGAACTTCCTGTTTCAAACTGTGAATTGGCTTGTTGGATATCAATCGCATCCGTCTCATAGGTCTTTTGATATTCAATTGCCATGTCAGGAGCATCCAAGATATTTTTTAATTTGACTTGGATGTCGGTGATGTAGTTATTCGAAACCCCGAGCATTTTTTGGGTGGTGCTGATTGAGCAGTAGCTTTGAACTTTGTCGAGGTCTTGGAGGCCCGATTGGAATATGCCGACAACCTTTAATTGCATTCGCTCCCCTTTGCTGGTCGTTACTTGAATGACATCCCCGATATTGGCAGCCATTTTATCAGCTACCCCTTTTCCTAAAATGATGCTATTGGGAATGTTTTTTAAGTCGAGGTAATTGCCTTTCGTGACATAATCGTTGAACATGAATAAACGATTTTCCTCGTCGGGATCAATGCCATTAATGACCCCCGTTAAATCGATCGTTCCCACATTGTAGAAAACCTGTGCATTAATTTTGGGAGCAACTCCTAATACCCGCGGGTCTTGTTGGATCGCCTGCATGATTTGTCCACTATTGTAAATCTCCAGTCGTTGATTCTTGGGTTTGAGGGAATGGACAAAATTTTGCGATTGAGGTTGTAATAGATCAATGGGTTGTTGCTTGGAAACATTGATGTCGTGGTATAAGCGAATATGTGCGGTACGGTTCATGATGAGGCCATCCAGTAAATCGTTCAAACCGTTCATGAAGCCTAGCAATGTCACGAACATGGTGATACTAAAGGTCACGCCGATGGCAGCGACCAATGTTTGTTTCCATCTTGCTAAAAGCAGGGAAATTGAAACCTGAACGATTAATTTGATATTCATTACTTCGGTTTAACGACCAAGTCTTTTTCCGTGAGACCGCTGATAATTTCTACTTTTTGGAAATCCATGAGGCCAATTTTGACTACTTTATTTTCACCACTTTCTAAGGTGACAAGGGAATCGTTTTTCAAATAATTTCGAGGTAGGATCAACACATTGGCTCGATTTCGGAGTAAGATGTTTGCCTCAAAAGTGACGTTGGGATAAAGTTTGGGGGGTGCCTTGGTAAATAAGGCTTCCACTAAAAAGGTCTTATTGCGTTCATTCATGATCGAGGCTATTTTACTCACCTTTGCCTCGAAGACTTGATTTTTGTAGGCATCAAAAGTGACTGCGACTGTTTGATCTAAACGAACATCGAAGATGTCATTCTCGTCAACTTGAAGTTCTAGGACATATTGACTGGTATTTCCCAAAACCGCAATAGCCGTTTGAGGACTGACTAATTCTCCTTTCGATTTTAATAGATTAAATACGGTACCTTTTACTTTGCTTTTTAGAATGAAATCATCCGTTTGACGTGCTGAAATCTGTACATTTTTCTTGGATTGCGCGGATGCGAAATTGATCTGACGTTTGATATCGAGTAGTCTTTGTTTCGCGGATTGATAATTTGTCTTTGAGCTTTGGTATGCTAGTTCTTTTTGTTCAAATTCGATACGGGTACCAATTTGTTGGGACCAAAGTGTTTTTTGTCGCGCATAAAGGCTTGAATCCAATCTCAATTTGGCTTTAGCTGTCTGTAATAATGCATCAGCCTCGATTAATTTACCTTGGTTATTGGCCAAATCGTTGAAATCCGCGGAGAGTTTCGCATTCTCCAAATTAAACTTTTGGGTTTCGTTGGAGATTCTTAACAGGGGAGTACCTACCTCGACCTCTTGCCCTTCTTTGACATAGATTTCTTCAATGATTCCGCTGACAGATACGAACGCTTGATATTGGTCTGCCGATTTAATCGCGCCTGATGCATAGATTGACTCAGAGATATTTCCCTTGGTCGGGGAGATGGCTTCTTCTTTCTTGGCACAGCTCCCAAGGCATATCGCCGCAAGAATGAACAATTGGTTAACTTTCATCTTGCTAATTTAAGCTTTTCATGCTTCATAAAAAATGATTTTAATCGCGAATACAGCGTACGCTAAATCCAGCATCTTTGTCATTCGTCGAGGTAGTCGACGTGCCATTTAAGGTAGGAATCACATAGGCCCTTGCATGGGTGGTTGAAAAAGAATCACTTGACCAATAATGAACCGTAGTTCCGCGTTCTGTCAATGTTCCTGCTGTGGTCAAAAATCCTGCCGCATGCATGCCTAAATCAGATGCATATACGCTATTCAGATTTCTTGCCACGGTTTCAACCGCTTGCCACTCCGCATAGGTCGGCAATCGCCAACCCGTTCCCAATTCAATCGTGCAAGGATCTTGTGAGGCCGCCCAATCCGTATTGACTTGGGGTTGAGCCGGCCAAGCCGTGGACGGTGTTCTCGAGGTCGTGAAACGATAGGCTTTTTTATTCCCAAATTGCCAATACCAACCGGCGGATGCCTCTGTGTTATCAGTCGCAGACGTAGGTGGGTTCGTGGAACCGAGGTTTTGGGTCAGCCAACATTTATTGGTGCCTGTGATAGTAGAAAAGGCAAGATTATAGGTAACTGTTTTGGCGACAGGGGCAACTCCCCGACTGGTCACATGGTTTATCACGAGGATGGTACAGGGTGGGATGGTATCTAATTTTCCGGTGGTCTGAACTCCGTTAAGGCTTGTTTTATTCCCCGCACGATTGACAAACTCGGTGCGGGTCGTTGAAATACGGCCAGAAGGCGTGACAGCTTGCCCGTATGTATTCGAGCATGCAAGCAGAAGGAAAAGGAAAATGAGTCTAGTATGCATATTCAAATTGGATTCGGTCGTCTGCCGCCAAGGCATATCCGCTATTATTGGCCGGTGTATAGGTTAAGGTCTGATTGGTCCAAGCATAGGCAAATTTGTCGATTCGTACGCCATTGATGTACATTTTTACCCGACTGTTGGCCACGGGAATTTGCGTAAGCGTAAAAGTCGTTTGATTGGCCGTGGCAGAAAATTGATCACTCACATCCCGATCGGGCGTGCTAACGGTCCAGCTGCCGCCGACTACCTTCAAGACGTAGCCTGTAGTACTCGGTGTTAAGGTGCTCAAAACGGTTCCTGTTCCATTCCCAACTAATAGCGCTCCTGCCGTTAAGGTCGCGACACCTGTTCCACCTTGGTCTACGCCTAATGTCCCTATACTAGTTAAGATTTTCGAGGCATCCGTGAATACAGCTTTCGATGCGCTAAGTGTCGAATTTTTAAGGTTTCCATCAATATTTACCGCATTCTCGAAAGTCTTTGCTCCAGCTATTGTTTGCGCGCCGGTGGTGACTATCCCTGGATTGGTGGCATCCGCCGGACTTAAGCTAATGACATTATTTGAAATCGAAATTCCATTCGTGTTGCTTGTCCCTAGAACACCCGTAGAAATGGCAGTTGGAACAGTCGCCGTCCAAGCTGTGCCATTCCAAGTCAATACCTGACCGCTCGAGCTAGGTGTCAGAGTTGATAAACTTCCGGTCCCATTGCCAATCAATATGGCATTCGTTGGTATTGTTCCTAATCCCGTTCCACCCTGTGTCACACCCACAATTCCTGTGGAACTTAGGTTTTTTGATGCGTCTGTAAAGACTACTTTCGATGCAGTTAATGAGGCATTCGTCAGATTGCCATTCACGGTTAAATCTCCCGTTAAGGTTTTTGCCCCTGCTAAGATTTGAGCACTTGTCGTGATGATACCCGGATTCGTGGCATCTGCTGGGCTAAGGCTAATGACATTATTTGAAATTGAAATTCCATTTGTATTACTTGTTCCCAGAACACCTGTAGAAATCGCTGTTGGAACGGTCGCCGTCCATGCCGTGCCGTTCCAAGTAAGTACCTGACCCGTTGTGTTTGGGAGCACCGTTGAAACCCCCGAACTTCCATTTCCAATCATTACCCCGTTCGATGGAATGCTTGACAATCCCGTACCTCCCAAGTTCACGGGTAGCGTGCTACTAGAAATTAAAAGGTTGTTGGCATCCGTATAGACAACCTGATTCGCATTTGTTCCGTTTGTTAGTAAGCTCGAAAATGCCCCCGTGCTTCTGGTGACGGATCCGATTGGCGTATTTTGAATACTCGCGGCATAGATGGCTGCACTGGTGTTTAGTCGGCCGATATTATTATTTCCCAATTGAATCGTATTATCTGTCGATACCACAGCCCCCGATCCAATGGCAATGGTGTTGCTTAGATTTCCGGTAGCAACGCCCGCACCATTACCGATGGCCGTATTCCCATTTCCTATCGTATTCAAAGCCAGTGCCGTTGCGCCCAAAGCGGTATTGTTGGTTCCGCTGGTATTTGCTTGTAAACTTTGATATCCAATCGCCGTGTTGTTGGACCCTGTGGTATTACTGGTAAAAGACGAATTACCAATGCGCGTATTCGAAGCTAAGTTTCCTCCACCGCTTCCTAGTACGATTTGATTTACGCTCAAATCTTGTAAGAAGGTTTTGTTGCCAGCGAGGGACTGCGTTCCCGTCGTGATGATACCTGGGTTCGTACCATCCGCAGGGCTTAATTTTAGTTCTCCCGCGAGCAAAGTCATGCCATTGCTCGTGCCGGTCGAATTTGGGTTGCCCACACTCGTGGCTACGCCTAAACTCGAAATCGGATTAGAACTCCATTGCGTTCCGTTGGAGCTTAGGATGTTACCCGATGATCCAGGAGCTAGGAATCCGAGGGTGCTTCCGCCGACTAACAACGCGTTATTAGTAAGGCTTGAAACGCCTGTTCCACCATTTGAAATGGGCAAGAGGTTGCTGACTTTGGTACTTAAATCAATATTGCCCGCCAACATGCCATTGGTGACTTTCCCGGTTCCGATACTCGTTACGCCAAGGTTATTCATCGTAACATCTCCAGAGAGGCTTCGTTCCACGGCTGCGTTTGAGCCATTTCCTACTAAGAATTTACCGTCGTTCAGGATGGTCCCGGCTAAGGTAGTATTGGATAAGTTTATTTCAGTTACATTAGTGATTCTTCCCTTGGCATCGACGGTAATTTGTGGGATTAACGAATTGCCTCCATATACCCCAGCGATGACCCCTGTGTTATTCAGGGTAGTTGTAATATTTCCGGTTCCAGAACCCTGTAAATCCCCGGATAATACGATAGTTTGGTCACCCGTATTGGTTCCCGAAACACTCGCAGTCCCGGCAACGGTCAGGGTTCTAGCTGTAAGGCTACCTCCCGTCATTGAAAAATTGGTAGGGTTGCTTGTGAACTGAATTCCATTGATTGTTTTATTCGTCAAGGATTCCGATTCAGAAAGTGTGGCTAAGGTTCCAGATGTAGGGAACGTAACATTCGTATTCGCGGTTGTTGTTAAGGTCAAACTACTCGATCCGATCGTTGTTAAATTTCCGCCCACTGTGATTGTTTTACCGGTATTATTGACCCCGGTTCCGCCTTTAGCACCTGAAATAGGAGCGCTAAGTTTTTCCTCTGTGACTGCTCCATCGGCAATTTTTACACTCGTAATGGCACCGTTCGAGATAATCGGATTAGCTGCCGTTGAACTCGATGCGGCTAAATCTCCTCCTAATCGAATTTTTCCGAACACCACATTAGTAGCATCCGAAGTCGCATTCGCAGCGATTGCTTGATCCACATAGGCGCGGTTGGCCACATCGGTTGAGCCGCTTGGAGCATCAACTTGTTGGATTTTCTTCCCTGTCGGGAAAACCAAATTTCCCTGCATCGTAGATCCCGTCAATTTCACATATTGCGCATCCAGGGAGGCTTGATCCATGGTTATTTCATTCCAGCGGGTACCGTCGTAGATGAATGCCCGACCGTTGTTTGTGGCTGTTGGATCTCCCGATACGATAAACACATCGCTGTTGATCGGAGAACTGATGACCGGAGCAAAGTTGCCATTGTTGTAAAGACCCGTGTAGGTTGTTCCAAAACGCAAGGCAATGTTTCCATTGGTATCAGGAAGGTAGCCATTTACTTTTTGAACGGCACCTGTCACATCTGCTACAGGGATCGCTGAAACTGTTGAAAACGGAGTCCCCGCCTTGACATAACCGGCCGTCAGACTTCCTGTTCCAAGTCCTCCATTAGTCGTAGATAGAATAGCATTTCCGCCTATACTTCCATTTAACAGTACATTACTCAAGGTCGCCGCAGTGTTACGGACTACCGCCCCGGTTCCCGTGGTCGCAATCTCGGAGGGAAACGCAGAACTTGCTCCAAAATTTCCCAAGACCTTGTCTGGATTGATCGTTTGAAGATTCCCTAATGCGACTGTCTGACTACTTAATTTGCTTTCCACATAACTTTTCACGGCCGATTGCGTAGGGAAAGACGTCACACTATTTCCATTTATATCTCCCGTAGATTTGTTGGCCGTATTCTCCTTGAGATTCAGGGCATTTTGCGTAGCCGATCCCACACTACTGACTGCAATAGCGTCTACATAGCTTTTAACGGCTTTTTGACTAGGGTAGAGTTGGTCACTCGGCGAACTATTTCCCAAATCCGTTGCTGTGGATTTATTATTTACATTCTCCGCATTCGCCACATCGCTAATGGGTATGGTCGCGCTACTGGTCATCGCAGATAGGCCATTCCCTTTGATATAGCCTGTTAAGGTACCTGCGGCACCAGTTCCGCCATGCGAGGCATTTGCCACACCGGTGATATTTGCCGCATTCACCAAAATATCACTGCTGATTTTCGAACCTTCTACACTCACAATCTTCGCATTGGTCACCGCTAAATCGGCTATTTTAGCCGATGTAACACTGTTGTTTGAAAGAATTGGGTTGTTGGCACTCGTTCCGGTACCGGCTAAATCACCTCCCAAGCGAATTCTACCTAAGGTTGATGTGGTTGCATCGGGAATCGTTCCCTGTGCGATTTGGTTATCCACATAGGTTTTAACCGCACTAACATTCGGGTATTTGGTTGTTGAATTTGCATCCAAAGCGATGTCATTGCTTTTATTGCTTGCTGATTCCGCTCCCGAAACATCCGAAACCGGTATCGTTGAAAGTCCCTGCATGGCAGAAATACCATTTGCTCTGACATAACCATTCAAGGTTCCTGCAACCCCGGTACCTCCATGGCTTGGACTTATAGTTCCCGTTACATTGGCGGCATTCCCAGAAATATTGCCTGCTACTTTGCTGCCTGAGATGGATGCAATCTTTGCATCTGTTACGGCCAAATCCGCCAGTTTGCTTGTGCTTATCGCATTGTCCCGAATGATCGGATCATCCGCGGTACTGTTACCCGCGGCTAAATCGCCACCTAAACGGATCTTTCCTTTCGCCGACAAACTTGCATCCGCAATGGTGGCCGAACTGATTTGATTGTCGACATAGGTTTTCACCGCATTTTGTGTAGGGAAGAGCGTATTACTCGTCCCTAAAGAAGTGGCTGTGGATTTATTTGCGGCATCCTCTTTATTGGAAATAAGTCCACTCAATTCTTGTTGGACAAAGGACGTCGTCGCCAATTGATTCGTATTATTCCCCGCAGCCTGTTTTACTCCAATTGTTCCGGTGGGTAGGTTAGGAGTTCCCGTAAATACCGGAGAATTTTTATCCGCCTTTGCGTTTAAGTCGGCCGATAGCGCAATCCCCTGCGTCGCCTGATCCACATAGGTTTTGACCGCCCGAACACTCGGATATTTAGTGTCGGATGAACCATCGCTTGAAACATTCGTCGATTTATTTGCAAGATCTTCTTTCAGCGCTAGGCCGGGTACTGTAGGGTTACTCGCCGTTCCGCTTAAGTCTCCGGAAAGTTTGATTTTCCCCGCAGCCAGGGTCGTTGCATCGGGAACTCCTGAGGTAGCCACCGTGGAAATCACTTGATCTACATAAGTCTTTACGGCTTGTTGGCTTGGATACAATTGATTACTTGGCGATGAATTCCCCAAATCCACGGCCGTCGATTTGTTACTTAAAGATTCATAAGAACCACTCAAATTATTGATCTGATTTTGGAGATTATTCTGACTCTGGTTAATCTGATTTTGAAGAATGTTTTGATTCTGATTAATCTGAGCACTTTGTTGCTGAATCGTTGTATTTAAATTCTGGGTGATTTCAACCTGTTGGTTTAATTGCTTACCCTGCTCCGTAATTTGATTTTCGAGCGTGATTTGTTGGTCCTTGATCAAACTCAAAACCTTCAAATTTTCCGTTTGATTCTCCTCGATTTTCTTTTCCAAAGGTTTCAGATCCTTGTTCATTAAATAGCCTACATCATTCGTAAAATGAGACACATCTTTGGGAGCATTGTAGACATTTTTGTATTCCACCGCATCGGCATATAAGGCATAGGGGCTATACAAAAGGGTTTGATTACTTACTTCCAAATAATTGGGCTGTCCATCGATCTTAACGGCTACGACTAAGATCTTATTTTGCCCACTCCAATTGAGTTGCTCGAAATTACCAATCACCTTTTTTCCCTTTCCGATGGTCAAATTAATCAAGCCAAATGCATCTGTCTGGGTATCGTGTAATTCCTCAAAATCAATGTTATTTGTTGATTTGAGTGTAAATCGGATGCTGACCTTGCTGTTTTGCAGGACTTGGCCTTGGATAAAGGTTCCCGGAATTTGGTAGGGGTTCGGGTCCTGAAGTACTGCTTGATATTGAATGCCCTTGGTTTGCGCTATGCTCCCAAAAGCCCATTGAATCAGGAATAATGCTAGTAGATAACGTTTCATCGGGATTATTTGCTTTTGGGTTGGATTATGATGCCAAATAAAAGTTGCATAGGTCGCATGCTGAGTGTGGTTCCTTGGGAAGCAATCGGGGAGGTGTTAGTCAATTGCATAGCTTGCATGGAAATTTGAAGGTTCTCCGTTATTTTTTGACTTATGCCGACCTGGTAGCCTGTAAGTGATTGAATTCCATTGAATTGTGGGTCATTCTGCAAATCAACAAAGCGATTGTTAACCCATTGATTTCCTTGGATCAGCCGGTTTATCTGTAAGATTGCCGCTCCTTGCAGGCTTAATCCTTGGTAAATTTTTTGTTTGTATGCGAGTGCTGGGCTGATTCCCACATAATTTGTTTGGTAACTGTAGGCGGTATTGACCGCATCGCCTACGGCATTGTATTGATTCAAATGTATTCCTAGGCCCCATTGGAATCGACTCAATAGCTTGGCCAAAGTAGGATGCTGGTTGATGTAAATCGCCGCGGGGTTTGATTTAAGTAGTAGTGCCGAGGTATCTACCCAATTTCGTTGGTATTGAATCCCGAGGGAATTTCCCGATCCAGGTTTAATACCACTCAGCGTTTGGCCGTTGCTATTTTGAAATGAAAAGTTGGTGACATTAATTCCGGCCTGAAAGGTCCATTCTTGGGCATATCCACGTGATACCCTGATTAGAAGGACCATTAGGACAATACCCAATTTCCTCCCAATCGCCGGAGCGAATAGGTGATTGTACATGTTTAATTAGAACTAGATTGTGTTGCAAAGTAGTAAAATGATTTTGTTTAAAATAACAGTAAACTGATAATCTGTTGCTTTGCGCGCGCGCATTTTGTTACTTTAAGAAAAATGAATTGAGAATGAAGATTACACGCGTTGCGAATTATCAAGAATTAAGTGAGTTAGCGAGTACTCACATCATCGAGGAGCTCAAGCAGAAGCCCGATTTATTATTCTGTGCAGCTACCGGTGGTTCACCCACCGGGATGTATGCAGAAATGGCGAAGCATAAAGAATATTTTACCAAGATGCGCGTCATTAAAATGGATGAGTGGGGGATTATCCCCTTGAGTCATCCCGATTCCTGCGAATCGTATTTGGAAAAACATTTATTAGGCCCCTTAGCTATTCCCAAGGATCGTTACGTGAGCTTTGACCCGAATGTCGCGGATGTGAATGTCGAGATTCAACGGATAGAAGCCTACATTCAGGCGAATAGCCCGATGGATATTTGTATTCTGGGTTTGGGTAAGAATGGACATATTGCCTTTAATGAGCCGGCCGACTCTTTACAGCCAGGCTTTCATAAGGCGATTTTGGCTGAGTCGACGATCCAGCATGATCCGGCGCTTTCCCAAGGTTCCGAACCGGCTTTTGGTTTGTGCGTAGGCATGCAAGGGATTTTACAAAGCAAAAAAATCATCTTCCTAGTAACAGGAAAAGGAAAGGAAGCGGCGCTAGAACAGATTTTTACGGGAAGAATTACCACAGATTGTCCGGCATCATTTCTATGGTTACATCCGAATGTAGAGCTGATTACAGATTATCAATAAAATGAATAAAGTCTATTCCCATGCAAAGGAGGCCATCTTTGACCTTCCCTCAGGTGCCCGTGTTTTAATGGGGGGCTTTGGATTGACGGGTGTGCCTGAAAATCTCATTGAGGCTTTGTTGCAACGAGGGAGTAAGCATTTAACTTGTATCTCCAATGAGGCGGGTTTGGCGGATTTTGGGATTGGCAGACTCATCGCAAAGAAGCAAATTTCGAAAATGATTTGTTCCTACATTGGAGAAAATCACCTATTCGAAGAATTACTGTTGGCCGGCGAACTCGAGGTGGAGTTGGTCTCACAGGGAACCTTAGCCGAACGAATCCGTTGTGGAGGAGCGGGAATCCCCGCTTTTTATACGCCGGCTGGGGTAGGCACGGAGGTGGGGGCCAACAAAGAAACGCGTGAATTCGATGGGAAGAAGTATTTATTGGAGCAAGCGATTCATGCCGATTTTGCCTTCGTGAAAGCCTGGAAAGGGGATACTGAGGGGAATTTGATATATAAAGGAACCTCCCAAAATTTTAATCCAGTAGTGGCAATGGCAGGTAAAATCACCATTGCTGAAGTGGAAGAATTAGTCCCCGTCGGTACGCTGGATCCCAATCAGATTCATACGCCGGGGATTTATGTCCAGCGGATAGTTCAAGGGAAGGATTACATCAAACCGATCGAACATCGGACGCATCAATTGGATGCGGAAGAAATCCAGGAATTGAGTCCGGAGGATATCAAAAAAGAAATTATCGGAAGGCGTCTCGCGCAAGAAATCAAAGATGGCGATTATGTGAATTTAGGCATTGGCATTCCGACGCGCGTCGCTAATCACATTCCGAAAGGAATGAAAGTAATCTTACAATCCGAAAATGGTTTATTGGGCATCGGTCCATTTCCAATAGAAGGTCATGAGGATGCCGATTACATCAATGCGAGTAAGCAGACGATCACGGTAGCACCTGGCGGTTCCGTTTTTGGCTCCGAGCAGAGTTTTGCCATGATTCGTGGGAATCACATCGATGTGACGATTCTTGGTGGGATGGAGGTCTCAGAACAGGGAGATTTGGCCAATTGGAAAGTACCGGGAAAGATGGTCAAAGGCATGGGAGGGGCCATGGATTTGGTCGCTTCGGCAGATAAGGTTATTGTGGCCATGTTGCAAACTACACCTGATGGAAAATCGAAATTAGTTGCGAGTTGTGATTTACCACTCACGGGTGTTCAATGCGTTACCCGTGTCATTACCGAGTTAGGCGTGTATGATATCTTACCCGAAGGTGGCTTCAAACTCATCGAACGTGCACCGGGAGTTAGTTTAGAGGAAATTCGTGCGGCTACGGCGGGTAAGTTAATTTTGTAGTGGTATTAATTTTGTTTTGGCATTTTTTCAAGAATTTATTATTTAATATTCTAGTCATTTTGTATTAATTAAGAACGATTTGTTCAAAGTTACTTTTGGCAACTCAAACTTAATTAATTCATTTATGATACAACTCGTACGCGTCAAATCGCTCGCGTTATTTCAAATAAGCTCGAATGCTTTTTATGTGATAGCCATTACCATTTCCATACTTTGTGCAAATTCGATTTCAGTTTTTGCGCAAGGACTCAAAATCTCAGGAAAAGTTACGGATGCAACGACCAATGAGGCGCTTATTGGAGCATCTATATCGGTGAAAGGATCCAACAAAGGAACCACAGCTGACGCATCGGGTCAATATTCCATTTCGGTTGGTTCTGCAAATGCCGTTCTCGAGTTTAAGTTTGTCGGTTATTCTTCTAAAACGGTTACCGTCGGATCTCAATCCAATATTAATGTTTCGCTTGCACCTAACGCAGCCGACCTCGAGCAGGTTGTCGTAGTTGGTTATGGTACGCAAAAGAAAACAGATGTAACGGGTTCGGTGAAATCCGTGGCAAGTGCGGCCTTTAATAAAGGTATCATTAACTCGCCAGAGCAATTATTACAAGGTAAAGTTGCCGGTGTAAATGTGACTTCAGCGACGGGTGAGCCGGGTGGTTCTCAAGGTATCACAATTCGTGGTCCGGGTGGAATTCGTTCAGGGTCGACTCCCTTGTTCGTAATTGATGGGTTGGCATTGGATAACTCAACAACAGGTGGAGGTAATCCGCTGAACTTTATTAATCCGCAAGATATTGAAACGATTGATGTTCTTAAGGATGCATCGGCTACAGCGATTTACGGATCACGTGGTGCGAATGGGGTTATTTTAGTGACAACGAAAAAAGGAAAAGCAGGCGTTTCTAAAATCGAATTCTCGAGTAGTGTTGGAGTTAGTTCCATCGCACGTGCCTTGCCTGTTTTATCGGCCGATGAATTCCGTAAGCAGGTTGTCGCAAACGGAGGAACCTTGGAAGATTTTGGGGCAAATACCGACTGGCAGAAAGAAATTACTCGCCAAGCAATGACCAAAAACTATAATTTAAGTTTAGGAGGCGGAGCTAATAAATTAACCTATTATGCGGCTTTCGGGGCTCAAATGCAACAAGGTATTTTGAAAAACAATCAATTAGACCGACTAACGGGTCGTATGAATGTGAATCAAAAATTCTGGGATGATCGTTTGAATTTAGATGCCAACATAAGCTTTTCAAATACGGTAAACGAACGCCCGGCGATCGAAAGCTTATTGGGGACGGCCTTGTCGAATAACCCTACATTGCCTACTTATGCGGCGGATGGTAAGACTCCTGCAACTTTTGTCAGTCAATCAAATCCATTGACTACATTACAATTGTTCAAGGATATCAACACGACAAATCGATTTATTGCAAACATCTCACCTTCTGTTAAATTAATGAAGGGCTTGGTTTATCGAATGAATTTCGGATACGATAATTCCACTTCTGTGCGTGATGTTCAAACCTTGGCAAGTGCAGTGCCGAAAATTGATGGTCGGTTAGATACATACAATACAAGCAATTTGAATAATTTGATTGAGAATTATTTAACCTACAACCTCGATTTAGGTGATCATAGCTTTGCTGCATTGCTTGGTCATTCCTATCAGAAAATCCAATACCAATGGCGTACGTTTAGTATCAATAAATTCCCGATTGTACCGACGGAGCCGATTTATAACCCAGGCATCGGTCAGGAATTAACCTTGGCGACCAATAGACCTGCCGGTTCTGCCTTTATTAATGAGTTGCAGTCATTCTATACGCGTTTGAATTATCAGTATCAAGATAAATATTTGGCAACGGCAACCGTACGTGCCGATGGTTCGTCTAAATTTGGTGCGAATAACAAATACGGTATTTTCCCTTCATTCTCGTTGGGATGGCGAATTTCAGAAGAGCCTTTCTTGAAGAACACTTCGGTCAGTAATTTGAAACTTCGCGGTGGTTGGGGACAAACGGGTAACCAAGAAATCCCACCAAAAATCACCCAGCCATTATTTACAGCGACCGTTGGGTCATCTACTTCTTATCCATTGGAAGCTTCGGCGAGTTACCCCGCTGGTATTACCTATTCGCGTTTAGCGAATCCGGATATTCAATGGGAGGTTTCAACACAAATGAATCTTGGTTTTGATTTTGCGTTCTTGAATGGGGCACTATCGGGTTCGATCGATGCGTTTAATAAGGTGTCGACCAACATGCTTTTGGAAGTAATCCCAGCAGATCCCGTACAACCAGCAAGTTCCGTATGGACGAATGTGGCCAACATGGAAATTTTGAATTCGGGTGTTGAGATGGATTTAGATTATAAATTCGAGACGATGTCAGGCATCAAATTCAATGTGGGCGGTAACTTAACATTGATCAAGAACCAAGTCAAAGGATCCCCTTATTCCGTGATTCCATCGGGTTCGGCATCAGGTTCTGGTTTGACCTCAGCGACAATCAATGGATACATCAATGGTCAGCCAATCGGTACATTCTTCTTGAAAGAGTTTATTGGATTTGATGACAAGGGAATAAGCCTTTACAAGGACCAAGATGGGGACGGAATCATCACCGATAAGGATCGTATTGCGGCGGGTACTGCCTTACCAACTACCCAATATAATTTCTTTGGTAATGCGTCTTACAAAGGTTTTGACCTATCCTTGCAATTCAACGGGGTGGCTGGAAATAAAATCTATGACAACACAGCCAATGCTTCCTTTTATAAGTTGAAGATTGCGAAGAATACGAACGTGACTCCAGCTGCATTTGCTGACGCGAAAGAATCCATTAACAATGCCGCGCCGATATCAACACGCTATTTGAAAGATGCAGCTTTCTTACGTTTGAATAACGTGACTTTGGGATATCAATTGCCTACTGCGAAATTGGGAATCAGCAAGTTTATTTCAAGTGCTCGTTTATCGGTAACGGGACAAAATCTTTGGTTGATGACTGATTACGACGGATACGATCCTGAAGTAAACAAGGACAATTCGATTAATGGCGTCTTGTCATATGGTATTGATTACTTAAGCTACCCGAAAGCGAAATCAGTAATCGTTGGTTTGAATCTTACATTCTAATTTGAATAGCTAGAAAGAAAATGAAAAAGTTTAGAAATATAGCCATGCTTATGGTAGGGATGACAGCCTTGGTAGGTTGCTCCGATTTGAATGAAAAAGTATTGGATGAATACAACGCAGCGGGTTTAACGGACAAGCAAGCTGCCGATGGGATGATTGCACCCGTTTACGCGGTGTTGCCAACAATTTTCCAACATACTACCTTGTTTGCTTTACAAGAAATTTCTACGGATGAGGCTATTTTACCATACCGTGGGGGTACCGACTGGGGTGATAATGGAATCTATTTATCATTGCACAAGCATGAAACAACGAGTACGGATCCCAATGTTCGAAATACATGGAATGCAGTACTTGCGGGAATCTCTCGTTCGGTTACGGCGATTAATTCGTTAAAATTAAACAATGATCCCAACGCTAAATTATACTCGGCTGAGGCGCGTGGTATGCGTGCCTATTACAACATGGTTATGTTGGATTTATTTGGTTTGGCCTTCTCAAAAGATGATTTAAGTGAAGTGACAACAATTCTTCGTGGTGAAGCCGCTATCGCGTACATCAAAAGTGAATTGTTAGCCATTGAACCGATTTTATCGACATCCGTTGGTCCAGGTCGTTTGACCAAAGGGGGTGCTTGGGGATTATTAGCTCGTTTACATTTGAACGCGGCTGTTTGGCGGGATCCCTATGGAACAGCTACCCACAAGGTGGAGGATATGGATAAAGTGATTGAATACACAGATAAAATCGTTAATTCAGGACAATATGCCTTATCTACGGATTATTGGGATATTTTCAGTAATGCGAATCATAGCAATAAAGAATTAGTATTTGCGGTAGATCAGCGAGCTGAATTGAATGGGCATAATCGTATGTCATATTTTTCATTGGCGAATGACCAGCGTCCATTGCCAGCATATCCTGCAGCGAATGGGACGGATGGGCCGGCAATTACTCCGACTTTCTACCAATCATGGGTTGCAGCCTATGGCTCGCTTGACCCAGCGGTAGCGGATCCTCGTTTTTACAAACAAAATGTAAAGAAAGAGGAGGGACAATGTGTGGATCCAATCTCCTATAAAATTGATCGTGGAATATTACGAGGCCAACAATATGGGTTGATTTACAAGAGTGGTGCATTTGTAAAATGCGCGGATGGTAAATCCTTACAGGTTGGTAAAATTGTAAACTCACGTGGGAAAGGCAATCCGATGGTAATTCATACGGAGCAGGTTGATTTTACAACAACAGGCAGTGATTATAGTTCAGGTTACCGGGTAGAAAAATATGAGTTTTCTGATAAATCATCTTCTGGTCGTAATTTTGGCGAAGCGGATTTAGTGATTGTTCGTTTAGCAGATGTTTATTTGATGCGTGCGGAAGCGAAACTTCGCAAGTCAAATGATGCCACGGGTGCTTTAGCCGATGTGAATAAGGTGCGTTTATCTCGTACAAGTAATTCTGCCGCGTCCCCTTTGTCGACGATCAATTTAGATCTTTTACTTCGTGAGCGAGGATTTGAATTTTATTGGGAATTACAACGCCGTACGGATTTAATTCGTTTTGGCAAGTATGAAGATAGCTGGACCGAAAAAACCAACACTGATAAAAACAAGCGCGTATTTCCAATCCCACAAACGGCGATTGATGGCGCTTCCAATTTGACAGGTTACTTGAAACAGAATCAAGGTTACTAAAATTTAGATTACATTTAAGGCGTCAAGTTCATTTTGACGCCTTTTTTTGATGCATAATGAAAAAATTCCTATTCCTTTTACTTTTTAGCCCCTTTGCCTATGCACAAGAGGCTCAAATCATTCGTGGACCTTATTTGCAGTCGGTGACTACCACCTCCGCCATTGTTCATTGGCGGACCGACAAGCCTGTATCGAGTCGTGTGTATTACCAAGATTCGAAAAAAAACGTTCGAGAGGTCTTGGATACTAACCGTGTCACTGAACACATGGTAGAGTTGGCTCAATTGAAACCCGGCACAAAGTATGCCTACCAAATCGATTCCAAACAATTTGTTTCGGAACGCTATGTGGTGACTGCACCAGGTTTTCAAAAGCCTGTTCGCATTTGGGCTTTGGGTGATTTTGGGGATGGTTCTTTGAGCCAAAAGGCTGTTATGGAGTCCATTACAAATTACACCAAAGGCCATCGACCGGATGCTTGGATTTGGTTGGGCGATAATGCCTACAACAACGGGAAGGATGAGGAATATCAAAAAAATGTATTTGATGTATATCAGCAAGCATTTTTACAGAATTTACCCATTTATCCTTCGCCGGGTAACCACGATTATGCCGGAAAGCATGATCCAACCTTACCACCCTATTTTCAAATTTTCGATATGCCGGTGGCCGGTCAAGCGGGTGGAGTTCCTTCGCATGCGGAATCCTACTATTCCGTAAATTATGGTCCCGTTCATCTGGTTGCTTTAGATACGGAAATGAAGGAAAAATCTGGTTTACAATTGAAAGATGGCAAAGGGGAACAGGTGGATTGGCTAAAAGCTGATTTAGCCGCGAATAAATTACCTTGGGTGGTGGTCTATTTTCACAAACCTCCCTATTCAAAAGGCTCGCATGATTCTGATGTGGAATTAGACATGAAATCACTGCGTGAAAATGTGACGCCTATTTTTGAGCAATACAAGGTTGATTTGGTGATCGCTGGGCATAGCCACGTTTATGAGCGAAGTTACCCCTTGCGTGGGCATGTAGGGATTAATGAATCGTTTGAGGAATCAAAGCATGTATTGGCACGAGAAAAAGCTCCCAATCATTATATAGTGGGTCCAAAAGGGCAAGGTGTCATCTATGTAGTGAGTGGTTCAGGCGGAAAAGTGGGAGGTCAACGACCTGGTTTTCCCATGAAATCGATGTTATATTCCAATAATCAAATGGGAGGTTCCGTCATCTTAGATGTGAGTAAATCAACATTTGAATTACGTTGGATTCAGTCCGATGGGGTAGTAGGGGATTATTTTAGCATTTCGAAATAATAACAAATTTTTAAATTCTGGAAGAGGCAAAACTTATTGTTTTAATTCAGATTATTTTTAAGAAAAAACGCATGAAATTTAACTTTAAAATCTTTGTTTTGGGTCTTCTTTGTTCAGTTTCTATTATTGGACAAAGTAATTTGAAGTCCACACTTTCAGCAAGCCGAGTGACTCTTCCGAATGGCTGGAAATTATCGCCGTATGGTTCTTCAATTGCTCTAGGTGATTTACCTTTGAATGTTGCTGTCTCGCCCAATCAAAAGTATTTGTTGGTCACTAACAATGGCCAAAGCATCCAAAGTTTACAATTGATTGATGTAGCGTCCCAACAAGTTTTGGATTCCAAGGAATTAGCAAAATCTTGGTATGGGTTAAAGGTAGCTGCGAACAATAAGAGGGTCTATGTTTCAGGTGGTAATGACAATGTCATATTGGTTTTTGAAATTCAAGCAGGTAAACTAACCGAGGTAGACAAAATACCTTTATCCAAAGACCCGAAAGCTATTATTTCTCCCACAGGAATTGAATATGATGACGCACGAGGTATTTTGTATGTGGTTACCAAAGAGAATAATTCGCTGTATGTGATCGATGTTAAAACGAAGACCATTCGTTCAACGCATCCGTTACCCGCGGAGGCATTTACTTGTATTTTAGATAAGCACAAAGAAATTTTATATATCTCGGTTTGGGGCGCTAAACAAGTTCTTCCCTTTCAGTTAGATAATGCAACCTTTTTGCCGGCAATTTCAGTGGGGGATCACCCAAATGAAATGATCATTACTAAAAACGGAAAAACAATGTTCGTTGCTAATGGTAATGATAACTCCGTTTCGGTTGTAGACTTGAAAGCTGCCAAAGAAATCGAAGTTTTGAATGCAGCCTTGGTACCCAATGCCTTGGAGGGAAGCTCAACGAATGGCTTGGCCTTATCTGCTAATGAGGAACGACTTTATGTTTCGAATGCGGATAACAATTGTTTAGCTGTTTTTGAGGTAGAAAAACCAGGTTATTCCCGTTCTCTCGGATTTATTCCAGTGGGTTGGTACCCGACTTCTTTGCAAATTGTCAAAGGAAAATTATTCGTGGCTAATGGAAAGGGCTTTTCCTCGTTTGCGAATCCGGATGGGCCCAATCCCATTCAGAAAAAACAAACTGTGACATATCAGCAATCGGATAATAATCGCAAAGTTCGAACGGGTTACATTGGAGGTTTAATGAAAGGTACCATGTCGGTATTTAACGAACCATCTATGGCAGATTTAGCTATTTTATCAGAGGCAGTATATCAGAATACGCCCTATACAAAAGAAAAAGAAATGAATGCCATAGGTGAAAAAGGTAATCCTATTCCAATGAAAGTAGGGGATGTGTCACCTATTAAATATGTGTTTTATGTTCTGAAGGAGAATCGTACTTATGATCAGGTGCTCTCGGATGTGCCAGGTGGGAATGGCGATACGACATTGCTTTTGTTTGGTGAAAAATATACACCTAACCAACATAAATTGGTGAAGGATTTTGTCTTGTTGGATAATTTTTATGTGGATGGCGAGGTGAGTTCGGATGGGCATAATTGGTCTACATCAGCACATGCGACGGATTATTTAGAAAAAACGTGGCCTACTTCCTATGGTGGCCGTGGGGGTAAATATGATGGCGAGGGAAATCGATTGATTGCTAACCCGAAGAATGGATTCATTTGGGATTACTGCAAGCGTGCAGGAGTTTCCTATCGAACCTATGGTGAATTTGCTGATAATTTCAAGCCCAATATTCCTTCCATAGCGGATCATTTTTGTCCTGATTTTGCATCCTTTGATCAGAATGTGATGGATACGACGCGATTTGCTGCTTGGAAGCGAGACTTCGACCGTCTTTTGGCTCAAAACCAAGTACCTCGATTTAATTCACTTCATTTTCCTAATGATCATACGGAAGGTCAACGACTTGGTAAAAAGACACCTTTCGCCTATGTAGCAGATAATGATTATGCAGTTGGATTATTTGTGGAATATCTTTCAAAATCGCCAATTTGGAAAGAGACAGCTATTTTCATCGTAGAGGATGATGCTCAAAATGGCCCAGATCATGTGGATGCGCATCGCACAACTGCTTATCTAGCAGGCGGTTTCGTGAAGCGTGGATTTGTTGATCATACGCCTTATTCGACTTCCTCGATGCTCCGTACGATGGAATTGATTTTAGGTTTACCCCCAATGAGTCAATATGATGCCGCAGCATCTCCGATGTTCCGATGTTTTCAGGCCACGCCAGATCTTCGCCCGTTTGACTCCATCCTACCGAAAGCAAACTTGTTTGAGTTAAATATTCGGGATACACCGAGTGCTCAAAAAAGTGCCAAATTTGATTTCAAAAAGGAAGACTCTATTCCTGATTTGGAGTTTAGTAAAGTGATTTGGAAAGCGGTGAAAGGAGAAGATTCTGTGATGCCAGTACCTCGCCGTGCTGCCATTTTAACTACGAGCGAAGAAGACGAGGATTAAAAATGAATATTGGATTAATTAGTGTTTTGGGTTTTAAAATGGCGATTTTTTGTCCTTCGGATACCCTCGATAATGTGGTCGTGAGTGCGAGCCGTCAAGCTATATCGAAGCAGCAAGTTGTTTATCCTATCCATCAAAAAAAAATCATGGAGGGAGCGTCGATGAATTCCCCTGAGATTTTAGCTACCTCGTCAGGTGTGTTTGTTCAGCGAACGAATCAGGGAGGTGGTTCAGCATTTGTTCGTGGCCTGACCGGAAATCAAACTTTACTTGTTCTGGATGGAATTCGATTTAATAATTCTACCTTTCGCTATGGGCCCAATCAGTATTTGAATACCATCGATCCTTATTCATTGAACCAAGTCGAGATTCTACGAGGTGCGGGTTCCGTCCAATATGGTTCCGATGCTTTAACAGGGGTAATTCACTTAATATCTAATAAGCCTACATTTAGTGCTAATCCGAAATGGTCCGGTCAAATGATTGGTCGTGCCATCAGCCAAGGAATGGAGCAAAGTGTTCTAGGTAGACTTAACTATCAAATGCCAAATTTTGCTTTTTCGACTTCCCTGAGCAACAAAAGTTTTGGAGATATAACCCGCGGTGGTGTTGGAGGGTTTCAAAGACCTACTGGTTATGATGAGCGAAATGGAATAATTCAATTCCATATCAAATTGGGTGATCGTTGGGTGGTTGAAAATTTATTTCAACAAACAGTTCAAGATCGTGTTCCAGTTTATCATAAAATTCAGTTAGAAAATTTTGCAATCAACGAAATGACACTTCAATCTTATGGAAGGGCATTTAGTCGATGGATTTACTCTGGAGGTCACTCTTGGAATCAGCAAATGGATTGGACGCTCTCTTATCAAAAAAGCCGTGAAAAAAGGTTATTGAAGAAAAAAGGAAGTAGTATCTCTCGTCAAGAAGAAGACGTCATCGGTACGTTTGGTCTTGTTGGACAATTGAAAAGTAATTGGTCATCCAATCTAAGTAGTATGTCGGGGATTGAGGTTTATGCAGATGCAGTTCAGAGTAGCCGTATAGATATTTCTCCTGTCTTTACAACCCATTTGCGTGGATTGTATCCCAATGATTCCGTTTATCAAACTTTTTCTGCGTTTAGTTTGCATGAATGGCAAGGTGATAAATGGCATGGCCATGCTGGATTACGTTATCAAAACTCGATGGCAAGCTTGCCTGATTCAACGGTTGGTGACTCTCGGATTTCCTCCGGAGCTCTGGTATATGACGGAGGATTCACTTTTTCACCTAATTCCAGCATTAACTTATTTATGTCTTTTTCTACTGGTTTTCGTGCGCCGAATTTGGATGATTTAGGAAGTCTTGGTATTGTTGATTTTCGATATGAATTACCGGCATATCAATTGAGTCCGGAATATTCATTGACTAAAAATTTAGGAGTTAGATTATCGAAACCTAATTGGAATTTTGAGTTGTCTGGATTTCATACGCAACTTTCTCAGTTAATTAATCGGGTTAAAACGACACAGGTAGTGCAAGGTTATCCGTTGTATTTGAAGGAAAATAATGCACAGGCTTATTTGGTGGGTTTTGAGTCGGAATCTAAGATAAGATTGAGTGAAAAATTGAGTTTGACGAATAGCCTTTCGTATGTATACGGTCAAAATATAAGTTTGAATGAACCGATGCGCCGCATACCGCCCTTGCATGGTTCATTAGTGGTAGATTATACTTTTTTGAAAGGTAGCTTAGGATTTATTTGGCAATTTGCGGATCGTCAAGATCGATTAAGCGCGGGTGATAAGGCGGATAACCGAATGAATCCCTCAGGAACAGCTGGTTGGGGAATTTGGCAAATCTCGTATTCCTATAAAATTTCACCCTATATTCATTTTAGCATGCAGGGAATGAATTTAGGAAATGTTCCTTATCGAATGCACGGTTCAGGAATTGATGGAATGGGGAGAAGCCTACATGCTCAAATGATATTCAACTGGTAATTAGTGGTTTCTTCGCTGCTCATCTTCATCATCCATTTCTACTGTTCTCTTTATTTTTCGCCAATCTATCGTTCGATTGTAACGAATCATTGTTTTGTCAGCGTCAAAGATCCGTTTGTCAGGAAAGCTAAATTGATAGGGGGTGAAGTTAGGTTGATCTATAAAGAAATCATCGAGTACCGTTGCTGTTTGGTCGTAATGGTTAACAGCTGGAATACCTAAAAGTGTATAGATGACACGCAAGATGGAACCAAAATTTGCATGACGGTGTGAGATGTAATTACGCTTTACATAAGGTCCTGCCATCATTAAGACACTACGGTGGGCATCGATGTGGTCAACTCCACCTTGCGGGTCATCTTCGGTTACAATAACCAACATGTTTTTCCAGTAGGGCGTTTGGGATAAAAATTGTAAGATTCGACCCAGTGCCAAATCGTTATCGGCCATGAACGATGAACGATACGGGAAACCTGCTAATGAATCTAAATCTCCTCCATGATCATTTGGTAGCTGAATGGTTACTAAGGCAGGCATTTTTTCTTTGCCTTTTAGCCATTTTTCTGAGAATTCGGTTTCAAATTGTGCTACACGGAATTGATCTGGAATACTCGTATTGAATCCTGCATATTTGTGGCTGGTATTTTTGAATAAGGCTTTTTGCATCGGTACCATGACGATGTGACCAGCTCCAGTTAGTGTATCTGTCCAATCCTCCCGCACATGTCCTGTTTCATTGGCTTCTCCAAAATTATAAAAGGAGATTTTCTTTCGTTCCAAGGCTTCCCAAATGCCACCAATTTCCGCATAATCTTCGGGATCCATGCTACCTGTAGAGCCAGGAAAACGCCTTCCCGGAGCTTTTGAAAAGATTTTAGCGGTTTTACTGACACTAGAATTGGTTTCAACCCATTCATTTGGAATAACACCCATCATCCAGTGATGGCCATGAATGGAGGCATCGCTGTCACAATAGAAATTATCGCTCATTGAGAACGCTTTTGCTATTTGATGATGATTTGGCATGACGTCCACATGTTGGAATGTATGATTCTTTTCATAAACTGTCCGATTTAGACCATAACGGGCAAGGGTTGAATCGCCATTAGCTCCTGTAAACTGTCCAAAAATTTCGTCGTAAGTGCGATTTTCTTTCGTGATGTACACAATATGTTTGATTGGGGATTTAGCACCTGCAGCTAATGAGAAGGTTTTGTTTCCCCGTGTTTTGCCATCTTTTAAACGGAAGGTATTTTGTTGAACTTGAGTCGTATAGTTCGATAATTCTGCCATTGAAGGCATGGGTATACTTTGAAAAGTACCTAATTGAACATCTCCGATATACGTTCCTTGTTTAGGGGCAAGGTAACCTTTACCACCATTGGGTCCAGCACCATAACCTCTGCAAGATGTGACATATATGTTTTTTTCATCCGCGGATAGTTTTACGCGCGTTGGCCCCCAGCCGGTCGGTATGAATCCTAAATTTTTCCCAGTTCTCACATCGATAACAGCGACTGCGTTTAATCCAAGTAGGGTGACAAATATTTTGTTCTCATCATTACTTAGCGTAATTCCAAAAGGTAAATAGCCTCTTCTTTTGTCCAATATGCTCGAAAATTGTATTGGTATGTGGGATTTAATTTCTTGAGTTTTATAATCGATTACGGCAATGTTATCATTTGTCGCATTGCTGACATAAATATATTTTGTTCCTACTGCGATGGAATTTGGACTAGAGCCTCCCACAACTTCCATTTCTTCGACCATTTCACCTAGTTGGAAACCTGGTTTATAGACTTTTACGGTTTGGTTTGTTGTCAGGTCAATTTGAAATACGCTCATGGCTTCATCCGCCCGTGGGTTTCCGAGTCCGGGAATTTTTTTCCCATCTACAAGGGTCCCTTCTTGTGATTCTTTGGTGTCATTTCCATAAGGATGGTGGGGGATATATTGTTTTTGTATGTTTTGTGGTGTCGTTCCTTCGACAAGGGGATAAGCATACATTCCTACGTTTGCCACAAAAGCATATTGATGGTCTGGACTTAGGGAAATACCAAAGGGTAGTCGGCCCGTAGGCGTACTTGAAGTAAGCATTCCTGAAGTTAAGTCGATTCGAACCATTCGGTAATTTGCCTGATCGAGCACGAGTAGTTCATTTTTTTCTGCCATTAAGACCATGTCAGAGGCAAAGCTGTCCCAAAATGTGCGTTGGCCAATCATACCATCAAGTGAAATCGTCCTGATAACTTGTCCTGTTAGAATATCGATTTGATGTACGTTCCCTGCATCTCCACCACTCAAATAAAAGCTTTGACTATCTTGCGAAAAAACGATTCCTAAAAATGAGCTTTTACCATACGGTGAGTTTTTATCAGATGTGCCAAATTCTGGAAATCTTTTTGAAGTTTGATTTGTTAGATTAATTCGTGTAAATGCGGCATTGTGTATTGTGATTGCCCATTTTTTATCTGGGCTCAAAGAAAGACCAAAAGGGTCATCAGTAATCCGTATTGTTCTACCAGCGGGACTTACATAACGTCCACTTGGTAATACGGAGTAGCCATTGGTATCGATTTTGGCAAATTCAGAAAGTCCGGGAACCTCAATAAGTTGCTGCGCATGAATCACTTGAATACCCAAAAGAAATGCAAAAAACTGAAAAATCTTCTTCATGAATCAGAAATGTTTTTCGAAAGGTACCATAAGTTCTGCTCAAGTAGATTAAGGAACTGTCAACTTTTAAATGGGTGCCTTTGTATCCATGATACCTCAGGTTCCAGAAAACGAAAAATCTTATCAAGGTATCTGTTTATCAAGGGTGTATTGTGTTCCATGAGGCCATACATATTGACGGGTACAGCACCAATCGAACTTTTTATTTCCATCGCCGTTCGACCGAATTGAATATGCTTGAATCCGTTGACAATGGCACAGCCAACCATGTCATAGAGCATATTAAGGTAAAGCATTTTATCCTTTTGAATGCTTGGGTCATAACCGAGAAAATAGGTTTCCAGTAATTCATCATGCTGAAAAAGGGTATTGAATCCAATTAGTTTGCCTTCTTCGAAGTAGGCAAAAAATCGGAAGGATTCGCCCAAGTTTTTTTTGAGGCTACTAAAATGATTTTTCGCCAAAAAGAATGTGTTGAATGGCGCATTTTTTGCAACATGTAGATACAACTCATAAATTCTCGATTCGAGTTCGATGATTTCCGTAAGATTCAATTGCCTTTTCTCGATTCCGTCCGCTTTTTTGCGTGCCCGTTTGTATTGGTCTCGGTATTTTTTTGAGAGCGCATCAACATAATCTTTTTCTTTTAACCAGGATTCTGCTAGGCTGAGAAACATGCTAGGCTGCGAAGTGAATCGCAGACTTTTATCGAAGCTTGAGCCTGAGAAAAAGCTTAGTTCTTCCGCAGGAAAGTCCTTGAATATTTCGAGATGTTGGTTAGGATATTCTTTGCAAACTCGTTCTTTAAGGTAGCTTAGGATGCTAGCTTGGGAGATGTCCGGCCGACAGGCAATGGCGTGTTGGCCGGTCAACATATTATTTCCCACGATCAACAATTTCCCGGCATAATTCTTGAATAAGAAATCACGAATGATAATTTTAAGCCCACTATCCCGCACGCCAAAAGTTTCCAATTGGTTTAAATCGATTTGCTGAATGAACGCAGCTGCCATTAATTTGGTGTCTTGAAAAATTCCCACATAACTGATCGTGAGATTAGTTGGCCTGGATTCTTCCAATGCCTTCAAGTAGTCCGTTTGCAGGAAAATACTCGATTGCGCGACTTGATTCCAATCGGCTGGTAATTCAGCAGTTGATAGGTAAATCTGATGGTAATAATTCAATGCAAAGGGTTTAAGATTTCAAACCGATAATTGAGTCGTTTTGTTCCCTCGATGACTAGAAATGTAGAGACGAGAAACATCGCGTCTTTTTGTTTGAATTAGACGCAAGGTATTTAGTCTCTACAAACGTAGGTTTCCAAATTCGTTGGTAGAAAGGTGGATTTGAACTGTAGAGACGCGATACATCGCGTCTTTTTGTTTGAATTAGACGCAAGGTATTGCGTCTCTACAAATTGTAGGTTTTCAAATTCGTTGGTAGAAAGGTGGATTTGAACTGTAGAGACGCGATACATCGCGTCTTTTTAGTTTGAATTAGACGCAAGGTATTGCGTCTCTACAAATTGTAGGTTTTCAAATTCGTTGGTAGAAAGGTGGATTTGAACTGTAGAGACGCGATACATCGCGTCTTTTTGTTTGAATTAGACGCAAGGTATTGCGTCTCTACAAATTGTAGGTTTTCAAATTCGTTGGTAGAAAGG
>NZ_JBPXKO010000003.1:7500-632775 GCF_054558655.1 Aquirufa sp. 5-AUSEE-100C1 | reverse complement strand
TCTTTCAACTTCATCACCAATTAAACAATCCGAAAACCATCTAATCTGCCCGAAGTCAATGTGCTAGAATCGTTTTCCTAGCGATTGGGAGTGCAAAGATGTAGGAATAATTTATAAATACCAACTCTCCCCACAAAAAAAATTAACCCAAATCCATAATTCATTGAAAATCAAGGGGGACTCACGCGAAAAAAAATTATAAATTTTGGACCCAACCACACTTATCGCAAAATAATCCTACCTTTGTGCCCAGCATGGACCCGAATTTTAGCGTCCAAAATTTGAAAAGTATGAAAGACTATCACATCATTTACGAAGACAATCACCTCCTTATCGTTAATAAAAGGGCAGGTATCCTCGTGCAAGGCGACAGCACAGGCGACGTAACATTGACCGATGTCTTGAAAGACTACATCAAAGAAAAATACCAAAAACCCGGCGCAGTATTCTTACATCCCGTTCACCGGCTCGATCGCCCCGTGAGCGGACTCGTAATATTTGCCCGCACGTCCAAAGCCCTCGAGCGCATGATGGAAATGTTCCGCAAACGCGACATCCAAAAAACCTATTGGGCCGTAACCCGGAAAAAGCCTTACCCTGAAAAAGGAAAATTGACCCATTGGCTTTTAAAAAACGAGGCAAAGAACACCACCACCGCCTACGACTATCCCGAAGGCAAAGCACTTAAAGCTGAACTGAACTACAAAGTATTAGGAAAAATTAACCTGCACTACCTCGTTGAAGTAGAGCCCATCACCGGCAGACCACATCAAATTCGTGTGCAATTAGCTTCGTTGGGATGCCCCATCCGCGGCGACATTAAATACGGTTACGACAAAGCCAATCCAGACGCGAGCATCAATCTACACGCCCGCCGCTTGTACTTCATCCATCCTATCAAGAAAACTCCGATCATCTGCAAAGCTGCCGTTCCCGAAAATCCATTCTGGGAAGAATTCTTAGAACTAGATCCCGAGGATTTCAAAATGAAAAACCTCGACTACCTATACGAATAAAAAAAGGAGCTTAAATAAGCTCCTCCAAGGTTGTCTTTTCTAAAACCGATAGGTTGGCATCCCGCCATTTGGCTAATACCGTTCGCAATTGGCATGTCTCCTCATCTGCACAATCATCGCATTTACCATAAAAATGCAAGGATACACAAAGTGCCGGCGCAATGGGCCCATCTACAATGCGAATAATTTTGGCAAAAGTTACCTCACACGGTGGAACACGCAAATAATATCCGCCTCCCTTGCCCTTCTGGCTCTGCAAAACCCCATGGTTCCGCAATTCCAATAAGATGGCCTCTAGAAATTTCTTTGGAATATGCTCCGACTCCGCTATGTGCGAAATCAATAAGGGCCCCTTCTCATACGCCTGAGCTAAAACCTTCAATGCCTTTAAAGCGTATTTTGCCTTCTTAGAAATCATAGTTTGGTTGATTGTTAATCAAAACTACTAATTTTTTACAAATACTCCACTAAACCAATCGATTAACTACTTGTTACCTACAAAAAAAGGCTGCCCATTGCTGGACAGCCTTTTGAAAAAATTCAATCGAATTAGAAACGGAA
Source organism: Aquirufa sp. 5-AUSEE-100C1 (assembly GCF_054558655.1). Lineage (NCBI taxonomy): Bacteria > Pseudomonadati > Bacteroidota > Cytophagia > Cytophagales > Flectobacillaceae > Aquirufa > Aquirufa sp. 5-AUSEE-100C1. Next base: position 631,198 of record NZ_JBPXKO010000003.1, on the reverse strand, counting down.
GTGCGAGAACGCTTTGTTCGCCTCCGCCATTCTGTGCGTATCATCTTTCTTCTTCACAGCTGCTCCCTCACCTTTCGATGCTGCAATGATTTCATTCGCTAAACGATCCATCATTGTTTTGTCACCACGCTTACGTGCATAACCAATTAACCACTTCATTCCCAATGAAACTTTACGTTCAGCGCGTACTTCTGTTGGTACCTGGAAGTTTGCACCACCCACACGACGGCTCTTAACCTCGACAGATGGCATCACATTGTTTAATGCTTTTTTCCAAGTCTCTAAACCGTTCTCTTTCGTACGCTCCTCAACCTTATCCAACGCATCATAAAAAATGGTGAATGCCGTTGACTTCTTTCCGTCGTACATCAAGTTGTTTACAAACTTAGTTACTAATACATCCTTAAATTTAGGATCTGGTAATACGTAGCGCTTTTTTGGTTTCGCCTTTCTCATGTTGTTAGTTTTTTAATTTCGACCCAACCTTCTGCCTTAACGAAGCATACTGGATCTTTCTGTTAATAATTATTTCTTCTTACCTGTTGGAGCTGCTTGTCCTGGTTTTGGACGCTTCGCACCATATTTTGAACGAGACTGTAAACGACCAGTTACACCGGCAGTATCCAATGCTCCACGAATGATGTGATAACGAACACCTGGTAAGTCCTTCACACGACCACCACGGATCAATACGATCGAGTGCTCTTGCAAGTTGTGACCCTCACCTGGAATGTAGGCATTCACCTCTTTTTGGTTTGTCAAACGTACACGCGCTACTTTACGCATCGCTGAGTTTGGTTTCTTTGGAGTCGTCGTGTATACACGAGTACAAACTCCTCTTCTTTGTGGACAAGAATCCAAAGCAGGTGACTTAGATTTCCAAGTCATTTGCTCACGTCCCTTGCGCACTAATTGCTGAATAGTTGGCATTTTAGCGTAATTACCTGTTTAATTATAAATTCATTTAATCCCTTGTTAAGCGCAGTAAACTCAATTGAATAGAGTTATCCCACACCAATGGGGGTGCAAATTTAACAATAAGAAAGAGAAAACAAAACGGTTTGCCCGAAAATTATTTCAAGAAGCCTTCAATCCCAATCTCCAATCCCCGCAATTCCGCCAATCCACGCAAACGACCAATCGCCGTATAACCTGGATTCGTTTTCTTGCCTTCTTGTAAATCGTCCAACATCCGATGGCCGTGATCCGGACGGAACGGCAATCGATAATCTTTTCTACCCGCAGCGATTCGTTTACGTTGCTCCATCACCAAGCCCTTCATCACCCCAAACATATCCACATCCCCATCCAAGTGATCCGCCTCATGAAAATTTCCAAACTCATCCCGGCGCGTTGCACGCAAGTGGATAAAATTAAAACGATGACCCAAACGCTCCACCATCCCCACTAAATCATTGTCGGCCCGAACGCCATAACTCCCCGTGCAAAAACACAATCCATTTGCATTACTATCATAAGCATTCAGCAACTGAACTGCATCACTTTCCGTACTCACTACACGTGGCAAGCCCAAAATCGAATACGGAGGATCATCCGGATGAATCGATAAATTCACCCCTTCTTCCTCCGCGACCGGAGCGATCGCGCGAATAAATTCATATAAGTGTTCGCGCAATTCCTGCTCGCCCACATGCTGATAGGTATCTAAGGCCTCCTGAAAAGACTTCAACGTGAAACTCTCCTCCGAACCCGGTAGGCCCGCAATAATATTACGAATCAATTTCTCCTGCTGCGCTTGCGATGACCCCTTAAACCAAGCCTCTGCGCGCGCAATCTGTTCCTGCGTGTAATGTTGCTCCGCCCCCGGACGCTTCAATAAAAACAATTCAAATGCACAGAATTCAGCCGCATCAAAGCGCAAGCCCGTACTTCCATCCGGAAAACGATAATCCAAATCCGTACGCGTCCAATCCAATATCGGCATGAAATTATAGCATACCAAATCCAATCCCGCCTTCGCGACATTCCGGATAGACTGCTGATAGTTCGCAATGTACTTGACATAGTTCCCAGAACGCGTCTTAATATCTTCATGAATCGGAATACTTTCAATCACCGACCACGTCAAACCCGCCGCTTCGATCATGGCCTTGCGTTCCAAGATATCCGCCACTTCCCATACCTGACCATTGGGGATTTGGTGCAATGCACTCACAATACCTGTCGCGCCCGCTTGACGCACATCCGATAATTTTACGGGATCATTCGGCCCAAACCACCGCCATGTTTGCTCTAATGCCATAATTAATCTTTTTTCGATTTATTTCAACCGTGAGATTGGAAAAACTCCTCTGCTCTTAAAACTACTTTAGAAAGCCCAGAATTAATAAATCCTACTTGATAAATATTACCAATACCCTGATAAATAAAAAACCTTGCCTGTAAAACGGGCAAGGTTTTTGTAATCAAGCATTTATATACTTCCTTCAAAATCTGCTGGAAGAGGTGCAAAATTAGGGATTTTTTACAAAGAGAAAAACCCTATCCGTTTTGATGCGCCGGGCGCAATAAATCCGTTACCGTTTTCACTGGATTGAAGGTTTCCAAAGGAACCTCCACAAACAGCGTATTCCAATGCGCCATCGCTCCATTCCATAAACCGGGCAATTCCTGCGCCTTTAAGGACTTACCATCCTTCGTCTTTTCTGTGATAAATCCCGTCATCATATCGCGATACTCCCGCAAATCACATCCCCGCGTCGCACAAACCAAATCCACCGGATTAAAATGCGTCGCCGCTCCAAACAAGGCCTTTTGTTCCGAATTAGACATATCCACCTGCGCCGACTCCACCAATTGCAAGGTCAAATTCCCCACCGCATCCTGACACCAAAAAGGGCCTCCTCCCGGCTCACCCGTATTCTTCACCACCCCACAAACCCGAGTAGGACGTGCCAATATCCGCAACAACTCCGCCGCCTGCGCCTCCAAACTCAAATGCGCAAAATCAGCCGCCACCTCAAATCCCAAATAGGTCTTCAATTCCAAACATGCTTCCTCAATCAAACCCGCCGACAACTCTCCACGAAGGCGCATCTCCAAATACTCGATTCCCTCTAGCAACCACAATAGTAATCCCGCAAGCGCCTTCTTATACTCCACCGTGATCGGTTTCAAATGATCCGGCACCACATTGTCGATATTCTTAATAAAAATGATATCCGCAGATAAATCATTCAAGTTCTCCAGCAACGCCCCGTGCCCCGCCGGACGGAACAACAAGGATCCATCTGGCTCCCGGTAAAGCGTATTATCCATGTTTACCGCCACCGTATCCGTCGCGGGTTTTTGTTCCGAAAAAGTTACTTCAAATTTGATACCAAAATGAGCAGACCAAACGGGAACCAACTCATCCACCAATTTCTCAAATCGACCTCGATGTTCCGGAGAAACCGTAAAGTGCAATCGAGCTAATTGACCATCGGAAGCATAAGCCGCTGCCTCCACCAAATGTTCCTCCAACGGCGTCCGCGCGCCCGAAGGATACTGATGAAACTTCAATAAACCCTTTGGCAAAGACCCATATTCCATACCCGATGCTCCCAATAGCTGTTTCAACACCGTCACCTCATCAGCCCCTTCCGCCACATGTGACCTCAACTCCTCATAGAATGCAAACGAATCCAATTGATCAAAAAACAAATCCGTCTCCTTGTTTGGCGTACCCGATGAAATATATTCAAACAAGGATTTAAACATACGCGTCGCCGCACCCGAGGCCGGAACCATTTTCAATAAATTCAAGGACGACCGACGGGACTCAAAACGCTCCACATGAGACGCCAAATCCGCCTCCGAAAAACGAACAATCCCATCCCCCACCGTCGCAGATTTCTCCAAAGACATCCAAGGGAAGCCCTGCTTAAAATAATCGACTTGTTGGTGAACCTCCTCTGGACGGATACCCCGTGCAGATAATTGCAATAAATCAGATGCTGTCAACATAATGCGCGTTTTTTGAAAGAATCAAAAATACACGTTGACTTGAATTATCCCGCAATTCCCGGCGATTATTTTAAAATTATCAAGGCTGCATGAGCCGACTTTTTATCCTTCGGCCAAATTTTGGTAGATTTGAATGAACATGCAGGATATCCATCACATATTGCAACAACACTGGGGACACTCAAGCTTTCGTCCCTTGCAAGAGGAGATTATCCAAGCTGTCCTTCAAAAAAGAGATACCCTAGCACTACTCCCCACAGGTGGAGGAAAATCCATTTGCTTTCAAGTCCCGGCACTAGCCTTAGATGGCATTTGTATTGTGATTACTCCCTTGATCGCGCTGATGCAAGATCAGGTGGACCAACTCACCAAAAGAGGAATCCCAGCCATTGCCATCTATTCCGGCATGTCCAAAAAACAAATCGACATCGCGCTCGATAATTGCATCTACGGACAGGTGAAGTTTCTGTACCTCTCCCCCGAACGACTCAAAACCGACTTGGTCATTGAACGTGCCAAGCAAATGAATATCGCACTATTAGCCGTCGACGAAGCGCATTGCATTTCCCAGTGGGGCTATGATTTCCGACCGCCCTACCTCGAAATCCAACAATTCCGAGACATCCTGCCAGGCGTACCTTGCATCGCATTGACAGCCTCCGCGAACCAGGAAGTCAAAGCCGACATCATCGAAAAATTGGGGCTCAAAAATGCCCAAGTCTTTCAAAAAAGTTTTACGCGTGCCAACCTGTCATACTCCTGTCGCTGGGAAGAAAACAAAGATCCTCAACTCATTCAGATGATCAAGAAGGTCGGAGGAACATCCATCGTATACGCCAGAAATCGTCGGAAAACACAAGAAATCGCAAAGCTATTAGGAGAGAACGGTATTCGGGCCGATTTCTACCATGCCGGCTTAAGCACCGAACTGCGGACGCAAAAACAGCAAGATTGGATTAACAATAAAATGGATTGCATCGTGGCAACCAATGCCTTTGGGATGGGTATCGACAAACCTGATGTTCGCCTGGTCGTGCACATGGATTTACCCGATACCTTGGAGGCATATTACCAAGAAGCTGGTCGGGCCGGACGAGACGAAAAGAAAGCCTATGCGGTTGTTTTGGTGGAAGAACAGGACATTATTGACCTGCAGGCCAACTGGGAAAAGACCTTCCCCACGCCAGAAACACTTCGCAAAACCTATCAAGTGATAAGCAACTACTTGCAAATAGCTGAGGGAAGCGGGGAATTAACAACCTATGATTTCGACTGGACCGAAATGGCTAGACGTTTTCAATTACCTGCCTCAGAAACCTATTTCGCCATTAAGACATTGGAAAGCGAAGGCCTCCTGATTTTAAATGATGCCTTCCAAAATCCTTCCAAAATCCGCATTCAAGCCACAGCTGCCGAGGTATACGATTTCATGATTCGAAACGAAAAATTCGAAACTTTTATCAAATTCCTCCTAAGGCACTATGGCGGAAATCTTTACACGCAGTTTATCTCTATCTCCGAGGTCAATATTAGCCAGCTCATCAAGATGCCTTTGGCGGATGTCGAGCGCATCCTAAACCTGCTCGCGAAATTCGAAATTCTCGAATACGAGAAACAATCCGGGCTACCCAAGTTGACATTGCTTACTCCGCGGGCTAACACGGAAAATCTTCCCATCATCTGGAGCGAGTACCTCAAGAAAAAGGAACGAAGTCAAAGCAAAATTAAGGCCATCGAGACCTATGTTCGCGCGAAAAATACGTGTCGGAACCGCTTAATCACGGCTTATTTTGGGGAGTCCGACCAAGCAAATTGTGGCATTTGCGACCTTTGCATCCAACGAAAAAAAGAATCAAGTGGAAAGGCCTATCCAGAAGGAATGGAGAAAGAGCGACAATTGATTCTAAACTATTTGAAAAACGGGGCGATGAGCCTCCAGGATTTAACAGAATGCCTCCGCCCATTAACACAGGCAGAGGCATCTAAAATGATTCAATATTGTCTCGAAATGGGGGATATTGTTTATCAGTCGGCCGACGTACTCGCCTTAGCCTCTTCCTGAAAAACAAACTTTACCGGATTTTTGACCTGCTGATCCAACAAGGCAATGGCCAACACCTCCGTCGCATGTTCCACATAATGGAATTTCAAATCTGAAATATAATGTGCCTCAATCTCCTCCACATCCTTTTGATTTTTGTGGCACATAATTATCTCTTTAATACCCGCACGCTTAGCTGCTAAAATCTTCTCCTTAATTCCACCCACCGGCAAGACCTTACCACGCAAGGTTATCTCTCCTGTCATGGCTAAATTTGCCTTCACTTTTCGCTGGGTTAATGCCGACGCAATCGCTGTCAACATCGTAATCCCAGCCGAAGGGCCATCCTTAGGAACCGCACCCGCAGGTACGTGAATGTGAAGATTGTACTGATCAAAAATACGGTAGTCGATTTTATAATCATCCGAATGCGCCTTCAAGAAACTCAAAGCGGCCATCGCAGACTCCTTCATGACATCCCCCAATTGGCCCGATAAAGTCAATTGGCCTTTGCCGCGGTTCAGCAGAGTTTCAATAAATAAAATATCTCCACCCACGGGCGTCCAGGCCAAGCCTGTCACTACACCAGCATATTCATTACTTTCGTAAGCGTCCTTATCGAAAATCTCTTGGCCCAACATACGAACAACATCTGCCGGCTGAATCTTAGCAGGATACTCCTCACCGATGGCAATCGATTTGGTCATCTTACGAACTACTCGACCGATTTCTTGCTCCAATTTACGCACTCCCGATTCTCGGGTATAACCTTCCACCACCTTTTGAATGGCGGCATCGGTCATCGTAAAGGCAACTTTATCTAATCCATGCTCCAATTTCTGTTTTGGCAACAAATGCTTCTTTGCGATTTGAACCTTCTCTTCCATCGTATAGCCACTCACCTCAATAATCTCCATCCGGTCTCGCAAGGCAGGGTGAATGGTATCTAAGTTATTGGCAGTTGCAACGAACATGACACGGGATAAGTCGTATTCGACCTCCATGTAATTATCCAAGAAGCTATTGTTTTGCTCCGGATCCAATACTTCCAACAAAGCCGATGATGGATCTCCACGGTGATCAGCGCCTACCTTGTCGATTTCATCTAGGATAAATACAGGATTCGACGAACCGGCTTTTTTAATGTTTTGAATGACTTTCCCAGGCATCGCACCGATGTAGGTTTTGCGATGTCCGCGAATTTCCGCTTCATCTCGCAAACCACCCAAAGCCATACGGACGTATTTACGCCCCAAAGCTTTGGCGATCGAACGCCCCAAGGATGTTTTACCAACCCCTGGAGGGCCATAAAGACAGAGAATCGGAGCCTTCATGTCACCCTTCATCTTCAGAACGGCTAAGTATTCAATGATGCGCTCCTTCACTTTTTCCAATCCAAAGTGATCCGCATCCAAGACCTTCTTTGCCTTAATCAAATCGAAATTATCCTTCGAGTATTCACCCCAAGGCAAGTCGACCAATAATTCTACGTAATTCATCAGCATCGGATATTCCGGCGACATCGAATTCGTACGTTGCAATTTGCTCAATTCTTTTTGGAAGAAATCATTGACATCCTTCGACCAGTTTTTCTTCGCCGCACGTGCCCGCAACCCATCCAATTCCTGCTCTGGACTTTCTACCCCGAGCTCTTCTTGGAGAACTTTAATTTGTTGGCGGATGTAATAATCCCTTTGCTGCTGATCAATATCACTTGAAGCTTTACTCTGAATTTCACGCTTCAACTCCAAGAGCTGAATGTCCTTCATCATATGTTCCAACAACGATGTTGCCTGCTCCAAACCATTTAATTGCTCAAGCAATGCTTGCTTTTCAGGCAATTCCGCATTCACATTGGAAGACAAAAAGTGCACCAAATACGATGGTGACTCAATATTATCCAAGGCAATCTGAACCTCCCGGGGTATCTCCGGATTAAGACTTAAGATTTTTGAGGCATTTTCCTTTAAGGTAGAAATCAAGGCCTTATTCTCACGATTCAATTTCTTTGGAAAAGTATCCTCCAAATACCGTACACTAGCAATGAGATTCGGCTCCGTTTTGATGTATTCCTTTACCTCAAAACGCTTACGGCCCTGAACGATAATCGTTGTATTTCCTCCCGGAAGGACAAACATTTTCACAATGTGTCCAACCGTTCCAATCTTGTATAAATCTTCTGGTAAAGGCTCCTCTTTGGAGTGATTCGCTTGCGCTAATACACCAATCGTCCGATCGCCTTTGTACGCTTTTTTCACTAATCGCACGGATTTCTGCCGACTCACCGTGATCGGTATCACCATTCCTGGAAACAAAACAATATTCCGAATAGGTAAAATCGGCAACTCCTCTGACAAAACGCCCATTTTGTCATCACTACCCATCCCCTCTGATCCAATTGGGATCAATTCAATATTCTCGAAGTCGGACATGTCCGACAATCTCAAATGCTTAAAAAGGTCGTTTGAATTATTCATACACACAATTTATAAAATTCCCCTCGTAGTCTTATGCTAAAAGTATGGACCATTTATCAAATTTCATGCCACATGACCTTTTGGCAGACTAGCCCTATTCAAATACTTGAATCCATTTGGTTGATTGAAACAAATAGGAGCGTTTTTGATCACCACGCGCTACATGGAAAAGATTGGTTTGATCAGGAAACGTATCAGCCAATAGACTATTCTCCCAATACGTCCCGCTCAAAGATTGTTCCGTAGGAATCTCCACATAGACCCAAATGACATCTTTGACAGCCTCCCAGCCCAAATAGCGATAAGGCGTTTGCAATTGATTTTTATAATGCGTCCCTAGATGTTTCCGTAGGTAGGCATCCAAAACCTTATCGGTTTGTGGACTATCTTGAAATATAAAGCGCTTGCCTGTAAATTGGCTCAATCCTAATTCCAAATCGTCCTGAAAAAGACGAATGCTAATTTCCCAAACTTTGTCCTTGGGGTTGTAAATGCATTCCCCGACACTCGAGTGAAAAGGGTGCATATTCCCCAAAACAGGCCAAGCCACGAAGAATAAAAAGAAAAGTGCTTTTTTCAATGTTAGAAAAATGCTTTAAATATATCGTTGCCAAAAGTGTAGGCCATCAAGGCTAACAAAATCAACATACCCACTTGTTGGGCGCGCTCCAATACCTTTTCCGACGCCGGTTTCCCCGTGATCATTTCATAAATTAAAAAGACAGCGTGACCGCCATCCAAAGCAGGAATTGGCAAGATGTTCATAAAGGCTAATGCCATCGACAACAAACCAGTCAACATCCAGAATCTCGTCCAATCCCAAACACCCCCAAACATTTGAGCGATACCAATCGGACCACTTAGAGCTTTCGAAGCAGATACATCCCCAGTGGCAATTTTCTTAAATCCACGAATATTGTCTGAAATGACTGAAAATGCACGACCTGTTCCAATTTGAACGGATTCGACAAATGTATAATCTTCATGCGTGGTCTTGATCAACAACTCAGGAATAAATCCGATTTGACCGGTCTTTGCCACGACCATGGAAAGCGTATCCGATTTTCCTTGGCGGGTGATTGCTAGTTTGATGGGCTTACCCGCTTCTTTAGCTAAGGCAACCTTAATTTCATGATAGAAGTGAATGGCTTGGCCATTGACTGCGGTAATATAGTCGCCCGACTTCAATCCGGCAGAATATGCTGGTAACAATTCGCCTTTTTCACTACCTGGTTCTTCAGGAGCCGCTACTTCCGCTACCTTAAAGGCCGCTACCGGTTCGATGAAGGCAGCCTTCTTATCACTTAATTTTTCGATGAAATTGGATGGAATTTTTACCTCAATTTCCTGACCATCGCGCAATACAGTGTAAGATGAATTCTCGCCCAACAAGACATCGGAAGTCCGTAAATCAGCGAGAGATTTATAATCCGCACCATTCACTTTAACCACTTTATCGCCAGTTTTCAATCCAATTTGCTGGCCTAATTCCAAAGCCACAATTCCATTTTTATTCAGCTCCTCTTTGGAAATGAAATTATTTCCATTCGAAAACGTCAAGGCCACGAAGATGACAACCCCTGTGATGACATTCACGATGACACCGCCCAACATCACAATAAGTCTTTGATAGGCCGGTTTCGCGCGAAACTCCCAAGGCTCAGGCTCTTTCGCCAAAGTTGCCGCATCTTGTGTTTCATCAATCATACCGGCAATGGATACATACCCCCCTAATGGGAACCAACCCAAACCGTATTCGGTATCCCCTACTTTCTTCTTGAAAAGCGCGAAGTTTAAGACCGTTGGAATGGGAAACAAGAAATCAAAAAATAGGTAAAACTTATCGACACGCATCTTGAACCACTTCGCTGTAATGAAGTGTCCAAACTCATGTAATGTTACTAAAATCGACAACCCCAAAATGAGTTGGCCCGCCATTATCAAACCTTCCATACTTACTTATTTTGTTTATTAACCCACACACGGGCCATTTCTCTTGTTACTTGATCTGTATCTATATAGTCTTCTAAACTAGGATTCGATATAAAAGTTCCATTCTGCATACAATCGGCTAATAAATCCGACATGGCTAAAAAGCCAATTTGGTCCTTTAAGAATGCATCGACGGCCACTTCATTCGCCGCATTCAATATACATGGAAGATTTCCTCCTTTATCTAATGCCTCAAAGGCTAAACCCAAATTACGGAAAGTCTCCATATCCGGTTGCTCAAAAGTCAGAGTAGCATAATCCCGAAAATCAAATCGTGGAAAATCGGCTAATATCCGGTTCGGATACCCCAAGGCAAATTGAATGGGAAGCTTCATGTCCGGCAAACCCAATTGAGCCTTGATGGAACCATCTTCGAATTGAACGAGCGAATGCACAATCGATTGGGGATGAACCACCACATCGATTTGCGATGCCTTCACATCAAACAACCAAGCCGCTTCAATGACCTCCAATCCTTTGTTCATTAAGCTCGCTGAGTCAATGGTAATCTTGGCTCCCATGGTCCAATTGGGATGTTTCAGCGCTTGCGCACGCGTAACTTCCGCTAATTCCTCCCGCTTCTTTCCACGGAATGGACCACCCGAAGCAGTCAAAATCACCTTTTCAATCTGATTGTGGGATTCACCCATCAAACACTGAAAAATGGCTGAATGCTCTGAATCTACAGGTAAAATAGGGACTCCCATCTCCCGCGCCAAGGGCATAATCAAGGATCCCGCGACCACCAAAGTTTCTTTGTTGGCCAAAGCAATCGGCTTCTTAGCCTTAATCGCTTTCACCGTAGGCAATAAACCCGCATAACCGACCAAGGCTGTCAAAACGATATCAACCGTGTCCAAACAAACCACTTCCTGCAAGGCTTCCGCTCCGGCCATGACGTGTATGGAACTTCCTGCTAAGGAGGTTTTAACATAATCGTATTTGCTTTCATCGCCGATAACCACGTGGCTTGGCTGGAATTGCAAGGCTTGTTCGATCAACAAACCGGCATTGGATTGTGCGGTTAAAACCGTCACCGAAAAAACATCAGAATGCTGTTTAACAACATCCAAAGCTTGCGTTCCGATGGAACCTGTTGAACCTAAAATCGCTATTCTTTTCATCCGAGCATGGCTAAAATTTGTGAAAAGAATTCAACCCAAGTGGATGGTCGCGTCAAGGTGATAAACAGCACACCAAAAAGTCCACCATATAAATGGGCCGAATGATTGACGTAATCACGACCCCGACGATCCATCGCGATAGAATACCATGTAAATAGCCCCGCATAGATGAATCCGGGAATTCCCACGAATCCGAAAAGATAGATTTTTTCGGTGGGGAAGAACATGATACCCGCAAAGATGACTGCAGATACTGCACCAGAGGCCCCTAAGGAATTAAAATAAGGATTATTCCGCTGCTTAAAATACGTTGGCAAATCAGCCACTAGAATGGCTAATAAATAGAAAAGGATAAATACCTCCCCGCCAAAACCTGGGAATATGATTCCGAAAATATATTCTAACTGCGTACCAAAAAAGTAGAAAGAAAAGAGATTAAAAAATAAATGGGCGAAGTCGGCGTGTATAAAGCCGGACGTAATAAATCGCCAATATTCTTTCTTTCGATCAATTCGATACGGGGACATCATCATCGCGTCCAGCCAAGCTGGCTTTTGCCAGGCGAGCAGGGAAATGCCAACTGTTACGGCCATAATCAAGAAACTGAGTGAATTTGTATTCCCCATGGAATTTGGGCGATGCCCTTTAAAATTTAGCCTACAAAACTACATTAAACTTCCCGATCAACCAACCCCGAAAGGAATTTGCCTAGCGCTGCTTTTTGATCCGAATTCAAGTTTAATCGATCGATGGATTGAAAGGCCTGATCAAAATACTGATTAATTTTTTGCTCGGTTTCCGCCCGGATGCCTAGATCGGTGTAAAGAGCGGTTACCGCCTTCACCTTTTCCTCCGAATTCGGATTGGCCACAGTAAGCCAATGTTGCAAGGTTTTCGCCGACTCACCCTGCGCCGTTTCAAGTGCTCTGATTAGCAAGAATGTTTTTTTGTTGGCCAAAATATCCCCTCCCACTTGCTTTCCGAATTTTTCTGGATCCCCATAGACATCCAACAAATCATCCTTCAACTGGAAACCTAGACCGATACACTCGCCGATTTCATACAAGATGCGTGCTTTTTCCGCATCTACTCCCGCCAATATACCACCCATCTCCATCGACAAGCCGATTAAAACAGATGTCTTCAGGCGAATCATTTCAATGTATTCTTCCACGCTGACTTGGTCGCGCGTCTCGAAATTCATATCCATTTGTTGGCCTTCACAAACCTCTGCCGCTGTCCGATTAAAGCGCACTAATAGGTTTTGGTATTCAGCCAAGGACAAATGTTGGCATTGATTTAAATATTGGTAGGCATTCACGAGCATCACATCCCCAGAAAGAATAGCGATGTTGTCATTCCATTTTTCATGAACCGTTTGCTTGCCGCGTCGCAAGGGTGCTTTGTCCATGATGTCATCATGCATCAAGGTGAAATTATGGAAGATTTCGATGGAGAGCGCCGTGGGAACGACTTTCTGCCAATCGGTCTTGAATAAGGAATAGCTCAACAAACAAAGCACGGGACGAATTCGTTTGCCTCCCAATTGCATGAGGTAACGAATCGGATCGTACAATTCCTTGGGGGAATTCCCGAGAGCTTGTTGCTTGATTTCTGCTTCAAGAGCGGCTAAAAATTCTTGGTTCATAATTAACGGTCGACTTCTCCCATGACTAAATCCATGGAACCGATGATAGCCACTAAATCGGCCAAATAGGCCCCCTTGGCTAGTTCAGGGATGATTGATAGGTGAAGAAACGAGCAGGCACGTACCTTCATGCGACTTGGAATGTCTGATTTCCCATCAGCACGGATGTAAAAACCTAATTCGCCTTTGGGGTTTTCGGCACGTGCATAAATATCTTGTGCAACAGGTCTTATTTTCTTGGGAACGAATTCTTGTGGATCAAAGGAAGGGGTTCTTTTATGCTCATTCGTCAAGGCAGAAATACATTGCTCGATAATCCGGATCGACTCGATGCATTCGAGTACGCGAACATGGTTACGATCCCAACAATCGCCGGTTTGGCCTTTTGATCCTTCCCCAACGGGAACATCAAATTCTAACTCGGGGTAAACGGAATAAGCATCCACTTTGCGAAGGTCAAACGCTAAACCTGAACCACGCAAAACGGGTCCCGTACAGCCATAATTGATGGCTAGGTTTAAGGGTAAGACGCCGATATTGGCGGTACGCTTGATGAAAATGGAATTTTCCTCGACGATTTTTTGAACCTCGGAAATCGTATTCTTCATCACGGGAATTAATTCGGCCGTACGTTCTTCGAAACCGATGGGCAGGTCATAAAATAGGCCTCCCACCCATACGTAATTATAAAGCATGCGAGCACCAGAGAGCCATTCCAACAAGCGTTGGATGTGTTCCCGGTCGCGCATGACCCATAGAAAAGGCGTGTAAGCTCCGATGTCGAGGCCATAGGTACCAATGGCCACAAAATGAGACGCGATCCGATTTAACTCGGCCACCAAAACGCGGATATACTCAATGCGCTTAGGCAAGGTACCAGCGATTCCTAACATTTTTTCCACCCCCATGACATAGGCATGCTCGGAATTCATGGAGGCCATGTAATCCAGTCGGTCAACGTAAGGAATAATCTGATTGTAAGGCAAAGCCTCTGCGTGTTTTTCGAAACAACGGTGCAAATAGCCCAGGTGTGGCACAACATCCACCACGAGTTCTCCATCAGAAATCACCTCAAGGCGCAAAACCCCGTGCGTTGAGGGGTGTTGTGGCCCCAAGGAAATCAACATTTCCTCCGATTTCAAATCAGCTAATTGGTACTGATTGGGGTCGGAATCTTGAAAATTTTGAGGTGAAAATTCGTATTGAATGGAATTCATTAAACAAAAATGAAGAAAGTATCTCACATTTAAAAGCATGCAAGGATAGGCAATCGAAGTTTATCAATTATTTATCAGATATTTTCGGGAAAGTGTTTGGCAAAAAAAATATTTCTTATACCTTTGCATTCCGTTTCGAATCGAGGCGTAAACAGATTTTACAATTATGGCAAAGAAAGGAAATCGCATCCAAGTAATTTTGGAATGTACAGAGCACAAAGAGTCTGGTCTACCAGGGATGTCACGTTACATCACGACTAAGAATCGTAAAAACACAACTGCTCGTATTGAGTTGAAGAAATACAACCCAGTATTGAAGAAAGTTACTCTACACAAAGAAATTAAATAAGGTTTTAATACCCACGAATCATGGCTAAGAAAGTAGTTGCAACACTAAAGAAAGAAGGCGGCGTAAAATACGCTAAAATCATTAAGGCGGTTAAAAACCCAACGACAGGAGCTTATACCTTCAAGGAGGAGATTATTCTTCAAGATGAGGTTAACGCTGCATTGAAAAACTAGTTTTTTCGTCGGCAATTTATCGCTAGCATATTGAAGTCCCTTTTTCGGGGACTTTTTTTTGTTTACCTTCAACACACATTAGACTAATTATCCCATGGGATTATTTGATTTTCTCAAAAAGAAACCGGCTCCAGAGGAGCAAGCTAACCTCGAAGAGGCCTTGGAAAAAGGCTTGGAAAAGACCAAAGAAGGGTTTATTTCCAAAATGGGGCGTGCGGTTTTGGGAAAATCGAAGGTCGATGATGATGTATTGGATGAGTTGGAGGAAATCCTATTAACTTCCGATGTCGGGGTGGCCACAACCCTGAAAATCATTGAGCGAATTGAGCGTCGCGTGGAACGCGATAAATTCGTGTCGACGGAAGAATTAGATCAAGTATTGCGCGAAGAAGTTGCTGCACTGCTTGATGAGAACAAATCCTACGACATTGAAAATGCCTTCGCAGAACCCGCTCAAAAACCCTATGTGATCATGGTCGTGGGGGTGAATGGTGTGGGTAAAACCACAACCATTGGGAAGTTGGCCTCCCAATTTCACCAGAACGGATTGAAAGTTGTTTTAGGTGCGGCTGATACGTTCCGTGCGGCTGCAGTGGATCAATTAAAACTTTGGGGAGAGCGAGTGGGGATTCCGGTCATTGACCATGGCATGAACACGGATCCGGCATCAGTGGCCTTTGATACGGTTAAAAAAGCGGTGGATATGCAGGCGGATATCGTCATCATAGATACGGCAGGTCGATTGCATACAAAGGTTAATTTGATGACGGAATTGTCTAAAATGAAACGCGTCGTTCAAAAGTTCATCCCGGAGGCACCGCATGAGGTTCTTTTAGTCCTGGATGGATCTACAGGTCAAAATGCCTTCATTCAGGCACAGGAATTCACGAAAGCGACGGAGGTAACGGCATTGGCAATTACCAAATTAGATGGTACGGCAAAAGGAGGCGTGGTGATCGGTATATCTGATCAGTTCAAGATCCCGGTGAAGTATATTGGGGTTGGCGAAAAAGTCTCCGACTTGCAAGTGTTTAACAAAACGACTTTTGTCGATTCCCTTTTCGCCAAAAAATAACTATTTCTTCTGCTCTTTCGCCCAAGTATCCTTTAAGGTTACGGTACGATTGAAAACAAGATGTCCGGGTTTTGAATCTCGGTCCAGGCAGAAATACCCCTTTCTTATAAACTGTACTGCTTCGCCGACGGTAGCTTGAGCTAAGCTCGGCTCAACAAACGCATTTTCGATAATTTGAAGGGATTCTGGATTAATGAATTTGACAAAGTCATCTCCGAGTTCCGATGCATCTTCTACGATCAACAAGCGATCAAATAGACGAACCTCTGCGTTGACTGCATGTGGAATGGATACCCAGTGAATCGTTCCTTTCACATGAATACCGGAGGTATCTTGGCCGGATTTACTTTCGGGAATGTAAGAAGCGTGAATTTCTTTCACTGAACCATCCGCATTGAGTTCGAAATGATCGCAGGTGATGATATAGGCGCCTTTTAAGCGAACTTGTAATCCGGGACCTAATCGGAAGAATTTCTTCGGCGGTTCGACCATGAAATCCTCGCGTTCAATATACAATTCACGCGAGAAAGGAACTACACGTTTCCCTGTTTCCGGATCCTCAGGATTATTCTCAACGAGCAAATCTTCTGTTTGGCCTTCCGGGTAATTGGTAATGACTAATTTAACAGGATCAAGCACTGCCATAACACGGTCGGCCAATTTATTTAAATCCTCCCGGATACAAAATTCCAATAGACTAATATCAATCAGGTTATCCCGTTTGGCGACACCAATACGATCACAGAAATTACGAATCGATGCCGCCGTGAAACCACGACGACGATACGCTGAGATGGTAGGCATGCGCGGATCGTCCCAACCCGAAACCACTTTCTCATTGACTAATTGAAGAAGTTTACGTTTACTCATCACAGTATGCGACAAGTTCAAGCGCGCAAATTCATATTGATGGGATGGGAAAATATCCAATTTATTGATAAACCAATCATAAAGTGGTCTATGGACATCAAACTCTAAGGTACAGATCGAATGGGTGATACCTTCCATGGAGTCACTTTGGCCGTGGGCAAAGTCATACATGGGGTAAATGCACCATTGAGTGCCTGTACGATGATGAGGCACATGGCGAATGCGGTACATCAAGGGATCACGCATGTGCATATTTGGATGGGCCATATCGATTTTTGCTCTTAATACCTTGGCGCCATCAGGGAATTCGCCATTTCGCATGGCTGTAAAAAGGGCAAGATTCTCCTCTACCGAACGATTGCGGAATGGGCTATTGGAGCCGGGGGACGTTGGGGTACCTTTCTGAGCCGCAATTTCTTCGGCCGTTGAGTCATCAACATAGGCCAAACCTTTTTCAATCAATGAAACCGCAAACTGATATATCTGCTCAAAGTAGTTGGAAGCATACAATTCATTTTCCCAAGAGAAACCTAACCAGGCAACATCGGACTTGATGGATTCGACGTACTCAGTTTCTTCGGTCATTGGATTGGTATCATCAAAACGAAGATTTGTTTTGCCGCCAAATTTCTGAGCTAGACCAAAATTCAAACAAATGCTTTTCGCGTGACCGATGTGCAAATAGCCATTGGGCTCCGGCGGGAAACGCGTAAAAATCCCCTGCGGATATTTACCTGCAGCGATATCTGATTGTATGATTTCTTCTAGAAAATTTAAGGGTTTGGATTTGGATTCTTCCATCATCGCTTTTTTTGCTGGATCAATTGTAAAGTAGCCACAAAAATAAACATATTTTAGCTACCATGTATACTAAATTTTGAGATATCACGTTAGTAAAAAAACGGCTATCGGCTACCAATTAATAATTTTTCTATATTATGTAAAAAATAATTTTTATCTTAGCATTTGAAAATTACAGCAACAAGTTTTAACCAGAATATCTACTCAATTATTCCTTATCATAATGAATAAATTATTCAAAATCACATTGGTATTTGCAATAGCAATCATTTGTTTTCATGCAAATGCGCAAAACAGCCCTCGTATCAACAACAGTACGAACGTAAACATTAACGGTGTAAACAGTTACACGGTTAGTTTTACTGTTTCAGGTTGTGCGTCGGGCTATGACTGGTCAGCAACGAATGCTCAAGGGCAGACGTTTGACTTGACGAACGATTGGGATGTTGCTTATGGCTCTCCTGCTACAACATTAGTTTCTACGGTACCTTTGGGAAATATTCCTGGGGGACTTTGGTTAACTGACCCAAAATCTACGTATGAATATTCTGTAAAATGTTTAAGCGCAAATGGACCGAATGATCCGAAAGCGACTGTTAATATTTACGTTTTACCTCAACCTGTGAATGAATTAGTTCCTACGGTTAAGGTGTTGAGCAGAGAATGTGCTTCGATCGAAAACGGAACTGGGGGCGTCGTTCGCTTACAAGCTGTAGGGTGTTACGATGAGGTGGAATGGACAAAACCAGATGGAACATCAGAAGTCGTTTTTGAAGAATTTGATGGTATTTTGAGTATCAATGGGGATTACCAAGAAGGTACTTATTCTGCAAAATGTAAGTTCAACCAAATTTACCAAGATGTTAATTACAATCCAGTAAATACTTATCCAGTATCTCAAACTGGAAGAACGATTGTAAATAAGGAATATTACCCACCAAGAACAATCACATTAACGTCGGCAGGAGCATTAGGACCTGATTGGACGGAGATTTGTAATGGCGTAAACATCAAGTTGAATACAACCTTAACGGACGCGTACAAGGATAAATTATCTTACCAATGGTTCTACAACAATGTAGCTGTTGAAACGAACAGATCAGGCTTTATCAACAGTGGTAATTCAGGAAATTATTTCGTTCGTGTATCTTCCAAAGGTGGTGCAAGTTTCTGTGGGTTTACAGACTCAAACAATTTTAGCATTAATAAAATTACCCTTGACAAACCTGTTATTTTAGGAAATCCAAAATATTGCTTGGATGATGTAACGACTTTGCGAGTTGACTCAGCTAGTTTAGTGAAGCAACAAGGCTATTTAATGCCAGCTAAACCTACAGCGCCAGCAACGTTTACTTGGTATTACAATGGCGTGGCTCAAAGTAACTTAGGAACCTTGTCGAGTATTAAGGCAGGTTCTAACGTTTCAGTACAAGTTTCCTATGTATCAAATTATGGCTGTAACTCACCAATCTCGGATGAATTGGCAGTTTCAAACTATGATCGTCCCGCTACACCAAGTATTACTGCGAAAACGAAATTAGGCTGGTGCTTTGGTACACCAATTGAAGCGGAGTTAGAATCCTCTGATTTAGCAAACGGTGAAGCAACCAAATATGACTGGAGCAATATGTTATCAACAAAGTCGGTGAAAATTGATAAAGCTGGTAGCTACACAGTACGTGTCATCAACACTGACGGTTGTTATTCATTAGCTTCTGCGCCTGTAACAATTACCGTTCTTCCATTACCAGCGGCACCAACCATTGCAACAGCAAACGGAGCCTCTCCATTCTTCTGCGTTAAGTCAGAAAGTGGTGCAATTAATGCGGTAAGCTTAGTAGCGACAACAACAAATGATGTAATCTGGAGTACGAAGTTTGAAGGCAAAATTTTAGCTGATGTGAAAACAAGTGGGACATATACGGCAACTGCGCGCGATGCCAATGGATGTATTTCTTTGAATTCAAATGCGATTAAAGTCGTAGCCCAACCAAATCCAGCATTAGGGTCAGATACGAAGATTTTGAAAGAAGGTGTTTACACATTGAAGGCGACTAATTTCCCATCTGCAGCGACTGTTAATGCTACAGGTGCAGGCGAATACTTGTGGAAATTTGGTTCAACGGTACTGAATCCGAAGACCTTCATCACGAAAGTAAAAACTGCCGGAGACTATACGGTAGCACGTAAGTATCTTTATACAATTGATGGAACTCCATTAACTTGTATTACAGATGCTGTAAAATATACCTACGTAGTAGATCCAGATTATTCAGGTGTAGCTGTGTATCCAAATCCAATTACAGCAACTTCTAGCACAGACTTAAGTGCCAAAGTTCAAATTCAAATCTTAGAAGATTGGGTTAACGGAGAAATCACCTTATACGACATGGTAGGACGTCCAGTATACAGCGGAAAAATCGCTAATACAGATGGCACGTCAATCTTAGAAGTAAGTGGATTAGCAAATGGAATCTACATCTTACAGATTAAAGCAGATGGAGGTAAATCATTTGTTAGCAAAGTGATTGTAAATAAATAATTACATAGCCATTTAATTGAAGCCGATCCGAAACGATCGGCTTTTTTTATGATGAAAAAACTCTTGTACGCGATTCTAATTGCAGTAAATCTATCTGCATATGGCCAATGGATTTCGGTATCCATTCCAAGCCAAGCCTCTTTTCGTGCACTGAAAGCAAATGGAACTCATATCTGGGTAGGAGGAACACAGGGGACCGTTGGGCATTCCCGTGATGGAGGAAGAACATGGGAATTCACGCAAGTTCCCAATGCCGAAAACCTGGATTTCCGAGATTTAGCAATCGTCAATGAACAGGAAATCATGCTGATGAGTGCAGGACCATCGGAGGAAGGGAAAGCGCGCATCTATGCATCAAATAACGAAGGAAAGAATTGGACACTACGATTAAACAATACTGAGAGTGGCTATTTCTATGACTGCTTACAATGGGATGATAAAAATAAAAAAGCATGGCTGCTAGCGGATCCGATTGATCAAAGACTTACCTTGTTTAGTGTGTTAAAAGATCATGTCATTCGTATCAATCCCACTAAATCTCCCCTACTACAAACCAAGGAGGCATTTTTCGCGGCAAGTGGCTCCAGTATGATTCAATTAGGAAATAAAATACACTTAATTGGTGGAGGTGCCGACAGCGTGAAAATATACCAATACGACATAGATAGAGACTCGTGGACATCCATTCCATTAAAGGTAAACGCAGGTGAGGCAAAAGGATACTTTTCCATCGGAGCAAAAAACAAGAAAACTCTATGGGCTGTGGGTGGCGATTATCGGAAATTAAATGAATCTTCCATCCCAATTTTAATAAGCCAAGATGCGGGTATGCATTGGACACCGATGGCCAATACCCCAAAATTCTATATGGAAAAAGTTATTTGGGCGAAACCGTACTGGATTGTGAGTGGACCAAGTCAAAGTGCGGCCTACCATGAGAAAACAAAAAGGTGGAAGCGTCTAGGCGATTCCCACTATCATAATATCATTCAAGTGGGCGATGTTATTTGGGGAATCGGGGCGAAAGGCCAATTAGGATACATCAGCCTTTCGTCCATAAACCAATTATTTCTTTCTGAAAAATAAAGAAATAGGCGTCCCGTCTAATTTGAAATTTTTGCGCATCTGATTTTCTAAATAACGCTCGTAACTCTCCTTAATATACTGTGGTAAATTACAGAAGAAGATAAACGTAGGATACGGAGTAGAAACCTGCGTGCAATACTTAATCTTGATATATTTTCCCTTCCATGCTGGAGGAGGGTAATTTTGAATGACTTCAAGCATCACATCGTTCAATTTAGATGTAGAAATTTTTTGTGAACGATTCTCATATACCTCCAACATCATTTCAAGGACCTGGAATATACGTTTCTTTTCCATCACCGAGGTAAATATCACAGGCATGTAGTTTAAGGGAGCCATACGCTCCTTAATTGCCTTCTCCAATTGATTAGCTGTATTGGTGTCCTTAGCCACCAAATCCCACTTATTCACCATTAAAACGATGCCTTTCTTCGCTTTATCAGCCATGCTCACAATATTCATATCCTGAGCCTCTAAACCTGTTAAAGGGTCTATCGTTGTCGCATCAATCAAAATAATCGCAATATCACACTCCTCTAAAGCTTTGATCGAACGTAAAACCGAATAGTACTCAATGTTATCATCTATTCGAGCCTTTCTTCGAATACCCGCGGTATCCGTAATGATGAAATCCTTTCCGTAAAGTGTATATCGATTTTGAATAGCGTCACGCGTCGTTCCTGCCATATCGGTAACGATTGAGCGATCGCGTCCCAACAAGGCGTTTAAGAATGAAGATTTACCAACATTCGGTCGGCCTAATATTGCTACTCGGGGAACACCTGCCTCTGGATTCTCAACTCCCTCATCTTTAAAATGCGAAATCATTTCATCCAACATATCCCCTGTTCCACTACCACTCTCTGCTGCAATTGGGAAAGGCTCACCAAGTCCTAACTCATAAAACTCAGCAGCTGCCATTGCCTTCTCATTCGTATCAGCCTTGTTGGCCACCAAAATAACGGGCTTTTTAGAACGGCGTAAAATATTGGCAAAATCCTTATCTAAATCCGTTAATCCCGTTGTACAATCCACAACAAATAAAAGAACGGCAGATTCTTCAATAGCTAATTCAACTTGCTCACGAATAGCTCCTTCAAAAATATCTTCCGACCCATGAACGTAACCTCCTGTATCAATCACAGAGAAGAATTTACCCGTCCATTGACCATATCCATAATGGCGATCGCGCGTAACGCCCGACATATTATCCATAATGGCTTTTTTCTGTTCAATTAAACGGTTGAACAACGTTGATTTACCCACATTTGGGCGGCCTACAATGGCTACAATATTTGACATTTGTCTTAAAAATTAATCGGGCGAATACCCGAATGATCGCAATTTATCTGCTTTTGCACGCCAATCTGGCTCTACCTTCACAAATTGCTCTAAAAAAACTTTTTTACCAAAGAAGGCCTCTAAATCAGCACGTGCCTGAATACCAACCTTCTTAATACTTTCTCCTTTATGTCCGATTAAAATAGCCCGTTGCGAAACACGTTCTACATAAATCTCAGAGGCAATTCGCAAAATCGTTGGCTCATCTTTAAATGAGGTAACAACCACTTCACAGGAGTAAGGAATCTCCTTTTTATAATTCAAAAATATCTTTTCGCGAATAATTTCGGCAGCAAAAAATCGCTCCGACTTATCAGTTAACTCGTCTTTATCGAAAAACGGAGGATGTACAGGCAAATTCTCAACAATATGTTTAAAAATTTGATCCAAATGAACATGCTCCTGTGCAGAAATTGGCAGAATAGGCTTACCTGGAAAAATTCCTTGCCAATATTCCATACACGCCTGCAACTTCTCCTCTGTAACTAAATCAATCTTATTCAATAAAACGACTATCGGTGTCGTGGTATGGTGTTTCCAATTAGTTAGAAATTCCAAATCCTCGTAGGTATCAAATACATCCGTTACATATAAAACCACATCGGCATCTTCCAATGAATTCTTCACAAAAGCCATCATCGACTTATGCAACTCATATTTTGGCATTAATACGCCTGGGGTATCCGAATAAATGATTTGATACTCATCTCCCTCATATTCGCCATTGAGCATCCCCAAAATACGATGACGTGTAGTTTGGGCCTTCGAACTAACAATCGACAAGCGCTCCCCAACTAAGGCATTCATTAAGGTACTCTTCCCAACATTGGGTTTGCCAATTATACTGATAAAACCTGCTTTGTGCTGCTGGGCCATGTCAAAAAATAAATTGCCCGATTGGGATGCGAATTGAATATTTCACAAATATACTTGTTTTTCACGAAAAAACCCTGCATATTTGCACTCCAATATATCGCGGGGTGGAGCAGTTGGTAGCTCGTTGGGCTCATAACCCAAAGGTCGTCAGTTCGAGTCTGGCCCCCGCTACAGAGTAAAAGGTCTTCATTCGAAGACCTTTTTTTATATCCTAAAAAATAACTTGACCACTTAATAATTCTTTCTTTACGAAGGGCCTTTGATTTTATAGGTTTGCATTGAACGGATTACTCAATGCGATGAAAACGACTCTTAAGTTACCTGGATTACAAAATTGCCCAATTGCAGATGTCCTATATATCGAAGGGAAAAGCAATTATAGTATTATATACATCAAAGACGCCAAACCCATTACAATGGCGAAAACATTGAAAAAATTTGAATCCCAATTAAGATTGCACCCCTTTTTACGAATTCACAAATCTTACTTAGTTAATCAGGCGCACCTTTCAGGGAAAGGAATCAATGAAACAAACATGATTGAACTAAGAAATGGGAATAAACTACCCGTTTCGAGAAGAAAGCGAGATACCATCAAAAAAAGCATATAAAAAAAGGGCTTCCGATTTGGAAGCCCTTTTGTGTGAATTCAATATGATTATTTACCTGATGGTGCCGAAAGCAATTCAAAGAATTGATCCAACTTCGGTGTAACGATAATCTCCGTACGACGGTTTTGCTTACGACCAGCGCGGCTATTATTACCAGATTGTGGCTCATACTCACCACGACCTCCAGCAGTCATACGCGTTGGATCGACACCAAATTTTGTTTGCAACAAACGAACAACCGAAGTCGCACGCATTGCACTTAAATCCCAGTTATCTTTAAACTCAGGTGTAGAAATTGGCACAGCATCTGTATGTCCTTCAACTAAGATATCTAAACCTTTGTGATCATTTACCACTTTAGCAACCTTCGCTAACACAGCTTCAGCTTTAGAACTAACAGTCGCAGAACCAGATGCAAACATCAACTTATCAGAGATCGAGATGTATACAACACCTTTCTTCACTTCAATCGATACATCTTCATCATTCACATCAGCCAAAGAACGCTTTAAATTCATCACTAAAGATAAATTCACTGAATCTTTCTTTTGAATTGATGAATTCAAATCCTTGATATACTTACCTTGCTCGTTTAACGCATCCAATGATTTACGAATACTTTCAGCACCTGATTTATTGATTACAGACAAATCTGATAAACGATCCAACAAATTGGTATTTGTCTTCTTCATGTAATCCAACTGCTCTTGCAAGGATTTCAACTGGCTATTTTTCGCGTCCAAATCGGCATCACGCTTTTTCACCTCACCTTGTAAACTAGCCGTCAACGATTGACAATCTGCTAAATCTGATTTTGCGCGTGCAACGGATTGTTCACTGCTCGCTTGTAATTCTGTTAAACGTGATTGCAATTCTGTCATCTTTTTCTTGCTCGCACAAGAGGTGAACAAAAATGGCAACATCGCCAGCACCCAAATTAATTTTTTCATAAAAGTATAATTAAAGGAATATGGTAAATAAGTATTTTAACAAAAGTAAAAATCAAAAATAGATATTTTGTCCTGAATAACGAAAAATTTAAAAAATATACCCATTTTTTCTAATGGCCTCCTCAGCGATCTTACGACGAGATTCAATCAAATTATAGGGATCAATCTTCGTAAATCGCTTTAAGCCCATCAATAATACATTCAATTCATCCCCTTTGGCGAAGCCCATAATAACCTCTCGGCCCGCATGAGCCACTTTTTCAACTGCATCATGCAAATAAACCATGGCACACTCCTTTGCTATTTGATGCTTACCCTCTCCATCTCGCTGAGCCAATTTATCCACACGAACCAAAGCCGATTCCGCTACATAAACTTCAATCATCATATCTGCTAAACCCATCAAAATTTCCTGTTGGTGCTCAATCTCAGTCGTAAACTTCTGTAATGCCGCACCGGCAGCCATCAAAATCGCCTTCTTGGCATTTGCAATTACTTTATACTCCTTTCCAAAAATACCCTGCGGAACATCAGTAGAAAAATCAGGAACTCCTAAAATTTCCTTCCCTACCGCCATGGCAGCTGGCATCAATTCAATCTCACCTTTCATCGCACGCTTAAGAACCGTACCCACCGCTAAAAGCCGGTTAATCTCATTGGTCCCTTCGAATATTCGATTTATACGAGAATCCCTGTACGATCGTTCCAAAGGAGCCTCCGCAGAGAATCCCATACCACCATAAATTTGCACGCCCTCATCCACCACATAATCTAACACCTCAGATCCATGAACTTTTAGAATTGCACATTCAATAGCAAATTGTTCTACCCCTTTTAACTTAGCTTCGGCGTCAGACATGCCTGATGCTTTTAAGCTAGCGATTGATTCATCAATGTTCTGACCTGCCCGGTAACATGCTGCTTCTGAGGCATAGGTCCGACTAATCATCGTTCCCAACTTGGCCTGAATCGCTCCAAATGAATGAATTGATTTGCCAAATTGCTTACGCTCATTTGAATAATTGACCGACAAATCGATTAATCCCTTACAGCCACCAATTACCGCAGCTGCCAATTTTATCCGTCCAATATTCAATATATTAACAGCAATCTTAAATCCACCCTCTCGCTTAAACAAGAGATTTTCAACTGGTACCTCACAATCCGTAAAAAAGATTTGACGCGTTGAACTTCCCTTAATACCCATCTTACGCTCTTCCTCATTCATGGAAATTCCAGGGAATGAACGCTCCACCAAAAACGCAGTTAAGTTTTTATCATCATCAATTTTCGCAAAGACAATAAACAAATCAGCAAATCCGCCATTCGTGATCCACATTTTTTGACCATTCAAAACATAATGTGTTCCCGCCTCATTCAATTTCGCCTTCGTCTTTCCCGCATTAGCGTCTGAACCTGAATCCGGCTCCGTCAAACAGTAAGCTGCCTTCCATTCTCCTGATGCTAACTTTGGCAAATACGTTTTCTTTTGTTCTTCTGTCCCATAATACACAATCGGTAGCGTTCCGATACCCGTATGCGCAGATAAAGCGACCGCAAAGGAATGTCCACCACCGCAGGCCTCAGCGACCAACATCGAGGTATTGAAATCCATACCAAATCCACCGTACTCCTCCGGAACAGATGTCCCCAATAAGCCTAACTCACCAGCCTTATCCAATAAACCGACCATCACAGATGAATCTTTCGCAAAATCAATCTCATCCAAAATGGGATGCACTTCTGTACGAATAAAATCTAGACAAGTCTGACCAATCATTCGCTGCTCTTCCGTAAAATCCTCCGGAATAAATATTTCTTCAGGCAATAACGGGCGAATCAAAAACTCACCCCCTTTAAAGGCATTTAAACTACTCATGGCTTTGGATTTAATTTAGTTGACAAAGAATTAAATATAGTCTCTGATTCCGTTTCCAAAATATGGTTGATGGAACCAATTATTTCAAAAAAATCGGCAAGCTTTTCCTCACCAATTCGCTGGTAAACCAGCTCATTAAATAGCAAAACCCCTTGACGTGCTTGATCGCGTTTTTCCTTTCCCAAATCCGTCAAAAAAATCTTAACTACGCGCTTATCAGCATAATTCGCCTCCCGCCGAATCCACTTCTTATCTTCCAAAGTCTTCAACATGCGAGTCAAACTGCGAGACTCCAAACCTAGAGCAGGCGCAATCTTCGTTGCAGGAGTCCCCTCCTTGTCTATGTGCAATAATACATAGCCGATGGCCATGGTCATATCGAATTGCGCGGAGTACGTATTATACATACGACTAATCGCGTACCAACTGGATTTGATTTGAAAATCAACGGTTTTTTCTGCTTTCATATTTATAGAAGTATGCCGACATACCTTTGTAAATTTGAAATAAAAAAAAATAGGATGCAAGCATCCTATTTTCAAATTCCTGTAAAAATGTTAATTATTTAATTCGATTACCACGCATTCGCTTGCTGCTAACTTTCAGACCAGAGAAAGACGACTTCATAATCAGTAAACGAACCTTCTTTTTGTTGTAAAGCAAATACTTATTGCCATCATAGGTCAAACGAGAAAATGTTGGACTTCCTGTATCATCGACCAACTGATAGTAATACTCTCCGCGCTCTCCCAATACAGGTGCAAAATGCAAACTCTTTTCCTCCCCAGCTCCCGCTTCAAAAGAAATCAACAATTGATCTTTGTTCTCTTTAACCAAAACGCCTGGAGTTTCTTGCTCCAAGCTCACGCGGTTAATCGACTTACCGTTGACAATCGTGACTTTACCTGATTTTACGTTGGCATCCGACGCATTGAGCTCTCTTTCCAAAAACAACGCATTATCATTGTAAAACTGAATTTTATCCAAAGGCAATTGATTCTCTTTAATTAAAGACATTAAGGAACCAGTCAATTGCGTCTTCTCTGAGCATGAGCTCAACAAAATCACACCTAACAATAAATAAACGAGCTTTTTCATAGAATTAATTGACGCCTTCAGCTAGAATTAACACCTTATTGTTTAATACTTCAACAACTCCACCTTCAATTTGAAAGACCTCTTTATCAGCCGAAAGTGTTCCTTTATCCAAGGTACTTACCAATGCCGCGTGATCATTCAAAATCTGGAAAGAACCATCCACGCCAGGTAAAGTAACCACAGAAGCTTCTCCTGAGAATACTTTACGATCGGGTGTAATAATTTCTACAAACATAGTTTTCTTATTTAGCAGCTTCTGCTAGCAATTTCTCTCCTTTAACTACCGCATCCTCAATTGTACCTACTAAGTTGAACGCCGCCTCTGGTAGGTGGTCATACTCTCCATCGATAATCGCATTGAAACCTTTGATCGTATCGTTGATATCTACTAGAACGCCTTTTAAGCCTGTAAATTGTTCAGCCACAAAGAAAGGTTGTGATAAGAAACGTTGAACACGACGTGCACGAGATACGACTAACTTATCTTCTTCCGATAATTCATCCAATCCAAGGATTGCAATGATATCTTGTAACTCTTTATAACGTTGTAAAATTTCTTTTACTCGTTGAGCCGTATTGTAATGCGAATCACCTAAAACTTCTGCAGATAAAATACGAGATGATGAATCCAAAGGATCCACCGCTGGGTAAATTCCTAATTCAGCAATTTTACGAGACAATACCGTCGTCGCATCTAAGTGGGCAAACGTAGTTGCCGGCGCTGGATCCGTTAAGTCATCGGCAGGTACGTAAACCGCTTGTACCGAGGTAATGGAACCACGCTTTGTCGAAGTGATACGCTCTTGCATCGCTCCCATCTCCGTTGCCAATGTTGGCTGATAACCTACCGCGGATGGCATACGACCCAAAAGGGCAGATACCTCAGAACCCGCTTGAGTAAAACGGAAGATATTATCAATAAAGAATAAGATATCACGTCCTTGACCTTCGCCATCTCCATCACGGAAGTGCTCCGCAACAGTCAAACCTGACAAAGCCACACGAGCACGAGCTCCTGGAGGTTCGTTCATTTGACCAAACACCAAA
Source organism: Aquirufa sp. 5-AUSEE-100C1 (assembly GCF_054558655.1). NCBI lineage: Bacteria > Pseudomonadati > Bacteroidota > Cytophagia > Cytophagales > Flectobacillaceae > Aquirufa > Aquirufa sp. 5-AUSEE-100C1. Next base: position 602,035 of record NZ_JBPXKO010000003.1, on the reverse strand, counting down.
GTAGCTTGCGATTTAGCCAATTCCGTTTGATCTACTTTCGATAGATCCCACTCCCCTGCTTCCATTGCATGCTTAAACTCTTCACCATATTTAATAACGCCAGACTCAATCATCTCACGCAATAAGTCATTTCCTTCACGCGTACGCTCTCCTACACCTGCAAACACAGATAAACCTTCGTAAGCCTTCGCAATGTTGTTAATCAACTCCATGATCAATACGGTCTTACCTACACCGGCACCACCGAACAAACCAATTTTACCTCCCTTTACATAGGGAGCTAATAAGTCGATTACTTTAATTCCTGTAAATAATACCTCAGTGGTTGTTGCCAACTCATCAAACTTAGGTGCTGCACGGTGAATCGGCAATCCCTTATCTGATTTAGGCTGAGAAATACCATCAATCGCATCTCCAACTACATTAAACAAACGACCTTTAATACCTTCGCCAGTTGGCATAGTCATCGGAGTTCCCTTGTCCACAACCTCTTGACCACGCTGAAGACCTTCAGTACCCTCCATCGCAATCGTTCTTACACGATCCTCTCCTAAGTGTTGTTGAACCTCTAAAATAAGTTCCTGACCATTTGATTTGGTAACAGAAAGAGCATTTAAAATTGCTGGTAAATGTGATCCATCGCCTTCGAAGCTCACATCGACTACAGGCCCAATAACCTGAGCAACTCTCCCTTTATTAACTGCGTTTGCCATTTGAAAATTTAATTTATAAAAATGAGATATCCATTCGAAGCGCAAAATTAGCTCGGAATTTCCAATAAACAAAAATGAGTATTGTATTTTTCTCCTTTTTTTTAACAAAATCAGCCCAATTCTTTGAATGAATTAAAGTTTATGCAGAAATTGGCTCGAGAAAAAAATGAGACCTTGAGCCCGAAATCCCAATTTGCCTTTCCCGCTTTCATTTGCCTAGTCAGCCTCTGCTGTCTAGCCTATTATTTTGTAGGAAGCCCAAGTCCATTGATTCTTCAAGAAGTCAGCGAAATTATTCCCGATAGAGCTATCGTGGATTCGAATGGGACTGGCCAACTAGAAAGCACTGTCTATTTTATTCGACAATCTTTCGTCGCAACTCCCCATTTCAATAATTCAATCACCTATGGGGCATACCTGATTAACATGTCTTTTGTACTAATCCTACTACTCATCGGATTCAAGCAATGGGGGCAATTCAGTTATCGCTATCTTTTCGGCGGCTTCCTCTCTTGGGCTTTCGTTATTTATTTCACGAACTCAAATGCCAGCTTGGCGGATATTTCCCTCATCCTTATTGACCAACTTACTAGCCTAGGAATACTTACACTTGTCCTGACCACCGTATTTATTTCCGCCTCAATCCCTCGAATTCTATTCCAATTCGGACAGACAGAAACACCAAAGCAAAGCAAAAAGAATTGGCTATTTTTCAGTAGCTTTTATTTAGCTAATCTAATCCTGAGCTATGGAAATAGCTATTTAGCATGGGATATTCCCTTAGCGATACCCGGTTTGGTTTTTTTCGTGGCCGCATGGAGCGCCTATTCATTTCTTCCCAACTTCTTTAATAAGCCCTTAGTTTGGGGTTTGGGCATGGCAAGTTTGGGCACAGTCCTACTATTATTAATTTCTGGAAATGACGCTGGGATACAAGCCTTTCAGCATTGGACACTCATCTGCTTCATTTTAATGCTCTTGTTATTTCCCCTATTCATTTACAGCAATTTCAGAACCCCTCTTTCCCAGAACCTCCCTGTTTATAAAATCGTTCACAAGGCCCCACACATTGACTTGCGAATCATATACATTGGAGTAACTATTTTAGGGATAGCATGGGTATTCGCAAAGAATGGCACCGTTTGGCATCAGCTACAAGCCGCCTACTACAATGAAAGAGGCGATATCGCTTTACTCCGCCGAGACAAACAAGGTACGGAATTTGCTTACCAACGAGCCATGATTCATAGTAAATTAAACGCTAAGAGTAATCTAAGTTTAGCGGCGATGGCTCTTGACGTACAGGACGTAGAAACGGCAGCCTATTACCTGACAACCGCCAATGTGAAACACCCAAAACCTGCACAATACATAGCTTTGGCAGCGATATATCAACAAGCTAACAAATCCTTTGAGGCGCTATTCGCACTTCAACAGGGCCAACAAAAATTCCCTGAATCTTTGGAGATGAACACACAATTAGCTCGACAATTCGAAAACTTGCAATCGGCGGATTCCGCCAAGCATTACTATGAACGAGCTTGGCGGATGAAACCCTCGCATCCAATTGCGCTAGCCAATTATTTATATGCCTCCAAGGAGCTGCAATCAGCCCTTGAAAATCAAGATGACCCTGCAGTTCAAGCCAACCAGGTTGCCATCTCGATGTTGAAAGGGAACAAATTCACTGAACCCAAATCTGTATATGATACAAGTCCGGGAGGAGATTTACGCGTTTGGGCGCTCATCTACAATTATAATCTTTGGGCCAAAGATCAGGCCGCATTAATTCCTTCCGACTGGATGAAAAATCCTAGCGTTTTAGCTACTTTCCCTGAAATCAAACTCCTCGATGCTTGGCAAGAATTTCATCATGGGAAATGCCTAAAGGCGCTCCAAAAGGTCAATCTATTGATTAGTGCGGATACGACATCAAAAACAGAGGGACTCCAGCAAATTTTAGGTTTTTGGAAACAAAGTCTATTGGAACCTCAAACCAGTCCTCGTATTGAAAATTGGCAACAGGCTCAAGTCGCATTGGACAAATACCCCTTTCAAATAGAGGTATTACAAAAATCGCTTGCCCTTTTGAATCAAGCAAAAAAAGAAAAGGAAGGCTACGATGCCGCATTGGCCGCCCTCCAATGGAATGAAAATATCCCGGTTTACTACCTAATCTATGCGATACAAGCTTATCATATTGGAGAAATCACCTATGGGAATGAGGCGCTTGAGGCCTTAAAAAAATTAAGCCCGAGCACCTACGAGGCCAATAAAACCACGCTCTCAGAAGCACAAGCTCTAGCTACAGAAAGACAAAAATTTAATTGAGGCCTTGTCTATCAGATAATTATGCCGTAGATTTGCAAACCAAAATTACATGCATGATGGAGTCAATGGTTCTTTCATTCTGCATTCACCTAATGAACCAAACAAGATGAATCAAAAAATTCGCATCAAGTTGAAGTCGTTCGACCATACATTGGTTGACAAATCAGCTGAAAAAATCGTTAAGGCGGTTAAAGCAACAGGAGCTGTTGTTTCTGGTCCAATTCCATTACCAACTAAAGTTGAGAAATTCACAGTTTTGCGTTCACCACACGTGAACAAGAAAGCGCGTGAGCAATTTCAATTATGTACGTACAAGCGTCTAATTGATATCTTCTCTTCTTCAGCAAAAACTGTTGACGCTTTGATGAAATTAGAATTACCATCAGGTGTTGATGTTGAGATCAAAGTTTAACCTTCGGTCCCAATTCAATAAAAAAACCTCTCCGAGCAATCGAAGAGGTTTTTTTTATGACCAAAGTTGAAAAATCTTCCGCAACGGCTTCAGCGAAACGGTAATAAAATATGGCTTCAAGCCATTCTCTCGCCAAGCCTGTCGATCTTCTAAGTTGGCCACCCAGCGATGCTTTAAAGATGCCGTACTCGTACCACCATTCCGCATGGTCATCAATAATTTGGGCAGATAGGCCACGGAAATCCCGTGTTTGTACAAGGCCCGCAACATGAATTCATAATCCCCTGCGCAGGTATAATGTGTTTTGAAACTTCCCAAGTCTTCGTATACGCTCCGCTTCACATAAAATGTGGGATGCGGCGGCATCCAACCCAACAGCCAGTTGGAACGCTTGTATTCTCCCGCCTTCCATTTTCGTACCACTTTTGAGCTTACGGGATCAATAAATTGCAAGTCGCCATAGACCGAATCAACGCCTTGTTGCTCAAAAACCTCCACGACAGAACGAATGACATCCGAGCTCGGGTAAAAATCATCCGCACCAATCACCCCAATCACATCACCCTTTGCAAGGGCAAGCCCCTTGTTGAAGGCATCATAAATACCCTGATCTGGTTCCGATATGTAGTTAATCCGATCTCCGTAGCTCGCCAACAGTTCTTTCGTCCCATCCTTTGAATCTCCATCGATTACCCAATATTCGATATCAGGATAATCCTGGGCCAACACGCTCTCAATGGTTTGTTGGAGCGTAGCCACAGCATTAAAACTTACGGTCAGAATGGAAACTTTCAATGGATTTGATTAAAAACCAAAGATAATAAAATCCCTTTCAAAGCACCTCGCTCTATTTTAAAGAATGAAAAGTATTTTTTTTAAGTGAAGACTTGACAAAAATATATTTTTCCGTACCTTTGCAAACCCAATTCGATTCTAAATCGGATTTTAATTAATAAAGCAATGAAAAGAACATTCCAACCCTCAGTACGTAAAAGAAAGAACAAGCACGGATTCCGTGAGCGTATGTCTACTGCAAACGGTCGTCGTGTGTTAACGGCACGTCGCGCGAAAGGTCGCCATAAGTTATCTGTTTCTGACGAGAAGAGAGGTAAATAAGCCATAATTTAGTTTTAGCTGATTTAGGCCATTTACTTATTCCATAAGTAATCATGCCATGAATTTCAGTTTTCCTAAATCCGAACGATTAACCCAAGTCAAGCTAATCGATTCGTTATTCCAAAAGGATAGTACAAGCGTTTCACAACGTTTTGTCTATCCTTTTCGAGTTTTGTACCTAGCCAATACAGCGGCAAAACTCGCAGCGCCACAAATCGTGATTTCCGTTCCCAAGCGAAAGTTTAAGAAAGCGGTCCACCGAAATTTATTAAAGCGTCGAATCCGAGAGGCATATCGTTTAAATAAGCCGCATTTCGTAGGTCCAGCTTTCCAGCCATTACCAGATTACATAGGTTTTGTCTATATTGGTTCAACCATTGAGCCCTATGCCAAAATTGAAAAACGAATGATTGGCATTTTAAAAGACCTCACAACGCCCACATTATGCGAATAAGTACACATAAAATTCTCGCATTTTTGCTGATTTCTGGCTTATTTCTCGCCTTCACGAAACCCGGTGACCGATTCTTTGACATTGCCAAAAACTTAGATATTTATGCGACAGTCTTCAAAGAACTGAATACATTTTACGTGGATGAAGTAGATCCCAAAAAAGCTACAGAGACATCCATCGAGGCATTATTAAAAAGCTTTGACCCCTACACCGTGTATTACCCCGAAGATGAAATCGATGATTTCCTTCAAATGACGACGGGCAAATACCAGGGAATCGGAATCATTCTTTCAGAAATCGACAAAACCCAACGCATTACTTTTATTGAAGAAAATAGCCCCGCGCACCGTGCTGGACTGGGCATTGGCGATCAGATTCTAGCAATTAATGGTACCCGACTTCAAGATACACCCGAAACGGAACCGGCCGTTTTAATGAAAGGGGCCTCAGGTACAAATGTCAACATTGAGGTGCTTCAGGTGGGCAAATCCACTCCACAGATTTTTAGCATCAAGCGAGAGACGGTACAAATTAAAAATGTAGTCAATACTGCCATCATCCAACCCGGCGTAGGCTATATCCTATTGGAGGATTTTAACGCCTCCGCAAGCAAGGAAGTAAAAAATGCCATCGTTGAATTGAAGAAACAGGGAATGAAAGAACTGATATTGGATCTTCGCAATAATCCCGGTGGACTATTGACTCAAGCAATCGATATTTGTAACTTATTCCTCCCCAAGGGCACGAAGATTGTAGAAACGCGCGGAAAAGTAGAAGAATGGAACAAAAGCTACCTAGCGCTCAACCAAGCCATTGATACGGAAACTCCCATCGTAGTGCTCATCAATAATCGTACGGCCTCAGCCGCCGAAATTGTCGCAGGTGTCTTACAAGATTATGACCGGGCTGTGATCCTTGGCCAAAAAAGTTATGGCAAAGGGCTAGTACAAGTTACCCGAGATTTGCCCTACCGAACAAAAATGAAAATTACCACAGCTAAATACTACATTCCGAGCGGACGTTGTATTCAAGCCCTGGACTACCAACATAAAAATGCCGATGGTTCCGCCAAGGCATTCCAAGATTCAAGTGCCAAGACTTTTTACACAAAGAATGGTCGGAAAGTCGTAGATGGCGGAGGTATTCTCCCTGACCAAGTGAATGATAAAAAAGCGCTATCCCATTTTGCCCAAGCTTTGTTAAAACAGGATATGTTTTTTCTATTTGCCAGCGAGTACCACGCTAATCATCCGAGCATTGCGCCAGCTGACCAATTTACGGCTGATGCGGCATTATTGGAACAATTCAAAAACACGCTAAGCAAATCAAAATTTAGCTACGAATCTCCCGTAGAGCACCAAGTAAAAAAATTACTAGAAGCTACCCGTGAGCAATCGGACTATGCCGATTTACAAAAAAACATCCTTGCACAATCTGAAAGCTGGAACACAAAAATAGACCGCGAGTTTAGCCGTCATACCCAGGAGTTAAAACCACTTTTGGAGCAAGAAATGATTATGCATTACTACCTTCAAAAAGGCCTAAATGCATGGTCAGTCCGAAGAGACCCTAGCATCCTTGCGGCCATTGAACTATTAGGCAAACCCACTAAATTTGCATCCATCCTAACGCGACGCGAAAAACCATGAGTCTAATTCTGAGCATAGAAACATCCACTCCTTTGTGTTCTGTCGCTATTCACAGCGAGGGGAAGCTCCTTGCCACGAAAGAAACGCTCGAAGAAGGTGGCCACGGCAAGCGCTTAACGCGATTAATTGAGGCTGCTTGTGAAGAAGCTAACTTGACAATCAAGGACATGGATGCTATAGCGATTTCGATTGGACCCGGTTCCTACACAGGCTTGCGAATAGGCTTAGCAACCGCCAAAGGGCTATGCTTCGGCTTAGAAAAACCATTGATTAGCCTAAATACCTTGAAAATCATGGCAAATGCCTGGGATAAAAAAGGGGGAACCCATTTACTCCTTCCCATGATGGATGCCAGACGAATGGAGGTTTACGCAGCGGTATTCGATCCACAAACCCGGTCGGAAATCGTCGAAACAGCTGCCGTTGTTTTAGAAGCGAATTCTTTTGAAAACCTAAATCAACCAACCCTTGCGTTCGGAAACGGCGCCTTGAAATGGCAAGCATCCTGCCTCAACCCGATGATTCGCTTTTCGGATGAACAGCCATTCCCACAGGCTAAGTATATGGGGGAAGATGCCTACCAAGCCTACCTAAGTCAACAATTTGCAGCCCTGGTACAGGCTGAACCCGAATATTTAAAAGAGTTCATGGGGACAAAACCCAAAATTAAATCGATCTAGCTATGGAGGAGATTGTCAATAAAGTCCAACAAAGTGGCCTAATCCAAATCGATTTGGAATGTCTTCGGCCGGGCGGCGAACGTATCTTTTTCGATATTGCACCCCAACTTTACATGGGCCTTGCTTTACGTGAAAAAGATTTCAGAGCCTTTGTTCAAAGCCATGATTGGCAACAATATACCGGAAAACATGTGGCGATAGGATGTAGTACGGATGCTATCATTCCCACCTGGGCATATATGTTGGTCTGTACCCAACTCAGCCCAATAGCCTCAACGATTCATTTCGGAACACTTCAGGAATTAGAAAATCAACTCTTTCAATCCATGATTCAAAATCTAGATCTAACACCCTATGTGAATGGTAAAATTGTGGTGAAAGGCTGTTCTAAAGAGGCTGTACCGACTGACGCATATGTGGCCTTAACGAATCGATTGCGCCCAATCGTCCGAAGTATCTTTTTTGGGGAACCTTGCAGTACGGTTCCTTTGTATAAAAAAGCAAGATAATCCGACCTATTTCCTAAATTTAAGCTTTCGATTTTCTGTATGTCCCAACAATCTCAAGAACAGTATCAATTTATTTCAGCGATTTTAGCGCAACATATTGGTGCGGGCACTCAGATTGATGACCTTCAATTTTTTTATGGGGGAAATTTTAATTTGGCCGTTCGGGTTAAGTCGGGCCAGTCTGAATATTTTATCAAATGGACGCAAGGAGAACATCAAGGTCTATTTGAGGCAGAAGCTAAAAACCTACAGCTCATTAAAAACACGGAGGCGATTGATGTCCCGAGCGTATTAGGCGTTGGCAATTTAGATGCGAAAGAATATCTCATGATGGAATGCATCCAGTCGGCCGAAAAATCAAAAGTATATTGGCCTGATTTTGGTCATAAATTAGCTCATTTACATCAAAATACAGGCTCGCTGGGTCATGGCTTAGATTACACCAACTTCCTTGGAGCTGCGAAGCAAGATAATGCCTGGGAATCCAACGGAGTCCAGTTTTTTATCCAAAAACGCTTAAAAAAACAGGTAGATGATGCCATCTATCATCGCAGAATTTCTGCGGAAATGGAGAGCCAATTCGAGGCTTTATATGAAAAATTGCCAAATCTAATCCCCAATGAGCCATCCGCTTTGTTGCACGGTGACCTCTGGTCTGGCAATGCCATGGTAAATGCACAAGGTGAAATAACGCTCGTTGACCCTTGCTCCTATTTTGGATTACGGGAAGCCGAATTAGCGTTCACGACGATGTTTGGTGGATTTCCTACCGAATTTTATGAAGCTTATCATCAAACCTTTCCGATTGAAAAGGGCTTTCATGAGCGCATTCCCCTATACAATTTGTATCCCTTGATGGTCCATGTAAATTTGTTTGGAGAAGGATATCTACCCGCAGTTAATAAAATCTTGGCAAGCTATTGATCGAAGGAATTTAACCATTCCTCGACCACCACATCAGGGTCTTTAGCTCCAGGAAAGAAGGAAACAAGCTTTCGGAAAATTTCTTCCATCACGGCATCCGGGCAGGAAGCCCCACAAGTCAAGAGAATTCGTACCGGCTGCTTTTGAGGGATAAAATCCAAGGTTTGAATTTCGTCTTTTTTACGGTTGTTGAAATGTAAAATTTCCGTAGGTGTAATCAGCTTATCCGCAGATTTAATAAAATAAGTGGGTAACTTTTCAGCACACAAATCCACCAAGTGGGCGGTGTTAGATGAATTATATCCACCCGCTACGATCGCAAAATCGGCCTCAATCTCGAGTAGTCCATAAGTTGCGCTTTGATTATCATTCGTAGCATAACACAGGGTATCTCGCGTATCGGCAAAATGATCGGTGATTTGATCCGGTTTCAATTGGTAGTAATTGATTATTTCTTCGCGTAAATAATCAACAATCTCCTGCGTATCTGTGGCAAGCATCGTGGTTTGATTCACCACACCAATACGTTCTAAATCAGTTTCTGGGTTAAAACCTTTGGAGTATTGCCCTTCAAATTCATCGTAAAAGTCTTCGGCCGACTTCTCTTTGCGAATGTAATAGGCTAACTGCTCAGCCTGCTGAAAATCTTTTATAACTAAAGTAGGAGTAACTGCCTGCGAATGCGAAAAAGTTGCTTTTGTCTCCTCATGACTTGGTTTACCATGAACAATGACCGAGTAGGATTTCTGACCGATGGCATTCGCACGATTCCATACTTTCTCAACAAAAGGGCATGTCGTATCGTAGGCATAGGTGTCGATTCCGATCGAGCTCAGTTTAGCTTGAATCTCTAGCGTTGTTCCAAAGGCAGGCACAATGACAATATCCGTTGATTTTAAGTCATCCCAAGGAATGATTTGTCCCCCCTTGGTATCTTGAATAAACGCGACCCCTCGATCCAGTAAATCGGCATTAACTGCTGGATTATGAATCATTTCCGAAAGGAGAAAGATTCGTTTCCCGGGATTTTCATCGATGATTTTGTAGGCAGTTTCTACCGCATTTTCTACCCCATAGCAGAAGCCAAAATGGCGAGACAAGTATATCTCAACCGGCCCAAAATTAAAATAAGCTGGACTGTAGTCTTTTTTTAATTTATCGCGTAACCGTCTTTTTTCCTTGATCGAACCAATCAATGAACTGCTAAACAAGCTAGGAATGGAAAATGATTTCATGCGATGCAGTTTGCGTTATTATGCACAAATAACCCTTAAACGGGGGAAGTGTTTCCAAATTTACAAAAGACGATTGGGAATCAGGCAACCTTACGCTTATTTACCATTAAATAATTGATTTACAAAGATGTTGTGGATGAATGAATAGTTTATGTTAATTTTACATGTAATTATCTACGAAATCAACAACCCTTAAATACAAATGAGCAAGTCAAGAACTAGCAAATTTACATTTTGGCGTTCTGTTTTAACCAACCCGATGAGTGGTGGTTTGATTTCATTATTCCGCAATCCAATCATCTTTTTATACATTGGGTTGTTCATTTTCGCGATTCTAATTAACGTAGAGCACTCGTTCAGTGAAGCTCCCAAGCAATCAGGGTATTTTTCGGGCTCGGTCTCATTCGACAAAAACGCTTCATACAACATCAATACGACTAAAGTGTCAGCGACAATTTTGAAGATCAGCGATGAAACGATGTTGGAAATAAAGGCTACAAGCGTCAATGACTCCGAAACGGTGTATACGCAGATTAAAAATTTTAAGGGAGTGGGAACTTACTTTATCCCAGGCGATGGTACTTCCAACAATATTGGAAATCTGATCAAGGACATTCAAGATTATCAAAATAAGAATAATTTTTACGAAGCCACTCGTCCAAATTCGGCGGGAATCTCTAATGGCGTTGGCCGCGTGAACATCACCTCCTACTCCGAGGATGCCATTTCGGGTGATTTGGTTTTGATTGGGAATAATCCAGCAGGCCAACAAGCAATTCTGGGTTCCGCTAAATTCAAAGTAAACCTACACCCCTAATGGACTTGATTGATTTTGAACCTGCCGTCGTCCAAGCTTCTTGGGAAAAAGTACTCGATTTCTTTGAAAAACAATTTAATAAACGACCAAGTGATCTCGAATCCATCTTGTTTTTAATAGGGGTTCAAGAATTGGGAATAGGACATAAGGTATTTACCAAAGAGGAAAAACAAGATTTGATGCACATTGCTACTTGCAAAGTATTAAGCTATAGTGGATTTTATGAATTAGAAGGTTTGGATGAGGCCGGATGGCCCCATTGGAATTTGGTCAACCCCGTTCCGTCCCTAAATCTAAAAGAGCAGGATCTCTTATTAAAAGCCCATATTATTCATTATTTTGAAACCGAAGTCTATTAAACGATGACTAAAATAATTAGTTACAATGTGAACGGAATCCGAGCTGCGATTCAAAAGGGCTTCACATCTTGGTTGGCCGACCAACAAGCCGATATCATTTGCATTCAGGAATTGAAGGCCGAATTTGACCAAGTAGACACCTCAGAAATTGAGCAGTTGGGTTATTCGATCCATTGGCATTCGGCGCAAAAGAAAGGTTATTCCGGGGTAGCCATTTTTTCTAAACTCACACCCAAGCATGTAGAAATTGGCTGTGGAATCGAAAAATACGACTTTGAAGGACGCGTTTTGCGTTTGGATTTTGAGCAATTTTCGGTCATGAGTGTATATATGCCCTCGGGTTCGAGTGGTGACGAACGTCAGGCCTTCAAAATGGAATGGCTTTCCGATTTTCATACCTATGCACTAAACTTGCAAAAAGAAATTCCGAATTTGATTATTTCGGGGGATTACAATATTTGTCATCGGGCCATCGACATTCACAATCCGAAAGGAAATGCGAATAGTTCTGGTTTTTTGCCAGAGGAACGTGAATGGATGGAGACATTTGTGAACAACGGGTTTGTAGATACCTTCCGTTTAATCAATCCGGAACAAGCGCATGCTTATTCTTGGTGGAGTTACCGAGCAGGTGCCCGCGGAAAAAATCTAGGTTGGCGTATCGATTACCACATGGCAAGTGCGAATTTAAAAGATCAGATTGCCAATGCCTATATTTTACCTGATGCCATGCATTCGGACCATTGCCCAATTGTCGTAGAACTTAAAACAGCTTAATATGCACTTCGAAAAACACGTCTTTATTTGCGCAAACGACAAGGATGCTCCTAAAAAATGTTGTGGCTCTGGCCATGGGATGGAATTGGTAGAAGCATTCAAATCAGCCTATGCGGAAGCAGGGAGTCCTGCCAAAATCCGTCTTCAGCGCGCGGGATGTTTAGATTTTTGTGGAAAAGGACCTGCCATGGTTGTATACCCTGAAGGCGTTTTTTATGGAAATGTCAGCCTGGATGATGTCAAAGAAATTACACAGAAACATTTGATCGAAGGGGACGTGGTGAGCCGACTGCAAATCGGATAATTAGTTAGCTATGCAATATCGTTTATACCCAACACTCTTGAATTCATTTTCTTTGTACCTGCAGCAAGCAAGGGACAAGGCTGGAAAAATCATTGTGGATGAAATCGAGATGATTGAGCGAATCAATCGCGTGAAAAAACCAAGTACACAAGCCCAACAAAAAGGAATGGACTTTGAGCGTGCGGTAATCTTAGGGGAAGACGAGGAATTATTCGAAGAAGGAATTATTGATAAAGCAAGAGCTCTTTTACCTGAAAAATACAAAACTCAATATTATGTTGAGTCACGCTACAAAAATGCCTTGATTTATGGCTATGTGGATGGTGTAAGCGAAGAGGTAGCCTTTGATTTAAAATCCACATCCTATTACGAAGCAGGTCGATTCGCGAACAACCACCAAAACCTCTATTTATTGGGGCTTCAAAAACTTGGGATAGAGCAGTTGGACTATGTAATTACCGACTTCAAAGAAGTATACAAGGAAACTTATTTTCTGAATCAATACGATTTCAGCCCCCTGTATGCTCAAATCGAACAATTCCAGTCTTTTTTGGAAGAGAATAAAAAATTCATTCGGGATAAAAAGATTTTCGATCGAAAATCCAACGACAATCAATTGTCCTTATTCGAATAAATCCAACAATTGACTTAGTTGGCTAATTCGGATATTCGACGTTTCGGATTCTTCCCGAACATGCAGATGAATCGCCGAAATTCCCACGGCCTCAGCGGCTTGAATGTCAATGATGGGATGATCCCCCACCATGACAACTTCCGAGGCAAGGCATTGTGCCTCCTTCAGTGCAAAATGAAAGAAATCTGGCGAAGGTTTCTTGCACCCGGCCACTTCCGACGTGATGATGCGTTGAAAAAAATGACTCATCCCAACACCCTGAATCTTTACGTGCTGAATGTCATCGAAGCCATTGGTCAACACATACAAAGGGTATTTGCTAGCTAAACTTTCAATAACCTGATAGGCCCCCGGCAGCAAATTCGTTTTACGTGGGGTCCGACTAAGATACAAATCCGAGAAAAGTTGAGCATCCCCTTTCCAAGACATCGCCTCAAAAAATTCGACAAAACGGGTCTCTCGTAATTCCTTTTGTGAAATACGACCATGCTGGTAATCGTCCCATAATCGGTCGTTAATTGCCTGAAATTTTTCCCAAATATCGGTATTGCTATGTGAAAACGATTGTTCAATGGGAAGTTCCACCATTAATTCTTGAATGACTTCGAAGGCATTTCGATCGTGATCCCAGAGGGTATGATCCCAATCAAAAAAAATGGCTTTTGGACTAAATTTCATCGAACAAAGGTAATAATAAGCTACCTTTGTCCCTATTAATTTCTGATAAGCTATGGAGCATCAATTACAATTAAAAAAACCGTTGGCCTTTTTCGATTTAGAAACCACCGGAATCATGGTGAACAAGGATCGTATTGTGGAAATTTCCATTGCGAAGGCGAATATCGATGGCTCTGTGGAGGTCAAGACGCGCCGCGTGAATCCAGGTATTCCCATTCCATTAGAAGCTTCCTTGGTACACGGCATCTATGATGCGGATGTTGCGAATGAACCGAATTTCAAACAAGTGGCAAAGTCCCTCGCGGGTTTTTTAGAGGGTTGTGATTTGGCAGGATTCAATTCCAATCGTTTTGATGTACCGATGTTAGTGGAGGAGTTTTTGCGTGCAGAGGTCGACTTCGATATGAAAAACAGAAAATTGGTAGATGCCCAACGAATCTTCCACATGATGGAACCGCGTAACCTGACGGCGGCTTACCGCTTCTATTGTGACAAAGAGCTGATTGGTGCGCACGGTGCCGAGGCAGATGTTTTGGCAACATTGGAAGTTTTAAATGCCCAAGTGAAGCGTTATGCGAACACTCCACTGAAAGATTCCGAAGGAAATGAATTCTTCCCGATTCAAAATGATGTGAATGCCTTGCATGAATTGAGCGCTTCCAATTCCATCGACTTTGCCAATCGAATGATTTACAACAAAAATCAGGTTGCGGTGTTTAATTTTGGAAAGCACATGGGACGTCCTGTTTTAGAGGTGCTCAAATCGGACCCGTCCTATTATGATTGGATGATGAAGGGAGATTTCCCCATGGATACCAAACGGAAATTAACCGAAATTAAATTACAAGGTTTTCAACGTTAGGGGCTTAAGAATTCAGTTTTATTCGTATTTTTGCCCCGCATAAATGCATTCAACTACTAACTATGCAATCGATTCCAGAAGTATTACGTACGATTCCGCTGACGCATTACATTTTATTTAGTTCTGCTCTTTTTTGTATCGGAATTTTAGGGGTTTTAACACGTCGAAATGCGATCATCGTGTTCATGGCCATTGAATTAATGTTAAATGCTGTCAATTTATTATTGGCCGCATTCTCATCGTATTATTCAGATCCGGCAGGTCAGATATTCGTTTTCTTCATCATGGCGGTTGCGGCAGCCGAAGTAGCGGTAGGCCTTGCTATCATTGTAATGATTTACCGTAATATTCAAAGTATTGATATTGGCGTACTTAATAAAATCAAGAATTAATTACTGCGCTTTTAACGATCCTCCTATGTCATTAGTCTATTTAATCCCCCTATTACCGTTTTTAGGTTTTGCTATCAACGGATTAGCCTTCCCCAAATTAAACAAATCAAGTGCGGGAATCATTGGAACGATACCTCCACTGGTAGCCTTCGCTTTGTCTTTGCAATTGTTTCTAAACTTTGATGGGAAAGCTCAGATTTACACCTTAGCCGAGTGGATAAAGGTGGGTTCTTTATCAATCCCTTTTGAGTTTCAAGTGGACCAATTATCGCTGTTGATGTTGTTAATCATCACGGGAGTTGGCACCTTGATTCACATCTACTCAATGGGCTATATGTCGCATGATGCGGGATTTGGAAAGTTTTTCGCTTTCTTAAATCTGTTTGTATTTTTCATGCTCATCTTGGTTCTTGGGGCCAATTTCACCGTATTATTCATCGGTTGGGAAGGCGTAGGTCTTTGCTCTTATTTACTAATTGGCTTCTGGAATCAGAAAAACAGTTACGGAGATGCCGCACGCAAGGCCTTCATCATGAACCGTATTGGTGATTTAGGTTTCTTGGTGGGTATATTCTTATTGATTCAAAACTTTAATACCACAAACTACCAAAGCATTTTCCAAGCGATTGCCTCTGGAAATGTACCTGAAAACATAGGCTTAATTGCTTTCTGCTTGTTTATTGGAGCTATGGGTAAATCGGCACAAATTCCGTTGTTTACCTGGTTACCAGATGCGATGGCGGGCCCAACCCCTGTTTCGGCCTTGATTCACGCAGCCACAATGGTGACGGCGGGAATTTACATGGTCATTCGTGCCAATGTGATTTTCGAATTAAGCCCAGAAGTCTTACATTTCGTGGGTTGGATTGGTTTAGCGACTGCCTTATTAGGTGCGGCGATTG
Source organism: Aquirufa sp. 5-AUSEE-100C1 (assembly GCF_054558655.1). NCBI lineage: Bacteria > Pseudomonadati > Bacteroidota > Cytophagia > Cytophagales > Flectobacillaceae > Aquirufa > Aquirufa sp. 5-AUSEE-100C1. The sequence goes on along the minus strand of NZ_JBPXKO010000003.1, from coordinate 586,287 downwards.
GTCTATTCCAAAATGATATTAAAAAGGTATTAGCCTACTCTACGGTCTCACAGTTGGGCTACATGTTCATGGGCTTGGGAGCCTCTGCTTACACAGCGTCGTTCTTCCACGTGATGACACATGCGTTCTTCAAGGCGCTCTTGTTTTTAGGAGCGGGTTCGGTGATTCATGCCATGTCGGACGAACAAGATATTCGTAAAATGGGAGGCTTGAAGTCGAAAATGCCAATTACCTATTTCACATTTTTGTTAGGTACAATTGCCATTGCAGGTATTCCACCATTTGCAGGTTTCTTCTCTAAAGACGAAATTTTAGCCCATTTATATCACCATGATTTTGCGATGTGGTGTTTAGCGATTGTAGGATCTGCCCTGACTTCATTCTATATGTTCCGCGTATTTATATTGACATTCTTCGGTGATTTCCGTGGAACGGAGGAGCAAGCACATCATTTACATGAGTCCCCTTTGAGCATGACCTTCCCTTTGATGGTTCTCGCGGTATTATCGGTTATTGGAGGATTAATCAACTTGCCTCATTTCGCAGGTGGAAATGAATTCTTAGCGCATTGGTTGGCCCCAATGCTACCTGAAGCTGGAGAATCTGCGGAGGTTTCCTTCTTGACCCTAGAAATGGGCGCTCCATTGTTGGCAGCTTTTGGACCGGCCTTTTTAGCAATCTATATATTTGGTGTTAAAAAATCGGTTCCAGGTGCTGATGAGTCCATTAGCGGAATCCAAAAAGTTATCTATCACAAATTCTACATTGATGAATTATACGATTTAATCATCGTAAAACCGATTTCAATTCTTGGTAATTTCTGTTTCCAAGTGTTGGAGTTTTTAGTAATCGATTTGATTGTAGAAGGTATTGGACGAATTGTGGCATATGCCTCGACCGAATTCCGTCGGATTCAAACGGGGAATGTGGGGTATTACATTTTCGTTATGGTTATTTCCATTACCCTTATTCTCGCATTGAGTTTAAGAACTTGGATTTTGTAATTTTTAATAGACAAAAGAGGTATGTTATTACTATTTATCCTATTATTCCCGTTGGTATTGGGCGCTGGTTTATTGCTTGTTAAACCCAGTAAACCATTTGGCATTGCATTGGCGGGATCTCTTATTGAAGCGATTGCTACTGCTTATGCCTTAAGCGCTGAATCATTACAATTTTCCCAAGCTTGGCTACCGGAAGCGGGCATTAGTTTCACGCTTTGGTTGGATGGAATCAATGGTGTATTGATTGGGTTGACGGGTCTTTTGATTCCATTTATTATTGGATCTACAACGAACTCGGACAAATCTGAAAACGCCTCGTACTTAGGTTTAATCTTAAGCATGCAATCAGCCTTGCTAGGGGCTTTTCTTGCCAAAGACGCGTTCTTGTTCTACTTCTTCTTTGAAGCATCTCTTCTACCGATTTACTTCTTAGCTGCACAATATGGCGGTGAAAACAGAACAGCTATCACCTTCAAGTTTTTTGTTTATACCTTATTCGGATCCTTATTTTTATTGATCGCATTAATTTATGTCTATCTACGGACGCCAGGTGAAACACATTCTGCTGATATCGAAACCTTGTATTTAACCGCACGAAATCTAAGTGCAGAACACCAAGGCTTATTATTTTTAGCATTTTTCATTGCGTTTGCGATTAAGATGCCGGTATTCCCATTCCATACGTGGCAACCGGATACCTATACAACCTCACCAGTTCAAGGAAGTATGCTACTGGGTGGTATCATGTTGAAAATGGGTACCTATGGTATGATCAGATTAGTTATTCCGATGTTTCCATTGGGAATTACGCAATGGGGATTGACGGTTTCGGTGCTTTCGATCATCGGTATTATTTATGGTTCGGTGATTGCGATCCAACAAAAAGATGCAAAACGTTTATTGGCTTATTCGTCCTTTGCGCACGTTGGTTTGATGGCCGCGGGTATCATGACACAGAGTGTCGACGGCATTCAAGGGGCCCTTTACCAAATGTTATCGCATGGTATCAATTTAGTGGGTTTGTTCTTTGTGATTGAGGTAATTGAACGCAGAACGAAAACGCGTGAATTAGCTCAGCTTGGCGGAATCACCCAATCATCGTATGTCTTAACGGTTGCCTTTATCGTGTTGAGTTTGGGCTCGGTGGCATTGCCATTGACGAATGGATTTATCGGTGAATTCTTGTTATTGAAGAGTGTGTTTGATCAAGAAATGTATTTGGGAATCATTGCTGGAATCACGATTATTTTGGGTGCGGTTTATACCTTGAGACTGATTCAAAAAACAATCTTTGGTAATGTATCGAAGGTAACCAAATCATTTGAAGACCTTGTATTGGGCGAAAAGTTAGTTTTAATTCCGTTAATCATCTTGGTGATTGTCGGCGGACTATTCCCTCAATATGTATTATCATTCAGTGCCGCTAGTGTGGAAAAACTTGTTGCGCTTTTAAACTAAGCGGAATTTAAAATAACAGTTAAGCAGAATTATGACAGCTATCATTGCTTTATCATTATTTGGAATCTCTAATCTATTTTTAGGTTTTTGGTTATCGCGTAAAATGATCCAACAAATCACCTTGTTGTTCCTTGCCATCGGCATGGGTATAACGGTGATGGACTGGAATCATGAGTTCCTATGGTTTGGAAACATGTTCCGGACGAACAATACATCGATCAACTTCAGTATCATCATTCAAATAGCCGCATTTTTTGTGGTTGCCTTTTCGAATGCTTTTGGTCAAGATGATGAACATACGCACCCAGCTGAGTACTATGCCATTTTACTGTTTTCTACAGTAGGCGCTATTATCATGGTCTCATTTGACCATCTAATAATGTTATTTGTGGGTCTTGAAATTTTATCCGTGGCTATGTACGTGCTGACGGGGTCCGACAAACGAAATCTTCGTTCTAATGAAGCGGCCATTAAATATTTCTTAATGGGTTCCTTCGCGACAGGAATTTTGTTGTTTGGAATGACCTTAGTTTATGGGGCGACTCGTTCGTTTTATATCTCGAACATGGCGACAGTGATCGCAACGACAGCACCTGAATCCATGCCATCGTTTTTGTATGCGGGTGTCCTATTAATGCTTGTTGGCTTACTCTTTAAAGTATCTGCGGCTCCCTTCCACTTCTGGACACCGGATGTGTATGATGGCGCGCCAACTATCTTTACGATGTTCATGTCGACCGTCGTAAAAACGGCTGGCTTTGCAGCGATATACCACATATTCGCAGGCATTTTTGGGGGCTTGTACAGCACTTGGGTAATGCCGGTATATTTTATCAGTATGTTAACCTTGGTCATTGGAAATGTTACAGCGGTATACCAACAAAGCATTAAGCGCATGTTGGCATATTCAAGCATTTCCCATGCCGGCTATATGTTAATGACTGTGTCTGCTCGCCAAGAAAGTTCAAACTCCACGATTCTATTTTATTCATTGGCATATACCTTAGCTACGTTGACGGCGTTTGCTGTATTTAAATTAGTATCAGAGCATCAAACAGGCCGTGTTGAAAAACCCGAGCATTTCCAATCATTTGAAGGATTAGCCAAGTCCAATCCCTTCTTAGCGTTTTGTTTTACGGTTGCTATGTTATCATTAGCGGGAATTCCTTTAACAGCAGGCTTTTGGGGGAAATTCTTCGTATTCTCAGATACCTTTAATCGGAATATAATTTATCCAGTCGTGTTGGCAATATTGATGTCAGCAGTAGGTATTTACTATTATTTCAAGGGAATCATTGCTGTTTACTTCAAACAAGGTGAAATCGAAAAAATTGAAGTAAGTCCACTTTATCAAGTCGCATTAGTCTTAACAAGCTTGGGCACCTTGGTGCTGGGGCTATTCCCGAATATCGTTAAAAGCCTTTTTTAATTGAAGCCAAAATCGCAACTCTTTAATCGGAAAGATTTAGTCGCCTACTTTCTAATCGCGGGTACGGGTGCGATGATTCAATTATTAGCCGGAGCATTATTGAAAGATTGGTTTCATATGGCTTATGAGAAGACCATATTACCTGCTTATTTTATTTCATTAATTGCCGGATTTATCATGACAAAGCTTTTTGCATTTGATGCTAGGGAATCAAAACAGACCCGGCGAGAAATGATCAAGTTTATGATGGTGGCTACCTTTTCAGGATTTGTTACTTGGGGATTCAGTATTTTACCCTACCATATTATTCAAACAAAATACAGCGATTTATTAATTCAGATACCCTATTCATTCAAAAAGGTTAACGTGACTCAAATTAGCACAACCTTAAATGGCATGGGATTCAGTTTTGTGTCAAACTTTGTTTTGCACAAAACATTTACCTTCAAAAGCAGTGGATTTTACGACCGTTTCAAGGATCTAATCAAGTAATACGTCTGTTTTTCAGGAGCAACTATTAAATTAATCTTAATTTTCTTGCGTAATAGATGCACCAAAATAAGCCTTAAAGGCACTTTTTCGCAAAATAGCCCTCAAATCTTAAAAAAATCTTAAAAATTTTAGGAGATTGTTTGCAAATAAATAATTAAGCCGTAGATTTGTAGCTCAAACCTTAAAATATTACAAAAATGAAAAAAGTATTCGCTTTAGCTTTCGTTGCTGGTATGGTAACTTTAGCATCTTGTGGTGAGAAAAAAACTGAAGCTGCTGCTGATACAGTAGCAACTGATACTGCTGCTGCTGCACCAGTTGATACAGCTGCTGCTGATACAGCTGCTGCTGACACTGCTGCTGCTAAATAATTTTAGCCAGTCTCACAGAAAAAAGTCCTTCGTTCGCGAAGGACTTTTTTTATGCCCCAAAATGGATAAAAACAGAAAAATAGTTTCATTTTTAGACCACTTCCCTCCTAAAGTGGCTGAATACTGTTTTAATTTATGGGATGAATTAAAATTTGAATTCATTGTAACTAAAAAACGAGATAGTAAACTTGGCGATTTTCGATTCGCTCCAAAAAAAGGATTTCAAATTACGGTCAATCATAATTTGAATCCCTACGCCTTTTTAGTTACCTACCTTCACGAAGTAGCTCATCTACTTACCTATCAGCGGCATAAAAATCAAGTAAACCCGCATGGTCAGGAATGGAAAAATGCATTCGGAGAGCTATTTGATCCCATTCTGGATCCTGAATTATTACCCGAGGAATTGGTACCTGTATTAAAAGCCTACCTAAAAAATCCTGTGGCTACCTCCAATGGCTTTACCCCCCTTGTAGAGGCACTAAAAAAGTACGATATTAATCAAGATCCTGCCATGCTATTGTTCAATGTCGGAGAGGGTAGCATCTTCCAATTAAAAAACCTCCTACTAAAGAAAGGGAAACTACGCAGAACACGTTACATTTGCCAAGAAGTCCAAACAGGCAAATTATACCTCGTAGCGAAAAATGCACAAGTTCAACCCATCGATGCATAAGCGGTTCCTCCTCGTTACCCTACTGTGTTTCGTATGTATTTTTCAAACGAGTTTCGGCCAAAACACTTCCCCCTTACAACAAGGGAAATGGATAAAAATTGCGGTCACTCAATCCCAATTTTACCGCATTAATCAAGCTTGGTTCAAAAAGCATCAGATTTCTGTCGGAAGTCCTGATAAAATTAGCATTTGGGGATCAAAACCCGGAATGCTTGACCCCAAAGATGAGAATCAGGCAGGCTATTTACAAGCAATCCCTACCGCTTCGCTGCTTTCTACCAATAATTCTTGGGACATCCTGTTTTGGGGAGACTCTCCTCATTCAATCAAGCAGCAAGGGACCTGGGGCCAACAAACAAATTTATACAGTGATACAACCTTTTACTTTGTCCAAATTGACGCGGCAAAATCAAATTTAATCGAAGAAATTAGCCCGCAAGCCGCCTCGGGCAACACACTCCCCTTTGCCTATGGCTTAAAGCACTATGAGCCCGAAACGTATAACCTCATGCAATCGGGACAAACATGGCTGGGTGATGCATTCTATGGCAATGGAAACAAATTCCTACAATATTCATTAAATGACTATTATGAAGGGAAAGCTGCATTTTTAACGGCAAAATTTTATGCAAGTAGCATTTCAGCGAGTTCGTTTTCATTTCCCAACTTAGGGAAGAGCATTAATCTAACTCCCATCAGCGGAAATCGATATGACACAAAAGCGAGTAGCGAGATTCTATCAACTTGGGTAAGTCCGACGCTGAGCGCGAATGGCTGGACTTGGCCTATCCAATTTCAAAGCAATGGGGGAACGGGCTACATCGATTACATCAGTCTCATGTATCCGCGCAGCCTAGATGCTAAAAATGCCAACCCACTCTATCTATTGCCGAATAAAAGTGATTCGACAATCCATATCTCGATTCCTAATTTGAAACCCGAGCAACAAATATGGATCAATAATGGTGGGACCCAATGGAAAAAAATTGCCTCAAACAAGGCATTCCAATTTACCTTCCAAACAAACAGTAGACTTGCCATCGCAGACGTTAACCTAGCGAGTGAACCCATTTTCTGTGGAAATCCTGAAAACCAATCTGCATTTGCGATCCCCGCTGCCACTGAAATGCTCGTGATTTCATCTCCTACGCTACGAAAAGAAGCAGAAAAACTAGTCCTTTATAAATCGAGTGAACGTAATATACCCAGTAGCTCATTAACTACTTCAGCCATCTACCAAGCATTCAGCGGGGGGAAACAAGATGTTAGTGCCATTCGAAATTTCATCCGTTTTCAATCCCGAAAATTAGGCTCAAAATTAAAATACGTGATTCTATTGGGCGATGCATCCATCGACTACAAAGGACAAAACGCGGTTTCGACCCCACTGGAAAAATCAAGCTTTGTACCAACCTATCAAAGTGTGGAATCGCTCCAGCCCTTATTAAGTTATTCCTCCGATGATTATTTCGGAATTGTAGGTCCCAATGCTGGACAATGGCAGGAAGGAAATAATATCCCGCAAGCTGATATTCAAGTAGCCATTGGGCGAATACCGGTCAAAAATCCACAAGAGGCCAATATGTTTCTAAATAAATTGAGGGATTATGAGAAAAAACCGCGCGCGCGAGCCAGTCAATTTGCTTGGGTAGCCGATGATGGAGATGCAAACATCCACATGCAAGATGCAGAAGATTTCGCCAAACTGCTTCTAAATGGATTAGTTACGGGCCAACAACACAAAGTGTACTTGGACCAATATCCATTCAAACAATCTAATGGCGTCTATACAAGTCCGTTAGCCACGCAGGCCACTTTGGGTTTGTTTGAGCGGAAGGCAGACTTCATTCACTACACTGGCCATGGATCTGAAAGCGGGTTGGCTGATGAAAAATTAGTGACGACGAATGATTTAGTGGGATTGAAAAACAACAGCAATCTCCCGATTTTATTAACCGCAACTTGTCAATTTGGTCGCTATGATGACCCCAATATTTTGTCGGGCGGCGAAGTCAGTTTATTATCAGACCAAGGAGGGGCCATCGCTTTAATTAGCACAACGAGACCTGTTTTTCAGAGCAGCAATTATTTATTTGGCCAAGCATTTTACCAAGCATTAATCGCAAACCGATCAAACCCTTCCTACCGATTAGGTGACTTATTCCGCGATGCCAAAAATAAAAGCCAAAGTGGTGTCATTAACCGAAATATTCAATTATTGGGTGATCCTAGTTTGTCGCTACCTTGGGCATCGTCGAAGTTAAGTGTCGAACTCAATCGCGACAAGCAAGAATTACGTGTGTCAGGTCAAGAAATAACCAACGAGGATTTGACTATCCAATTACATCGAATTGATGATACCAAAACCACATTAGGAAATAAAGGATCAGCTTACACCTATCAAACGATGAGTTCGACCATTTGGAAAACGACACAAAAAAGCCAAGGCAACAGCCTAACAGTTAACCTAAATACGCTACCGACACTCGTCGAAAATCAAGCCTACCAACTGCAAATCTGGTCAACGAAGTCATCCGCCTCAATTCCGATTTCGAACTGGCGAAACAAACAAATCCCAGACCCAATAGCACCCAAAATTACTGTCAATTTGATGGATGAGCTAATCCAATCATCAAGCAAAAACCCAAGCATTCAGATTAGCTTTGCTGATTCATCTGGGTTAGCTTGGGTGAATTCCAAGGGGGAACTTGCCAGTATCATCGTTGATGACAGTATCCGTACGGAATTAGCGCCCATCATTCAAACGAAAAATGGAAACAGCCGATTGGCCGAAGCAAGAATACGATTAAACAAGTTAAAACAGGGGAAACATAAAATATCGGCGTTTTGTTGGGACATCTACAATAATTATGCTGAGCAAGCGTTAGAGTTGCAGGTAACAAATGAGGATGAGCAATCAAGTATGGGTAAAGTTTACCCAAATCCATTGTCAAGATCCTTTCATTTTGTTTTTGAGCAGGATAAGCCCTGGAACCGAATTCCCTATGAAATGGAACTTAGCAACATGGCGGGGCAAGTGATTTTGAGGCGTACGGGTTATGGTGAATACCTGGAATCCAAGGAGGGAATTATTGCATTTGATTGGAGTGAAGATGAATGGCAGAAGATGAACCCGCTAATGATTATCAAAATAAGCTTGCTGGATGAGCTTCAGAAGGAATTGAAAATATTTAGAATTAAAACCAGTACCCTAAAATAAGTTTTCATATTTTTTTTATCATTAGAACATTCTATATCCTAAAAATTAACTATTTTTGACTTTAGCTTCTTATTACTGAAAGACTCTCTTTAAATTAATATACAATGACGAAGAATTATTCAATTTTCCAAAAAGCGCTATTTACAGCATTAGCTGTTATGGTAGGTGCTGTCGCTTACGGCCAAACATTGGTTTCGGGACAATTAAATTCGGGTAGAATTCCTACTCCAACCATGTTGTTCTTAAATGTGGCACCAGACGCTCGTTCCGCAGCGATGGGAGACGCAGGTGTGGCTATTTCATCGGATGTTAACGCGATCTATTGGAATCCTGCCAAATTAGCTGGCGCAGACAAAGACTTAGGATTTGCTATTTCATATACACCTTGGTTACGTAACTTGGTAAATGATATGGCTCTTTACAACATTGCTGGTTACAAAAAAACATCGAAGGATCAAGCATTCGGTTTTTCGATCAACTATTTTGACCAAGGTCTTTTCCAAGCTACGCTAGCAAATGGAACAAGTGCTGGAAATTTTAACTCGAAAGAATATGCATTGTCATTAACACACGCGAGAAAATTATCAAATGCGCTTTCACTAGGTGTTAATTTAAAATACATCAACTCTAACTTGTTAGGAAACTACCAGGGAACTTCAGGAACGGGAGTTGCCATGAAGCCTGCACAGACAGTTGCCGCTGACATCGCGTTGTATTGGAATACTAACTCAGAAAAGAATTGGAATTATACGTATGGTTTAGTGCTTTCAAACATCTCGGGTAAGGTTTCTTACGGTGGTGCTGAAAAGAACTTTATCCCTACGAACCTACGTGCCGGTGTTGCTGCGGTAAAAAATATCGACGATAAAAATAAGTTAACATTCACGTTGGATTTCAACAAGTTAATGGTCCCAACTCCACAATCAGTTGCTATTGATGCGAATGGTAATAAAGTTGTTACAGGTACTGACCCAACAACAACTTCGGCCATCGGCGGAATTTTTGGATCCTTATTTGATGCACCCGATGGATTTGGAGAAGAGTTAAAAGAAGTAACAACATCAATTGGTGCTGAATACCTTTTCAATAACACATTCGCTGTTCGTGGCGGTTATTTTAACGAAAGCGAAATGAAGGGAAATCGTAAATACTTTACCATGGGTGTAGGATTTAAGTTAGACCAAAAATATGGTTTTGACTTTGCTTACTTAGTTCCTACAGGAACTAGCAGCCCGTTAGCGAATACATTACGTGTGACTTTATTAGCTGCTATCAACAACGATAACGGTAAAAGATAATTAAACAAATTTCTTGTTTGCCAAATGACATTCCCGACGGAATGTCATTTGTTTTATAAACCATTATGCTGAACCGAACCATTGCCCCAGACGCCTATCCAATCGAGTTAATCAAGTTCCCAGAGGTAAAGACAAGTCGTCTTGCGAATGGCCTAGCGATTCAATCCTTATCACTTGGCGAACAACCCGTATTCAAATTAGAATTTAGTGTCCCAGCAGGGGCGAGTTTGGCAGAGAAGACTGGCATAGCTAGTCTAACAAGTTCTTTGATGAAAAGAGGAACATCTCAACGCAATGCAACGGAGATTCATCAAATTTTTGACTATTATGGCGCGTTTTGGGATATTCAAATGAATCTTGATACGGCAACCTTTGTCCTTTATGGCCTGAGCAAACACCTCAAGTCCCTCCTACCCTATGTCATCGAAATCATCCAAGAGGCCAATTTTCCAGTCGATGAATTCGAAAAAGAGATTGCGATAGAGGTGCAGAAAAATAAATTAAACTGGCAAAAAACGGCCTTTTCTGCGAGCCAATTATTACGCCAACAACTTTTTTCACCCGACGCATATGGTCGTGTTTCCACACAAGAAAGTATTGAGGCCATTCAGCAAGTTGATCTACTCAATTTTCATTCAAAACATTGGTTAGGGGCCATGCCTCAGATCTTTCTTTCGGGTAAAATCAATGAGTCAGAACTGGAAGAAGTGCAAAAAACATTTCAGGGATTGCCTACGCATGTGGCCCAAAAACTTAATCCATTTGCTCCGAATGAAACCCCGAAGGCGCCTATCCACGAAATCCGGGAAAATGCGATGCAATCCTCCATACGTTTGGGAATGATATCCATGACTCGGCATCATCCAGACTACTTTAAGTTCAGTGTATTGAATACCGTTTTAGGTGGATTTTTCGGATCACGCCTGCAAAAAAATATCCGTGAAGAGAAGGGCTTCACCTATGGAATTTCCTCCTCCATCGTTCCCATGCAACGAGCAGGCTACTGGGTAGTTGGCACAGATGTAAATAACAGCAACGTAGAAGAAACCTGTGATGAAATTCGGAAAGAGATGCGAAAACTCCAACAAGAACGAGTGGGAATCGAGGAACTCGAATTAGTCAAAAATTACTTACTGGGGAGTTTTACGGGCGAATTGACCCAAGCATTTGATATCGCTGAGAAAATCAAAGTTATTCAATTAGAGAATTTGCCGAAAGACTTCTACGATCAGTTCCAACGACAAATTATGGAATGTACTCCTGAAGATTTATTGGAACTGGCCAATAAATACCTAGATCCAGCAAATCTTCAGGAAGTCATTGTGGGTGGTCGTTAAAAACGAGCTAATTCGCGGAATTCGTTTACACGAGCCTCCAAGTCTTGATCCGTAATTTCAAGTAATCGCTCCGTGCCAAACTTTTCGACACAAAAAGACGCCATGGCTGAGCCATATACAATAGCCTTACGCATATTCTCAAAAGAAGTATCATCCGTCTTTGCGAGGTATCCAATGAACCCTCCTACGAATGTATCCCCAGCACCTGTTGGATCAAATACCTCTTCCAAAGGTAATGCTGGACAATAAAACATATTTTGGTCCTGGAATAACAAGGCACCATGCTCGCCTTTCTTGATTATCAAGGTCTTGGGGCCCATAGCCATAATCATCTTAGCAGCTGTACGCAATGAGTACTGTTCCGATAATTGGCGCGCCTCCTCATCATTGATACACAGTACGTCAACCATCTTTAACACCTTCTTAAGGTCATCCATCGCCACATCCATCCAGAAGTTCATCGTATCCATAACGATTAGTTTCGGGCGTTTAGCCAAGCCCTCAATGGCCTCGATCTGAACTTGAGGCGTTAAATTCCCCAACATAAAATATTCGCAATCTTGGTATGATGCCGGAATTTCAGGTTTAAAATCCGCCAATACATTCAAATCGGTCACGAGCGTATCGCGTGAATTCATGTTGTTGTGATACTTCCCCGCCCAGAAAAAAGACTTTTCTCCCGCCTTAATTTGTAAGCCGTCCAGATTGATGCCCTTAGACGTTAAGGTGTCCATATATGCCTGCGGAAAGTCATCACCCACAACTGCCACCACATTTACGCGCGGCAAGAAAAAAGCAGATGATAAGGCGATATACGTACAAGAGCCTCCGATAATTTTATCGGTCTTTCCATAAGGGGTCTCTAATGCATCGAACGCAACGGTTCCAATTGTTAATAAACTCATGATTAAGGATTTAACCAACCTTAGGACAACGGCTAAAGGGCTGGTTTGGATTAAAAAATAAACGATATGTAATATAAGTCTTCTCGTTGGTCGCCCCTAATTGTGAGACAAAACGCAACATCTTTGGATTAAAATCTCCTACCCAGTTCATATCCATAGTTTCATATGGATAAAAAGGATTCTCGCGCGCAGCAGTCCGAAAGCGCAAGGCAATCGCAGACTCGACTCCTTTCCCTTGGTGGTCAGGAACAACCCCAAAAATAACCCCACAAGCGCGCGTCAAAGCGCCACGCATCTTCAGTAACAAAAACTTGATCATTCCCCACCAATTCAAACGACCATTTAAATGTTTAATGATTTGATTGAGATCTGGAATCACAATAAAAAAAGCAACCGGTTCCCCCGTCGTTGTATATGCAAACCACAATAATTGCTCATCGATAATCGGCTTCATCGTCTTCACCAAGCGTTGCGCTTGCTCTGAACTCATCTCCTTAACTCCCGGAAACTTAGCCCAAGCCGCATTGAAAATAATGCGAAAATCCTCCGCATATTTATTCAATTTTGACTTCTCAATGTGCTGAAAAAAGTATTCAGGACTCTGATAAATTCGACTCGCCTTTTCTTCAATCGCTTGACTCACATTTGCCCCACGAATGGAAGAAACATAGACATATTGCTGAAAGTAATCCTGAAACCCATATTCCTCAAAAAACGGAATGTAATATGCTTTCGTCCAAGGCATTTTATAGGTAGGCTCATATTCCCATCCCTTGACCATCAGGCCCCAAAAACTATCCCGCTCACCAAAATTAACCGGGCCATCCATCCCCTCCATGCCATGCTCCTTCAACCAAGATTTACAGGCATCAAACAACATAAATGCGGCCGTTTTGTCCTCAATACACTCAAAAAATCCCATGCCGCCGACCGGCACCTCCTCTTTCGATTGCTCATAAAATGCAGCTACCCGACCAATAGCTTGGCCTGCATCATCGAATAAGATCCAACGTATAGCATTCCCTTTCTTGAAATGCGGATTTTTCTTCGGGTTAAAAATCGATTCCACATCCGAATCCAAGGGACGAATCCAATTAGAATCGGATCGATAAAGATCCACCGGAAATTGTAAAAAAGCACGTTGAAGCGATTTGTCCTCGCCTACTTCCATTAGCTGCATGATAGAATTTCAAAAACACACAAAGATAACACAATTAGAAAAGAATCGTTTCGAACTAGAGGAATTTGGGATGTTTGGTGAATTAAAAGAATCGGCGTAATTTTAATTCCTTTTTGAGGAGTCTACAATAGCCCTAGAATTCATGCAGCCGTTAAAAATATACAACACACTCAGTCGAGAGAAAGAAGTATTTACCCCGATCAACGCACCCCATGTGGGACTATACGTTTGCGGTCCAACGGTCTATAATTTTGTGCACTTGGGTAACCTCCGCACCTTTACCTCATTTGATATCTTACACCGATATTTAAAATTCATTGGCTATCAGGTTCGATATGTACGTAATATAACGGACGTGGGACATTTGGTCGGCGATGGCGATGAAGGCGAGGACAAAATTGGCAAAATGGCCAAATTGGAGAAACTGGAGCCCATGGAAATCGTACAGCGCTATACGAATGATTTTCATGATGTTTTGACCCAATTTAACTTATTACCTCCAAGCATTGAACCCACTGCCACTGGGCATATCGTTGAACAAATCGAAACGACAAAAATTTTATTGGAGAAAGGTTTGGCCTATGAGTCCAATGGGTCTATCTATTTTGACATTGAAACCTATAACAAGCAGGGCGGAGATTATGGTCATCTTTCAGGCCGTGTTTTAGACGATCTATTGACTGAAACCCGTGATTTAGACGGAGTAGGCGAGAAAAAGAGTCCCTTGGATTTTGCGCTTTGGAAGAAGGCCTCCCCAGAACACATCATGCGCTGGCCTTCCCCTTGGGGTGACGGTTTCCCAGGTTGGCACCTTGAATGTACCTGCATGAGTCACAAATATTTAGGTGATACTTTTGATATTCACGGTGGTGGCATGGATTTAAAATTCCCACACCATGAATGTGAAATCGCCCAAGCGAAAGCTGCCCATGGACGGGCTCCCGTACGCTATTGGATGCATACCAACATGCTGACGGTCAACGGCCAAAAAATGAGTAAATCCTTAGGCAATTCCTTTTTACCAAGTGAATTAATTGCCGGAGCACACCCGCTATTGGAACAAGCTTACAGCCCAATGACAGTTCGTTTCTTCATGCTGCAATCGCAATACCGAAGCACCTTAGACTTTTCGAATGAGGCTCTAAAGGCCGCACAAAAAGGCTATAAGCGTATCGCGAATGGCTTACGCATCATCAAAGGAATGGAATTTGAGGCGGATTCTGCGGGCGATTTAGCTCAAGAACAGATTGCTGAAATTGATAGCGCCATCCAAGGATGCTACGATGGAATGAACGACGATTTAAATACGGCCGTAACAATTTCACATCTATTTACGTTATTAAAGAAAATCAACCAGCTCCACACGGGACAACTCGCATTTGCCCAAATTGGGGAAGAGACTTTTGAGCGATTAAAGACCAATTACATCAATTTCTTAGAGCAAGTATTGGGTCTTCGAGAGGAGTTCCCATCGGATCAAGAAGCATTGATTAAGGGAATGTTAGCCTTGTACAGCAATTTCAAAGAGAAACGCGAGTATGACAAGGTAGACGAAATTCGAGCTAGTTTCAAGGCCATGGGCTTGTTGGTGAAAGATATGAAAACACGCATCGACTGGGCATACGAAGAATAAAATTATGTTTAGAAATTTATCTCCTACGGTACGAAATTTAATTTTCATTAATATCGCTGTATTCGTTTTGGGCGGGTTCATCCCGGATGAACTCTTAAGTCTCCATTATTTTCAAGCGAAGGATTTTCATGTGTTCCAATTGGTCACTTACATGTTTTCGCATGCAAGTCTGATGCATTTAATTGGTAATATGTTTGGCCTCTTTATGTTCGGATCTTTACTAGAGCGAATTTGGGGGGCACAACGTTTCTTGTTTTTCTATTTTTTCTGTGGAATTGGAGCGGGGTTGTTGTATATGGGGATCCAGCACTTTGTGGACTTCGCCGACTTCCGTCAAGCAACCCAAATTGTATTGAGCGATCCAAGTTCAATGCATTTATATGATTATGCACAGCATTATCAAGTAATTCCTTTGCCCGATGGAAATGTCAATATTGAATGGGCAAAAGCAAATTATGCGGAATATGTCAATCGCAGCCAATTGGTGGGCGCCTCCGGAGCCGTATTTGGCATCTTGATGGCCTTTGGTTATTTATTCCCTAATTCGGAAATGTATTTATTCCCATTCCCTATCCCCATTAAGGCCAAATATTTTGTAAGCTTTTATGGTATGTATGAATTATACCAAGGGATTCAACAGTACGAGGGAGATAATGTAGCTCACTTTGCGCACATCGGTGGGATGTTGTTTGCTGTCATTCTTTTGATGGTATGGAAGACCAAACGCAATCATTTTTATTGATATGCGTGGCTTCTGGCAAGATATTCAACGCGTATTACAACAGCCTGGACAAGGTTTAGTAAAGATCATTGCTATAAACTGCGGAATCTTCATTTTGCTAATGATTTTTCGCTTACTTAGTATTTTCTCCGGGCATTCGTTAGCCTACGATTCATTGTTGGAATCACTCACCTTATCTTCCCAATTTTCGCATATTTTACAAGCCCCTTGGAGCCTAGTTAGCTACTTTTTTGTGCATGTTGAACTATTTCACCTAGCCTTCAATATGATGTTTTTGTATTGGTTTGGCCAAATACTCCAAGAAGTGGTTGGGAATAACAAAAGCGTCCAAATCTATTTTTGGGGCGGCTTGTGTGGAGCCCTTGCTTTTTTCTTGGCTTATCATTTCATCCCTTATTTTAATCAAAAAGGAGATGCTTATTTATTAGGCGCATCCGCTGGCGTATTTGCCATCGTCATGGCTGCAGCCACGCTGAGACCCAATTATGAAGTTCAGCTCTTTCTAATCGGAATCGTGCGCATCAAATACATTGCCGGATTTTACATGCTCTGGTCCCTGCTCGAAACCGTGGGTGTCAATGCAGGAGGAAACATCGCCCATTTGGGCGGCGCTTTGTGTGGTTTTTACCTAGCCTATGCAGTTGAACATCCTTTCACGTGGCGATGGCCTCAAAAAAAAGATCGTGTTTTTATTGATGCCAAATTCACCCGCGAAACTACTCCACGTAAACCCGCCGAAAACATCGATGAGGAAGAGCTGAACCGTATTCTAGATAAAATATCGAAGTCGGGATATGACTCCCTAAGCAAACAAGAGAAGCGAAGATTGTTTACCGCAAGTCAAAAAAATGAGTAAGGCTCAAAAACATTTTTACCTTTGTATAGTTTTTCTTTCACTTGAATAAATTATTTGTGTCAACTCAATTCCCAGCAGGCCCTTTACTAAGTAAGATTCAGGCACCCGCCGATCTTCGTAAGTTGAAAGCCAATCAGCTACCCGCTGTTTGCGACGAATTGCGTCAATACATCATTGACCACGTTTCTGTCAACGGAGGACACTTTGGTGCGTCTTTAGGCGTAACCGAATTAACCGTGGCATTACACTATGTATTCAACACCCCCTACGATCAGCTCGTTTGGGATGTGGGACATCAGGCGTATGGACACAAAATATTAACGGGCCGACAAGACGTTTTCCATACCAACCGATTATTAGGCGGAATTAGTGGATTCCCGAAGCGTTCAGAAAGTGAATATGATGCCTTTGGTGTAGGACACTCGTCTACCTCAATTTCGGCAGCTTTGGGAATGGCAGTCGCCTCCCGGTATAAAAAAGAATTTGATCGTCAGCATATCGCCGTCATTGGGGATGGGTCGATGACCGCGGGGATGGCCTTTGAGGCCATGAACCATGCCGGCGACATTCCGAACAACATGATTATCATCTTGAATGATAATTGCATGGCGATCGACCCGAATGTTGGGGCTTTAAAAGAATACCTAACCGATATTACGACATCGCATACCTACAACAAGGTAAAAGATGATGTGTGGAACCTATTGGGCAAAATGTCAAGTTTTGGCAAATCTGCTCAGGAAATCGTTTCGAAAATCGAAAACGGACTGAAGGCGACTTTGCTGAAGCAAAGTAATCTGTTCGAATCCTTCAATTTGCGCTACTTTGGCCCGATTGATGGCCATGACGTGGAATATTTGGCTACTGTGTTACGCGATTTAAAAGATATTCCAGGTCCCAAAATTTTACACTGCGTTACCACGAAAGGAAAAGGATATTCACTAGCCGAAAAAGATCAAACCCTTTGGCATGCGCCAGGTAAGTTTGATAAGTTGACCGGTGAAATCGAGAAGAAAACCTACGACAACCCTCAGCCGCCCAAATACCAAGATGTATTTGGTCATACGCTCGTTGAACTAGCCGAACAGAACCCGAAAATCATGGGAATTACCCCAGCGATGCCTTCTGGTTCTTCGATGAATATCATGATGCGCGCCATGCCTGATCGTGCGTTTGATGTGGGAATTGCCGAACAACATGCCGTTACCTTCTCGGCGGGATTGGCCACTCAGGGCATGACCGTTTTCTGTAACATCTACAGTTCCTTCATGCAGCGTGGATATGACCAGGTCGTTCACGATGTCTGTTTACAAAAGCTGCCCGTTATTTTCTGTCTAGATCGTGCGGGTTTAGCCGGTGCCGATGGACCGACGCACCATGGCAACTTAGATATCGCAATAATGCGTTGTGTGCCCAATATGATTGTGGCAGCTCCGCGCAATGAGCAAGAATTACGAAATATCATGTATACCGCCTCTTTGGATTCATTCAAAGATCGCGGAGAAGCTATCAGCATTCGCTACCCAAGAGGTCAAGGAGTTATGCCCGCGTGGAGAACAAATTTTGAAGAAATCCAAATTGGGAAAGGTGTCCAACTAAAAAATGGAAAAGACATCGCCATCCTTAGTATTGGACATATCGGCAACGAAGCCATCAAAGCTGCCGAGCAATTAGCTACGCAAGGTATCGATGCTGCACATTACGACATGCGTTTTGCTAAACCTTTGGACGAAGAACTTTTACACGAAATATTTAAAACTTATTCCACAATCCTAACCGTAGAAGACGCCTCCATCGTAGGTGGCTTTGGTTCTGCTATCGCAGAATTCATGGTGGATCATCAATATCAATCCAAAATCATCCGATTAGGAATCCCAGATCAAATTGTGGAACATGGAGAGCAAAGTGAGCTTTACGCACTCTGTGGGATTGATTCCAAGGGAATTGCACAAAAAATAGCTGAACATTTCGGTTTAAAAGCAAGCGTTAAGGCATCAAAGGCCCTAACAGAATAATTCTACCTGCATTGATTTTTAATCAATTAGCACTTTTCAAAGAAATAATCCCTACCTTTGCACCTTAAATTCCCCGACTTAGGAGAATTTTAATTCATTCAACGCCTACATTTTTATGCAAAGCATTCGTAACATTGCCATCATTGCCCACGTTGACCACGGTAAAACGACTCTTGTGGACAAAATTATTCACGCCTCTAAAATCTTCCGTGAGAACCAAGAATTTGGAGATTTGATCCTAGATAACAACGACTTAGAACGTGAACGTGGTATTACGATTGTGTCTAAAAACGTATCCGTTCGTTACAATGGAGTAAAAATTAATATTATTGATACACCGGGTCACGCCGACTTTGGTGGTGAGGTAGAACGCGTTCTACGTATGGCTGACGGAGTAATCTTGTTGGTAGATGCCTTCGAAGGCCCTATGCCACAAACTCGTTTCGTATTATCCAAAGCAATTGCGTTAGGTTTGAAGCCCATTGTCGTTGTCAATAAGGTAGATAAAGAAAACTGCCGTCCAGACGAGGTACACGAAAGTGTATTCGATTTGATGTTCAACTTGGATGCAACGGAAGATCAATTAGATTTCCCATGTGTTTATGGTTCTTCAAAACAAGGCTGGATGAGTGATGATTGGAAAAAGCCAACGGATAATATTATCCCATTATTGGATGCGATTATCGAGCATATTCCAGCTTCAAAAGTTCAAGAGGGAACACCTCAAATGCAAATTACCTCATTAGACTACTCATCATTCGTAGGTCGTATCGCGATCGGACGTTTAGAGCGTGGTACCTTGACAGAAGGTATGCAAATCTCCCTTTGCAAGTCGGATGGCACCACCAAAAAAATGCGTATCAAAGAACTTCAAGTGTTTGAGGGCCTTGGAAAAGTAAAGGTAGAAAAAGTAGAATGCGGAGAAATTTGTGCCGTGACAGGTATCGAAGATTTCGAAATTGGTGATACCATCGCTGATGCAGAAAATCCAGAGGCATTGGAGCGTATCGCAATCGATGAGCCTACGATGAACATGTTGTTCACGATTAATAACTCACCATTCTTTGGTAAAGAAGGTAAATTAGTAACTTCTCGTCACTTGCGTGATCGTTTATTCAAAGAGACGGAGAAAAACCTAGCATTGAAAGTTGTTCCTACGGAAAGTGAAGATAAATTCTTAGTATTCGGACGTGGTATTCTACACTTGTCGGTATTAATCGAGACGATGCGTCGCGAGGGATACGAATTACAAGTTGGCCAGCCTCAAGTAATCTTCAAAGAAGGTCCAAATGGTGAGCGTTTAGAGCCGATTGAATCATTAGTTGTAGACGTTCCTGCGGAGGTTGCTGGTAAGGTAATTGAATTAGCGACGCAGGGTAAAGGAGAATTGTTGATCATGGAACCTAAGGGTGACTTGCAACACTTGGAGTTCAACATTCCATCACGTGGTTTGATTGGATTACGTTCAAAAGTATTAACTGCGACATTCGGAGAAGCCATTATGGCTCACCGTTTTATTGCCTATGAAGAGTTTAAAGGCGCTATCCCAGGACGTATCAATGGTTCATTGATTTCGATGAATACCGGTGCTGCGATTCCTTACGCGATTGATAAATTACAAGACAGAGGGGTGTTCTTCATCGATCCAGGTGAGGAGGTTTACACAGGTATGGTTGTTGGTGAGCACAATCGCCAAAACGATATCGAGGTAAACTTACAAGCTTCGAAGCAATTGACGAACATGCGTGCGTCAGGTTCTGATTCCGCGACCAAAATTGCGCCGAAATTAAACTTCTCATTAGAAGAGTGTATGGAGTTTATCCAAAAGGATGAATACTTAGAAATCACTCCAAAATCCCTACGTATGCGAAAGATCTTCTTGGATCCCAACGAGCGTAAGCGTAACGAGAAGAAACCTAGCTAATATCCAAGGCTGTCCAAAAGGGCAGCCTTTTTTTATGGAAAATGCACAGCAGGTTGTTGGGACAAATAAACCACTTTCTTTGGCCAATACTCCTTCAACTTGTTCAGCCGATAATCGGAAGGCTTTCGAATAAAATACCAAGTGGAGCGCTGCCAAGATTTTAGAAAGCGAGGATCTCTTAAATCAATGGTAGTGGATAGAATCAAATGAGATTTCGGCGTATGCGTTTTATTTATGCTTGGTTTAGTTAAATAAACAAATTCGTTACCGTGGTAATGCCAACTAAAACTCCCCTTTGGCCAAGCATGCCTGGATGAATCTACCACTTGCTGTGCCGCCCACCATCCTGATACATTCGCCTGCAACCAGGCAGGATTTGCCTGTCCATCATAGCGCCCAATAAAGCCATCGACAGACAGAAAAATCGGCTCTCCTTCCATCATAGTGAGATAAGCATCCCGCTGTAAAGATTCCTGAAATCGGTAAATGAACATTAGGCCAGTTAATACAAATACGCCATATAAAAAGGGAACAGATCGATAGTTCCACCAGTACCCAAATAATCCCAGGCATATATAAATGATCGCAAGTTCATGAATCCTCATTCGAAGAAATGGGATGACGGTTATCAAGGAATGGGTCGTTGTAAACATGACGCCATGTAGTAGCTCAAAACTACCTAATAGCATACTGCCTAAAAAAGCCACAATCCCCGTAGGAGCTAAGATGAGGTACAAAAAACCGAGACTGAGCGTGATGCTAGATAACAGCACTAGGATAGGGTTCAACAAGAAGAAATAAAAGGGATTCGGAAATTGATGAAAGTAATGAATGATTAATGGGGCAGATAAAATCTGTGCACTAATGGCCACACAGGTCAATTCCCAAATTTGCCTGAAAAGCCAAAACCGAGATATCCACAATGCCAGGAGACGCTTTTGGAACAAAATAAGGCCCAGGACAGCGGTAAAGGATAACTGAAATCCCAATTGAAAGAGCTCACTAGGCTGAACTAGTATGAGTACGAAACAGGCGAAAGCCCAACTATTCAACGGGTTTAAGCGTAGTCGGAAAACCTGCCCAAAAAGCATCACAGAAAACATCCAAGCCGAGCGAAGGACAGGAGCCGAAAATCCCGTCATCGCGGCATAAGACCAAAGAATGATTAGCATGAGGGCGAAAAATACTCCTCCACCCCAGGGTCGATACCTTCGAATAAATCCGAGTAAGAATTGGAGTCCAAGATACAACAGACCAATGTGCATGCCGGAAACCGATAGGATATGAATAGCTCCCAAAGAGGCATAGGATTGTCGGGTTTCGAAATCTAAACCATTCCCGATGCCTAAAAACATGGCATCCGCAACTTGTCGGTGAACCCCTGCAGGTAAGGCCTCATGTAAATATCTTGTAGCTTGCTTACGTAAAACGACAATAAACGACTCCGATTCATGCGTATCTTGCATGAGTATGAGCTTATCCCGACGAATAAAATTAGAATAAAATATTCCCTGAGAAGCATAATAGGAAGGCCAGTCAAAAGCCTCGGGTAAAACGGGTGGCCGTATCGCTTGCAATTGATCGAACACAAGGAAGCGCTGACCAGGACGCAAAGCAGGGCCATCAAGAGGAACAAAAAGCATGGATTGGGTCCGACAGGGTAACCAGCCATCTCCGGTTCGTATCGCTACGACATCCACAATCGTCCGATGTGAGCGAGGGCCTTGAATGGGAGTTTGATTGATAAGTACGACAAAGGCATCGTGTACAATGTTAGCAGGACTTTGGGAAGGAGTCTGTTGGGCCGTACGAACGAAGGACAGCCCAACGAGCAAACAATGAACCACCGACCGCCATCTCCATTCCAAAAGTAAAAAAGGGACGAATAGAATAAAGCTTACATGCTGATGAATCAGAATACCGAGCACCCAAAGGATTAAAATTCTCAGAAAAGGGAAAGGGCTAAAAAAGGAAAACACGATCTAGGCGAAAAGGCCTAAATGTAGAATTTTTTTGCTTGGATTAAGGCTTCTACGCTATCAGGAACTAGATATTTTATGGACTGCCCTTGCTGAATACATTGACGAATATAGGTCGCCGAAATTTGTAATAAGGGCGCTTCAATACGTGTAACTTGCGGATGCTGCCATAAATCGCTTGAATCTTGTCCTCCACGGGGATAAACATAGAGTCCAAAATAATCAAGAATCTTATCGTAATTCTTCCAACTTTTGAATTGTTCCAAGTTGTCGCCGCCTAAAATAAGTTTAAACGTATCGTCTGGGAATTTCTCCGAAAGGTGTGTGAGGGTATTTATTGTATAGGACGGCTTCGAGAGATGAAATTCGATATCGGAGCTTTTGAAATGATAGTTATCCGAGATAGCTCTTTCGACTAAATCGAGTCGGTCGAATTCATGCAGAAGTGTTTTACTCTTTTTATGGGGGTTTTGCGGCGAGACAACAAACCAGATTTGATCGACATCGGTTTGATTAAGAACGGCTTGCGCAATAATCAGGTGGCCATGATGAATGGGATTAAATGATCCAAAAAACAGGCCTATTTTCATGACTATTGGGTGAATGAATCAAATAATTCTTGCGCTTCTTGAACGGCATCTTCCAATTTGTCATTGACTAAAATGACGTCAAACTTGTCTTGAAATGACCACTCAAACTTCATTTTAAAGATACGCTTCGAAAGGGATTCTTCGGTTTCTGTTCCCCGAGCACGAAGACGATCCTCGAGCACTTCCAAGGTAGGAACTTTGACAAAAACAGACAAAGCGCGCTCTTTGTAATAATTTTTTAGGGCTAAACCGCCCTTTACATCTACGTCAAAAATCACATGTTTCCCAGAAGCCCAAATACGTTCAATTTCGGATTTCAAGGTTCCATAATAGGCGCCGGGATAAACTTCTTCCCATTCCACAAAAGCATCTTCCTCAATTTTCTGCCGAAACTCATCGGGCGTCATGAAATAATAATCTTGCCCATTCGCTTCGGACCGGCCACGTTTATCACGTGTGCAGGCAGAGATGGAAAAGCCTAAATTAGCATTGTTCTCCAAGAGTTGCTTAACGATGGTGGTCTTACCTGATCCAGATGGAGCTGAAAAAATAATGAGTTTGCCTTCCAATTGTTACGGATTTAATTAGCTAGCAAAATAACGGAATAAGAATGGAAATAAGGATTAAAACGACAAAAAGTTTTGATTTGATACGTGCAAATAAATCCTGGGGACACTTGCTCGTACAGTTTGATTTGATGGCCTTTCGCATGGATTGCTCAAGCTCGTAACCTTCCTGACATGGGATACATTGATCTTTATTTGCCAAAAAATCCGCTTCTTCCTCGGGCGTAGCCTCGCGATCTAGAATACGCTGAATTAACGTTAAACAATCCGAATGATGGGTACAGGTCTTTTTCATTTTAGGGCAGGCTTGTCAAGCACTGATTTAGTAACAACTAGGAGAATCAAAAAGGTTCATTTTTAGCCAATGACAGATTGTCAGTGATAACCTTTACTTTTTGCATAATTCGCAAGGTTCTCCTTTAATATAGCACGAGCTCGATGTAGACGTGATCGTACCGTCCCGATGGGGATATTTAGAATACGAGCCATTTCCTCATAACTGAACTCCTCCAAATCGCACAAAATAATAATCATTCGAAAATCGACAGGCAAAGCTTGAATCGCAGCAGTAATTTCATCCCCAAGCATTTCATTCACCGTTTCCGCATGAAGGTCGGCATGGCTTGCGGGCTCTTGATCCTCATCACCAGAAAAAGACTGCTCCACCCACTCAAACTCAACTTTAGAAGGTCCGCGCGATTTTTTCCGATAATCATTAATGAAGTTATTCTTCAGAATTCGGAATAACCACGCCTTGGCATAGGTCCCGGGTTCAAAGGAGGAAATAAATCGAAAAGCCTTCATGCAGGTATCTTGGACCAAATCTTGTGCATCATCCTCGTCATTCGTTAAGCGAAAGGCGAAGTTGTACATCGCATCCAAATGCGGCATAAATTCCTTTTCAAATAGCGCACGAGCCTCAGGCTCTGACATGGCTATTGTTGCGGTGGGTGTTTCCATGGGTAGGCATTAAGTACATAAAATTTATGTACATGCCATTGCTTGCAATTTCAAGACCAAAGAAAAGAATTGAAAAAGTCTGCCAAAAAGACCTACTGTGGACGATTGAAAAATTCGAGTATCCCGAAAACGGCTACCCCAAGCATCGTAGAGGACAATGATTTTAATAGACTCATGCCCAACAAAGATACATCGCCAGCCTCTAAAATGAAAAGGATTAGGTGATGACTCAGAAGCATGAGCGCAACGTAAGAGAAAAACCAAAGCCACTTCATCTCGTGTAGCGAAATGCTTGATCGTTCATCATAGCCATTGGCAGGCGTTAAAATTCGGAAAAACAAGGGACGTAACCACGCAACCAAAACACAGGCAAAGGCATGCATGCCATGTGTATTGTAAAAGGTATCAATGAGCCAACCAACGCCCATGGCTCCCAATAAAAAGATCAAAGGATTTACCTTCATCGGGGCCTTGACAAGAAACCACGTATAAATGAAACAAAAAGCCACATTGGCAATGGCAATGTCGCGTAAAAACATGACCTGAATCGCAAGGGAAAGCAGGACAGAAAAAAACCACTTATAATTGAATGAAACTGTCATTGCTTACTCAATTTTAGGTTTTGAAGCTTCTAAACTTTCTTGCTGATTGGCCAAACGGTTTTTAATCACATATACATATTTCAGCGTCGAAAACTGCGTAAATAACATGACCTTGATATCATGAAAGGTGTCATCTTTTTCAACACCCACTTTGGCAACAATACCAATCGGAATATTAGGCGGAAAAACCGCATTGTAATCGGAGGTAACAACAGTGTCACCCTTAACAACCTTCTTATATTTGGACACATCCATTAAGTCCGCTACCTCACTTTGAAAACCGGCCCATTTGATATATCCTAATTCCCCGCTTCGCTTCAATTTCGCAGAAACCGAGTTGCTTGTATGCAATACGGATACCACTAAGGAAAGGTTATCTGTACATGACATTACCTTCCCAACAATACCCGCGGAGGAAATAACAGCCATTCCAGGTTGGATTCCATCCAATCTCCCCTTATCGATGGTCAAAAAATTCTGTGACATCTGGGTGGACTGATCGATCACGCGAGATGCAACTGCTTGATAACGGTTCATCATCGCATCACTTACGAAATAAGGAAATTTGGATTCAGGCTGCTGCTGACTTTTTAAACGAAATAACTCAGAGCGTAGCTGAGCATTTTCTTTGGCCAACGTCTCATTTACAATCCGCAATTGATGATAGGATTTCACCTCACGTGTGGTAGCCAAAATAGATGCGGCCCACTGATTAGTCGTGTTGAAATAAACCGTATGCTGGTAGGAATTGTATTTAAAAACTGACCATACGTTAACCAACTCAAGCAACAATAACAAAAGGATCACCTTTTGACGCGCTATAAATTGGAACAATTGAAACATCTGCTAGTCGTTGATGGGGCCTAGGTAATTAATACAGGTTTGTATTTCTCAAGATTTTTCAAAATCTCGCCTGTTCCTCGAACAACAGCCTTTAAAGGATCGTCGGCAACGTGAACTTTCAATTGCGTCTTCTTTTCAATACGCTTATCCAATCCATGTAACATGGCACCCCCTCCAGCTAAATGAATACCATTGTGGAAAATATCACCGGAAAGTTCCGCGGGAGCACGCTGCAAGGTCTCCATAATCGCCACCTCAATTTTGGTGATTGAGCTATCCAACGCGTAAGCAATTTCTGAGTAATTAATAAGAATTTCTTTCGGAATTCCCGTCATTTGATCACGGCCACGAATTTCAAAATCCGCTGGCGGATTCTCTAATTCAGGTAATGCCGCACCCACTTGAATCTTAATTTGTTCAGCAGAACGCTCACCAATCACTAATTTGTGCTCGCGTAATAAGTAATCCTTAATATCACGTGTGAACTCATCCCCTGCGACACGAATCGAATTTTCAACCACAATGCCACTTAAGGAAATGATCGCTACCTCGGTGGTTCCTCCACCAATATCCACAACCAACGAACCATTCGGCTGTTCGATGTCAATACCAATACCAATCGCAGCTGCTATCGGTTCATGTACCATATATACCTCACGAGCTCCGGCATGTTCCGCCGAATCCTTTACCGCACGTTTTTCCACCTCCGTAATACCCGATGGGATACAAATAACCATGCGCAAGGCAGGCGAGAAAAATGAATTTCCACGATCCAACATCTTAATCAAGCCACGAAGCATCAACTCCGCTGCTGTAAAGTCGGCAATCACACCGTCCTTCAACGGTCGAATCGTTTTGATATTATCGTTTGTTTTTTCGTGCATCATCATCGCCTGACGACCCACTGCTAAAACCTTGTTCGTATTACGATCTAAGGCGATAATCGATGGTTCATCAACTACAACCTGATTTTTATGAATAATCAGGGTGTTCGCTGTACCCAAATCAATTGCGATGTCCTTGGTAAGGAAATTAAATAGTCCCATGGTGTTTCTAATTGGGGAAAATAAAAAGCTCTTAATGCTTTAAGTAACAAATTTACAGATAAAAAATGACCTAATTATTTATTTTATATCAAATTTCTGATTCCCCTAAAAATAATTATAAAAAACACGATAGCACAGAAAAATAATCCCAACACACCCCGCCAGCGAGAATTATAGGTATATTACAATTAAGGTGCATTAAATTATTTTACCTAAGGGGCAAAAATTAATTAAAAATAATTTGGAATTATTATCTGATTTATTAGTTTTGTCCAAATTAATTAGACGAAACCGTGTTTGTCGGTGAATAATCAGCAACAAAATGGAAGATTACAACAAGATCATTGAGTCCCTCGGGGTGAAATTCATCAAAGCACGCAACATAAGAATATTACAACCTATACGAATCAAGAATTACTACGACGTAGAAAATTCACTCTTGATTTTGTACAAAGGCGAAGTTTCTTTTGGCGAAGAAGACACTCCCGTGGAAGAAGGCGACATGCTTTTCATCCCTGGCGGGAAAATGGTGAGCGTAACATACGGTAACGCTGAAAAACCTAAGGCGGTCAACAATGAAGAGTTCATGACGCATCGTGAATTGTACTTTGATTTGAACATGGATCCGCAAAATGTTGGAACGCATGAGAATTCGTTCGGAATGGTAGCTTTTGAGGCGAAAGTGTTTGATTCTGTCAACTTCTTTACCTCTTTAGACATCCCTCCTTTCTTAATCAAAAAGGATGACAAGCTAGCCCAAACCATCAAAGAAATTTTGTTGGAGGACATGTCTGACGAAATTGGGAAAGGTCGTATTATTAAAATCAAGACGGAAGAAATTGTTATCGAGGTTATTCGCTACATCATTCAAAACCGTTTGTTCGTAGAACAATTAGCCACGAACTCCACCTACTTCAAAGATCCTCGTTTGATCGATATTTTTGCCTACATCAAAGATCATATCGGTGGCGATTTATCGAACAAGGTATTAGCCAATGTCGCCAACGTATCTGAAGATTATGTAGGTCAATATTTCAAAATGTTGACGGGTATCAACCCACAGGATTACATTGAATACCAACGTATGGAAGCTGCAGTAGGCTTACTTCGTACCACCAAGAAATCCATTCGGGCAATTGGTTCTGAGGTTGGCTACAAAGACACGGCTTATTTCTGCCGCCGTTTTAAAATGATGTTCGGTATTCCAGCAGGTAAAATGAGACGTCGGGAATCCTTGATGAATATCTAAGAAATTCCTCCAATCATAAAAAAGGCCCGATGCGAATCGGGCCTTTTCTTTTGTCATTATAACAAGTATTTCAATTTGACCAATTCTCGCTCGGTCAAATATCTCCAACTGCCACGAGGCAAATCTTTCTTCGTCAAACCGGCAAAGGTTGTCCGATCCAATTTGGTTACCTCATAACCTAAATGTTCGAATATACGACGAACAATACGGTTCTTACCTGAGTGAATCTTCACCCCGATAACATAACCATCGGGCGTAACCTTGGCCAAGTCATCTACTTTGATTTCCCCATCTTCCAATTGTAAACCGGCTTGAATCTTCTCAAAATCCTCGTCGGTCAATGGCTTATTCAATTCAGCTTGGTAAATTTTCTCAACCTCATTCGAAGGGTGTGTCAATTTATCCGCTAGCTCGCCATCGTTTGTAAGCAGGAGTAATCCAGTCGTATTACGATCTAGTCGACCCACGGGATAAATACGGACATCACCCGCATTCTTCACCAACTCCATCACGGTCTTACGATCATTAGGGTCTTCCGTAGTTGTTAAAAAGTCTTTGGGCTTATTCAAAAGGACATAAGCAGGTTTCTCGCGATTCAAGCGTCTATTGCCATATTTCACGACATCCGTTGGCCCAACTTGATAACCCATTTCAGTGACTACCTTATTGTTTACTTTTATTTCTCCTGCTTCGATCAACTTATCCGCATCACGACGCGAACAAATTCCCGCATTCGCGATAAAACGATTCAAGCGAACCTCATCACCCCTACGTTCTGTCTGCGCAATTTTCTTTTGAATCTTCGCAGGAGCATTCTCTTTATACCGGTCTAATTTATATTGCGGCGTAAATGCAGGCGCTTGATCATGACGATTCCGACTTTTAAAGGTATCCCGCTTGGAGAACTTTGCTGGGCGGCCACGATCATCTTCCCGTGGTGTAAACTTACGTTCCTCACGAGGCTCAAAATTGCGCGGTGATTCTTCCCGAGGAGGACGAGGCGTAAAATCACCTCCTGTACGCCTAAATGGAGCTTTGTTCACTTCACCATCGAATGACTCACGGGGTGTAAATGACCGGCGCTCTCCACCATCACGCGGGGCACGAGGTGTATAAGGACGATCTCTTGAACCTTCCCGATTGTATGGACGACGCTCCCCACCTTCACGCGGTGCACGAGGTGTATAAGGACGATCTCCTGAACCTTCCCGATTGTACGGGCGACGCTCTCCACCTTCACGCGGGGCACGAGGTGTGTAAGGACGATCTCCCGAACCTTCCCGATTGTATGGACGGCGTTCTCCACCTTCACGCGGGGCACGAGGCGTATAAGTACGATCTCCTGAATCTTCCCGATTGTACGGGCGACGCTCTCCACCTTCACGCGGTGCACGAGGGGTGTAAGGACGATCTCCCGAAAACTCACGTTTAGGGCCTGAAGAACGATCACTAAAATTTCTTGCTGTGGAACGGCCTCCTGCTGAGTTACGCGGAGCGTCCGAATGACGATTGTCGTCTTTCTGAATTCTTTTTCTCATAAAATATGCAACATCACTGCTGGATTTGACAAGGATTTATTTCCTTGACTGATAGATAATTTATGCAAAGGTACATCAAAAAACCGAGCATAGCTTATTACATTTGAAAGTTCTTTCAAGACCATGCCCGTGAAACCGACACATATCAACCTGTTTTCTACTCTTTTTATCGTGTTATTCGCAATTCTTGGCTGTAATCCAGAACGCCAACTCAGCAAAAAAAGTCTCAAGTACTTTGAACGCGGGGAATACGAATTGGTCATCCAATTATTGAAACCGCAGGCCGACAAAAATACGCCCGGCGACAAAAGTGCCTACTGGGTAGCCGAATCTTATCGTCTTTCCAATCGAATTGGTCAGGCTCTTCCATATTATCAAAAAGCAAGCCAAATTGGCATTGAAGACCCCTTGATCAATTACCACATGGCCTTATCTGCCAAGTCAATGGGAAACTATGAGCTTTGCAAAACACTGTTGAATAAGTTCTTACAAAGCAAACCGAACCGCTTCTATCAAATAAAAGCCGAAATCGAGCTTGAAAACCTAGATAAAATTCCCGACTTACTGAAAAGCAAAAGTTCCGTAGCCCTATTCCCGTTGATGGGAAACACCTCCAAAACGGAATTCGCCGCACAGAAAATTGGCAATGAATTACTCTTTACAAGTTCGAGTAAGCCGCTTATCTATAAAAATAATGGACTGCCCTATTTGGGACTCTACAGTGCTCCGCTGCTGAAAGAAAATGAAATTAGTACCCCAAAACTTTTCAGCCAACAGCTTTATCAAGAAAATGCCAATGACGGTACCCCAGCTATTTCACATGATGGAAACACACTCGTTTTCGCGCGCGGCAACACCGGAAAAATCAAGGACCCTTCCCCAGATGTGGATCTCTACATCTCCAAGAAAAATGGAAATACATGGTCGGAGCCAGCATTGTTAGCCATATCTGATTCGTTAGCATGGGATGGAAGTCCCTGTTTTTCCGCAGATGACCGAACCTTGTATTTCAGCTCAAATCGTCGGGGAGGCAAAGGGGGTCTCGATTTATATCGCGTACCCATAGACAATTCGGGACGATTTGGAAGACCGATCAATCTAGGGTCTGTTATCAATACACCTGGCGATGAAATTTTCCCATATGTCAGTGAAAATGGCAAATTATATTTTTCTTCGGATGGACATCCAAGCATTGGAGGACTTGATTTATATGTGGCAAGTCGGAATGAAAACGAAATTGTTGTTGAACACCTAGGTAACCCGATGAACTCCATCGGCGATGATTTTGCCTTGCACATGTCTGACCCACTTTCCGGGTACATCAGTTCGAACCGTCCAGGTGGCCAGGGTGATGACGATATATACTATTTTAAATCAGCAGGCCAAGATGAACATTGGTGGACGGATGATACTACGAGCACAAAATCAGCAGAACCGCTCAAATCTGTGAACTACGCATTAGGCGTTCAAGTTGTACAGCCAGATGGGAAAGCGATTTCTAACGTTCAAATAAATGTTCGTCGGAATAATGAAACAAGCGAGGCACAAACAAGTGACAAAAACGGTCGCATTGAAACAATTAGCTTAAACCCGGGAGATGAAATCTTTTTCAAATTCGAAAAAGACGGATTTATTTCGGCTCGCTCAAGCTTCTCGATGGAAGGGCGCGAGATTCCGCAAGCGCTGCTAAAAAAGGCCGTTACGGATACGACATTCCAAGTTAAAATTGTGATGGATCAACCCGAAATAGGGAAAGAAATCAGTCAATTCTACCAGTTGAACTCAATCTACTACGATTTAGACAAATCAGACATTCGGTCAGATGCTGCAACTGAATTGGATAAAATTGTCAATTTCCTTCAGGATAATCCTCAAGTAAATCTTGAACTCGGCGCACACACGGATTCAAGAGCAACAGCTATTTACAATCAAAAACTTTCACAACGTCGGGCCGAATCGGCTGTGAAATACATCCTGCAACGAGGAATTTCGAAAGATCGAATTAAGCCGAAAGGGTATGGGGAGAGTCAATTAATAAATGAATGTGCTGACGGCGTAGATTGTCCGGAGGAAATGCACCAACAAAACCGTCGGACCGAGTTTAAAATAATTCAAATTAAGCAAGATTAATATGGGGAGCTATTTATTGAAAAATGGGCAGATTGTGAATGAAGGAACGATTCGTTCGAATGATCTTCGGATTAATAACGGACGAATCGAAAAAATAGCTCCAAGTATAAATCCCGAAGGAAATGAGCAGGTGATTGACCTACAAGGAAAGCATATTTTCCCGGGAATGATTGATGACCAAGTACATTTTCGGGAGCCAGGCTTAACCCACAAAGCAACGATCGCTAGTGAGGCGCGCGCGGCTGTAGCCGGAGGGGTAACTTCATTTATGGAAATGCCCAATACCGTTCCCAATGCCTTGACGCAGGAATTACTTGCCGACAAATATCACATTGCCCACGAAAGCTCCCTAGCAAATTATTCTTTTTTCATGGGTGCGGCCAATGATAATTTAGAAGAGGTTTTAAAGACCAACAAACGAAATGTTTGCGGAATTAAAATTTTCATGGGATCTAGTACCGGGAACATGTTGGTGGATAACACCAAAACACTGGAAACCCTATTTAGCTCCAGCGAATTGCTGATTGCCACGCATTGTGAAGATGAGGCAACTGTTAGAGCCCGACTGGAATTGTTCCGCGAAAAATATCCAACGGAAGATGCCCCTGCATTTATTCATCCGTTGATTCGAAATGAGGAAGCTTGCTACCTCTCTTCTTCAATGGCTGTAGAACTAGCTAAAAAATCAAATACGCGATTACACATTTTGCACATCAGCACAGAGGAGGAATTGGCCTTGTTTGAAACGGGCAAAGCGGTAAAGGATAAGCGCATCACAGCGGAAGCATGCGTGCATCATTTATGGTTTGAGGCATCAAGCTATGAGACATTGGGGAACCAAATTAAATGCAACCCTGCTATCAAAGATGCTAGACATCGCGCAGCCATTCGACAAGCATTACAGACCGGCGCAATTGATATCATCGCGACGGATCACGCTCCTCATACGTGGGAAGAAAAACAGCAAGGGTATTGGAAGTCCCCATCGGGATTACCTTTGGTACAGCACCCGCTGTTGATGCTCTTGGAAATGAGTCAAGAAGGTGTACTAAGCCTCACGCAAATCGCTGAAAAAACGGCGCATCATGTCGCTGAGTGTTTTCAAATAGAGGATCGCGGTTACATCCGTGAAGGGTATTGGGCAGATTTAGCGATCGTGGATGTAAGCCAAAAACAAATGGTCACGAAAGATTCCCTACAATACCAATGCGCATGGTCTCCATTAGAAGGGCATGAATTCCCAGCAAGTATTACGCATACCTTTGTCTCAGGACATTTGGCCTATGCAAACGGCGAATTTGATTTTTCTAAAAAAGGAGAGCGTTTGTTATTCAATCGCTAATTATAGAATATCATCAAAGAATACACGCATGTAAAATCCTAGGGATTGATTGTACAAGGACTTGGTGTCCGTAGCAATATTCATTAGACCCGATTGATATGTTAGTCCCAAGGATACAAAGTTTTGAGACACGATGCCAATTCCAACTTTGAATCCTAAATCCATCCGACGAATATCGCGCGAAAAACTCTCTCCGGTAGTAGAAGTCAACACATAAGTTCCTCGCTTGGCCGGATTTTCTGAACGAATATCATAGCTGGCATTGTCCCACAAGCCAATACCCAAATAGGGCCCACCCCAAATCGAGAAACCGCTGGCATATTCGGACACGGAGCCTAACTTAATTTCAAAATTTGGACTGACATCCAGATAGTTCAGAGAGAAATTTCTTTCGGTATAAGTTGAATCCGAAAAACTCGTTTTTCCATGAAAGCCCTTTTGAGAAAGTGTCAACTCGGGATTAAAGCTAACGCGCGAAGTAAGCGGATATTGAATACCGAATCCTGCTTCAAATGCCGGTTTAAAAAAATAAGTTTCTCCGGTAACCCCATCCCCTGTAAACCGAACCGATTTAGCTTCAAAATGAAAAATCTTTTTGGTACGACTTTTTTGAGCAAAAGCCGAGGAAGTGCCTACACATAAACACAAAAAAGCGAGAACAAAGTGCTTGACCATAAGGGTATTCTTTGAAATAATCAGCAATTTTAACCCATATTTGTGGAAACACCAACAAATTTTATTGAACTGAAGCGATTTATGCTAATTCGTGACACTAGCTTACTCCCCTATTTCCAACCCGATGGCATCGAAGCGGGGCTAGATGAGGCAGGCCGTGGCTGTTTGGCAGGGCCAGTCGTCGCTGCCGCAGTAATCCTACCCAAAGATTTTCATGATAAGTTATTGACCGACTCCAAGCAATTAAATGCAAAGCAGCGCCAAAAACTCATTGAAGTGGTGAAAACCTATGCCATCGATTATGCGATCGCGGAAGTTGACCACAAAACCATTGACCAAATCAATATTTATAAGGCCAGTGTTATGGCCATGCATCGAGCGGTGGATCAATTACAAACGAAGCCCGACCATTTATTGGTCGACGGAAATCGTTTCATCAGCTACCCATTTATTCAGCACACCTGTATAGTCAAAGGGGATTCCAAGTATTTTTCCATTGCGGCAGCCTCCATTTTGGCCAAAACCTATCGGGATGAATGGATGAAAAATGCGGCTTTAAAATACCCTGGCTACGGTTGGGAGCGAAATGCAGGCTATCCAACCATAGAACATCGCAAGGCCGTCCTAGCACTTGGCCCTACTGAAATTCACCGAACAACGTTTCGTGTGGAAATCAAAGAAAAAGACTAAATTAGGGGTCTATACTTATCAACAATGCGGAGCGCAATCCTATTAATCCTTTTGGTGATACTTTCGGTGCTACCCGAGAGCCTTTTCGCGCAATATGATTTGTATAAACCTGAACAAAAAACGAAGATTCAAGAATTTGCCGAAGAATTTAGCCGTCAACAAGCCCTCCGATACACGCGCAGTCAAACATTAGCAAAACAACAAGGAATAAAAATTATTGATCAAATTGGGGATAGAAAAATTACGCTCCAACAAATCAATGAACTCGGTGAAGCGCTCTATCTTGGCGTAGAATCCAACCAACGATCGGCTAAAATAACGCGCACGGATCAACTTTACGTTGGGGGTAGCTTAGGTCTTTCACTCAATGGGGATTTGGCAGCGATGGACGGGAAATTAGCCATTTGGGACGGAGGAAATGTTTTTGCCACGCATCAGGAGTTCGGCGGAAGAGTTAAGAATCTAGAATCTGGAACTGCCACGGATTTACATGCGACGCACGTAGCGGGAACAATGGTCGCAAGCGGTCAAATTGCCTCAGCGCGAGGAATGGCTTTCGGGGCAAGTTTGAAATCTTGGGACTACAATAACGATAATGCGGAAATCAGTTCTGCATCTCCTAACCTATTAATTAGTAACCACTCCTATGGTTATCAAGCCGGCTGGGTCTTTGATTCCTCCAAAAATAAATGGCAGTGGTGGGGGAATGATGCGATCAGTAACCTCGAAGATTATAAGTTCGGATATTATGACAGCAATGCGCAAGCACTTGATAAGATCGCCTTTAACGCCCCCTATTACCTCATTACAAAATCTGCCGGGAATAGTCGATCAGAGAATGGCCCTGATTTCACGAAGGGAGAATATTACCTATTAAAAAATACCAAAGATTCCTCAAACGTCGTTCGAGCCAAGAACGATGGATATGATATTATTTCAACGACGGGAACCGCAAAAAATATTTTAACCGTCGGCGCCATCGAGTCCATTAATCAAGCCCCAAATTTAGCCTCTGAAATTCGAGTAAGTAGTTTTTCATCTTGGGGCCCCACGGATGATGGCCGCATCAAACCCGACATCATGGGCGTCGGGACTGATGTTCTTTCTACAACCAATACCTCGAATGCGTCTTATTCAGCCTTGAATGGAACATCCATGTCGGCACCTAATGTAGGCGGCTCATTATTCTTATTGCAGCAATTATACCACCAACTTAACAGTGGTAAATTTATGCGTGCCGCCACCCTAAAAGGCCTCGTTATACATACTGCTATGGATTTTGGCCCAATAGGTCCTGATTATCAAAGTGGTTGGGGGCTTTTACACACAGAAAATGCCGCGAAGGTACTTCAAAACACCTCAAACACTCATGTAATCCGAGAACTAACGTTGATGAATGGCAGTTCATACTCGGAGAAATTGATTGCTTCAGGCACAGACATTATGACGGCAACCCTCTCATGGACGGATCCTGAGGGGAATGTATTACCGCTCATTGCGAGCTCATTGAATAATCGGACACCTCGTTTAGTCAATGACCTAGATATCAAAATCCAAGACAGTAAAGGCGTCTATTTGCCCTATACACTAAACCCGGAAGATCCCATTGCCTTGGCTAAGCCGGGCATAAACAGCCTGGATAATATTGAAAAAATCTTAATCCCTAATACTGTCCCGGGCGAAACCTATACGCTTACCATAACACACAAAGCGGTATTAAAGAACGGCCAGCAGGATTTTTCACTTATTGTGTCGGGGCTTGGTGGCAAAAGCTACTGCACGATAAATTCCTCGACACCAAAATCTCTCATTTCCAAATTTGTAAGTGACCTCAAACCCATTGCAAATACCTTAGACAGTACGGGTATAGGTATGCCAATCGAGCTAGGCGAAACAAAAACCGCTACTCTTCAATTTAGTAATACGATCGCGAAAAATATTCGCGCCCTAGTCGATTGGAATCAAGATGGGGATTTCGATGACACAGATGAACTTATCAGCGCGACGAATGACATTCGCTCAAGCGAGTTGGCCCTATCCATTAAAACATCGCAGACAAGTCAAATAGGACAACGATATAAATTGAGAATAATCTCTTCGCTGGACGGAATTTCGGGTAATTGCAACAGCATTACCAACGGCCAGGTTTTTGAGAGTACCGTTCAAATTACCCAGGCCTCCAACGACCTCGCTGCCGTAGGCCTTACCAGTAGCTCGGGTAGTTTTTGTCAAACAAATGGTAAAATTGGCGTGATTGCCCGCCTAAAAAACACAGGGTCTAAGGCACAAATCAATATTCCCATTGAGGTTTCAATTAGCTCGGCTGGGCAATTATTAGGTACTTTAAAAGGCACTCTTTCTCAAATTAAACCTGGCCAAGAAAAAGAATTAGCCTTACAAGGTGACGGAAATTTAGAGGCAGGAAAGAGCTACACGTTTGAGCTAAAAAATTTACTAGGAACAGACCAAAATGTTCAAAATAATTCGATTCAGCTGCTGGAAACGATTGAAAAACCTCAATCTCCGATCGCCCTTGGGACACAGTGTACCCCAGGAGCCTTAGTTAATTTAACCGCTTCGAGTGAGGGGGCCTTATGGTATTCCAACAATACATTGGCGGGCGCAGGGGCCAAAATCAGCCTGCCCGCATCAGCTACGTATACGGTGGCGCAGGCCGACTTCTCCGGCAGCCTTCAACCGAGTACCAAAGCGGCCTATGGCTCGGGGAGCTACTTTAATAATTTTGGCCCTGAACCCATCATTGAGGTTAAAAGCCCCATCGTATTAGAAAGTGCCAGAGTCTATGTGGGCACATCAGGAACAATCACCTTCAGTGTTTATAATAATAGTACAGGGGAATTAATTGCATCGGTATCCAAAGAAGTGGAAGCTACACGTACACAAAGTAATTTGACTCGCGTAGGTGGACAATTAATCGATGATAAAAATGACCCCGGACAAGTCATCTACCTAAACTTAGCTTTCCCCAAAGCTGGTACTTACCTTTTATCGCAAGCTTGTTCCAATGGAGCAAGTATTTTTCGCAGCAATCGGAGTTTGGCAGATACGGTGAATGCGCCGACCAACATAGGTTACCCCTATACGATTCCTAACATCTTATCCATCACAGGAGCTAAATTTAATGGTGCACCAATCACTTCGGGCTATTATTATTTCTATGACATGAAATTCAAATCCATTGGATGCCCGAGCCCAAGAGCGGCTATATCAGTAAGTTCAACTCCAAGCCCAAGCGTTAGCATTTCCCCTGCAGGTAGTTTAACCATTTGTTCAAGCGAGGAAAAATCGATCATTGCCAGCGTAAGTTCCAATGCAAGTATCCAATGGCTATTAAACGGAGCAGCCATCAATGGGGCCACACAACCCAATTTTACAGCAAACAAAGCGGGATTGTATCAAGCACAAGTTACGAACGGAAATTGCAGCAACTTAAGTGCAAGCTTGAATATCAAATATACCAATCCCCTACCTCCGTTAATCTCCTACTTGAATGGGGTGTTAACGAGTTCTCCTGGGGAAAAATTACAGTGGTACCTCAATGGAAATCTCATTCCGGGGGCTAATGCGGTTAATTACATGCCTACTGAATCCGGCAATTATTCCATCAAACTAACCGATGTAAATGGATGCCCCGTAACTTCTGATAATTACCGAGTAAGTATTTTGGCAAATGAGGAGAGAAACCCTTATTCACTCATTACAGCCTTTCCAAACCCAACTCAAAAGGAAATAATTTTAGGCCTCCCTGATGAAATACTCAACAATAGTCTACTAAAAGTACAGATTTGGAACATGCAAGGTCAATTAATTTGCGAGGAAAGGTATGCTCCCAAAGATCGAAAAATCAGTCTAGACCTTAGTCAGATTCCAAATGGAACCTACCTCATTCAGCTTCCCGAAATTCCCGAAGCACAAGGGATAAAGTTTGTTAAATTTTAACCAGGTATCGACCGTTTGTGTTAGCGGCCAACATCCCTTCGAGCGTTGATGGAACCTCCGCCAAGGAAATTTCGTGAACGAGGTCCGGAAGGTTTAAAGACCATTCATTCGCAATTTTATCCCAGAGAGACTTCTTATAAGCCAA
The DNA here is from genome assembly GCF_054558655.1 of Aquirufa sp. 5-AUSEE-100C1. NCBI lineage: Bacteria > Pseudomonadati > Bacteroidota > Cytophagia > Cytophagales > Flectobacillaceae > Aquirufa > Aquirufa sp. 5-AUSEE-100C1. The sequence continues at coordinate 547,432 of NZ_JBPXKO010000003.1, read as the reverse complement.
TGGAGAATCTGCTGAATAAATACCCAACATTCGAACACCACGCAGAATAAATGGATAGACCTGTAAGGGCAATTCAACACCCGCAGCCATCCCACAAACAGCGACTGCCCCCGCAAACTTCAAGCGTTTCACCACTTGAACCAAATAATCCCCACCCAAGGTATCAATGGCCCCGGCAAAATCCATGGAATATAAGGCACGCGGAGGTTCTTCAGCGAATTGTTGGCGCGAAATAACGCGTGATGCACCAGCGGCGATTAACCGAGATTCTAGTTCCGGTTTCCCACTTAATGCGACCACAGAATAACCTAAATGGTTTAGTAGCTTAATGCTCATCATACCCACGCCACCCGTAGCGCCAGTGACAAGAATCTCGCCTCGGTCTGGGGTAATTTGATTGGAAATTAATGCATCTACTGCCATCGCCGCGGTTAAGCCCGCCGTCCCCCATTGCATCGCTACATTTGAATTGAGACCCGCAGGAAGTTCAATGACCCACTCGGCTGGCACGCGAATTAATTCCGATAAGCCACCATGCGTATTCATACCTAAATCAAAACCCGTAACTAAAACGCGTGTGCCTTTGGCAAAATGCCCGGAAAGATCTTCTTCTACAATTCCTGCAGCATCGATACCCGGAATATGAGGGAAATTACGTGTAATCCCCTTGTGTCCGCTGGCCGATAAAGCATCCTTATAATTCAACGAGGAATATTCGACACGAATTAATACCGGATGCGCAGGCAAAAAAGAAATATCCAGTGATTGGACTTGAGTATGCGCTTTACCGTCGGGATTAATTTCCGTTAAAAGGGCACGAAAAGAAGACATAGTATTAAGGTTTGCCCCAGAAGAAAATCATCCGAGGAGAAGTTTGCGCATCAAACTTAGCTAAAGTATAATCTCCGACCAAATTCATGAAATACAATCCCGCAGCTTCCGCATAGCCAAGAAAATCATCTTTCGAAATCAGCTCCACTTTTTCCTGAAAAGAATAGGACTGTCCTTGGTCTTCAAAGGTAATCGACTTATATAAGAACCCTTTTTCCTCCCAGCGCTTAACGTGAAAATCAATTCCACCCTGATGCACCGTTTCTTCAGGCACAAGATTTGCCAGGATATAGGTCGGATTTAAAAAATCCATCACTAACGTACCCTGAGATTTCAATCCACCTGCAAAAGTTTGAAATGACCGCGCATTATCTACAGGATCATCGAAATACCCAAAACTGGTAAAAAAATTAAATACAACGTCGTATTGCCCCTGACGAGGCAATGGCTCCCGAATATCATGAACGAAAAAACGAAGCTGTTCATTGGCGAGTTTGTTGGCCTCCTCAATATTACTCGGTGACAAGTCAAATGCATCTACCTGTAAACCAAGCTGTTGTAATGTCCGAGCATGACGGCCCTTTCCGCAAGCCGCATCTAAAACATGTGCTCCCGCTGGAATGGAAAGATGTGTTTGCAAAGCGCGAATAAATTGTTCGGCTTCGCGATCGTCCCGACTCGCGTAAAGAATGTGATAATAGGGAGAATCAAACCATGTACTAAACCAATCTGCCTTCTCCATTATTTTCGTAACTCGACATTCGCTAAAAAATCCTGATAGGCCAAACGAATACCTTCAGCTAATTCAATGGAATGTTTCCAACCCAATTGGTGTAATTTTGAAACGTCCATCAATTTCCTGGGTGTACCATCGGGTTTCGAAACATCCCAACGAATCTCTCCGTCAAACCCGACAATTTCTTTGACCGTTTCGGCTAATTCTTTAATCGTAACATCAACCCCCGTTCCGATGTTCACTAATTCAGGATCGCTGTAATTTTCCATTATGAAAAGACAGGCCTCCGCTAAATCATCGGCATATAAAAACTCCCGCATCGGCGAACCCGTGCCCCAAAGTTCCATGCTCGAATCCCCACGTTCTTTCGCCTCATGGAATTTGCGAATCATCGCCGGTAAAACATGTGAATTTTGGAGGTCATAGTTATCATTCGGGCCATATAAATTAGTTGGCATCACCGAAATAAAATCACAGCCATATTGGGCACGATAGGCCTCACACATCTTAATTCCTGCAATTTTGGCTATGGCGTAGGGCTCATTGGTTGGCTCTAAATATCCACTCAACAGATACGACTCCTTCAAGGGTTGAGGCGCCATTTTGGGGTAAATACACGATGAGCCCAGGAACATTAATTTGCTGACATTATTTAAATGCGCGGCATGTATGACGTTGTTTTGTATCGCCAAATTCTCATACAAAAAATCCGCGCGATAGGTATTATTCGCTACAATTCCTCCCACTTTAGCGGCCGCTAAAAAGACATAATCGGGTTTTTCAGCTTGAAAGAAATCCGCTACGGCCTGTTGATTCCGCAAATCTAATTCTTTCGAAGTTCGAACGATAATTTGCTGATAACCATGCGCTTTCAATTGACGAACTATGGCAGAGCCCACCATTCCGCGGTGTCCGGCTACGTATATTTTTGCTTCCTTTTTCAATGCTTGTATAATCTTGGAGGTAAACCTCGTGAAAAACCTTGCAAAAATACATAAACTACCCTAGCTAATCATTTAAATTCCTATTTTTGAGAAATATTTTTGGGCGATGTACGTTCCTACCTGGCATGAAATTAAATAAATTGCTTTTTCTTGGCTTGTGTTTGATGGGCTTAAAAGTTTATAGCCAAACGGAATCTGTCAAGTCAAACAAGAAACCCTTGATTGATACGACTAACCAAAAAGGCTTTTTGGGTGGACGTTTAAGCACGGGCTTAGAAGGCACCTTGGAAGAAGCTAAAAAAATAAGGTCGGAGGGAAAAGCGCTCATAGAAGACCTTGGGATAAAAAACTTAGGCATCAAAGCAAGCATGTTAGCTCGGCGCACAGCTAAGAAAAGCCCTCCCAAAGACGAATATGCGCAGATAAAAACCGAAAGACGTCTTGGGAGCTATGGGAGTGGAACACGCAATACGCTGGAAGAAATTAATGTAGTCAAATATGTCGAGGACGAGGCAATTAGCCGGTATGTGTCCGAAATTTGGTGGTTTGACCCAGCTCAATCGCGCATCGTAACGGGATCACTGAAAGACAATAGCTCAGCCCAAATATGCCATGGCCCCTTTAGACGTATTATCAATCAAAATATTCAAGAGCAAGGCTTTTTTTACATGGGTGCCAAAGATGGCCGCTGGGAAACCTATGGGCCAGATGGCGAATTAATCAACAAGCAATATTTTAGCCGAGGCTTCCCGGTCGAGTCGAAAATTAGCTTTTACGATTCCGAACAAAAAAAGATTCAAGAAATAACTCCCGTCGTTTTCGGCAAGATTCGCGGGCAATACCGAGCATTTTATCCAAGTGGAAATGTGAAGGAAGAGGGGATGTTAGACGACAGCGTTCGCGTGGGTCGCTGGCGCGAATATTACGAATTTGGGAATGGCGGGCGCTTGAAAAAAGAATGGCGTTATGGGAAAGACAAATTCGACACTCAAGAACCTGAATTAATTCAGGAAAGGGACCCACAGGGGAAAATTATATTCCAACAAAAAGCTACCTTAGATTAATGATAAGGCTGATCATTATTTTTTGGAATGTGTTAGTTAGTGTAGCACCATCATCTCAACCGGAGAGTCAATACGTGAATCCGTTACATGGATATCACATGCAGGCTAAATCAGTGGATGCGGATTCACCTGCATTTTCCCAACTTAAAAGCGATATTAGTAGCGATTCAGATGATACAGAAGATAGTGATGATGAAACAAAAGATGCGGCATGCATAAATAAAATTCAGAGGACACTAACAGAAATGCGCCAATCGCAAAAATTAAAAGTGCAATACGAATATTTTTCTAAATTGAGTCAAGGACATATTACCCCAATTGTCCCTCCGCCCGATATTTAAGGTAAAGAACCCGTTTATTGTTAACACCTTAAAAACTTTATAATGAATTATCAAACGTACCTTAAATCCCTAATTGCAGGGGATTGGAAATCAGGCATAGCCGTATTTTTAGTGGCCTTGCCCCTTTGCCTTGGAATTGCTTTAGCTTCTGGAGCTCCCTTGATGGCAGGCTTAGTCGCTGGAATAATCGGGGGTGTCTTAGTCTCTCTACTTTCAGGCTCCGAATTATCCGTAAGTGGCCCCGCTGCCGGATTAACCATTATCGTTGCCACAGCCATTAACGATTTAGGTAGCTTTGCTGGATTTTTAATCGCAGTCATCATGGCTGGAATCATTCAAATCATTTTAGGACTCTTAAAAATGGGTAAAATTGGTGGATTTTTCCCATCATCTGTGATTCGAGGCATGTTGGTAGCCATTGGAATTGTGATAATACTGAAACAAATACCACATGCCTTTGGGGATGACTTAGACTTCTTTGGGGAATTCGAATTTTCCCAAATTGCAGATGGCCAAAATACCTTCACAGAATTGATTAATTCATTGGGAGACATTAAACTAGGGGCGATGATCATTTCCATTTTGGGTCTTGTCACGCTCTTTTTGTGGACAGGCTTAGCCCAGCGTGTACGTTGGATGCAAGCACTTCCAGCATCTCTTATTGTTGTACTCTTAGGAGTCCTTTTAAATTTTGCTTTTCAAATCTTTATCCCTGAATGGTATTTAGGTAATTCCAGTAGCCACATGGTGAACCTTCCCATTTTCGGAAATGTGAATGAAATTGTTTCTGGCCTCATTAGCCCTGATTGGAGTTTCCTAACAAATCCCAAAGTATACAGCATAGCCATTACTCTCGCAATCGTAGCTTCTTTGGAAAGTCTGCTCTCATTAGAAGCCACCGAGGCTTTAGATCCCCAAAAACAAATTGCTTCCGCTAACCGGGAATTAATCGCTCAAGGCGTTGGGAATATTACGAGTGGCCTATTAGGTGGACTACCGATTACCTCGGTAATCGTTCGCTCATCCACCAACATTTATGCGGGTGGCAAAACGCGTATGTCCGGATTTGTTCATGGAGTCCTCCTTCTTGTTGCAGTCATTGCCCTACCCATGTATTTGAATCATATTCCATTGGCTTGCCTTGCGAGTATATTACTCTATACGGGATATAAATTAGCTCACCCCAAGGAATTCAAAAAGGTGATTTCTGAGGGATGGAAACAATGGCTACCCTTCCTTGTCACAATAGCCGTCGTCGTGGGCGTTGATTTATTGTGGGGTATTTTCATTGGGACGGTTGTTGGGCTGATCTTCGTAATCATTACCAATTATTCTTCGGTTTTCTCCGTATTTAATAATGGGAATGAGGTATTAATAAAATTCCAGAAAGATGTCACATTTCTACATAAAATGTCTCTAAAAGAAACCCTAAGAAAAATACCTCAAGGTTCTGAGGTATTTATTGATATTTCTAAAGTACATTTCATGGACCATGACATCAATCTATTAATCCAAGAGTTTATAGCTACCGCTCATGAACGAGGAATCGAAGCAGATCTAAAAAAGAAATAAAATGAAAGAATATAAAAAATTACTGCTAAGTAATAAAGCTTGGGCCAGCGAACGGCTAGAATTAGATGCCAGCTATTTTGATAATTTATCGAAAGAGCAAAATCCCTTATTTCTTTGGATTGGTTGTGCCGACAGTCGGGTACCCGCAGAAGAAATCACGCATGCAGATCCAGGGGATATTTTTGTGCATCGAAATGTGGCAAATATGGTCGTACATACCGACATCAATTTATTGTCGGTTCTCCAATATGCCGTCGAGGTTTTGGAAGTAAAACACATCATCGTTTGTGGACATTACAATTGCGGAGGAGTTAAGGCCGCCATGTCAAATCATGATTTTGGCTTAATTAACAAGTGGTTGCGAAATATCAAAGAAGTCTATGAAAAACACTTTGATCAGCTTCATGATATTAAAGATGAAGAGTTGCGCTTCAACAAATTAGTTGAGATAAATGTGGCAGAGCAGATACAAAATCTAGCCAAAACAACCATTGTTCAAAAAGCATGGGCGAATCGACAATTCCCTCATTTACATGGCTGGGTTTTTGATATACACCACGGAGAAATTAAGGAAATCATTAATATAAACGCGGGCGAATGGGAAAGCCCGGTATTTAAATACGAATTTTAATTCCCCCCGCTAAGCTTTGGCAATCCTTCTTATTGGTTTGCCAAAGCTTGCGTGGAAACGCGAGAAACGCGCTCAATTAACTTACAAATTCGTCTTGATTTTTAACTCATCTAATTGCGCCTGCGCTAGTGGAGATGGCGAATCAATCATCACATCACGACCCGCATTATTTTTCGGGAAGGCAATGTAATCACGAATCGATTCCGTTCCTCCGAACAGCGAACAAAGTCGGTCGAAACCAAAGGCCAAACCACCATGTGGCGGCGCACCGTATTCAAATGCGTCCAACAAGAAACCAAATTGAGCTTTCGCCTCCTCCTCGCTAAAGCCTAATACCTCGAACATTTTCGATTGTAAATCCTTTTGGAAAATACGAATGGAACCTCCGCCCACTTCCACACCGTTCACGACTAAATCATAAGCATTCGCACGAACTTTTCCGAACTCACCCGCCTCCATCAACGGAATATCCTCTGGTTTTGGACTCGTGAAGGGATGGTGCATGGCGAACCAACGGTCCTCTTCTTCACCGTACTCCAACAAAGGGAAATCAACAACCCAATGAACTTTATAATTGTTTGGATCACGCAATCCCATGCGTGTACCCATTTCTAAACGCAACTCGTTCAATTGCTTGCGAACTTTGTCACCATCTCCCGAAAGAACCAAAATCAAATCTCCCGGTTCCGCTTGGAAAGCCGATGCCCAAGTCGCTAAATCAGACTCAGAATAAAACTTATCCACCGATGATTTTACAACGCCGTCCGGCTGAACACGCGCATAAATCAATCCCTTAGCCCCAATTTGTGGTCGGCGAACAAAATCCGTCAACTCATCCAGCTGCTTACGAGTGTACTCCGCAGCACCTTTCACACAAATACCCACGACCGTGTTGGCCGCATCAAAAACTTGGAAATCCTTCCCTGAAGTCAAATCAACGCCCTCTCCTTTCAACTCAACAAACTTCATATCAAAACGGATATCCGGCTTGTCTGACCCATAATATTTCATGGCATCCGCATAGGTCATGCGAGGAACTTCACCGATATCTAAGCCTTTCACCGACGAGAACAAATGACGGATCAAGCCCTCGAACATATTTAAAATATCCTCTTGCTCTACAAACGACATTTCGCAGTCGATCTGCGTAAACTCCGGTTGACGATCTGCACGCAAATCCTCGTCACGGAAACACTTCACAATTTGATAGTAACGATCAAAACCGGATACCATCAACAACTGCTTGAAGGTTTGTGGCGATTGTGGCAAGGCATAAAATTCACCCGGATTCATCCGAGATGGAACCACAAAATCACGCGCACCTTCTGGTGTCGACTTAATCAACACCGGTGTTTCTACTTCAATAAAATCTTGCTTATCTAAATAATTGCGCACTTCACGACCTACCTGATGACGTAAACGAAGGCTCTCGCGAATTGGGTTACGACGCAAATCCAAATAACGGTATTTCATGCGGATATCATCCCCGCCGTCCGTTTCATCTTCAATTAAGAAAGGGGGCAATTTCGCTGGATTTAAAATGCGCAAATTGCTCACTTTAATCTCCACATCCCCAGTAGGCAACTTGTCATTTTTCGCTAAACGCTCTACGACCAAACCTTCTGCGGCTACGACAAACTCACGTCCTAAACCACGGGCTAAAGCCAAAGCGGCAGGATCCGACTTCCCTTCCTCCAACATTAATTGGGTGATGCCATAACGATCGCGCAAGTCGATCCAAAGCATACCACCCTTATCACGTGTTTTTTGAACCCAACCACATAAAGTGACTGTTTGGCCCACGTGCTCCATTCTCAATTCGCCGTTCGTGTGTGTACGTAACATAGTTTATTATAAAAATTCGTGCAAAATTACGGAAAAGAGTATGTAGTGTAAAACATTTACTCGTTTATTCTTATTTAGTTAATTTCACACAAAAATTAATCGCCTTGTCAACTGTCGGTATCGTCGGATCTGGAATTGGGGGAATCGCCTTTGCGATTCGCATGCAACTACTTGGACATTCAGTAACTGTTTTTGAAGCGAATGAACGAGCAGGAGGTAAATTAGGGCTGCTCAACTTAAATGGATATCGGTTCGATACGGGTCCGTCCCTATTTACCATGCCGCAATTGGTGGACGAATTGTTCGAGTTGGCCGGTAAAAATCCGCGCGATTATTTCAATTACCAAAGACTCCCAGAAATTTGCAATTACTTTTGGGACGACCAAACGCGTCTTAAAACCGTACAAGACCCCGCGGAAACTGCGCAATTAATGGCTGAGGCTTTGGGAGAGGATGCGCAGAACATCCACCAATACCTGATTCAAGCCGGCGAAAAGTACAATATTGTTAGTGATCTGTTTTTGGATGATTCTTTGCATAAGTTGCGTACATGGACAAGTCCAAAAGCACTGCGAGGTTATGCGAATTTGCATAAATTGGGCTTATTCCAAACCATGCACCAAGCGCATAAATCGCGCTTTAAAAACCCGAAAACGGTCCAACTTTTCGATCGATATGCAACTTACAATGGCTCGGACCCCTATCAGACACCTGCGACCCTTTCCATTATTCCACACCTAGAGTATAACCTTGGTGCCTATTTCCCAAAGGGAGGCATGATTGAGATTCCGAATTCTTTGGTTCGATTGGCCAAGGACTTGGGGGTAAATTTTCACCTCAATGAGAAAGTCGACAACATTTTAACCGATGGCCAAAAAGCCACAGGCATTCAAACGGCGAAAGGGAAATACGATTTTGATATTATCGGTTGCAATTCTGACATTCGACCGTCCTATGACAATTTGCTGACTAATATCGAAAGACCTACGAAATTATTGTCCCAGCCAAAATCGAGCTCGGGCGTTATATTCTATTGGGGAATAAATCGGACTTTTGAGGAATTGGGAGTACACAATATCTTTTTCTCTAAAAATTATCAGGCGGAATTCGATGCGATATTTAAGGAAAATACGCTTTTCGACGATCCGACAGTCTACCTACATATTTCGAATAAAGTCGCTCCCGAGGATGCCCCTAAAGGAGGGGAAAACTGGTTTTTATTAATCAATGCACCCGCGAATTCAGGGCAGGACTGGGATGATTTGATTCAAAAATGTCGCCAACAGGTCATTGCCAAAATCAACCGAGTACTCGGAATCCAGTTGGAGGACCACCTAGTCGCCGAAGATTATTTAGATCCGCGGCGCATTGAATCGAGAACCTCGTCTTCCGGTGGGGCGCTCTATGGTAACTCGTCAAACAATAAATTTGCGGCCTTTTTGAGACACCCGAATTACCGGCCAGCCATACAGAATATGTATTGGTTTGGGGGCAGCGTTCACCCGGGCGGAGGAATTCCACTTTGCTTGAGTTCAGCGAAAATTGCCACCAAGCTTTTTCAAGAAAATGCGTAATTTCGCAGCAAACAATTAAGATTATGATTCAAAGACCCCAAACAATTTTTATGTCCCTGGTACTTATTGCCAATTGTCTCGCATCTTCCGGTTGGACGATTTGGACGAAAATCGGACAAACAGGACAAAAAGTGGAATTATTTGCGAACAAATGGACGCTCGTTCAAACGGGAAATACCGTAACCGAAAATAGCAGTATTGCGATTATCATCCTTTTGACCTTATCGACGATCATCACGCTTGTGACCATTTTCTCTTTCAAGAATCGAATTCGTCAAATGATGTTGGGCTTAATTAATTCCTTGCTATTAGCCGGGGCGATGGGATATTCTTTCTGGGTAATTTTCAAGGAAGCGATGCCTAACTTTGAGCCCGAGGCACAAGGACAATATGGTGTTGGATTTTACGCGATGGTGGTGTCTTTATTGGCCAACATGATTGCGAACCGCTTAGTTCGCAAGGACGAAATGCTCGTGCAATCGTCCAATCGCATGCGTTAAGATTAAACGATACCCTCTTTTAACAGGTCGTGGAGATGTACAAATCCCACGGCCTTTTTATTTTCTGTCACCACTAATTGGGTGATGTTTTTAGATTGCATGATGGCTAATGCCTCTGTGGCAAAAGCATCCGATTCGATCGTTTTCGGGGTGCGATTCATCATATCGTCCAATTGGATTTCGGACCAGTTACTGTGATTCTCCAACATACGACGCACGTCACCATCGGTTATAATACCAATAAGTTGATTTTCTGCATCGACCACGGCTGTGGCGCCTAAACGCTTAGAGCTGATTTCGTGGATAGCTTCTTGAATGCTGGCATTCGGTGAGATAACTGGAAATTCGTGTTGTGGATAGATATCGCTCACCTTCAGATACATACGCTTACCCAATGCACCGCCTGGGTGGTATTTGGCGAAATCTTGTGCGGTAAATCCTTTGCACTCCAACAAACAAACTGCTAGCGCATCGCCCAAGGCAAGGGCTACCGTTGTGGAAGTCGTAGGTGCCAAATTCATCAAATCCGCTTCTTGTTCGGCGAGTGCGTGTAGGATAAAATCGGCTTGTTGGCCCAAATAGGATTGCTTATTCGAAACCATTGCGATCAAGGAAACCCCTGTACGCTTGATTAAGGGAACTAAAACTTTGATTTCGGGGGTGTCCCCTGACTTTGAAATACAAATCACGGAATCACCCGCTTGAATCATTCCCAAATCCCCGTGAATAGCATCAGCGGCGTGCATGAATAAGGCGGGTGTGCCTGTCGAATTCATGGTGGCAACGATTTTTTGAGCGATGATGGCTGATTTACCGATCCCCGTAAAGACGATGCGGCCGCTGCTAGCGAGTAAATGTTCCACACAGGCCTCAAAATCCGAATCAATTCCCTCACTTACGCGCAGTATTGCCTCCGCTTCTTGGCTTAAAACTTTTTTTGCTGTGCTTTGAATATTTTTGCTTAATTTCAATGTTAGTAAGATTTTGGGAACCCACAAAGATAACCAATTCTTATGCAATAACTGAAACACTTACGCCACGATAAAAATTATGCCGACTTCCATTTCTAGTGAGGTATTGAGGGAACAGCTCAAAAAAACCTTTGGCTTTAGTCAGTTTAGAGGCGAACAAGAGGCAATCATTCGGAATACGATTGATGGCAATAATAGTTTCGTATTGATGCCTACGGGAGCAGGCAAATCTCTTTGTTATCAATTGCCCGCCATCGTGATGCCAGGAACGGCGATTGTTATTTCCCCTTTAATTGCGTTGATGAAGAATCAGGTGGATCAAATGCTCGCATTTGGTATTAATGCGCAATTTTTAAACTCTTCGTTGAGTCGGGCTGAAATCAATCGGGTGAAAGCGGAGGTAATTAGTGGCAGTGTTAAGTTGCTCTACATTGCTCCCGAATCACTGAACAAGCAGGAAAATTTAAACTTCTTGCAGCAGGCAAAAATATCCTTTGTGGCGATTGATGAAGCGCATTGTATCTCGGAATGGGGACATGATTTCCGTCCGGAATACCGCAAGATTCGCAACATCATCGAGTCGATCGATACCAAACTTCCGATAATCGCACTAACGGCCACAGCAACGCCGAAGGTTCAGCAGGATATCCAAAAGACCTTAAATTTAGAAGACGCGACGGTCTTCAAATCGTCATTTAATCGCAAGAATTTATATTACGAGATTCGCTCGAAAAAGGATATTGACAAGCAATTAATTCGTTACATTAAAAGTCATACGGGCAAAGCAGGCATTATTTATTGCCTTAGTCGTAAACGGGTGGAAGAAGTATCCGAATTGCTAGGCGTCAATGGAATCAAGGCATTGCCTTATCACGCTGGATTAGATCCTCAGGTGCGTATGGCCAACCAAGAGGCTTTCTTAAATGAGGAAGTCGAGGTGATGGTCGCCACGATCGCCTTTGGTATGGGTATCGATAAACCCGATGTTCGTTTTGTGATCCACTACGATGCGCCAAAATCATTGGAGGGCTATTATCAAGAAACCGGCCGAGCCGGACGTGATGGATTGGATGGTACATGTATCTTGTTTTACACCTACGATGATATTTTAAAACTAGATAAGTTCAACAAGGATAAAGCGGTTTCCGAAAAGGAAAATGCAAAAATCTTGTTGAGCGAAATGGTTTATTACGCCAATTTAGGCGTTTGCCGCCGGAAGCAGCTCTTGAGTTATTTTGGTGAGCACATGGTGGAAAACTGTGGATTCTGTGACAATTGTATGCACCCTACGCCAACTTTCAAAGCCGAAGAAGAGGTGAGTTGGGTACTCGAAGCGGTGAAACAAACCGGTGAGAAATTTGATGCGGAGCATATCGCGGATGTGTTGGAGGGAAAAACCAATCAATACACCCAGAGTTATGAACAGGAAAATCTTTCTGTATTCGGAATAGGCAAAAAGGTTTCTTGGGCCCAAATAGAAGATGAAGATGAGGACGATGAGGAGGATGAAGACAACGATGGAGAAGAGCAGGCACCGAAAAAACAAAAGCTTCGCAAAAAGAAAAAAGAAGTAAATCCGGAGGATGAAAAATCGCCATGGATATCATTTATCAAGCAGGTATTGATTTATGATTTACTTACGAAAGATATCGAGAATTACGGAGTATTGAAGTTGAGCGAAAAAGGGCAAGCCTTTTTAACTGACTCCTATCCGTTGACCTTTTCCCGAGACCACGATTATGAGCAGGAGGATATTGCGGCTGAAAACGAGGAAGAGAATGCGGCTGTAGGGGCGAAAGCCTACGATGATGCCCTATTTGAGATCTTAAAAAATCTACGCAAAAAGGTAGCTAAGGAGAAAAACCTGCCACCTTATGTGATTTTCCAGGACCCTTCGTTGGAAGAAATGGCAACTACCTACCCCACTACCCAGGAGGAAATGTCCCAAATCAACGGGGTGGGAATGGGCAAGGTGGTCAAGTTCGGGAAGCAATTTTTGGATGCGATTATTCGCTATGTGGATGAAAATGAAATTGAGACGGCGAAGGAGGTTGTGGTTAAGTCGACCGTCAACAAATCGAAAATCAAGATTTACATTATCCAGCAAGTCGACCGAAAAATTGATTTGGATTTAATTGCCGAGCAGAAGGAATTATCGATGGCCGAATTAATTGAGGAGATCGAAGCGATTTGCTATTCGGGAACTAAATTAAATTTAGATTACTTTATTAATCAGGTCATCGAGCCGGATAAACAGGAGGAGATCTACGATTATTTCATGTCGGCAGATACCGACAACATCACACAGGCATTGGATGAGTGTAACATTGAAGATGTGAGTGAAGAGGAATTGCGTTTGATGCGCATTAAGTTTTTGAGTGAATTAGCCAATTAATAAAACAGAATGAATGTATTAATTATCGGATCGGGCGGTCGGGAACATGCTTTTGCATGGAAGATTGCTCAGAGTCCATTACTAAGTAGTTTATTTATCGCTCCGGGTAATCCGGGTACGGCGGAACAGGGTACCAATTTAGCCATCGGAGTAGCAGACTTAGCCGGAATTGCACAAGCAATTCGTGAGCATCAGATTGAATTAGTCGTGGTAGGCCCGGAGGAGCCTTTGGTGAAAGGGGTTCGCGATTATATTGAATCACAGGAAGATTTAAAACATGTGGGCATCGTGGGTCCAGGTGCTGAGGGAGCTCAATTAGAAGGAAGTAAGGATTTTTCTAAAAACTTTATGCATCGGCATGGTGTACCAACTGCCGCATCGCAGACCTTTACGAAGGAAAGTGTCGAAGCGGGTTTGGCCTATCTCGAAACGCAGTCGCTTCCGATTGTCTTGAAGGCAGATGGTTTAGCAGCAGGCAAGGGTGTGATTATTGCACAAACTTTGGAGGAAGCAAAGGCATCCTTAAAGGAAATGCTCTTGGATTCTAAATTTGGTGCAGCATCGGATAAAGTGGTGATTGAGCAGTTTCTACGCGGAATCGAGCTATCCGTTTTTGTTTTGACGGATGGTGAAAACTATGTGGTGTTACCTGAAGCCAAGGATTACAAGCGAATTGGTGAAAATGATGAGGGATTGAATACGGGAGGAATGGGTGCCGTTTCTCCGGTTCCGTTTGCGACAGCCTCATTTATGGAACATGTGGATAATCGGGTGATTAAGCCGACATTGGCTGGATTAAAGGCCGATGGAATCAAATACCAAGGCTTCATCTTTATTGGACTGATGAATCATGAGGGTGAGCCCTATGTGATTGAGTACAATGCCCGGATGGGGGATCCGGAAACAGAGGTCGTATTACCTAGAATCGAATCAGATTTCTTATCTTTGCTTCTTGCGGCTGCCAAAGGGACCTTGAACGAAGAAAAAATTCAAATCTCAGCACAATATGCTGTGACAACCATGGTGGTTGCGGGAGGATATCCCGAAGATTACCGCAAAGGAGATGTCATCACGGGCTTAGACCAAGTGACGGATGCACATATTTTCCAAGCGGGCACAAAGGAGCAGGAAGGCCAACTCCTTACGAATGGAGGCCGAGTAATTGCCTTAACAGGCACTTCGAATACCTTGGAAAAAGCCATACAAAAGTCTCAAAAGGCGGCGTTGGCGATCCAATTCGAAGGGAAAAATTTTAGACGAGATATTGGTCTTGACGTCCTACGGTATAAGGGATAAAAGCCAATCCAACACATAATATGGCATGTAAATCGTGTTCAACAGGGTCATGTGGATCCAAAGGCGCAACAGGCGAAGTAGCAGGTTGTCAAAGCAACGGGGGTTGTGGCTCAGGTGGCTGCAACAAAATGAATGTCTTTGACTGGCTTTCCGACCTTGATGTGCCGCAATTTCAGCGTTTCCACGTCGTAGAAGTCAAATTCAAAGGCGGGCGCAAGGAATATTTCCGCAATGTTAAAAAGTTGGAATTACACACGGGCGATGCGGTCATGATCGAATCGACGACAGGATTGCATTTGGGTATTGTTTCCCTTCAAGGGGAATTAGTCCGTTTGCAATTATTGAAAAAGGGTATCAAAGACGATGATAATTTAAAGACCATTGTACGTGTTGCCAACGACAAAGATCTCGAAAAACACGAGCAAATGATTGCGCGTGATATGCCTACGATGTACCGCGGCCGTCAAATCATTAGTGATTTAAAGCTTAACATGAAGCTATCCGACGTGGAGTTCCAATCGGATGGCACGAAAGCCGTATTTTATTATTCGTCCGACGACCGGGTGGATTTCCGGGAGTTGATTAAACTCTTGGCAACTGAATTCAAAGTACGGGTGGAAATGAAACAGATTTCCTTACGTCAAGAAGCAGGGCGTTTAGGAGGAATCGGAGTTTGTGGACGAGAATTATGTTGTTCAACCTGGCTGACAGACTTTAAAAATGTAACGACTTCCGCAGCACGCTACCAGAATTTATCACTGAATCCCGTGAAATTAAGTGGTCAGTGTGGGCGTTTGAAATGTTGCTTGAATTATGAATTAGAGACCTACATGGATGCCTTGAAAGGGATCCCAACAATCGAAGGGCGTTTAAAAACGAAGAAGGGGGATGCCATTTTGCAGAAGACCGACATCTTTAAACGCATGATGTGGTTTGGCATTGTAGGCGAAGAGGCGATATGGATTCCAGTTTCTTGTGATCGTGTTGCTGAAATTATTGAGTTGAATAAGAAAGGAATTATACCAGAGTCCTTCTCGGATTTAAATCCAGATGCGCCGGTTGTGGAGAAGCCAACGCTATCTGAATTAAACTCGGATTTGGAGCGAATGGACAAGAAATACGGTGGGAAAAAACCGGCGGGAAAATCGGGGAATAACCGAGGTGGGCGCGACCGTTTTGAAAACCGTGGACCTCGTGAAAATCGTGGGCCTAAACCGGAAGGGCGTGATAATCGTGGTCCAAGACCTGATAATCGTGGACCGAAGGAAGGAGATAATCGGGGGCCACGTCCACAGCAGGATCGCAAACCTCGTCCGGAGCAAGCGCCTAAACCGGAAGGTGCGGCGCCTCAAGCAGATGGGGAAAATGCAACACCAAAACCATTCAAAAAGAAGTTTAAAAAGAAATTTAAACCTCGTCCTCCACGCGAGGGAGGTGGACCAGAAGCCCCTTCAGCATCTTAAGCCATGTTTTACAAGCGCATTATATTGTTCTTTACGCTTGGCATGACCATATCTTGCCAAACCGACACGCTCGTTGACCAAACGGTATCTATGTCGGAAAATGGTTGGCTACAAAAAAACAAGGTTGAAATACCCTTTGAAATAAGTGATACGACGAAATCGTACGACCTAAATGTAGCGATTCGTCAGTCCAATGATTACCCCTATTACAACTTGTATTTCATCCCCAAGATTATGAATTCGGATGGATTCGTTATCAAGCGAGCTTTTGCAGAAGCCTTTTTTTATGATGCGAAAACGGGTAAACCGAAGGGTACAGGATTGGGTGACATGTACAGTCACTCATATCCCATATTTAAAGGTTTGCGATTTTCTCGAGTAGGGAAATACAAAATTAGCTTGGAGCAATTTATGCGTACAGACACCCTGAAAGGCATTGTGTCGGCCGGCGCATCCATCACGGAAACACCGAAGGGCGATGGCAAAAATTGATGATATAGATAAACAAATCTTAGCCTTCTTGCATGAGGATGCCTTCATGTCGAATAAGGAGATGGCCTCTCGTTTGGGACTTAGCGCCACACCGGTGCATGAGCGGATCAAACGCATGGAGAAAGATGGAGTGATCACTGGATATAAGGCCACCATAAACCCGAATAAATTAGGGAAGTCATTAACTGTTTTTTGCGACATCTCCCTGAAGGAACATGCGGCCGAATACCTGAATCAATTTGAGACGGATGTCATGTCGCTCGTGGAGGTTCAAGAATGTTATTGCGTATCAGGACATAGCGATTTCCTATTGAAGATTGTTGTTTCCGACATGGATGAATACCGAAATTTTATTCTACACAAATTGGCCAGCATCAAAAACATTGGGAATGCTCAAAGTCATTTCGTGATGAATCAAATCCAAAACGAACAAATTTTACCTTGGTTAACCAATAAACCTACAATTTAGGACAGCTAAATGGTAGCAATTATGTAATTTGATTATTATCCTAAACCGACTATATAAAACGATGAATAAAGTAAGTAAAACAATCGTCAGTATCGCAATCATTGCCTTAATCTTGGGGCTGGCGTTTTATCCAAAAATCAAGCAATCGCTCACCAAGAATCCAGAGGAGGAGGCTAAAAAAGAGAAAGGAGGTCCAGGAGGCAAAGGTGGCGGAAAAACAGCCGTAGTCGTTTCTGTGGTCAAATCAACTCGATTGGATGATATGATTAATTCTACGGGAAGTATTCTTCCGAATGAGGAGGTTGAAATTCGTTCGGAAATCGCCGGTCGAATCATCTTGCTAAATATCAAGGAGGGTGATGTTGTTCAAAAAGGCACTGTTTTGTTTCGAATCAATGACGACGATTTGCAAGCACGCTTACGTAAATTGGGATTCAATAAGAAATTAGCGGAAGACAACGAGGCTCGTCAAAAAATCTTGCTACAGAAAGAAGCTATTTCGCAACGCGAATATGACATCGCAGTCAATACGGTCAATACCATCGAAGCGGATATTGAAGATTTGAAGGCACAGATAATTAAAACGACAGTCAAAGCTCCTTTTTCAGGAACGATTGGTTTCCGTTACGTGAGTTTGGGTAGTTACATCTCCCCGACGACAAAGATTGCGACCTTAACAAATACCAACCCAGCTAAAATCGAATTCTCTATTCCAGCAAAATATGCCACGGTAATCCGCAAAGGTAGCACAGTGGAATTCCAAACGGAAAATGAGGAAAAGACGTTTGTTGGCAAGGTATACGCCATCGACCCGAAAATCGACCCATTAACTCGAACTTTGCAAATCCGTGCCTTGGCCCCAAATCCGGGCAATCAACTGGTTCCAGGAGCTTTTGCAAAGATCAATTTGATCTTAAAATCAAAGGGTAGTGCAATTTTAATTCCAACGGAGGCCGTTATTCCAGAAGCATCAGGTAATAAAGTCTTCATTGTAAAACAAGGTAAATCAGTGCCCGTGAAGGTAAAACTGGGTAACCGTGGGGAGAAGAACGTCGAAATACTTTCTGGCCTCTCGATTGGTGACACCTTGATTACCAATGGCGTCATTCAGGTAAAACCTGATGGGGAAGTTGAAATAAAAGAAGTCGTAGAATAAACGATTTATGGCATCCATCTATGTAAGTCGGTCCTTATGGGCATACAAATTCCGAAAACTGAGCTATTGGTTATCGGCATGTATGGCTTATGCCCGACTTTACATCCGAATACGGATGCAACGTTTCCAACAGCCTGTTATTGGAATTCTATTGGCTGAACATTTGGGTGACATTGTAGCTGCGGAGCCGATCATCGGGGAGTTACGTCTTAAGCATCCAAAAGCAAAGATTGTTTGGATTGTGAAGGCAAGTTTCCGTAGTCTTTTGGAAAATCACCCTCAAATCGATGTGGTGATCGACGAACATTCCATCCTGAATAGCATTTGGTTAACGCAGCATTCGCCATTCAACCAATTTTACAATTTGCATTTAAGCAATTTACGATTTGATAGCTATTTCCATCGCGAATTAATTAACCCGAAAGCAGACCAATTGGACTTAACCATGCACAACTATTACCATCGCGGTAATTTGTTGAAAGGGGTGTTTGATATGTGTGAAATCCCCTATGTAGAGTCGAAACAACCTCATTTGTATTTGGGAAATGATGATTCACTCCAATTACCACAAAATTATTGGGTGATCCACCGGAAATCAAATGGCGCCGAGCGCGAATGGGTCGACGAAAATTGGCATACATTAATTCAAAGAATTTTAGATCAATACGATGTGACCCTAATTGAAATTGGTATTTCAGATGGATTAGCGATTGATCACCCGAAGTTCATATCCTACGTAGGGAAAACGAGTTTAGTGAGTATGGCAAAGATTATCCAAGGTGCTAAATTCTTTATCGGAATTGATTCGGGGCCTACACATATTGCAAATGCATTTGAAATTCCGGGATTAATTTTGCTCGGCGATTATAAAGATTTTAAAAACCACATGCCCTATTCGGGAGCTTATGAAAACGGTCGTGCCAAGATTTACCATTATCCCAATGGCCTGTCGACTGAAATTCCATTTGAAACCGTCTGGGAACTGTTATCCCAATTAAAACCAATTCCCACAACGCAATTGGCCTAAACCTAATAATACTATGGCATCATTATCAGATATTAGCATCAAACGCCCCGTACTTTCTATCGTTATGTCTGTAACGATTATTGTATTCGGCTTAATCGGATATTCCTATTTAGGTATTCGTGAATATCCTTCTGTGGATCCGCCGGTCGTAACGGTTCAGACGAGCTATACGGGTGCCAATGCGGACATCATCGAATCCCAGATTACCGAGCCTCTGGAGGAATCCATTAATGGAATTGCGGGGATTAAAACACTCTCGAGTTCGAGTAGGGACGGTCGGTCGAATATCACGGTCGAATTTGATTTAGCTGTCAACATTGAAGATGCTGCGAATGACGTGCGCGACCGGGTTTCTCGTTCGATGGCTTTATTGCCAAAGGATGTTGATCCGCCCGTGGTATCGAAAGCCGATGCAGATTCAAACCCGATATACAACTTAAATATTTATTCGAATACGCGCGATTTATTGAGTTTGAATGAGATCGCAACGCGAAATGTGAAGGAAAAACTTCAAACCATTCCGGGGGTAAGTTCGGTTCAAATGTGGGGAGAAAAGAAATACGCAATGCGATTACACATTGACCCCGAGCGTTTGGCATCCTTCCGCTTAACGGCGCCCGATATTGTGAGTGCCTTAACGAAACAGAACATTGAGTTACCGTCAGGAAGTATCGAAGGAAACAATACGGAATTGACGGTTCGTACGCAAGGACGCATGACCTCCGTTGAGGATTTCAATAATTTAATTATCCGGGAAGAAGGGGACCGTTCCGTGAAGTTTTCGGATGTGGGTCGGGCAGAACTTGCTCCAGAAAATGAAAAAACATTTTTCAAGCGTGACATGGTGCCGATGATTTCGATTGCGGTCATTCCGCAACCGGGTTCTAACCAAATCGAGATTGTCGACCAGATTCATTTAAAAATGAAGCAGATTCAGACGACCATTCCAAGTGATGTCATTCTGAAAGAGGGTTTCGATAACACGAAATATGTTCGCAGGTCGATTGAGGAAGTGGAAGAAACCATTTTAACAGCTATTCTATTAGTAACGATTGTTATTTTCTTGTTTCTACGCGACTGGCGATCAACCATTATTCCACTAACCGCCATTCCGGTTTCTTTAATCGGGGTATTTTTCTTTATGTATTTGGCGGGTTTCTCGGTGAACGTATTAACCTTATTGGGAATTGTACTCTCCATTGGTCTCGTGGTGGATGATGCCATTGTGGTATTGGAAAACATCTATACCAAAATAGAAGAAGGATTAAGCCCCTGGGAGGCTGCCTTGGAGGGTTCGAAAGAAATTTACTTCGCGGTTATTTCCACAACGGTAACCCTTGCTGCAGTATTCTTACCCGTGATTTTCTTGCAGGGTATCACTGGCCAATTATTCCGCGAATTCGGTATTGTGGTCGCAGGCTCGGTAATTATTTCTGCCTTTGTTTCCCTGACCTTGACACCCATGTTGAGTTCGAAATTATTAAAAGGGGGGCATAGCAAGCCATGGTTTTACAATGTAACGGAGCCGTTCTTTGTTTGGATGACAACGGCCTATGAAAATTCATTGAACTCATTCCTTAAGGTACGATGGATTGCTTGGGTGATTATGATCGGTTTGGTAGGCGTGATTTATACGTTATTCAAATCAGGAGCCATCCCATCAGAATTGGCGCCATTGGAAGACCGCGGCCAAATGCGTGTCAGTGCAACGGCACCGGAAGGCGCTACATTCGACTACATGTTGAACTTTACGGATGAAATTACCAAATTCATCATGAAGGAAATTCCGGAAAAAGAGCGGAGTGCCATCTACACCATTACATCACCCGGATTCGGAAATGCCGGTTCAAATTCTGGAATGATTCGGATTTTATTAAGTGATACGGCGGCGCGTAGGAGCCAACAAGCAATTGTCGATGGACTCCAACCGAAGGTGAAGAAATTTCCTGGAGCTAAAACGATTGTTATTCAGGAGCCTACCTTACAAACGGGTCAACGTGGGGGTGGAGGTTTGCCTGTAGCCTTTGTGGTTCAGGCCCCTAACTTTGAGAAATTGAAAAAAATGATGCCACAGTTTATGGCTAAGGTGCGGGATTCTCCAAAATTTGAGGTGTCCGATATCAACTTGAAATTCACGAAGCCTGAGCTCCGCTTGGAAATTGATCGTGCCAAAGCACAAAACTTGGGTGTATCGATTCAAGATGTGGCGCAAACCTTACAATTGGGACTTTCAGGACGTCGTTTCGGATATTTCATCATGGATGGAAAGCAATACCAGGTGATTGGTCAAATCAATCGTTCTTTGCGTAATGACGTGAACGATTTGAAGTCACTTTACGTGAAAAATAATCGGGGGGATTTGATTCAATTGGACAACATGGTAAAGATTACAGAACAGAGTACGCCACCGCAATTATTCCGTTTCAATCGGTACTCGGCCGCTACGGTAACGGCACAGATGGCAAAAGGAGTTACCTTAGGAGAAGCCTTGGATGAGATGGATAAGTTGGCCAAAGAAACCTTCGATGAATCCTTCTCTACAGCCTATGACGGACAAAGTAAGCAATTTAAAGAGTCGAGTTCTTCGTTGCTTTTTGCCTTTGCGCTTGCCATTTTATTGATTTACTTGATCCTATCGGCGCAGTTTGAAAGCTTTATCGATCCATTCATTATCTTGTTTACGGTACCATTAGCCGTAGCTGGAGCACTATTATCCTTGTGGGATTTTAGCCAAACGCTGAATATCTTCTCACAAATTGGAATCATTGTATTGATTGGTTTGGTAACGAAGAATGGTATCCTGATTGTGGAATTTGCGAATCAGAAAAAGGAAAGTGGGTTAGCGAAATTAGAAGCGGTAAAAAGTGCAGCTACGGCACGTTTCAGACCGATTATTATGACATCGCTCTGTACGATCTTAGGTATATTACCCATTGCCTTGGCCTTGGGATCTGGTTCAACGAGCCGTGTTTCGATGGGTATTGCCGTTGTAGGGGGTATGTTATTCTCCACCACCTTAACCTTGTATGTGATTCCAGCGATTTACAGCTATATGTCTAGAAATTTAAAACCTTCAAAAGGTGAATGATGAAATTTGGATGCAACGAGCCCTTGATTTGGCCCAATTGGGTGGAGGGTTCGTTGTTCCTAATCCTTGGGTTGGTTGTGTAATCGTCCGAAACAATCAAATAATTGGCGAAGGGTATCACGCCCAATACGGCGGTCCCCATGCAGAAGTTAATGCCTTCCTTCAAACGGAGGATGCATGTGGCGCGACCGTTTATGTCAGTTTAGAACCCTGCAGTCATACCGGTAAAACACCCCCCTGTGCCGATCTACTGATCAAACATCAAGTTGGCCGAGTAGTCATCTGCAACCTAGATCCCAACCCCTTAGTGGCAGGACAAGGTGTCGCCAAATTACAAGCTGCAGGCATTGAGGTTGAGATTGGAGTTCTAGCAGAAAAAGGAGAATACCTGAATCGCCGATTCTTTCATTTTCACCGACATCAACGACCCTACTTAACTGTTAAATTCGCCAGCTCCTCGGATCAATTTATTGCTCAAAAATCGGGAGAGGCGATCTTGTTTTCGAATCCGATTAGTCATGCCTTGGTCCACCGATTAAGATCTGAGCACCATGCGATTTTAGTGGGAGTTAACACGGTGAATAACGATAATCCAAGTTTAACGTCCCGGACATGGCCTGGGAAATCACCCTTACGATTGATCTTGGATCCACATGGCCGAACGAGTCCCAATGCCCTCGTTTTAACGGATGGCAATCCGACTATCCTATTCACATATGAAATCACTAAATCGGAAGGGAATAAAGCATGGGTTGCATTGGGGGAATCTGATTACTTAGCGGCTTTTATGCGCTATTGCTATGCAAAGGGGATTCAATCGATTCTAGTAGAAGGAGGAACCAAAACTATTGAGGAATTGGTGGAAAAAATGGAGGTTCAAGAACTCATTCAAATCGAATCGGATCTTGAGCTAAACGAAGGAATTGCTGCACCCCGACTAGCCAATGAAGATTTTAAGTCCTATCCAATCGGATCCAATAACCGCTGGAAAAAACGTTAGGCTAAAAGGATTTGACCTAGTAAATAACAATTAAGCGAGAGAATAATCGCAGAGACAATCCAAGCAAGATTACGCATCCAGTTCGGATTTACAAAAGGTCCCATTCGTTCGGGATCACTCGTAAACCAAACCAGTGGAATAACGGCAAAGCTCAGTTGCATCGATAGAATGACTTGCGAGAAAATCAATAATTCATTGATACGAGATTCCCCCCAAATCCAGGTCACGAAGAATGCGGGCACAATGGCAATCATTCGGGTAATCATTCGTCTTAACCAAGGTTTCATCTTCAAATCGATGAATCCTTCCATGACAATTTGCCCCGCCAAGGTACCTGTTACCGTGGCATTTTGACCTGACGCTAAAAGTGCCACAGCAAATAAGATACTCGCCCATTTTGTGCCCATCACGGGATCCAGTAGCACAAAGGCATCTTGGATATCGGCAACGTCCTGACGGCCATTCCAATGAAAAGCCGCCGCCGCTAAAATCAAAATACTCGCATTGATGAAGAACGCAAAGCTGAGGGAAATCGTAGAGTCCCAAGTCGCATACTTGATGGCTTTTTTACGGTCGATGTCATTTTGTTCAAAAGCACGGGTCTGCACAATGCTCGAATGCAGGTATAGATTATGGGGCATCACGGTAGCTCCTAAGATACCAATAGCAACATATAGTTGACGCTCATCCATCAGGATACTCGAACTAGGAATGAGGCCTTGTAGAACTTGAGCAACCGCGGGCTGTGCTGCCCACATTTCATAGGCAAAACAGAGCGCAATGACAGCAAGCAAGGCCATCACGATGGATTCAAGGACGCGGAAACCGCGATTTTGAAAATAAAGAATTAAGAAAACATCCAGAATGGTAATTGCGATACCCGCTAAAATGGGTATACCAAAAAGCAAATGAAGCGCGAGCGCGGAGCCAATCACTTCGGCTAGATCGCAAGCAGCAATAGCTAATTCACAGATAATCCAGAGAAAATACGCGACCGGTTTTGAGAAGGAATCTCCACAGGCTTGCGCTAAATCCCGACCTGTAGCCACGCCTAATTTCAAGGCCAAATGTTGAAGCAAAATCGCAAATAGGCTGGAGATAAGAATCACCGATAGAAGCGTATAGCCAAATTGAGCGCCACCAGCTAAATCCGTCGCCCAGTTTCCAGGGTCCATGTAGCCGACAGCGACCATAAATCCTGGACCAATGAATGCACGTAAATTTCGCCAAAATCCTTCTCCTTTAGGGACAGGTATCGTAGCAAAAACCTCGCTCAATGAATTTTCCGGATGTGATTTACGCCAATGCTTGGACATTGAATTAACTATTTACCTTCAAATATACTTATTTTACGACAATTCAAAAATAATTTTTAGTTAAGCCTAAAAAATTAAATCCCCAAATAATTCCTTATTTTTGAGTTCAAAACAATTCAAGATGGCGACTTCATTTGCGGAAGAAAACTACCTGAAAATCATTTATCGCCTTTCAGAGGGCCATAATGAGGATATATCAACCAATGCAGTGGCTGAATTAACCCAGACAAAAGCGGCTTCGGTAACCGATATGCTTCGCAAACTGGCTGATAAAGGCTGGGTCAACTACCAAAAATACCAAGGTGTTCGTTTAAGTCCGGAGGGTGAAAAAATAGCCTTGGGTATTGTTCGCAAGCACCGGTTATGGGAGGTTTTTCTGGTGGAAAAAATGGGCTTTAATTGGGATGAGGTACATGAAATCGCTGAACAGCTGGAACATATTGAGTCGGATACGCTCATCGACAAGCTGGATGCCTTTCTTGAATTCCCCAAAACGGACCCACACGGAGATCCAATTCCCAGTAAAAGTGGAGTGATGCCTGAACTAGGCTATTTGCATTTGGCAGATATCAGAGCAGGAAAAAGTTGCGTGCTGATGGGCGTAGCGAAAGACTCTGCTGTCTTTCTGCAATTACTTACGAAAATGAATTTAAGTCTTGGGAGTAGCCTAAGCGTACAAGAAATCAATGAGTTTGATCGTTCGATTGCGGTAAGCATCGACGGAAAACCTGCTGTGTTTATTAGCCACGAGGTTGCCAAAAATATTTTGGTTAAACTAGCTCAATAGATCCAAGACTTCATCCTCACTCAGATTACGCAAGATACTTTCATCTGAAGTCACCAATTCATTCGCTAAATCCAGCTTCCGTTGCTGCAAGGATAAAATCTTTTCCTCGACGGTTTCCTTGCTGATAAACTTATAGGTAAATACGGTCTTCTTCTGTCCGATTCGGTGCGCCCGGTCGATCGCTTGTGCCTCCGCCGCAGGATTCCACCACGGATCCAACAAGAATACGTAATCCGCTGCTGTCAAGTTTAAACCTACTCCACCGGCCTTCAAGGAAATCAAAAATACAGATTGCCCATCGTCCTTTTGGAAGCTTTCCACCTGACTTTTACGATCGGAGGTACTTCCGTCCAAATAAGCATAATCAATGCCTCGCTCATCCAAAGCCTTGCGAATAAGGCCTAAATGCTGGACAAACTGGCTGAATATCAGCACCTTATGATGCTGCTCCAATACAGTTTCCAATTTCTCTAACACAGCCTCCATCTTGCCAGATTCTCCCTCGAAGCCTTCTTCACAGAGTGCCGGGTGATTCGCTAATTGGCGTAATTTGGTTAGACCTTGAAGGACAGAGAATCGGGATTTTTGAAGACCCTCGTCTTTGATTTGTTTCAACAACACATCGCGATAGAACGATTTCGTCTTATCGTATAGGCGTTCTTGTTCCTCTGACATGGTGCAATAGGTAATGGACTCCATTTTCTCTGGTAAATCCGCCGCTACCTGCCGCTTTTCACGACGTAATAAATAAGGCTTTATTAAGAAATAAAGACGTTTTTTCTGATCGCTATCGGCCTTCTTCTCAATGGGAATTTGAAAATAATCCTTAAAATATCGCTGAGTACCTAATAATCCTGTATTGACAAAATTCATTTGCGACCACAAGTCCATGGTTGAATTTTCCAGCGGCGTTCCCGTCATCACTAAACGGTACTTCGCATTTAACTTCTGAACGGCTTTCGTAATATTAGCCAAAGGATTTTTAATCGCTTGCGACTCATCCAAGATGACATAACTAAAGGCTTGTTTCTCAAACCAGTCTATATCCGAACGAACCAACCCAAATGAGCAAAGAATCAAATCAACTTTGCCAATCTGGGCCTGTAATTTCTCTCGTTGAGGTCCACTATAGACCAAAACACGCAATTGAGGCGTAAATTTCTTGGCTTCCATCTCCCAGTTGTACAAGAGGGAAGTTGGCATAACCAATAAGGACGGTGCCGTCTCCCCTTGCTCCTTTAAGCTCTGCAATAGACACAAGGTTTGCACCGTCTTACCAAGACCCATATCATCTGCTAAACAGGCGCCTAAGCCAGCAGCTTGGCGAGTCCGCATCCAACGGTAACCTTCCAATTGATATGGGCGAAGCGTTCCCTTGAAGTTCTTCGGAACGGGGAACTCTTTGGTTTCGAGTTTGAGATCGTTGAGGGTTTTTGTCCGCAAATTGGTTTTGACCAATTCTTGGTTTTCCCATTCTTGAATCAATTGAAAATGTTGACGGCGTAAAAATACCCCCTCTTCACCGGGACGGGTCTCGGAGAAATAGAAAAGATCTTGGTAATCATGAAACCAGTTATCAGGGATAATGGCGATGGAACCATCGGGCAGATGGAACTCCTTCTTCTTCTGTAAGATGAGTTGGCGTATCTTCAAAAATGGGATCTGGAAAGTCCCAAACGAAATAATAGCTTGCACATCAAACCAATCTAATTTCTCGCCAATACGAATCTTAATTTCCGGTTTACCTAGGAAATACCTTGGGGCAGAACCATCCCCTTTGAATTGCACGGAGAAAGCGGCTTGATCTAGGTCTTGCTTGTGGGCAGTTAGCCATTGTACGGCATCTGAACGGGAAATCGTTGCCCGGCCATCCGCTTCCATGGGCAGACCCATTGATTTAAGTGCTTGAAAAGCACGCTTTTCCTTGGTGAGGGAGCGCATGATTTTTTGAAAAGCATAGCTATCGCCTTTCTTTTCGAATAAGACATTCGCCTCCGCGGAGAGACCATCCCAAGGGAAGCGATTATTACCATATTGGAATGAAAGTACAAACTGCCATCGATCCGCAGCTTCCAAAGCTTTCTTGGAACTTACTTTTTCATCTTCATCTAACTTCGGGGTAATGGGCCCGTAAGACAAAAGGTATTGACAGTTCTTTTCGGTATTGGTAATCTCAAAACCTTTGGCATGAACGGGATAGCGAGCTACCATGGCTTTGACGAATTTTCTAAAATAATCTTCCTCCATGTTTCGAGGAATAACGACAAACTTCTTATTCAAAAAGGCGCGTAATTTCTTGCCTTCTAATTGCGGTTTGAAGTGATAAAGCTTTTGATTTAAAAGCATCCAAGCTGGTTCATCACAAAGAATGAGGGCATCCTTGTATTGAAATTCCAGCTTATTACCCTTGTATTTGAGGGTTGGAAAATAGTGCGTATTCTCCTCATTCCGCATGAAATGAAATAACACCTCAACAGCATCCTCCTGAATTTCAACGGCTTGTCGCATCGGGTTGCCGTCATTACCCATGATAAATAACGTTTTATCTGGGCAAATCAATTCGAAAATCTGGGAACGGCGTTTTTCGACGACAGCATGAACCGCCTCTTGGATTTCTTTCTCGCCTTTTTCGGCATCGAACGTCTTTAAATAAAACTCCTCCATGGACTTGCGCTTGGAGGTATTAAATTTCTCATAAATCGCAGCGGGTTTCATTCCCTCCACCAATTTGACTGCAGCCTCATCACGTTCATCTAAACTGTGTGCAAATTCATGGAAATTGCGTGTCGTAAGGGTTTGATACTCCCACGTCAACTGACCCTTGTCATTCAATTGAACAACAAAAACCTCAAACAAATAACCGAGGCATTCGTGGGATAACAAGGAATAAACAACCTGAAAAGGTTTGTTTGGGGAGATCTTCATGTAGCTATTCAGAGCTCGATTTCGCGAGTTCTAAGAGTAAAACCTTCAAAAATAAGGTTTTTTTATGAAATACTACCTAAGAATAAGAAAATTAACTTCAAGCCTTCTTCAGACGTAGATAAGCCCAATTCCGCAAGTTCGTCTCAGATTCCAACGATAATCCATGGGAGGTCGCAGCTTCCAACAAATACGAAATATCATCCGCATAGAATCCACTTAATAACAAAGTGCCACCAGGGACAAGCCGTGCGGCATATTCAGCGAGCTCGTCCAACAAGATATTTCGATTGATATTGGCTAGCACAACATCATACGTAGTATCGGGTTCATTTCGAATTGTTCCTTCTTGAAAGGTCACCATTTCGCATCCATTCAATGAGGCATTTTCGATCGAATTCTCCACTGACCAGGGGTCGATGTCGAAACCATGTACTCGGTTAGCACCTAATTTAATCGCAATGAAAGCTAATATTCCGGTACCCGTACCTACGTCAAGGACGGATTTATTCGTTAACTCTATTTCAAACATACCCTGAACCATGAGGGTTGTTGTTTCATGATGCCCCGTCCCAAAAGACATCTTGGGATTAATGACGATATCCATGGTCACGGATGGGTCAGGCTCATGAAAACTTGCGCGGATGTTTACTTGGTCCGAAATACGGATGGGGTCATAATTGGTTTCCCAAACCGCATTCCAATTTTGCTTTTCGATTTCTGCCTCCTCCACTTCGATAGGACCTAAAAATCGATACCGTTCAATGATTTCATGAGCGGCGCCATGGTCGTAAACGGCGAGTGGGCAATAAGCTTGAATACCGGTGTCAGTATCTTCAAAGATATCGAATCCAATTTCACTTAGCTCCGCCATTAAAATATCTGTAATCTCGACACTAGCCGAAATACGTAGTTGTTTCGTCGCCATACTGAAAAGGAATTATTGGGTAACCGGATTCGGATCTTTTTTGCCGAAAACAGAGAAATGTATGTAGCGTTTGGGCTGTGTACGAAAATCGATCAGCAGCTTATCAAGATCCAATAAGGATTTGTTAAGCCCGTTGTACAATGAATCGTTGACCAATAATTTGCCCGCAGTTCCTTGTCCTTGTTCAAGCTTCGTCACAATCTTCTGCAGTGAATTAATCGCTTTCCCCGCTTCCTGCAAGGTTTGTCCGATGCGTACAGCTTGCAAGGAATCGGCAACTGTATTGAATTTCGTCAACAAGGGCTTTAATTGCTTTTCCGTTTCAGTCAAACTCTGTGTCAACGACTTCATGTTAGCGGTAATCTGCTTCACGTTCGCTTTGTTGTCGGCTACTAACTCTGTCACCGACCCATTGATATTGGTCACCGCTGAATTCGAATTTTTAATCAATTCATTCAGATGGGTTCCCGTATGCTCAAATTTCTTACTGATGGTTCGGAAGGAAATCAATAAAGAATCCGCATTGGATAAAACTGGTAAAGCGCGTTCTTTTAGCAGGGCAGAAAGTCCCTTTTCGGTCGTCCCAACCAATATGCTTTCACTAGGCAAAGATCCTTTTCCGAGTAATTCCAAACGCATCACTTTCCCGCCGAGCAAGGCCCCATCTGACAAAACGACGATGGATTTATCCGGAAGAATTAAATCTTTATTGATGCGTAAGGTAACCTTGATTTTATTGCCATCCTCCGGCAACAACTCTACTTTTTTGACTTTACCTACCTCAATTCCATTTAATAAAACTTGATTAGATGCGGTCAATCCATCTACGTTATCGTAGGTGACGTAATAAATATTAGAGGAAGAGAAAACGTCATTCCCTTTCAAAAAATTAAACCCAAAATACAGGATTAGGAAGGCAATTAAAGCTAAAAAACCAACCTTTAATTCGTTGCTTTGAAACATAGTGGGTTTATTTTTCGATTTCTAATTTATACTTCTTGAAGGCTGTCGCGATAGCTTCCGCAACCTCAGCTTGCCCTTTTTCTGAGTTTAAGTATTCTTCTTCATTCGGGTTCGTTAAAAAGCCCGTCTCAACGAGAACACTTGGCATGGCCGTCCGCCAAATGACTAAAAAACCTGCTTGCTTCACACCAAAGCTTTTGCGCTTGTAGGTTTTGGAGAACTGGTCCTCCACATGCGAGGCAAACTTCACCGAATTGGCCATAAATGCACTTTGGTAATTTGCCATCATGATATGTGCTAAAGGCGAATTAGGATCAAAACCATTGTAGGAGGTTTGATAGTCCTTTTCTTGTAAGATTACCGAGTTCTCGCGCTTCGCAACATTTAGATTTCCATCCGTTTTATGTAAACCCATCGTATAGGTTTCCGTTCCATAAGCGGATTTATTTACGGCTGCATTACAATGAACAGAAATAAATAAATCAGCTTTATTACGATTAGCGATGTCAGCGCGCTCAAAAAGTTCGATAAATTCATCGGTTTGGCGCGTGTAGATAATCTTCAAATCTGGGTATTCGGCTTTCAACTTTTTCACTAATTCCAAAATGATTTTCAGGGTGACTTTCCCCTCTCGAGCACCCGTAGGGCCCAAACATCCGGGATCCTTTCCACCATGGCCCGCATCCAAACAAACCGTTTTGATAAGATTCTTATTGACCGAACGAGCTGGATCAATCGTCGGCATCGTCGCCGAAATAATCGACAAAGTTAAACCAAGAACAAAAACAACTCGGATGGATGAAAACATTATTTTTATGATTATTACACTTAGGTACCAAGCAATGATGTAATTTTGCAAATTAATTACAAGGACAAATATAATTTTTAAATTCCATTTGATAAAGAAATCCACATATTACCTTTTACTGAGTTGGGCTTTGTTTTTAGCAACACCCAAGCTACAGGCGCAGCGGGTAATCTTGGCGGATTCCACGCAAAAATCAATAGCCAAAACCGATAGCGCTAGCAAATCTCAAGATTTACAAACTACGGTATTTTATTCCGCTGTTGATTCAACGGTTTTAGATGCCGACAAACAGGTGGTTCACCTCTATGGAAACGCCAAGGTGAAATATGGCGAAATCAGCTTAGAATCAAGTTACATTCGATTGGATTGGGATAAAAACGAGGTCTATGCCATTGGTCGGTATGACTCCACCAGCCATAAAATGGAAGGCTTACCGGTGTTTACACAGGGCTCCGACAAATACGATTCGGATGAAATTCGCTATAATTTTAAGACGAAACGGGCCGCGATTAAGGGAATTGTTACCCAGCAAGGCGAGGGCTATGTTCAAGGAAAAACGGTCAAAAAAGACGAGGAAGACAATCTTTACATTCGAAATGCGATCTACACGACTTGTAATTTAAGTCATCCCCATTTTCACATCAAAGCGAGTAAAATCAAGGTTGTTGGCAAAAAGGAAATCATTTCCGGCCCATTCCACTTTGAACTAAATGACATCCCATTACCGATTGGCCTTCCCTTTGGTTTCTTCCCCTATTCACAACCGAGAGAGGCGGGAAAATCGGGTATTTTGGTTCCTACCTATGGTGAGGAACCCACGGGTAGAGGGTTTTACCTTCGAGAAGGTGGATATTATTGGGCTGCTAGCGAGAATATTGGGATTCGATTCACGGGTCAAATTTACTCCAAAGGGGGCTGGGGATTGGGAGCGAATTCACAATACAATAAGCGTTACCGCTATACGGGAAGTTTTAATTTAGCGTTTAATCGCAATTCCAATGGGGATGAGTTTAACCCGACCAAACGTACTGATTTCGCGTTGCAGTGGTCCCATAGTCCGAGAAGCTTAGGAAATTCCAGCTTTTCAGCATCGGTAAACATTGCATCCAACTCCTACAATCAGTTTAATAACTTTAATACCCAACAATACCTATCGAATACCATTGGCTCATCGGTTCAGTATACGAAAAACATTGGCCAAACATTTAGAAGTAGTATCAGTTTGCGAATCAATCAAAACACGACAACGCGTGTGTTTGATGCGGGTACCGAATTCAGTTTGGGTTTGAATCAATTTCAACCTTTCAAACGAAAATCAAGCGTAGGTGACCGCTTCATGGATCAGTTCCGGGTAGGTTTAGATTTCTCTGGAGGCATCAGTATGACCAACCAAATCTCGGATCCGTATACGCGTTATGAATTCGATGTTTTTCCGAGGGAATCAAATAGTCAACGTGGAATCATACAGAAACCATTTATACCGAAAGGCTTAGATGATTTGCCTCCGGGTGTTGTGGCTGTTAATGCGAACACCATTCCCTTGCTTTGGGAAAAGGCTCAGACAAAATTTAATTACAGTATCCCTATTTCCCTCCCGAATATCAAGTTGAATCGTTATATCAATGTGACGCCGGGAATATCGTGGTCGGGCAATATGTATACCCGCTCATACAAATACACCTACATGAAATCGGACTCAACAGTTCGAATCGATACCGTGGGGGGCTTGCCGAAATTCAATTCTCAAATCTCCTTTTCTGCGAGTATGAATACGCGTTTATTTGGAACGGCAAGATTTAAAAAAGGACGCTTAGAGGCCTTAAGGCACACGATGATACCATCTATTAGTGTTAGTTATACGCCGGACTATTCCGATCCGGCCTATGGCTATTTTCAGGATGTTCGCATTAACAACCGGAAGTTCATCAATGCCGCTGGGGAAGAGCAAATTGGTGATATCCGACGAATAAGTACATTTGACCCCCGCATTCTCTCGTATGGTGGCGCCTCTGGGGCGATAAGTTTTGGTATTCAAAATAGCTTGGAAGCTAAGTTGAAGACCAAATCAGATACGGCAACTAAGCAAAATGAAAAGATAAGCCTGATCGATAACTTTGGGATTAATGGCAGTTATAATTTTCTGGCCAAAGAATACCCCTTATCGAATATTGGCTTTACAGCAAATTCGCGGGTCAAAGAATTTGACATCAATATTGGTGGAAGTATAGACCCATACTCCTATGTACAGGATAAATCGTTTTTCGATATGGGCCGACGGACGAATGAGTATATGTTTAGCAAAGGCGAGGGATTAGGTCGCTTGCAGTCATTTAACTTGTCCATTGGAAGGCGATTTGCCCCGAGTACGGCAAAGAAACAAAAGACGAGTGAACTTGGTTCGGAGGCGCAATTGAAACAGATTAATCGCAACATGGATGATTATGTCGACTGGAATGTGCCTTGGACCTTTTCGTTCTCTTATCAATTTAGTTATAACCGAATGGGCTTGGCTGACCCGCAGAAAATTAGTGGTTTAACTTTTCAGGGAGATATCAGTCTAAGTGAAAAGTGGAAATTCTCCGTAAGCTCCGGCTACGATTTTAAATTCAGTGGACTGACCTATACGAACATGTCGGTGCATCGCGATTTGCATTGCTGGGAAATGAACTTCAACTGGACGCCGATTGCAAGCCCATTCTTTGGTCGGGCGAGTAACTATTCCTTCGATTTACGAGTTAAATCAAGCTTATTGCAAGATTTGAAAATCTCTCGTCGCAGAAGTTTCTACGACAAGGGCGGATTTTAATTCAGCTTATCCTTAAAGGCCTTCAAGAATTTATCCATTTTGGGTTTGATGACAATCTGGCAATAGGGTTCGGTGCCATTAAGGTTATAGTAATCTTGATGATAATCTTCCGCTGGATAAAAGGCACTCGCTGTAGTCACTTCGGTTACAATCGGATTAGGAAAAACTTTCTTAGCATTTAGGTTGGTCTTCCATTCCTGAGCTGCCTTCAATTGTGCGTCTGAATGTGCAAATATTGCAGATCGATATTGAGTACCGACGTCAGCACCTTGGCGGTTGAGTGTTGTGGGATCGTGGGTTTGCCAGAAAACTTCAAGCAGCGTTTCGAATGAAACAATCGTAGGGTCGTAGGTAATTTGGCAAACTTCGGCATGTCCTGTAAGCCCTGAACAAACTTCGCGGTAGGTCGGATTTTTCAATTGACCTCCCATGTAGCCCGAGGTTACGGAATGAACTCCTTTGAGGCGCTGATAAACTGCTTCTACGCACCAAAAGCAACCGGCCCCAAACGTAATCGTATCTAATTTTGCTGTATTCATAGCTTGTTTTGTTTGAACTGATTTAGTTGAACTTCCACAGGAAATGTGCGTTAGCACGATGGAAATAAGTCCAATCAGAGCAATATTTTTGAGCAGCTTATTCATTTCATTCTAAATTTAGGTAGTTTTGCGCTCCGTTTTACTAAGGTATAACGACAAGAACACATGAAAGGTTTTGAACAATCCATTGAGAAAAATTGGACTGCCGCTTGGCAAGATAGCCGATTTCGTTGGCAATTGATAATTGCCATGGGCGTCTTTGCCATTTTCCCATGGAAAGCAGATGACTATTTTCAATGGATTCAACAAAGGGATGGACAGGTTTTGCAGGATATCGTGCTTAAACAAGTACCTGCATACAATGTATCCATTCCCATTTTTGCCATCATCTACTGCAGCGTAATCTATTTATTGCTTCGAATCATTCGTAGGCCAACGCACTTTTTATGGTTTGCTTGGGCCTTTAATTTGGAAACGATTTTTCGATTTATCTGCATCTATGGAGTGGCATTAAACCCTCCGATTGGTTTAGTAGATTTACATGACCCCATCGCAGAATTGTTTATTTACGGGGAGAACTTAGCAATCACGAAGGACCTGTTCTTTTCCGGGCATACGGCTACCATGGTATTTGTTTGTTATTACTTGCCAACAAAAATAGAAAGGGGAATTGCGTTGATCTTAACTTTAATTCTTATTGGCTTGTTGATCATCCAGCATGTCCATTATACGCTCGATATTTTAGCGGCTCCTATCGCTACCTGGATAGCGATTCAATTAGCTAAACGGTTGATTTCTTAACGAGATCGCTTGGACGAATAGGACTTCGCATCTAATTTTTCGAAAACAGAATTATTCGATTTGTATTCGGGGATGACGTCTTTGATTTTCCCGACGATGTCATTGCTATCCCCTTCTTCCAACAATCTGAGAATCTCCTGAATTTGGGTTTCCATGAAGGCAAAACTAGGCGAATTAACTTTAGCCTTCAGGATTTTAGGATGATGCGTAGGCAAGGTATTTTCATCATTATTTAGGAGCTCTTCATATAGTTTCTCACCTGGACGCAAACCTGTGAATTTAATCTCAATATCCCGATCAACACGTAAACCACTCAGTGTAATCATCTTTTTGGCAAGGTTGACAATCTTAACAGATTCTCCCATATCAAAAACAAAAACCTCTCCCCCATCACCCATGGTTGCGGCTTCTAACACGAGCTCACAGGCCTCCGGAATCGTCATAAAATAGCGCGTAATTTCAGGATGGGTAACAGTCACTGGCCCACCGCGCTCAATTTGTTTTTTAAACAAAGGGATAACAGATCCACTCGAACCCAAAACATTACCAAAACGAGTCGCAATAAACTTCGTATAAACTCCCTCTATTTCATTGAGGGATTGCGTATACATTTCGGCAAAACGTTTTGTCGCACCCATAACATTCGTCGGATTCACCGCTTTGTCCGTTGAAACCATAATGAACTTTTCAACCCCATGTTCCGCAGCCAAATCCGCTAAGGTCTGCGTCCCTAATATATTCACCTTCACGGCCTCGTACGCATTTTTTTCCATGAGAGGCACATGTTTGTAAGCGGCAGCATGAAAAACTAAAGAAGGTTTATGGGCCCGAAAAATAGCGGCCAAACGATTCTTGTCGGTCACATCCGCAATCTTTACAACAAGTTCTGTATTCGAAGGGATCAGGCTGGAAAGCTCATATTCCAAATCAAAAAGGCCCGATTCCGACTGGTCTACCAAAATAATTTTAGACGGGAAATAAGCAATTAATTGCCGAACGATTTCGCTACCAATAGACCCCGCGGCACCGGTTACCATGACGGATTTAGAATTAATTTCCTGACTAATTTGCTGGTTGTTCATTTGAATTTCTTCGCGTCCAAGCAAGTCTTCAATTTTGACATTGTGAATCTGATTTAAGGCAAATTCACCGTTTACCCACTTATCAACGGGTGGAAGAATTTTTACTACGACACCTCGATCCAAAAAAACTTCGGAAATCTTTCTTTTTGCTTGTAGGCCAATGTTATTGATGGCCATAATGACTTGAAGTCCTTCGTATTGATTTACGAATTTATCCATTGCCTCAGCTAAACTAAATACCCGAATACCTTCGATGGTTTTGTCAATTTTGGAGGAATTATCATCAATAAAACCTAGTACTTGGTAATTCACCCCCCGGTCATTCTGAATGACGTTTTTTGTTAGCATCCCGGAATAACCCGCGCCGTAAATGAGGACACCTACAGCAGGCTTAAATTCATTGATAAATGATTCATAGAATGACTTTACAAAAAAGCGAAGCGTCACCATCAAGAATAAGCAGATGAAAAAATCAATCGCTAAGATGGATAAGGGTACATATAAGAATGTATTGATTCCTGAAAAATAGCGAAGACTAACAGAGAAGATACCGGCAATTAATGTGCCTAAAAAAACTGCTTTTAAAATCAGGACCGCATCTTCTATACTCGTATGTCGGATAATTCCCGTGTAGGACTTAAACCATAAGAAAACAAGTATCCGAATCGTAAACAAAAAAGCAAAATGGAATTGAAATCCATACAAATCGATTTCGCTGTAATGAAAATTCATTCGCAAAAGCGTTGCCAGAGAAAAAGAGAACATGACAATCAACAAATCGATAGCAAGCACCAGCCATCTAGAGAGAAAGCGATTGGAATATTTCCGTATGAGAATCGATTGCGTCATGTACTGTAACGAGTTAAAACCCAAATACAAATTTAAAAACAAATTGCGCTAAAACGCATGATAATTACTAAATGGTATTTATTCTAAGGAATACGTTGTTAGCATTTCTCGAATGAGGTGGGGTTCACACCACATTAAGACATCTAGCATTGACAATCCGGGAATAAATTCAGTTACCCCCTGTTGCGTGTAAGATGTTAACTCCGGCTTAATAAACAATAATTCAACCCCCTGGGCGGCAAAAGAATCCTTTTGATATAAGCTCTGTCCATTTAACGCATTAATGTACTTTGTGGAGCCTAGTTGTTTTGTTAGATGAATAAGTCGCTCAGCCCGCCCATCAGCCTGATTATTTGGCATTTGCGAACTGTAATGAAAACGTTTTTCTAAACCTAGATATTGCCATACCAACTGAATACTTTTCCCAGCCAACTCCGCCATACTCATAGGTCTATCCTCAAATAGCTTTTCTACCAAAGGCCTCAAATTGGCATATTGGGGTGCTTTTTTGTAGGCGGAATCCAATTGGGCTAAAAATTTTCCTGAAAAATCCGTCTCCCAGGCTACACTTGATTCACGAATCGTCTTATTCTGACTTTGTTTTTCAAGAGGAATTGTAAACAAAAATTCACGGCCTTGAAGCAAAATTCGATTTCGATTAATCCAACCTTTTTTAATGAACATCACATCATCATAGAACACAAAATCATCGACCGCTTGGACTAATTGAAAATAGCCCAAATAGGGGAAAAAATAGGGTTGCATGATGGCTACTGACATGTAGACTTAATTAAATCCAGGAGCAGTCAAGGTTACAATTTGATCCGACTTCATGACCATGACTTTCTCATTTGGCATATTAGTCATGTAGCCAATGGCCGTTACATCCGCAATCTTCTCCACTTTTTCAAAGTCGGCCTGCGAAACGGTAAACACCAACTCATAATCTTCCCCACCATTCAATGCCGCGGTCAGCGGACTCAGATTAAACTCAGTTGCCGCCAAATAAGTCTCATCATCAATCGGAATATTCTTCTCAAAAATACGAGCGCCCGTACCGGATGCCTCACAAAGGTGAAGTATTTCAGCGGCTAATCCGTCTGAACTATCAATCATGGAGGTGGGAACAACACCTAAGTCTCTCAACTCGTGGATAATATCAAAACGAGCACTCGGCTTTAATTGGCGTAAAACGACATAACTCTTATTATCCAATTCGGGTTGCATGTCAGGATTCGCCAAAAAAACCTGCTTCTCGCGTTCCAAGGATTGTAATCCTAATAATGCTCCTCCAAAATCCCCACTCACACAAATAACATCGTTGGGTTGTGCTTTCGATCGCGTAACTACTTGCGCGGAATCAACTACCCCCAGCGCAGTAACCGATAGGATTAGTCCTTGGGGAGAAGCCGTTGTATCTCCACCTACTAAATCAATTTGATAGTCTTCACAAGCTGCTTTAATTCCTGCATATAATTCATCGACAGCCTCAACCGAAAAGCGATTGCTCAGACCTATGCCAACCATCAACTGCGTTGGGATGGCATTCATGGCAGCGATATCGGATACGGCAACAGTTACTACCTTATATCCCAAATGTTGGAGGGGAGTATAAGATAAATCAAAATGAACCCCTTCTATGAGAAGTTCGGTTGAGCTGACGGTCAACTGATTTGCAGCTTCTAATAAGGCCGCATCGTCCCCGATACCCAATTTGGTCCAACCTTGATGCTCGGCAAAAGGTACAGCAAGGCGCTTAATTAAGCCAAATTCCCCGAGTGTCCCTATTTCTGTTCTCTTTTCCATATAAAAAAAAAGCCGCCTCACGAGACGGCTCAAACAATAAATTCTAGTTTATGGGTTTACTAAAGACAAGCTTACTTTTTTGTTGCTCGCTTTGATGTATGTTGTCGATGTTTCTAAGCTTAATGCAGCTGCAGACGGCGTACCAACAATATTGAATTCAATGGTTCCATTCGTCCCCGAAGGTGCCCCCTCTGAACTGGTTAAGCCATTTAACGTAATCTTCTTATTATCCGTGGATAAGGTATAAGTACCCGTAAATTTGCGTCCATCAAATTCGGTTAATGAGGCAGCCGTCGTACTCGATAAATCTAACTTGAATTGAGAATATCCTGATACTAAGTTGGTCGTTGCGCCTTTTGAATATTGGGCAACACCGTCCCAACTAACATTGCTCGCGCTCCAAGATTTGCTAATCAATTGCGATACGGTAGGCTGTGGCGTGGGTGCTGGATCTGACCCAGAGGAAGAACCACATGACCACATAGCAACACTAACTAAACAAATAAGAGCCCTCGAAATGATTTTCATAAATCTGCAAATTAGTAATACATGTAAAATTAAAAATCTTTACTAAAAAAACGGTCTTTAGTCCTTTTTATTTAGCTTCGTAAAATATTTATTTCCGTTTTGCAAGAAGATCTTCATACGTACACACGTTCACAATTAGCCCTCCGAAATGGACAGGACCGTCCGGAAATTTGGGTGGCTTTTCAGGGGCTAATCTACGACATGACCCAATCCAAATTGTGGAAAAATGGAAAACATTATGAACATTGGGCAGGCCAGGATTTAACGGATGAATTAGCTGATGCCCCGCACTCAGAAAAAGTTTTTGAAAAGTTTAACCCTATCGGAAAACTCATATGATTCTGATCATTGAAAGTGGTTCTACCAAAACAGCTTGGCGTAATATTACAACTTTGAATGAAGCATACGAAAGTTTCAATTCATTGGGGATTAACCCATACTATCAAAGCGCAGAGGAAATTCAAAAAGCACAAGCCGAAACGCTCGAAAAGGTAAAACCCCTATCCTTAAAATTTGTCTATTATTTTGGTACGGGCATTACCGATGAATCAAAAAAAGCCATCATCGAAGCCGTCTTAAGACCCGTCATTGGAAATGCGGAACTTCTAATTCAATCTGATTTGATGGCAGCCGGCCTGGCCTTATGTGGCAAACAAGCAGGGATTGCATGCATCCTCGGGACAGGAGCAAATTCCGGGTTTTTCGATCAAGGTGAGTTGCAAAACCAAGTCCCTCCTCTTGGATTTTGGCTAGGTGACGAGGGTAGCGGGGGCCACTTGGGCAAAAGCCTCATGTTGGCTTATCTGCATCAGGAATTACCGGCCGACTTACGTAGTTTATTCGAAAAACGCTATGGTGCGATTGACCGATTAAGCATTCTTCAAAAAGCCTACCGGGAAGAATTTCCCAATCGCTGGTTTGCCTCTTTCTCCAAATTCCTTTTTGACCACCGGAAACACCCCTTTTGTTACCAATTGATTGAAAAATCGTTTCAATCGTTCTGTGAATTGTATTTACTGAAATACGAACAAGCGCTCAATCAGCCGATTCATTTTACCGGCTCAGTGGCATTTTATTATGCCGATATCTTACGACGGGTTCTAAAGGCCAATAAGCTTCAAGCGGGTATCATTAGCGAGGGTCCAATGGCCGGATTAACCTTGTATTACAAGGAATTGCACAAAAGCATTTTTTAGGATTTTTTCAAGAAATAGCACCGACAAAAGCGAATATTTTTTTAACTTGCTGTACCTAAGCAACATTTAACAAACTAATTCGCCGATGACAGCCACATTAAAATCCATTGGAACGAAGCAAAAAGCTCTTAAGATCAATTTAGATCGAAGTATCTATGGTTCTTTCGCGGAAATTGGAGCGGGTCAAGAAGTAGCTGCCAACTTTTTTAAAGCCGGCGGAGCATCAGGAACCATCGCAAAAACAATCTCGGCTTATGATATGGCCTTCTCAGACGCCATCTATGGCGAAGAGGAATCAGGCAAATATGTTTGCGAGCCTCGCTTAATCAAAATGTTAAATCGGGAATATAAATTATTACAAGTCCGATTAACTGAGAGCGCGGCGGAGAAAAGATTCTTCGCTTTTGCAGATACAGTCTCCGCACTAAATTATCAGAAAACAAATGATGCCCATGGCTGGATTGGCCTACGCTTTCAGTTGCGCCCCAATGGCCCGGTTAATAGCGTCGTGATCCACGTAAACATGTTGGACAACGATAATATTTTACAACAACAGGCATTAGGTATCATCGGCGTCAACTTAATTTATGGTTGTTATTTCTACCATGAAGATCCAGAAAAACTTCTTTTGTCCCTTTTAGATGATTTGTCGCGTGATCGAATTGAAATCGACATGATTCGCTTTGAGGGCGCTGATTTTAAGGAAGTGGACAATCGCTTGATGTCACTGTATTTAGTGAAGCATGGTTATACGCAGGCGGCTGTTTTCGGTCCAGACGGAAATGTGATGCAACCCTATGATGCCTTAGCGAAAAAACATATCATAGCCATTCGTGGACGATTTAGACCTGTGACAAACATCTTCCTCGACATGTTGAAAAAGGGGCAATCTCAATTCGAACAGGAGGCTGATGTGGATGACGATAAGGTATGTGTTCTTTCGGAGTTGACATTACGTAGCTTAGAAGATGGAACTCACAATATAAATGAGAAAGACTTTTTAGATCGCGTCGATATTTTGTGCTCTTTAGGCCAAACCGTTTTAATTTCAAATTTCCACGAATACTTTAAGCTCGTTGCCTTCTTAAGCCAATTCTCAAAGTTGAAAATGGCACTCATCATGGGTATGCCTAACTTGGAGTATATCTTCGATGAGAAGCATTATACCCATTTAGAGGGCGGAATTTTAAGTGCCTTTGCGAATCTCTTTGGGCACAAGATTAAATTATATTTATACCCAACGATCGATGATGCGGGTTCCGTTTTGAATCTAAAATCATTCAAGCCAGATCCTCACTTGAAAGGCTTGTATCAATATCTAATCGATAATGCGAAGTTGGAGGACATCAAAAAATCCGACGA
Organism: Aquirufa sp. 5-AUSEE-100C1; assembly: GCF_054558655.1. Classification (NCBI taxonomy): domain Bacteria; kingdom Pseudomonadati; phylum Bacteroidota; class Cytophagia; order Cytophagales; family Flectobacillaceae; genus Aquirufa; species Aquirufa sp. 5-AUSEE-100C1. Next base: position 505,344 of record NZ_JBPXKO010000003.1, on the reverse strand, counting down.
AAAACTCATGAACATTCGTACCGACCAGGTTTTGGATATGATCCAACAAGGAACGGGTGAATGGGAGAAACTTGTTCCGAGTTCCGTGGCTGCCATGATTAAGGAGAATGCCTTATTCGGATTTCCCAAGAAGTAAATTCTACCCATAAAAAAAGCCCAACCGAAAGATTGGGCTTCTTTGTTGTATCTGCTATTTCAATAGATCAACAAATTGATCAAATAAGTAACGGGAATCATGTGGACCTGGTGATGCCTCTGGGTGATGTTGCACAGAGAATGCCTTACGGCCCTTAACACGAAGACCCTCCACCGTTTGGTCGTTCAGGTTGATATGCGTTAACTCTGCCTTTTCAGACGCTGCTAACTCCTCCATACGAACGGCAAAACCGTGGTTTTGAGAGGTAATTTCAGATAGGCCGGTAATTAGGTTTTTAACCGGATGATTTAGGCCTCTATGTCCATTGTGCATTTTGTACGTAGATAATCCACAAACTTGTGCCAAGATTTGGTGACCTAAACAGATTCCAAATACCGGTTTATCCGAAGCCAAGAATTGAGAGACCGTCTCTACAGCATAAGGCATCGTAGCCGGATCGCCAGGACCGTTGGAAACAAAATAACCATCAGGATTCCAAGCAGCTATTTCGGCAAATGGCGTTTTGGCAGGGAAAACTTGTAAATAACAATCTCGATCGGTGAAGTTGGTCAAAATGCTTTTCTTCACCCCTAAATCCAATACCGCAATCTTATAAGTAGCAGTTGGATCACCAAGGAAATATGCCTGTTTCGTACATACTTGAGAAGACAATTCCAATCCTTCCATGGAAGGAATCTTGGCTAATTCCGCTTGCAAGGTAGGAAGGTCGAAAATTTCCGATGAGATAAGGCAGTTCATCACCCCTTTCGTGCGTATATGACGAACTAAGGCGCGCGTATCGATCCCAGAGATACCAACGATGCCAGCATTGGCTAAATAATCTTGCAAGGATCCATCGGCCGTGGCACGGGAATGAACACTGGCAAACTCGTTACAAACCATTCCAGCGATTTGCACTTGGTTAGACTCCGCTTCGGTTTTATCGATGACACCATAGTTACCAATATGGGCTGTCGTATTGATAATCACTTGTCCGCTGTAGGAGGGATCGGTATAGATTTCTTGGTACCCCGTCATACCGGTATTAAAGCAGATTTCTCCACCGTGGGTACCGATTTTGCCTAGGGCTTTTCCATGGAATAATGTTCCATCTTGAAGTAAGAGTACAGCTGGGGTCGACTCAGAAACTTTCATAAAAAATATTCAAATATTGACGATTAATCCTAAAAAAAGGGCCTCAACTAAACGTTGAAGCCCTTCAAAAAAATGTAAGAAAAGATATTAAGCGTCTTCTCCTTTTTCTTCTGTAGGCTCCTCTGTTGCAGGTGCTTCCGGAGTTTCTTCAGCTGGTGTTTCTTCAACAACCTCTGCAGCAGCAACTTCTTCTACAACTTCTGCAGAAGGTGCTTCAGCAGCAGGTGCAGCAGCAACAGCCTCATCCTTCTTAGCTCCAGCACGGCGACTACGACGAGTCTTACCCGCTTTCTCCGCAGAAGCAGCTAACATCGTTTCGTTGAAGTCAACTAATTCGATGAAACAAATCTCCGCGTTATCACCAAGACGATTTCCTAATTTAATAATACGTGTATAACCACCTGGACGGTTCGCTACCTTTTCAGAAACGATGCTGAACAATTCTTTGATGGCATCCTTATTTTGTAAGTAAGAGAAAACCACACGACGATTGTTTGTGCTATCTGTTTTTGATTTCGTAATCATTGGCTCAATGTATTTACGCAACTCCTTAGCTTTCGCTACAGTTGTTTCGATACGCTTGTGTAAGATTAACGAAGAGGCCATATTGGATAATAAGGCTGCTCTGTGGGAAGCTGTTCTTCCTAAGTGATTGAATTTTTTACCGTGTCTCATTGTTGTAATTCGTAAGTTAAAAGCTCTTGCGAGCTGCGGTTAGTATACTACCTGCATACCACCTATTACTTTTTGTTTAATTATTAATCTTCGTCTAAACGATATTTAGATACATCCATTCCGAACGTTAGACCTTTTTCTTCGATCAATTGTTCTAACTCTGTTAATGATTTCTTACCAAAGTTGCGGAATTTCATCATATCTGAAATCTCTAATTTCGCTAATTCTCCAAGTGTACGAACATCAGCTGATTTTAAGCAGTTGTAAGCACGAACTGAAAGATCTAGGTCAGCCAATGAAGTCTTCAACAACTTGCGCATGTGAAGCATTTCCTCATCAACTACGTTATCTTCCTCAGCTTTCGGAGTTTCAAACGTCATTGTTTGATCAGAGAACAACATAAAGTGTTGGATCAAGATATACGCAGCACCTTTCAATGCATCTTCTGGGTGGATAGAACCATCCGTTTCGATATCTAAAACTAATTTCTCGTAATCGGTTTTTTGCTCTACACGTGTATTTTCAATGCTGAACTTAACGTTCTTAATTGGCGTGTAGATTGAATCAATCGCGATGTGTCCGAAAGGAAGCTCATTTGCACGAGGCTCATCTGCAGGAACGTATCCGCGACCTTTTTCAATGATCAACTCAACTTCTACTTCTTTCGAAGCGTCTAAGTGACAGATCACTAAATCAGGATTTAAAATGGTGAAATAAGGTGTGAATTTGGCGATGTCACCAGCAGTAATGGCTGTTTGGCCCTTTACTTTTAATGTCACCTTGTTATCTAAAATCTCTTGTGCTTTCTTAAAGCGAACTTTTTTCAAGTTTAAGATGATTTCAGATACATCTTCATGTACACCTTCGATAGCTGAAAACTCGTGTAAAACACCAGAAATCTTAACGCTTGTAATCGCATATCCCTCTAAAGAAGAAAGTAAGATTCTACGAAGCGCGTTACCAATGGTAACACCGTAACCTTTTTCGAGTGGCTTGAACTCAAATAACCCGTGAAAGTCATCGGCTTTCTCCATCACAACTTTTTCGGGCATTTGGAATGCTAATATTGACATATTTCGTAGCTTAAAATGATACTGAAAAAACGTTATTGGTACTGTTTAATTTATTGAATAACCCTAGGGATTATTTAGAGTACAATTCGACGATTGCTTGCTCGTTGAAGTTTTCTGTGATTTGATCTCTTTCTGGGTATGCCAAAAATTTACCAACCATATCACTTTCAGACCACTCTAACCAGTTGTAACGTTTTGGAGAACGTCCAGCCAAAGAATTAGTCACAACCTCTAAAGATTTAGATTTTTCACGAACACCGATCAATTGACCTGCGCGTAAAGAGTAAGATGGCACATTTACTACTTCACCGTCTACAATGATGTGTTTGTGGATAACCAATTGACGAGCTGCACGACGCGTCGGTGCAATTCCCAAACGGTATACTGTATTATCTAGACGTGCTTCACACAATTTTAACAAGTTCTCACCTGTAATACCTTCTTTAACAGCGGCTTTGTGGAATAGGTTCTCGAACTGACGCTCTAAGATACCGTACGTGTATTTAACTTTTTGCTTCTCCTTTAATTGAACAGCGTATTCAGAAACCTTTGAACGTTTCCCTTTACCGTGCATACCTGGAGCATAATTTTTACGAGCTAATGCTTTGCTCGGACCTAAAATTGGTTCGCCGAAACGACGCGCAATCTTGGATTTTGGACCTGTGTATCTAGCCATTTTTTTTAAAAGTCAATGCACCTCTTATGTGCAGTGAAGTAATTAAATTGTGAATAAAAGCGGGGGAAAATAATTACTAATTACCCCTGCATGAAAATTATTAAACGCGACGACGTTTTGGAGGACGACATCCATTGTGAGGCATTGGAGTGATATCACGGATAAGTGATACTTCGATACCTGAATTTTGGATGGTACGGATTGCTGACTCACGTCCTGCACCCGGTCCTTTTACAAAAACCTCTGCTTTCTTCATCCCTGCCTCGACAGCTACTGCTGCACAGTTCGATGCTGCCATTTGAGCTGCATACGGAGTGTTTTTCTTAGAACCACGGAAACCCATCTTTCCTGCTGATGCCCAAGAGATCACTTGACCTGCTGAGTTGGTAATGGAGATAATGATGTTGTTAAAGGAAGCTTTGATGTGTACTTGACCAACTTGCTCAACTACAACAACCCTTTTCTTCGCTTTATCTTTTCTTTTTGCTTGTGCCATACTATTTGATAAATAAAATTGGGTGTGAGGTATTTCCTCTACTTATTATTTAGTTACTTTTTTCTTGTTAGCAACTGTCTTACGACGTCCCTTACGAGTACGTGAGTTGTTCTTCGTGCGTTGACCACGTACTGGAAGACCTTTACGGTGACGCAATCCACGGTAACAACCGATGTCCATCAAACGCTTGATGTTCAATTGAACTTCAGACTTAAGCTGACCTTCCGTTTTGAATTCTGCTGCGATGATCGCACGAATAGCATTCGCCTCCGTGTCATTCCACTCACCAGCTTTCTTATCAAAAGAAACTGACGCCTTCGTTAAAATCTTTTGAGCAGTGCTACGACCAATACCGAAAATATAAGTCAATGCAATTTCTCCTCTTTTTTTGTCGGGAATATCAACCCCTGCAATACGAGCCATATAGGTAATTAATTGTTGTGATTAATCAATTTAGTTTGAATTATCCTTGTCTTTGTTTGAACTTCGGATTCTTCTTGTTAATAACGTAAAGCTTACCGTGACGACGAATCACTTTGCAGTCTGCACTACGCTTTTTAATAGATGCTTTAACTTTCATTTTATTTAATTTTATGGGTCAAACCCTATTTTTACTTGTAACGATAAACAATTCTAGCCTTACTCAAATCATATGGAGACATCTCCAACTTCACCTTGTCTCCTGGTAGAATCTTAATGTAGTTCATACGCATCTTGCCCGAAATATGAGCAATCACTTGATGGGTATTCTCCAATTCTACTCGAAACATGGCGTTCGAAAGAGCTTCCAAAATAATTCCGTCTACTTCGATCGAAGATTGTTTAGCCATAATTTTTTTAAATATTCAACAATACTGTTGAGGTTTTTAATACGTCTTCAATATAAGCAAATGTAGTCAATGCCCTTGGGCCTGCAGCGGTTACCCCGACTGTGTGCTCAAAATGGGCGCTCGCTTTGCGGTCGATTGTACGGATGGTCCAACCATCTTTGTCAACCGTGATCTGGCGTTTTCCTAAATTGATCATCGGTTCGATCGCAATGACCATTCCTTCCTTCAATTTAGCACCATCTCCGCGCCGGCCGTAATTAGGAACCTCCGGACTTTCGTGTAAGTTTTTTCCTACACCATGTCCTACCAATTCCCGAACCACTCCGTAGCCTAAGGATTCCGTATATACTTGAACGGCATTCCCGACATCCCCTACTCGCTTACCTATTTGGGCTTGATTCAAACCCTGATACAAGGACTCTTTTGTCACTTGTAATAATTTCTGTACCTCCGCATCTACATTTCCTATTCCGTACGTGTAGGCACTATCGGCGTGAAACTTATTCTTATAAACACCCGCATCAATCGAGATAATATCGCCTTCTTGTAAGACTAAATCTCCTGGTAAACCATGAACTACCACATCATTTACCGAGATGCAAAGTGAATAAGCATATTTCTTATTCCCAACTTGGTAGTTTAAAAAAGAAGGGTGAGCCCCATTATCTTTAATAAACTCGTAAGCAATCTTGTCTAATTCCAGGGTGCTAACACCCGGCTTTATCGCCTTGGCAACCTCCGCATGACATTTCCCCAAAATCTCGCCATTCGCTTGGATGATGGCCATCTCTTCGGGTGTCTTTAGGTAAATCATCTTAACGACCTATCACCTCAGAACGTCCTTTTACACGTCCCGACTGCATTAAACCTTCATATTTACGCATCAACAAGTAACTTTCAACTTGTTGCAAAGTATCTAAAACAACTCCTACTAGGATCAACAAAGATGTTCCACCAAAGAAAGAGGCAAATCCACGCGTTACACCAAATAAATTGGCAATCGCAGGAAGGATCGCGATAATTGACAACATCACTGCACCTGGCAAAGTGATACGATCTAAAATCGTCGCAATAAAACCAGCAGTCTCTTCGCCCGGCTTAACGCCTGGAACAAAACCTCCACCACGCTTCATGTCATCGGAAATCTGCGTAGGGTTGATTGAGATCGCTGTATAGAAAAACGTAAAGACAATAATTAAGAATGCGAATAATGCATTGTATTGCCATGTCGTAAAGTCGCCAAATGATTGCGCTACCGATGCCGCAAATTCAGACTTCTCAGCAAATGACTGAGCAACTAAACCTGGGATAAACATCAAAGCCTGTGCAAAGATGATTGGCATTACACCTGAGGCATTCAATTTCAACGGAATATATTGACGTTCACCACCGACAGCAGCAGCTGAAGTTTTCGCACCTACAACTTGTTTCGCATATTGAACAGGAATACGACGAACCGCTTGCGTAACCATCACAGCACCCATTACTACGAAAAATAATGCGATCACTTCAATGATAAACAACAAAGCACCCGACATTCCACGTGAACCTGCTTCTTGAATTAAAGAGGATGGGAAACGAGATACGATACCGATCATGATCAACATCGAAATACCGTTACCAATACCTTTGTCGGTGATTTTCTCCCCCAACCACATACACAACATCGTTCCTCCTACCAAGATGGCAACGCCATAAAGACGGAAAAACCATGGATCAACCATGATGGCTTCCGAAGGGATTGTCACCTGAAGGTAAGTGAAACCTTGCGCAGCCGTCACGAAAATCGTAAGGATACGTGTGATTTGGTTTAATTTTTTACGACCAGACTCGCCGTCTTTCTGCATTTTTTGGAAATACGGAAGGGCGATAGTCAATAACTGAATTGCGATAGACGCCGAAATGTACGGCATGATACCTAACGCAAATACAGAGGCGTTGCTCAAGGCACCACCTGAAAACATATTCAACAAGCCGAATAAACCACCATCTCCACCTTGAGACAATTTAGTCGCATCTACACCCGGTAAAACGATAAAAGATCCCAAACGGAAGAAAGCAATGAAGAGAAGCGTATTGATGATACGTCCTCTCAATTCTTCAATTGCGAAAATATGCTTGAAAGTTGTTATTAACTTGTTCATTCGATTAGAATAGAGGATTAACCAACAATTGCTTTACCGCCAGCCGCTTCGATAGCAGCTTTAGCAGCACCTGAGAAACCTTTTACAGTTACTTCCAAAGCAGAAGTTACCGCACCGCGGCTAAGGATTTTCACTAAGTCAGACTTAGATACTAAACCGTTGCTGTATAAAGTTTCGAATGTGATTACTTTCAAACCTGTCGCGTCAGCTAATGCTTGTAACGTATCCAAGTTGATTGCTTTGTATTCTACTCGATTGATGTTCTTGAAACCGAACTTAGGAACACGACGTTGGATCGGCATTTGACCACCTTCGAATCCACGCTTACGTGAGTAACCTGAACGAGACTGAGCTCCTTTGTGTCCACGTGCAGAAGTTCCACCTAAACCAGAACCTTGACCACGACCTACTCTTTTTCTTACTTTTACTGAGCCTTCTGCAGGCTTTAGTGACGATAATTTCATTGTAATTGGGGCTTAACGCTGCCATCGCTGGCAACTCGCGTGTTAATTAAATATTTTCTACGACAATTAAGTGGTTTACGGCACGAATCATACCCGAGATTGCAGGGTTCAATTCTACCTCAACGCTCTTACGGATTTTTCCTAAACCCAACGCTTGGATTGTACGCTTTTGTACTTCCGGGCGCTTAATTGCACTTTTAACTTGAGTAATTTTTACTTTAGACATCTTCTGTTCTATTAGTGAGGCTTGAAGCGCTCGGATTATCCATTAAATACTTTCGCAACTGAAATTCCACGTTGGAACGCTACGCTATGTGGTGCACGCATCTTCACTAACGCATCGATGGTTGCCTTCACCACGTTGTGTGGATTCGATGAACCTTTTGATTTTGCTAGGACATCGTGGATACCCGCAGATTCCAATACAGCACGCATCGCACCACCGGCGATCAATCCTGTACCTGGAGCAGCTGGCTTCACTAAAACGAAACCACCAGAGAATTTACCTAATTGCTCGTGAGGAACGGTTTTCTTCAACAAAGGAATTTGGAACAAATTCTTCTTTGCATCTTCGATACCTTTTGTAATCGCGTCAGTAACCTCGTTTGCTTTTCCTAAGCCGTATCCAACGATCCCGTTACCATCTCCTACTACAACGATAGCAGAAAAACTAAAACGACGACCCCCTTTTACCACTTTGGCAACACGGTTGATGGCTACTACCTTCTCCTTCAACTCACCCTCGTTAACCTTAATTGGTTTTGCTTGTAATTGCGACATATCTTATTAAAATTGTAAGCCACCCTCGCGAGCGCCTTCAGCTAATGATTTAATTCTTCCGTGATATAAATAACCGTTACGATCGAAAACTACTTTCGTAATACCTGCAACTTTCGCCTTGTCAGCGATTGCTTTTCCTACTGCTTTCGCAGCTTCGATGTTATTGTTCACTTTATCCTTCTTGTACGAAGTTGCCGAGAACAAAGTCTTTCCTGCTTGATCATCTACTAACTGTGCGTAAACTGCAGTGTTAGAACGATAAACTGTCAAGCGAGGACGCTCAGCTGAACCAGCTATCTTAGCACGAATCGCACGCTTAATGCGGGTTCTGCGTAAATCTTTTGTTGTTGCCATTGTTTAACTTGTTTGTGTGGATTTCCGGCCCACGCTTATAATTTATTTCTTACCGCCTGCTTTACCAGCCTTACGACGAACTTGCTCACCCAAGAAACGAACACCCTTACCTTTGTATGGCTCAACTGGACGTAATGATTTAATTTTAGCAGCTACTTGACCAATCAATTGCTTGTCAATACCTTCTAAAATAACCATTGGGTTTTTACCTTTTTCCATCGCCGTAGCTACTTTGATCTCAGCAGGTACCGACATGAAAATAGCGTGAGAATATCCCAAGCTTAATTCCAAAATATTTCCTTGATTAGCGGCTTTGTAACCAACCCCGATAATCTCTAAATCTTTCTTGTAGCCTTCACTTACCCCAACAACCATATTGTTGATCAATGAACGGTATAATCCGTGCATCGCTTTGTGACGCTTTTGCTCAGTTGGACGAGCTACTGTCAACACACCATCCTCAATCTTAACGATGATATCTTGATCAATTTGTTGTGACAAAGTTCCCTTAGGACCCTTTACCGTTACTAAATTACCAGCACTAACTTCTACTGTAACTCCAGCAGGCAATGTGATAATCTTATTTCCAATTCTAGACATAAAATAAATATTAGCTTAAATTACGAGTTACCCCCTTTCAGCGTGAAACAATTAATATACGTAGCAAAGTACTTCTCCACCTACGTGAAGTGTACGAGCTTCCTTATCTGTAATAACTCCTTTCGAAGTAGATAAGATCGCGATACCCAAACCGTTCAATACACGTGGCAACTCTTCAGCACCATTGTATTTACGTAGACCTGGTTTAGAGATACGAGTCAAATTAACGATAGCCGGTTGCTTCGTTACTGAATTGTATTTCAAAGCAATCTTGATTGTTCCTTGTACGGAAGAATCATCGAACTTATAGTTTGAAATGTATCCTTTATCAAAAAGCACTTTCGTGATTTCCTTTTTAATGTTGGAAGCAGGAATTTCAACTACCCTATGGCGTGCCTTAAGCGCGTTTCTCAATCGGGTTAAATAGTCTGCTATTGGATCTGTCATTGTTTTTAAATTTGCCGCATTCCGAAAACCGGGATGCAAAATTACAGAAATGAATTTAATTAATCAAATTTTATCTTACCAGCTTGACTTAGTCACACCTGGAATCAAACCGTTTGAAGCCATTTCACGGAAGGTAACACGGCTAATACCGAACTTACGCATGTATCCACGAGGACGTCCTGTTAATTTACAACGGTTGTGTAAACGCACTGGAGATGCATTTTTAGGCAATTTATCTAAACCTAAGTAATCTCCAGCTGCTTTCAAAGCTGCACGCTTCGCTGCATATTTAGCAACGGTTGCTTCGCGTTTTCTTTCTCTTGCTTTTACTGACTCTTTAGCCATTTTGTAAAAATTTTAAAGGGGTTATGAAGCCTTGCGGCAATTATTTTTTAATATTTGAAAAAGGCATTCCAATTGCTGCTAATAAAGCGTAAGCCTCTTCGTCTGTGGGTGCAGTCGTCACAAATGTGATGTCCATACCAGAGATTTTAGATACTTTGTCAATTGAAATTTCTGGGAAGATAATTTGCTCCTTCACGCCTAACGTATAATTACCACGGCCATCGAAACCCTTCTCTGAAACACCTTTGAAGTCACGTACACGAGCCAAAGAAACCGTAGTTAAACGATCCAAAAACTCATACATACGATCACCACGTAAAGTTACTTTCACACCAATCGGCATGTTCTCACGTAACTTAAAGTTTGAGATCGCTTTCTTAGAGATCGTTGCTACCGCCTTTTGACCAGCGATTTGAGTAATTTCCTCTACTGCAACGTCAACTAATTTCTTGTCGGATACTGCTGCTCCAACACCCTTGTTGATTACAATTTTCGTAATCTTAGGAACTTGCATTACTGATTTGTACTCAAACTTCGTTTTCAAGCTAGGTACAACCTCTTTTAAATAACGCTCTTTTAATCTAGGTACTGCCATGTTCTTCTATTTTGTGGATTTCCGACCCACGTTTTACATTCTTATATTATGCGATAAACTTACCTGTTGCTTTTGAGTAACGTTGTAATTTACCTTTCTCGTTCAACTTACGTCCTGTACGTACTGGCTTTCCGTTCTCAACAACCATTAGGTTAGAGATGTGGATCGAACCTTCACGCTTCTCGATGCCACCTTGTGGGTTGCTCGCAGACGGCTTAACGTGTTTTGTTTGAAGGTTAGCACCTTCTACAATAGCACGAGATTTCTCCGTGATCACTTCTTTGATGACACCGGTTTTACCTTTGGCGTTACCAGCGATAACCATCACAGTATCACCTTTTTTGATGTGCAATTTTGTTTGCTTGATAATTTTCTTTTCCATTGTATGATTCGTTCTATTGGTTAACCCAATATGTCATCTTTCTTATAAAACTTCAGGGGCTAAGGAAACGATTTTCATAAAACCTGCCTCACGCAATTCACGAGCAACTGGCCCGAAAATACGTGTTCCTCTTGGCTCATCATTCGCGTTCAATAACACGGCTGCGTTATCTTCGAAACGAATATATGTACCATCCTTACGACGAATTTCTTTTTTCGTGCGAACAACTACCGCACGAGAAACCGTACCTTTTTTCATATTTGATGAAGAAAGAGCTGATTTAACTGAAACGACAATTTTATCGCCAATAGAAGCATATCTCTTACCAGTACCGCCCAATACGCGAATTACCAAAACTTCTTTTGCTCCAGAATTATCCGCTACACCCAATCTTGATTCCTGCTGTAACATTATCTTTGATCTTTAAATTTTAAAATTGAATAACAAGAGGGTCTTATTTCGCTTTAGCGATAATTTCGACTAATCTCCAACGCTTATTTTTTGAAAGAGGACGCGTTTCCATCACTTTCACTGTATCTCCGATACCACACTCATTGTTCTCATCGTGTGCCATCAACTTAGTTGTTTTCTGTACGAACTTGCCGTACAAAGGGTGTTTTACTTTACGGTCAACAGTTAATGTGATTGATTTATCCATCTTATCACTAACTACTTTCCCAATCCTTACCTTTCTTAGATTTCTCTGTTCCATCGTTGGTTTGTTAACTTGTTAAACAATTGACCATGAGCCTTATATCGACACGGTCTATTAAAATTAATTTTACTATTATGCGTTAACCGCTTTTGTAAGAGCTGTCTCTAACTTCGCGATCACACGGCGAGTTTCACGAATACGCATCGGATTCTCGATCGGTGAAATGGCGTGAGCCAATTTCAAACGAGTCAAGTTCTCTTGCTCTGCCGCAATGGCTTTCTTCAATTCGTCTACTCCTAATTTGTTTATTTCTGCGTTTTTCATAACAATGCTATTTGGATGTTTAAACCGAATGGCTTAAAACCTATTCTGAATAATCTCTACGTACGACAAACTTCGTGCGCATCGGCAATTTTTGTGCGGCTAAACGCAATGCCTCTTGTGCAAGCGCTAACGGTACACCCGCCGATTCAAACAAAATAGTTCCTGGACGAACGTTCGCTACCCAATACTCTGGAGCTCCCTTTCCCTTACCCATACGAACCTCTGCAGGCTTCTTCGTAATTACTTTGTCAGGGAAAATACGGATCCAAACTTGGCCCTCACGCTTCATAGCACGAGTTACCGAAATACGAGCAGCCTCAATTTGACGTGCTGTAATACGTCCCGGCTCTAACGATTTAATAGCGAATGATCCAAAATCAATTTCGTGCCCACGTGTGGCAACACCTCTTACGCGGCCTTTTTGGGACTTACGAAATTTGGTTCTTTTTGGTTGTAACATCTTCTTAAAAGTCTAATATCTATTTCTTGATTTATTTTAGGCAATTAGCGTTTTCCACCACGTCCACGACCACCGGCACCTGGACCACCTGCCTTGTTACGATCGCCTCCTTGATCTCCGTCACGACGACCACGACCACCACGGTCACCTGGACGACCACCACGATCACCTGGACGAGAATCCGCAGCTGTAGACTGCAAGCCCATGTTCGCATTTGGAGACAAATCTGGCTTTCCGAAAACTTCACCACGGAATACCCATACCTTGATACCGATCTTTCCGTAAACAGTTAACGCTTCTGAGATCGCATAATCCACATCCGCACGTAATGTATGCAATGGGATACGACCCTCCTTATATCCTTCTGAACGTGCCATTTCCGCACCGCCCAAACGACCAGACAATTTCAATTTGATACCTTGTGCACCTACACGCATCGCTGACGCGATCGCTTGCTTCATCGCACGACGGAATGAAATACGAGCTTGTAATTGTTGAGCAATCGCCTCACCGATCAATTTCGCATCGATTTCTGGACGCTTAATCTCAAAGATGTTAATTTGAACATCCTTTCCTGTGATCGCTTTTAGCTCTTCTTTTACCTTGTCTACCTCAGCACCTTGCTTACCGATAACCACACCCGCACGAGCCGTGTTAATTGTCAAAGTAATGCGCTTTAAGGTACGCTCAATAATAACTTTAGAGATAGATCCCTTTGGAATACGAGCTGCTACGTATTTTCTGATTTTCTCGTCTTCAACAAGCTTATCAGCAAATGTCTTGCCACCGTACCAGTTAGAATCCCAACCTCTTACGATACCTAATCTTAATCCAACGGGGTTAATTTTTTGTCCCATTTCTTGTTTTATCTAATAGTTAATTATTCTGCTGTTGTTTCTTCCAAGATAGGAGCTGCCGAAGAAGCTACTACGAGGGTAATGTGATTCGAACGCTTCAAGATGCGGTGTCCACGTCCTTGCGGAGCTGGACGTAAACGCTTGATCGAAGCACCTCCATCTACGAAGATCGTCTTGATAAACAAGTCAGCCTCCTCAATTTTAGCATCCACATGCTTGTTTTGCCAGTTAGAAACGGCTGAGAGCAATAATTTCTCGATAGCCTTCGCACCAACTTTGGGCTCAAATTTCAAGATACCCAACGCTTTGGATACTTTCTGTCCACGTACCATATCTGCGACAATACGCATCTTCTGTGGTGACGTAGGAACATTTCTTAATTTAGCAATTGCTTCCATTTTACAATATCTGATTACAGGACCCGAGGGTCACCCTTTTTACTTTTTACCTTTGTCTTTCTTCGCAATGTGACCACGGAAGTTACGCGTCGGAGAAAATTCTCCCAATTTGTGACCTACCATGTTCTCAGTTACATAAACTGGGATAAACTTGTTACCATTGTGAACCGCAAATGTGTGACCAACGAAATCTGGAGAAATCATTGAGCGTCTTGACCAAGTTTTGATTACTGACTTCTTGCCAGAATCATTCATAACTTGAACCTTGTTATCAAGGCGGTAATCAATGTAAGGACCTTTTTTTAGTGAACGTGCCATCTACTATTTTTTTCTTCTACTGATGATAAGACGATTTGTGTTTTTCTTTGGATTACGAGTTTTCTTACCCTTAGCCAATAAACCAGTACGTGAACGTGGGTGACCTCCTGAAGAACGACCCTCACCACCACCCATTGGGTGATCAACTGGGTTCATCACAACACCACGAACACGTGGACGACGACCCAACCAACGATGACGACCTGCTTTTCCTAAGTTCACGTTCATGTGATCCGAGTTAGATACCGTACCAATTGTCGCTAAACAACGAGCCAATACCATACGCATCTCACCTGAAGGCAACTTCAACGTAGCATATTTTCCATCACGAGCTAATAATTGAGCATACGTACCAGCCGAACGAGCCATCTCAGCTCCTCTTCCTGGTTGCAACTCAATCGCGTGAACCAAAGTACCCAAAGGGATGTTTGCCAAAGGCAATGTATTTCCTACTTCCGGAGCAACTTTCTCTCCTGAAATAACCGTTTGACCTACTTGAATACCTGCTGGAGCCAAGATATACGTCTTAACACCATCCGTATATTCGATCAAAGCAATACGTGATGTACGGTTTGGATCATACTCAACTGTCAAAACAGTTGCAGGTACATCAAATTTCGCACGTGTAAAATCAATCACACGGTAACGACGCTTGTGACCACCACCGATGTAACGCATCGAGCGACGACCATCCGCATTACGACCACCCGTACGCTTAATAGGCTCCAAAAGGGGCTTATACGGCTTGTCCGTAGTAATCTCCTCAAACGTTGGCGCAATGCGCTGACGCTGTCCTGGAGTTGTTGGTTTAATTTTTTTAATTGCTGCCATTTAATTAGTTCAATTTATCGGGATGAACCCCCTTAATTATTTTTATTAAATTCCTTGGTAGAAGTCAATCACTTCTCCCGCTGCTACCGTAACGATCGCCTTCTTGTAAGTTGACGTGCGTCCTGAAGTAACCTTTGTACGTGTGCTCTTGGACTTTACTTTTCCAATCTGACGCATCGTTTGTACATCTTGTACATCCACTCCGTACATTTTCTTAACCTCCTTGGCAATTTCAATCTTGTTTGCTGTCAATTCAACCACAAACACGTATTTGCCTTTTTCTTGCATGGCTTGCGACTTTTCAGTCAAGGCCGGACGTTTAATAATGCCCATTGTTTATTTCGTTTAAACAGAACCGAAGTCCCGCAAATTATTTACTAAATGTTGACTCAATTTTTTGGATCGCATCCACCGTAATTAACAATTTCGATGCATTCACCAAATCATATGTATTTACGTCAGCCGCATTCGAAACCTTTGTTTTCGGTACGTTACGTCCAGACAATACAACGTTCTTGTCAACTTCATTTGTGATCAACAACGATTTTGTGTTGTCCAAAGAAAGAGCCTTCAACATCGCTAAGTATGCCTTTGTCTTTGGTGCATCAAATGATACAGTATCCAAAACAGCGATATCTCCCGACTGTGCCTTTGCAGCTAACGCTGATTGACGAGCCAATGATTTAACTTTCTTATTCAATTTGAAATGGTAATCACGTGGACGTGGACCGAAAATACGACCACCACCTTTCATCAACGGCGATTTCATTGAACCCGCACGTGCGCCACCTGTACCTTTTTGTTTCTTCAACTTACGAGTTGAACGTGAAACTTCTGCACGCTCCTTCGCTTTGTGAGTTCCTTGACGTTGGTTAGCTAAATATTGCTTCACATCTAAGTAAACCACATGCTCGTTTGGAACGATTCCAAAGATCTCGTCAGAAAGGGTTACTTTCTTTCCGGTATCTTTTCCTGCGATGTTATATACTGATAATTCCATACTTCAGAATGTCTATAGGCTATGCCCGAATTTTAATTTTCAATGATTACGTATGAGTTCTTTGCTCCTGGTACCGATCCCGATACAACCAAAAGGTTTTTCTCTGGATAAACTTTCAAAACCTGTAAGTTCTGAACCTTCACACGATTACCCCCTGTACGACCCGCCATACGCAAACCTTTGAATACACGAGATGGGAATGAACACGCACCAATTGAACCTGGGTGACGACCACGGTTATGCTGACCGTGTGTTTGTCCACCTACACCGGCAAATCCGTGGCGCTTTACAACACCTTGGAAACCTTTACCTTTCGATGTTCCCACCACGTCAACAAAAGTCTCAACCTCTAACATTTCAACCGTCAAAACATCCCCTAATGCGAGTGGCTGCTCAAACGTACGAAACTCAACAAGCTTTTTCTTTGGAGTTGTGTTTGCTTTCTTGAAGTGACCCAACAAAGATTTTGTTGTGTGCTTATCCTTCTTCTCACCATAACCGATTTGAACGGCATTGTAGCCTTCTTTCTCAACGGTCTTTACCTGCGTTACCACGCAAGGTCCGGCTTCAATCAGCGTACATGCGACAGAGCGTCCGTCTTCCATGTATAGGCTGGTCATTCCGATTTTTTTACCAATAATTCCAGACATAATATTTTATATTTATTAGAAAATATGCTTACAAGGCGATCGAGGCTTGTTGTAAGACTTTTATTCAAAATCGTTTCGCAACGATATAGGAATCACATTAAATAAAAAGCAGAATTGGTATAAGGCGACAAAGTGGAGCCACTGTGGATAACAGTGAAAATCACTCTGTGTAGCTTAATATTCAATTAATACGTTGGGCATTCAACTTGTACTAACCAATACCAGTTCTGACACAAAAATCGAGCTTACCTCAATTTAAACCCTGTTTCGACCCGCATTTTTGTGTTTAAAATAAATTCGAGAAGTTCTGCCAACCTCTTTCGGAATTGAAAACTGCGTTTGTCGAACGGGAGTGCAAAGGTACAGAAAAAAATAACACGTGCAATAGGTAGTGTAAAAATATTTTGAAAATCAGGGGATTAGGGGGAAAACAGTATTCAGTTATCAGTGGGCAGTGGCCAGTAGTCAGTGGCCAGTGATCAGTAGTCAGTAGTCAGGATAATTATTGATCATTGATAAAAATGAATTCCACATCTATTGTTAAAAGGCTAACTTGTGCACATAGGTTAAATGGCCATTTCTAATTTGGAAATAGATATCTCTCCCTTCAAAAAAAAATAACTAATAATCCTGACTACTGATCACTGGCCACTGACTACTAACTACTGCCCACTGATTACTAAAATTGTATTTTTCCCATACACATACCTTGAAATTGAACTTATTTTAGTATTTTTGGCCATTACTTGCTGAAAATCAGGTACTTTATATTTATTTCCCAAGAAAAAAAATCATTATGTCAAGTTTATCCACTCAAAAAGGAGTATTGCATGGAGACGCGGTTCAAGAGCTTTTTGAAATCGCTAAGAAAAATCAGTTTGCCCTTCCAGCTGTTAACGTTACAGGTACAAATACAGTAAATGCCGTTCTAGAAACTGCAAAAGCCGTTAACTCTCCCGTAATCATTCAGTTTTCAAACGGTGGTGGAATTTTCTACGCAGGAAAGTCCCTTTCAAACGAAAATCAAGCTGCTGCCATCGCGGGTTCTATCTCAGGTGCCTACCACGTTCACCAAATGGCAAAAGCCTATGGCGTTCAAGTCGTATTACACACTGACCACTGTGCAAAGAAACTTTTACCTTGGATCGACGGACTTCTAGACGCCGGCGAGAAATTCTTCGCTGAGACAGGCCAACCCTTATTCTCGTCTCACATGATCGATTTGTCGGAAGAGCCTTTGGAAGAAAACTTAGAGATCTGCGCAAAATATTTAGAGCGCATGTCGAAAATGGGCATGACCCTAGAAATCGAATTAGGTGTTACCGGTGGTGAAGAAGATGGCGTAGACAACTCAGACGTAGATTCATCTAAATTATATACCCAACCGGAAGAAGTTGCTTATGCTTACGAAGTATTAAGCAAAATCTCACACCGCTTTACCATCGCTGCCGCTTTCGGTAACGTACACGGTGTTTACAAACCAGGTAACGTTAAATTACAACCTGTCATCTTGAAGAACTCACAAGAATTCATCAAAGAAAAATATAGCTTAGATGCTGAAAAACCAATCAACTTCGTATTCCACGGTGGTTCAGGTTCTTCTCGCGAAGAAATCCGCGAAGCCCTTTCTTACGGTGCCATCAAAATGAACATCGATACAGATACACAATGGGCCTTCTGGGAAGGTATCTTAAATTTCTACAAAGCAAACGAAGGATACTTGCAAGGCCAAATCGGTAACCCTACAGGTGACGATTCTCCAAACAAGAAATATTACGATCCACGTGTTTGGTTACGTAAAGGCGAAGAGACCTTAATCACACGCTTAAAGACTGCTTTCGAAGACCTTAACGCAACGAACGCAAATCAATACTTGTAGTCTTAAACTGACTCAAACAAAAAGGGCTGCGTTTGCAGCCCTTTTTTTATCTCTTTACCTTTGGCAATCCTCCCCGGTTTGCCAAAGGTAGCGTAATGAAATTTGAAATTTATTCATCCTCCGATAGATATTGGCGAATATCTACATCTTGATATTCTTTCTTATGAAATAATATAAATTCACTTACTCCTCCAAACCATTCCAAAACAAAAGCTCGATCCACAATTGATTTCCGAGGTGACAAAATAAATTTATATGAACTCCAAGGAAAAGTCCTGAAATCCAAAACCAGCCTATTCTTCTCCGGATTAACATGAATATATTGCACCAAATAAGATAGATACCGGCTATCCTCCACCAAAACACGCTTGTAAGGTCCATCAAACAATGGACCCGTTCTTCCATGGTTTCGATTAAACGCTAATGCATATGTGCGAAAGAGCTTCTTCAATCTTTCTGAAATAAGTTCATGCGCGGATTTACTCCCAAATTGAACTTTGTCAAAATGAGGCACGCGAACTAAAAAATGGAAATGATTAGCATTCAAGGAGTAAGAAATAACATCCAAATATCCCTTAAGATAACGCTGCCATAACCGCATAAAATACAAATGATTTGATCGAGTCTTATAAATCAATTTTCGATCAACTCCGCGATTATAAATATGATAGAAATTTCCCGATTCAAATCGAGTCAAATAATGTGCGAGTTGTGACATAGTGGCAAGATCTTTTCCAAATCTATTCACTAAATCAATAAGAATTTACATCAAATATATTTTATCAAATATCTGATAATCAGAGTTTTCGCAAACTTAATTGAAGAAATAACCTCTACCTTTGGCAAACCGGGGAGGATTGCCAAAGGTAAATCAGAGCTATTTTCGAAAGATCAAATCTTTGGTTAACTCATTCAAGGCTTGAATCTTCGCCTGAAAATCCCCCTTCAAGGTCTTCCGAACTGCCTCCATCCCCTCCAAACTTTCTTGTATCTCCTCCGGAATCACATCTTCCAAAAACGCACGTATTCGTTTCGCCAAAGTCGGCGACTTCCCGTTCGTCGAAATCGCAATCTTTAAATCGCCCTTCAGAACAATCGACCCCAAATAAAAATCGCATAAATCCGGCGTATCCGCCACATTACACAACAAATGCCTCTGGGAACATACCTCCTTAATCCCCTCATGCAATGCCCGATTATCCGTCGCACAAATCACCAAATCCCGACCCTCCAAATCCGATAACTCAAATCCCCGCTCCAAAATCTCCACCTGCGCATAATCCTTTAAAAATACCAAGGTATCCTCCCGAAACATCGGAGCCACCATCGTCACACGGGCCGCTGGCGAATTGCGCAATAAGGCCGACACCTTTTCCAAGGCAACATTTCCTCCCCCAACGACCAAGGTATTAAGTCGGTCCAATTTCAAGAAAATAGGGAATAACTCGTTCATGTCTTACTTTTTGCCTGCCAATTGACCACAAGCCGCATCAATATCCTTTCCACGCGAACGACGGACATTGACAATCATCTTCTTCGACTCCAGATATGCCGTAAACTTCGCCAAGGCATCCGCCTCCGCATTCACAAAATCTGCCTGCTTAATCGGGTTATATTCGATTATATTAATCTTACAAGGAATGTGGCGCGCAAATTCATATAACTCCTTCGCATCTTCCACCGAATCATTGAACTTGTTGAACATGATGTACTCCAAGGTAATCTCATTCTCCGTCTTCTCATAAAAATACCTCAATGCCTCCGAAAGCGCCTCCAAGGTATTCGACTCGTTGATTGGCATAATCTGATTCCGCTTCACATCATTCGCCGCATGTAGCGACAATGCCAAATTAAACTTCACCTGATCATCCCCCAATTTCTTAATCATCTTCGCAATCCCGGCCGTCGACACCGTAATCCGACGAGAAGCCATCCCCAATCCTTCCGGCGAAGTAATCATCTCAATCGACTTCAACACATTGGCATAGTTCAACAAGGGTTCCCCCATTCCCATATACACAATATTGGTCAACGGAATTCCATATTTCTCCTGCGCCTGGTCACGTATCAATACCACCTGATCATAGATCTCAAAGGCCTCCAAATTCCGCTTCCGGTCCATGTAACCCGTCGCACAAAAACTGCAGGTCAAGGAACATCCTACCTGCGAAGAAACACAAGCCGTCATTCGCTCCCGTGTGGGAATCAAAACCCCCTCAATCAAATGCGCGTCGTGCAATGCAAAACTCGACTTAATCGTACGATCCGTACTCACCTGCATCTCTGCCGTGCTCACACATTGTAAATCGAATTCAACCTCCAGCCACTCACGTGTGGTTTTGGGGATATTCGCCATGGCCTCAAATGAGCGGACCGACTTTTTCCAAATCCATTCATAAACCTGTTTCGCGCGAAACGCAGGCTCCCCGTGCTGAAGCATCTCCTGCTTCAACGCATCCAAACTCAAATTCCGAATCGCTCGTTTCGTCACTACCATTTATTTCTTCAATAATTCACCCACTTTCACTGAGATCGCTTTGCCCTCGGCTAAACCGGCCAACTGCTTGGAAGCGACACCCATCACTTTCCCCATGTCTGCCGGACTAGTCGCCCCTACCTGTGCGATGATGGCTGCGATTTTCTCCGTTAACTCCGCCTCCGTTAATTGCTTCGGCAAAAATTCCTCGATAATCGAAAGCTCCGCTTGTTCCTTTTCCGCCAAATCCGGACGATTTTGTGTCAAATATACATCTAATGAATCTTTGCGCTGTTTAGCCGCCTTCATCAAAATCTTCATCTCCGCATCCGCCGAAAGGCCATCCGCGTTCGAGCCCGAGGTCTCCTCCAATAATATCATCGATTTAATCGCACGCAACGCACGTAAACGATCTGCATCTTTTGCCCGCATCGCATCTTTGATGCCTGCCTCAATTGTTTCTTTTAAAGCCATGTTATTGATTTATATGAGCCAAAACTCCTTCTAAAAATTCGCGGTGATTACTCAAACGAGGCACCTTGTGCTGACCCCCTAATTTTCCCCGACTCCGCATCCAGGCATAAAATGTACCTTCCGGAGCGTCATGAATCAGAGGAGGGCCTAAAACCAAATCATACGAACGCTTCGCATCATAATCCGAATTGCTCGCACGCAAGGTTTCATCCAACACCGCCGCAAAGGTACGCAAATCTTTTGGCGCACGCGAAAATTCAATCACCCATTCGTGACTTCCACGCTTTCCCCCATCCATATAGGCCGGCGCCGCCGTGTAATCCTTGATTTCAGCATCGCTTGCCCGACAAGCCTTAGCTATCGCTTGCTCGGCATTTTCGATAATCAATTCCTCGCCAAATGCATTAATAAAATGCTTTGTCCGACCCGATATCTTCACTCGATAAGGACTCAATGAGGTAAATCGAACCGTATCACCAATCTTATAACGCCATAATCCCGAATTCGTTGTAATCACCACCGCATAATTCACGCCCAACTCAACCTGTTCCAAAGACACAATCGAGTCCAGCTCCTCCCCACTCTCATGCATCGGAATAAATTCATAGAAAATGCCATAATCTAACATCAATAGCATCTCATCCGGTCGGCTCAAATCATCCTGTATCCCAAAAAATCCCTCCGAAGCATTGTAAATCTCCAGGAAACGAACCTCCGAAGATGGGAAAACATGGCTCTGAAATAAATCCCGGTAAGGACCAAAGGCCACCGCACCATGCACCAAAAACTCAAAATTCGGCCAAACTTCTAATATACTCTTCTTGCCTGTGATTTCCAGAATCTTTTCAATCAACACCAAGGTCCATGTCGGAACCCCCAAAATACTCGTCACATTCTCTTGGGATGTCTCCAAGGCCATCTTTTCAATCTTCTGATCCCAATCCCCCATCAAGGCTACGTCTAACGAAGGCGTCCGAATCATCTGTGCCCAAATTGGCAAGTTCTTCATGACCACCGCCGAAACATCTCCCATTAACATCCGCGAGTTCATCGAATCTGTCGTCAAGCTACCTCCGATCGACAAGCCTTTGCCCTCAAATATTTTCGTCTCAGGCTTATTTTGAATCAGCAAGGTAATCATATCCTTGCCCCCCATCATGTGGCAATCCTCCAAGGATTCCTTGGAAACAGGAATAAACTTGCTTCGCGCATTGGTCGTGCCAGAGGATTTGGAAAACCATTGAATCGGCGTGGACCATAGGACTTGTTGCTCGCCCTGCATCATTCGTTCGATATAAGGAAACATCTCCTCGTAGGTCGAAATAGGCACCCGCTGACGGAAGGTCTCATAGGACGAAAAATCATCATAGCCATATTTCTGCCCCCATTCTGTGTTGCGGCCCTCTGAGATTAATCGGCTCAAACCCTCATATTGCAAGTCCAAAGGCCGATTGTAAATCGCCTCGATCCGCGGCATTCGCCGCTTCATAAACCACAATAAAGTCTCGTTGAACAAGGACATATTAACGAATCTTGGGAGCTCTGTTTGGGTAATCTGTGATAATTCCATCCACACCCCATGCCTCAAATTGTTGCATCTTTTCCGTCGAATTAATCGTCCATGGAACCACTTGCATCCCTTTGGAATGGCAAAACTGAATCATTTCTGGAGTCAAATATTGATAACTCGAACTGAATATGGCCGGAGTGAACCCTAACACATCCAAGGTGTATTGTGGGGACTCGGATTCAACGAGCGCCGACAAGCGTACCTCGGGATATACTTGGTGATAATAGGCCAATACGGCGAAATCAAAACTTTGAAGAATGATGAAGGGATTGGCCACGTGTGCACGAATGACGCGCTGTACGCGATCCGAAAAATCCTTAATGCTTGCTGGTTGTGAATGACCGTATTCGCTTGGCTCCGACTTGATTTCTATGTTATAATAAATAGCCTCGCCAGTCTTTTTCCGAAATGTTTCGCCCAAGGCCAGAACTTCTGATAACAAGGGTTTATACGTAGACACCTTCTTTTGCTCCGGGAATGACGCATTTCCCCGACTTCCCACATCGAACCTTTTGATCTCCGAATAGGGCATTTGGTATAAATTCAATCGACTTTCCTCCTCTTTCAAAACAGGGTTTCCACTTGGATGACTCGCATAACGAGCATTCATGTATGACTCGTGACTAACCACGACTTGCCCATCAGCTGATAGGCAAACGTCCATTTCCAAGACGCGGACGCCCAGATTGAGGGCATGCTCGAAAGCAGGTATTGAATTTTCAGGATATAAACCCCGGCAACCTCGGTGACCTTGTATAAATGGAATTTGTGCCATGATGGATGAACTGATGAAAAGCAAGCCTACGATGAATTTCATTGATTAACGCTTTTGCTGTTTTTTGGCTAAAGCCGCATTTACCTTTTGATACAAATCAATAAAATCTTTGGGCTCCTGGACATAAGAAGCGAAACTCAGAGCGAAGGCCGTCGAGTCTACTCCATGTCGCTTTAAGGTCGCGCGCTCCAAACGATTGTACAAAATAACCGAGGTGTCCGCACTAACAATATTCATGGAACTAATTTTCCCCTCATCTAAATGAATATCCGCCAAAATTTCAGCCATCTGATCTTCAGGAAGCCGATTCGAAGGTTTCGAATCCGAGCAACTCCAACAAGCCAACAAGACAATAATGATTAAAAATCGCATAATCCAAATTTGATACAAATTAGAAAGCTTTTCTCGCTTTTCATCCAAAGTGCTCAAAAAATCGGTAATTTAGCGAGATTCTAACGCTAAATTACAGCAAAAAGAAGTGGATATTCGATCATTCCTTTCTCGTATCGTTCAGTTGGAAATTCGCATTCGCAAAGCGATTAATACCCAAATGCATGGTAACTTCTCCTCGATCTTCAAGGGGTCGGGATTGGAATTTAATGACCTTCGGCAATACCATTATGGTGACGATGTTCGCCACATCGACTGGAATACCACGGCAAAAGGTCATGGCACCTTCGTCAAATTATTCAAAGAAGAAAAAGAACAAACGGTATTCTTCTTATTAGACGTCAGTGCATCACAGCTAGTAGGTAAACGCCAACAAAGCAAACTCAATACACTCAAAGAAGTTGCTGGTGTGCTCGCATTTTCGGCGATGCAAGAGGCGGGACATATTGGTTTCTGCGCCTATTCGGATCAAATTGAAAAATTCATGGCACCGGGTTCGGGTAAAAAACATGGGTATAAGGCCATCACAGAGATTTTCAAAGTCGCGCCAGTGAGTTTGGGGACCGACTTAAAAGCCGGACTTAAATTCACTTTGGAGGCGCTCAAAAGAAAGAGTCTTGTCTTTGTCTTATCGGACTTCATTGACGAAAATTACCAAGACCTGCTTCGGGCTCTTGCATTGAAACATGATTTAGTTGTCATACACATACAAGACACCTTGGAAATTCAGTTGCCCAAAATGGGGATTGTTCCAGTATATGACCCTGAAAGACGCCAAACGACTTGGGTGAATACCTCATCTAGTGCATTTCGCGAACAGCTCAGAGAGAATGTCTCAGATCTCACGGCATTAAAAAATCTTTGTAAGCAATGGCAAGCGGATTATGTTTCGATTCGTTCAGGCGAAGACTTCGTGCCCGCGTTGGTCAAACTTTTTAACGTGCGGAAATAATGCAAGAGCAATCCATACAACTACAAGGACGCTTTTTAGAGGATTCTGCCAAAATTGGCCAAGATATCCACTATGTGTTACGTGTGGCGCACAAACCCTCCCAAGAAATTTTCTTCCCAGGAGTACAGCAGAGTTTTGGGATATTTAAGCCCATTAAAAAAGAATATTTCCCTACTAAAACAAACGAAAAAGGAATCAGCATTGATTCGGCGGTATATACTTTCCAGCAATTTTCAATCAGAGACTTTCAGACGCTACGAATTCCTGTTGCCTTGCAAACGGAACAAGATTGCACCTTGGTAGCGCCTCCGGCAGATACGATATACCTGAAACGCCTTTTGCCAAACGCAAGCTCGATCAAGATTGACTCGCTGATCCAATCCATTCCCATCAGCCCACTGAAACCGAAACCCGATTTAAAAAACCTTGCCATGGGTGCGATTAGCATTTTGATCGTCGCTGGATTAATCTATTGGTTGCTTGGAAAACGAATCAGACAGGGGATTAAACTTTACTTGCTTTGGAGGAAAAATTTAGAGTTTCGTAGAGCGTATCAACGACTTATGCGAAATATCTCAAATTCCACGAAAGGCCTACAAAATTTGGAAAATGCTACCGCACTGTGGAAAAACTACTTGGAGCGACTGACCGACATCCCTTTTGCGACATTTACAACGACAGAGATGGTGGATAACCTGCCCGACAAGCGCCTAGAGAAGACCTTACAAGAAGTAGATTCTGCCATTTATGGAGGAAACTTTTCTTCCAATACCCTCGAAGCGATCAAGGTTCTTCTCGAAATCGCTGAGACCGCATACAATCAAGAAAGGGCGAAAATCAACAACGAAGTCAAGCGATCATGAAATTCAATCTCCTCTATTCATGGCAGCAATTAAAATCCATTTTCTCCTATTCGTGGGAAAATGAATTTTACCTGTACTTGATTCCGCTTCCCTTGCTAATCATTGGAATTCGCATTCTGGTTAAAAGAAAAAGTCAAAACCGAGTAGTCTTGTCCTTTAAGACCCCACTTAAGCAAAATAAACTCGTACGGTTTCTGACTTTTTTACCCGACACAGTGCTAAGTCTATGTCTGATGAGCATTATCATTGCATTAGCAGACCCTTATAAATCGAAGTTCCATACGAGGATCCAACAGGAGGGGGTCGATATCGCGATTGGCCTGGACGTTTCATCCTCCATGTTGAGTAAAGATGTATTGCCATCTCGTCTTGCGATTGCTAAAAAAACGGCGCGCGCGTTCATTTTCGGTCGGGAATACGACCAAATTGCCTTAGTCGCTTTTGCGGGAGCACCTTATTTAGCGAGTCCCATCACCACAGACACCAGTTTTTTAGCGCATGCCATTCAAAATTTAGCTAGCCAACAAATTTCTGAGGAGGGCACGGCGCTTGGGGATGCCTTGGGTATGTGTATCAATCAAATACGGGAGGAAGCCAACCCCAAGAAAATCATTATCTTGATCAGTGACGGAAATAATACAGCGGGAAATTTGGACCCGATGACTTCCGCCGAACTAGCCAAAACCTTTAAAATTAAAGTTTATACCATCGCGGTAGGTAGTACAAAGGCGAACCTAGATCCGGTTGACGAAAGTACCCTACGCATGATAGCGGAACAATCTCAGGGGCATTTTTACCGAGCTACGGACCAAGAAACCTTGAGACAAATTTTTCAGGAAATCGATTTGATGGAAAAATCTCGAAAATTATTCATTCGGGAAGTAGAACATGAATCTGCTGCACCTGTTTTTTACCAACTGGCCTTTATACTTTTCTTCATCAACCTCCTGCTGAAATTAATCGGCGTAAGTAACTCACTCGAAGACTAATCATGATTTTATTCCCAAACGCCAAAATCAATATTGGCCTCTATATCACCGAAAAACGTGCCGATGGATTTCACAACTTGACATCCTGTTTTTACCACGTACCTTGGTCAGATATCTTGGAAATAACACCCAGCACTACATTCGAATTTAGCACATCCGGACTGAGTATATCCGGTGCATTAGAGGATAATCTATGCTTCCGCGCCTTTCAATTACTTCAAAAAGCATATAAAATAGCCCCCGTACACATTCATTTGCATAAAGTGATTCCCATGGGAGCCGGTTTGGGGGGTGGATCTGCAGATGCCGCCTTCACCCTGCTTGGATTACGAGATATGTTTAAGCTCCCTCTGACTAATGCGGATTTAATCCCGTTTGCCCAACAACTCGGAAGTGACTGCGCCTTTTTCCTTACACCTCAAGCGCAAATCGGTACAGAAAAAGGCGATATCCTTCATCCAATCGATTTGAATCTTTCCGGAAAATTCCTGGTGATGGTTTATCCCAACTTTGGTATATCAACCAAAGAAGCCTATGCGGGTATAAAGCCTAAAAAAGCAAAGAAAAATTGGGAAAAGGCTTTGGCAAAACCCATCGAAACATGGAAAGAGACCATTTCAAATGACTTTGAAAATAGTCTCTTCCCGTCCTATCCTACTCTAGTTACGATTAAAGAGGAACTATATGCCCTAGGTGCTCAGTATGCTGCGATGAGCGGGTCTGGGTCTACGCTATTCGGTATTTTCGAAAACGCCACGCCCATACCAGAAGCATGGGATGGCTATGCAACTTGGTCAGGCTTTCTTCCTTAGTCTTTCGCAAAAATCGCCTCCAAGGCTGATGCACCTCGAACAACAACCTTTCCTTCGGGTAGGGCTTTAGTGGGCAAAATCCCGACCATTTCTTGATTTGCACTACGAACCTCCACCGGGATTTGGGCCATGGTGCCGTCCGTCTTTTCCACATAGATAAATCCACCCTTACCCACACGCGCTAATCCGGATTGTGGAATCGTCAATACCTTTTGAGAACCTACTTGAATCGCGGCATTCACAAACTGGCCGACCGTGAAATTCTGCTCATCAGCCTCAATGGAAAAATGCCCATGAATGGGTGTCAAACGCGTACTCATATCAACCTGCTTGCCTACTAAAAATACCTTACCGGTCGACTTATTTCCATCGCCTTCAAAATCGATTGTTTGGCCAATCTTAATTTTTGATAAGTCCCGTTCGAAAACCTTCAATTCAACGTGCTTATGTGCCACACCCACTACTTTCACTAATACGTCCGTGGGAGTTATGTATTTCCCAATCGCTAAGCTTTGATCTTCAATAAAGCCATCAATCGGGGACTTAAGAGTCAAATTAGCATTCATTTTTCCCTGGGCCAAGGCCTTCATGTCGCAGCCTAAGATTTCTAGCTTCATAGCCAAAGCGCGCGATAGGGTCTGCAAATTTCCTAATTCCGCCTCCGCTTGTTGGAACTTCTTTTTTGAACCAACCTCTTCATCCTGTAAAACTTGCTGGCGTGCTCGCTCCGCCGTCAACAAATTCATCTGGCTTTGTGCCTGTAAATATTCTTGCTGCATTTGGATGTATTCCATGCTGGTTATCGATGCCAAAACCTGACCTTTCGATACCTGCTTCCCCGGCAATACTTCAATGGTCGATTTTACATAACCTGCGATGGGTAAAGAAATGGATGCCATGGACAAAGGAGGGACATCCACTAATCCCGTGCAGTAAATACTTTCAGCCATTTCTTTTTCCTCCAAATTACCGAATTCAATTCCGGCATTTTGTTTCTGTTCAGCTGTCAATTTGATAGCTGGTTTTGCTGTCGTTGTTTCAGTGGTTGCCTCCTTGCCACAACTGGCCAATACGATGGCAGATACGATAATAATGAACTTATTCATTTCCTAAGATGGTTTCAATTTGTACGATTGACTGATTATAAGCCAATACTTCCTGTAAATATTGTTCGCGAATTTGCCAAGCCTGTTGCATGTTCTGCAAGACTTCTACATATTCGATTTCGCCTTGTTGGTAACTCTTCAAGGCCGTTAACTCCAACCACGCTGCTTGCGCTAATCCGGTTTGTTGGTAGTAATTTATTCCATTCAAATGCTTCTCCAATTGAAGAAAGAGACTCGATAATTCAGCGCTCAGCGCGGCGATGCCTTGATCTTTTTGACTTACCAAAAGGAGCTCATTTTGTTCCGCGGCTTTGATCCGTGCCTTTTGGGCTTTGGCAAAGATGGGAATGGAAATCCCGGCCTGTACAAAATTCTGGCCTGAATAATTCTCAATGCTTTGCGTGACTGCCCCAATTCGAATATCGGGAAGTAGTTTTTGCCGTTCCACATCCGTTAATAATTTCCCATGTTGAATTTGCTCATCATACAATCGCAAAGCGGGCATGTTGGCGATATCCTTGCCTTTTTGAAGACTCAGGGTAATCGATTCTGTCCCGGAAATTTCAAAGGGTGTGGGTTGGTTAATCCAATACGCTAATTGTGCATAGTTGGCTTTCATGTCCAATTCCAAAGCCGCCTGCTTTTGCTGAAACTCCCGTAAACGAGCCTCCGCGGCAACAAATTCCAACTTACCTGTTTCCCCCTCCTTGTATTTCAAACTCGCGGCACGACGCATTTGAACGTATAAACTATCTTGTTGTTTGAGGAAAGTGGCCTGTTTTTGTTGGACAACTAGCTGGTAATAATACCATTTCACACTCGCGGCAACTAAACTTTTCGTGAGATTCAAGCGTTTCTCGGCAATCATTTTCTGTGACCGGAGCGCATTGACCTGAGCGGTTAATAAACTTGGCCATGGAATACTTTGATTCGCAATGACAGTATAGTCTTTACTGAAATAGGTCTGGGTTTTCCCATATTGAAAATCCAAGGTCCCTTTCGGCAATTCCCGTCCTGTTGCAATAAGTGTTTGAGCGGTCTCTACCTCGAGGCCCCCAGAACGAATAAGACTATTTTTAGCCAAAGCCTGCTCAATACACTGATTCAAGTTCATTTTCGGCTTTTGAGCCTGCGCCGGAATTTGACTTAGCCCCATAACGAGGAGTACCAATAAACCCGTTGACGCGGCATTAGCCTTTCGTTCCTTCCGGCCCATCAAAATGGAATAAACAACCGGAATAACAACCAATGTCAGGAAGGTGGCTGTTATCAGACCTCCAATCACCACCGTAGCCAAGGGTCGTTGAACTTCCGCGCCGGGTGAGGTACTTAAGGCCATCGGCAAGAAACCCAAAGAAGCTACCGCTGCAGTCATAATCACAGGGCGGAAGCGCAGGGCTAAACCCTTTTGCAGTCGTTCTTCGACCGAAAGCCCTTCGTCGGCCAATTGCTTAAAGAAAGACAATAGCACAATGCCGTTCAGAACCGCAACTCCAAACAGGGCGATAAATCCAATTCCGGCAGAAACCGAGAAGGGCATGCCGCGCAACCAAAGTGCCCAGATACCTCCTATGGCCGACAGTGGGATGGCTAAATAAATGATAGATGCCTCCATAAATGACTGAAAAGTAAAGAATAGAAGTACAAAAATCAAAACCAAGGCAACGGGAACAACCAAAGCCAAACGCGATTTAGCAGCTTGTAAGTTTTCGAAAGTTCCTCCATAGGTGGTGTAATATCCCGCAGGTAAAACAACCTTGTCCTTCATGACTTTTTGGATGTCGGCTACGACACTTTCCACATCACGATTTCTAACATTGATTCCGATGGTTATTCGTCGGTGTGTATCGTCCCGAGATACCTCCACCGGTGCATTCTCAAAATCAACCTCGGCGACCTCTTGCAAAGGAATTTGCCCCCCATTCGGCAGTTCAACATACAATTCACGAAGATTTTGAATGTCTTGTCGGTGCGTCGAATCCATCCGAACGACCAAATCAAATCGTTTTTCCCCTTCCATCACGATTCCCGCCGTCTCCCCAGCAAACGTGGTCTTGATTAATTGGTTAATTGACTGAACATCCAATCCGTATTGGGCTAATTTAGCCCGGTTGAATTTGACTACCAATTGAGGAATGCCATCAATCTGCTGCACCTTGATATCCCCGACGCCTTCGATTTTACGGATATGGCGAGCGGCCTCGGTCGCGTGTTCATAGAGCAAGCCAAGATCTTCCCCAAAGATTTTTATGGCGATGTCCGACTTAACTCCAGCGATTAATTCGTTGAAGCGCATTTGAATGGGTTGCGTAAATTCGAAATTGACTTCCGGAAATGCATTGAGTTCCTCATCCATTTGTACCTCCAAATCCTCCATATTCGATGCTTTTTTCCATTCGGATGGCTCTTTCAGGATGATTAATAGATCACAAGCATTAATTCCCATCGGGTCCGTTGGAATTTCAGATGCTCCAATCCGAGAGACCACTTGTTTAATCTCATCGGGAAACTTCTTCATGAGAAGCTTTTGGGCTTCTATGTTCACATGGATACTTTGGCTCAAGGAGGCGTTGGTCGGTAGAACTACTTCCACCGCAAAATCCCCTTCATTCAGCTCCGGGATAAATTCCCCACCAAGTGTTGTAAATAAACCGATGCTCGCGATTAATAGGCCCGATGACGCAAGCACCACAAATTTCGGTCGGGCAAATGCCCAATCCACCATGGGCTTATAGCCTCTGAAAAGACTATTCATGATGCGATCGGCTATGGTCACCTGATGATCAATTTTCTTGCTCAAAAACAATGCCGAAGCCATGGGAACATAGGTCAAGGAAAGAATCAAGGCGCCGATAATCGCAAAACTCACGGTTTGGGCCATCGGACGGAACATTTTTCCTTCGATACCTCCTAAGGCCATGATTGGGAAATAGACGATTAGGATAATGATGACCCCGAAAGCCGCGGATTGGAAAATGGCTTTGGCAGAAATCCCCACTTCCTCATCCATCTCGTGTTGAGAGAGCATTTCCCCTTTTTTGTGCGCATGGAGTCGGTGAATAATCGACTCCACGATAATCACAGCCCCATCAACGATTAGGCCAAAATCGATGGCTCCTAAACTCATCAAGTTCGCAGAAACCCCGAAAATGTTCATCATGGCAAAGGCAAATAGCAAACAAAGCGGAATGACAGATGCCACAATGAGACCTGCACGTAAATTACCAAGTAGTAAAACCAGAATGAAAACGACGATTAAGCCCCCCTCGATAAGGTTCTTCTCAACAGTCGAAATAGCCTTTCCGATTAAAACACTTCGATCTAAAAAAGGCACAATTTTTATCCCTTGCGGCATGGTCTTTTGGATTTCCTCCATGCGAACCTTGACATCTTTCACGACTTCATTGGCGCTTGCTCCTTTGAGTAAAAGCATCACGGCGCCAACTACCTCACCCTCCCCATTTCGGGTCATTGCGCCATATCGTACTGCTTTCCCGAATTGCACGGTGGCGACATCTTTCACGCGAATGGGAGTTCCGGCCGGGCCACGTTGTTCAACGACGACGTTTTCAACATCTGCTAGACTACTCAACATACCCTCCGTCCGGATAAAATATACATCGGTGCCTTTTTCAAGGTAGCTACCGCCGGAATTGGAATTGTTATTTTCGAGTGCCGTAAAAATCTGGTTGACCGTCACGTGCATGGCACGGAGGCGCTCCGGATTAATTGCTACTTCGTATTGCTTTAGGTTACCCCCAAAAGAAGACACTTCCACGACACCAGGAATACCTAACAATTGGCGTTTGACGATCCAATCTTGGTAAGTCCGAAGATCGGCAAGCGAGTATTGATCTTTGAAATCAGGATCCACTTCCAAGGTATATTGAAAAAACTCTCCAAGTCCCGTGGTGATCGGAGCCATCTCGGGCACACCGGCACCTCGAAGCAGATAAGGTTCCGCGCCCTTTAGCTTTTCAGAGACTTGTTGGCGCGCCACATCCATCGCAACGGCATCGTCAAAGACGACAGTAATTATGGAGAGGCCCATGCGGGAAACGGAACGAATCCCTTTGACATTGGGAATTGTTCGTAGCGAGATTTCCAAGGGATAGGTAATGAACTTCTCCACCTCAGAGGCAGCCAGTGCCGGGGACTGCGTAATCACTTGTACCTGGTTGGACGTAATGTCCGGCAAGGCATCAATGGGCAACTTGCTTAGGGAATAACCTCCCCAAAAGATGAGGCCTAAAACAAATAGCCCGACAACTAATTTGTTGCGTATACTGAATGAAATAATGGAATTAATCATAATGTGTTTTTACGTAAGAAAATTGAGATACAATCTTCCTAGGCCCGGGGAGGGGCAATCAAAACACGTTCTAATGAAAATTGATATTGGTTTTCCCAATAGATTCGTAGGCGTCGAATGCTTAAGAATGTTAGAGCGACCAACCAGATTAATTGAAAGGTGGGCAATACATATCCCGCAAATCCGGAGAAATCAAAATGAGGTAGGCTAGGATGCTTGGTCGTTTTGGTATGTTTCGAATCGGCTGCATAATGCATCCACAAGAAATCAACGAAACTGAATGTTTTCCCAGCGAGTTTTTGATGATCTTGAAAATGTTTGAGCAGTTCATTCGCTTTAAATGACTGTTCCAATCCAACCTTGGGAATCAAACTCCCAGAGAAGAAAAGTATGAACAAGAATAAAGCGATTACATTTTTCATCTCTCAAATGTAGAAAAAATTCGAAATTTATTGGATATTTATACGCTCAATTTATTTAAACGATTGAGAATTAGGCCAAACCCTCTTTTTGAGGGATCAAATTATGGATGAATTCAACCTTTTGTGGCATCAATTAACGGATTCCGAAACGATCATTCGCTCAGGCCTTTTTGTTATCACATGTATCGTTTTTGCTGAAAACGGCCTGTTTTTTGCCTTTTTCCTTCCGGGAGATTACTTGCTATTTTTGACGGGTGTGTTTGGAGGAACCGGGGTCTTAAAGGAACCGCTTTCAACCATCTTAATTAGTATTTTCTTGGCTGCCGTCCTAGGATCCTTGTTAGGCTACCTCATCGGTCGTTTTTTTGGTAATTCGCTCCAACGAAGGCCTGATAGTCTCTTTTTCAAAAAGAAGCATCTAGAATCAACAAGGGAATTTTTTGATAAATATGGATTCATGGCTTTGGTAATCAGTCGATTCCTACCTGTTGTTCGCACCTTTACCCCCATATTAGCGGGAATTAGCCACATGCCTTGGTACAGCTTTATCATATTAAATGTTGTCGGCGGTGTTTTATGGGTGGGGATCTTAGTGGCGGGTGGTTTTTACATGGGCCAGCATTTCCCTTGGATTATCAATTACGTTCAGTACATCATTTTGTTTTTCTTAGGAATCACAACATTCACCCTAATTAAAGGGTATTTGAAACTTCGCAAATGATAGAGCAATTTGGCTACGTGGCGGCATTCCTGTTGGCGGGAATTACTTTCTTGGGGCTTATACTAACCTTAGCCCGATTGATTCGCCCGAATCGACCGAATGTTGAGAAATTGAGTACTTATGAGTCGGGAGAAGAACCAACCGGAAACGCAAACACGCGTTTCAATCCTCGATTTTATGTCGTAGCCCTTCTTTTTGTCTTATTCGAAGTAGAGTTAATTTTTCTCTTTCCTTGGGCGGTAGTCTTTAATCAAAAGAGCTTACGAGCGATTCCAAATTGGTCTGCATTTGCCCTTAGTGAGGTATTTGTGTTCGTGGGTATGTTGGCTCTAGGATTAGCTTTCGCTTGGCGTAGAGGCTATTTGACCTGGGAAAAACCCATTCAAGAAACAAAAGATGTGGAAAGTCCGATTCCTTCGGATGCTTACGCTCGATTTAAAAAGAACTAATACGCGGGATCTACGCTGTATACCTTATTCCTGAATTTCAAGGCTAAGACAAGTTCATGCGAACCCATGGAAGTAGCCATATATCCATTCGAATGATTTTCATAGGAATAGGTCAGATTCATTTGTTGGCTTAAATGCATCCCAAACATCAATCCAATCGATTCTTTATGACGGTAGGTCGCTCCTGCCCAAATCGCTTCATTGAAAGTCACCCGCATGTTTGCTTCCATTGCTAACGAAGCCCCCTTCATGTATTTCACGAGAATAGATGGCGAATAGGTCCAGAATTCTCCCGATTTTATTTCCATTCCGGTTTGAAAGAAAAAATTAGGACTTGTACTTCCTAGTAATAAGGATTGATTATAAACCTTGTAGGAATCCGCATCATCTGGATAGAATTGCTTCCGGGTCAGCGTGTCTGAACCATTACTAGTTCGTAGGTAACTAAAACTATCAAAGATCAACTGATTGGCTGAAAGACCAATGTAAAAATTTCGGTTGTAATATAAGGCTCCGACATTGATCAAAGACTGTCCACCGGAAACCTGCCCACTCGGCATTAAGGACGGCAAATTTTGATCGTTGTACATGATAAACGGATCCCCTGGGTCCTTAACATTAAAGCCCGACATGTTGAGATTACGAAAATAATAGCCCGCTGTGGCACCTACGGCTATTTTATTTTCACCGCCAACCGACAAATGATAGGCATAGGTTCCGGCGATCGAGGTACTGGTTAGCCCACCAATTTGGTCGGAATAGGCTTGTAGACCGATACCTTGGTGAAAACCACTTCGTTTTGTTTTTTGACGAATGTAGGTCGGCGAAAAATTCCGCCGAATTGTTTTCGACATAAATGGCGTTCTTCCCAAGGACGTGCGGTCTGATTTATCAAGCGCCATATTGGCGGTCACATACGCTGTTCTGTTGGAAGTATTAAGTCCGGTCCATTGCGAACGGAATCCCGTTTTGACGTCTATGTAATCCTCGAATCCGGCAAAAGCGGGATTGTAGATATATTTATTCATCATAAACTGCGTAAACTGAGGCGTCTGCTGCGCAAAGCCCACAAAAGTCAGAAAGAAGAATAAAAGGGAAATTAAAAATCTCATTCAGTCGGTATGGAACCACAAATTTCCCCTAAATATATTTAATTTAGTCCGAACTTTCCGGAAAACGACAGGGTTTTTAGCGAAAGGCATTCAAGATATCAGGCTCATGCAAACAAAAACATATCCGCTCAAACAGATTAAAGGCTTCGGTAAACTGCTGTTAAATTATCTAGCGGGTGATGAAGCGCTAAAATCGCTGTACGGGAATGAGCCCAAACTATCTTCCTTCCAAAAACAGATCGATTCAAAAAAATCAGTTAATCGATCAGTCCTCGTGGAGGTATTAAAAGACCAATACCAATCCATTAGCGATGCGCCTGACATTAATCAATTAGCGGACGAGAAAACCTTTACGGTCACCACGGGGCATCAATTAAACTTGTTGACAGGCCCATTGTATGTCATCTTCAAGATTGTCTCCACCATACATTTGGCGAGGACGTTAAAAAAGGCCTATCCCGAATATCAATTTGTGCCCGTTTATTGGATGGCCTCTGAGGATCACGACTGGGATGAAATCAATCACTTGCACCTCTTTGGGAAAAAGATTCAATGGAATACCGACCAAAAAGGGCCCGTCGGCCGATTCAACCTCAACGGCTTTGAGTCA
The DNA here is from genome assembly GCF_054558655.1 of Aquirufa sp. 5-AUSEE-100C1. Lineage (NCBI taxonomy): Bacteria > Pseudomonadati > Bacteroidota > Cytophagia > Cytophagales > Flectobacillaceae > Aquirufa > Aquirufa sp. 5-AUSEE-100C1. The sequence continues at coordinate 468,787 of NZ_JBPXKO010000003.1, read as the reverse complement.
ATTTGGAAAGAATTACCGAGCGATCTGCCCTATTTCAAGGAATGTTATTCCGAATCAGGCACCCTATCGGAGGCTGTCCGAAAATACATGCATGCCCTATTCGGGAAAGAGGGATTGGTTTGTCTGGATGCTGATGATGCCCGCTTGAAAAAACTATTTACGCCTGTCATGGAGGCAGATTTGTTTGACAACAAGCACCTTCCTCGCGTGAATCAATCAAATTCCAAGCTAGAGGAATTGGGATTTAGCCCACAAATCTATGCGCGCGAAATCAACCTATTCTACATGCAGGATGGTCTTAGGGAGCGAATCGAAAAGCAAGGCGAGCATTTTCGAGTCGTGAATCAATCGATCCGATTTACTGAGTCTGAATTAAAACTAGAGTTACAAAATCATCCGGAACGTTTTAGCCCGAACGTGGTTTTGCGTCCCGTTTATCAAGAGTGTATTTTACCTAATCTAGCTTACCTCGGGGGTGCGGCGGAAGTTGCTTATTGGTTTCAATTAAAAGGCATTTTCGACCTGCATCAAATTCCATTCCCTATTTTATTGCCTCGTAATTTTGGAGTCATTATTCCTCCAGTTGAGGCTGCCAGGTTGGAGAAATTAGAATTAAGTATTCCTGAAATCTTTGAAGATGAACGCGAATTGAGACAAAAATTCGTCGACAAACATACACAACATAGTCTTGACCTTGGGGCTGAGCAAGAGCGTTTGTCGACGCTCATGGGAAAAATCGCCCAAAAAGCGCAAGCCATCGACGAGACGCTTGAGGCATCTGTTTTAGCCGAAGAAACCCGTTGGCAAAAAGGACTCGAACGCCTAAGCAAAAAAATGCGAAAGGCGGAGGAGCGAAATCAAGCGGTAGGCCTAGGCCAAATTCAAGCATTAAAACAGAAATTATTTCCTGCAGAAACCTGGCAAGAACGTTATACCAATTTCTTGGAATTTGCTTTGGCATATCCTGATTTTATTCAGGAGCTTTATCCGCAATTAGACCCTTTAAAATTCGAGCTTTTCGTCTTTTATTTACCCGAAAAAAATGCCTGAAAAACTTAATCCAGACGCATTTTTAGATGCCGCGCAAACTTATCCCATCTTGGATGTTCGTTCACCCGGGGAGTTTGAGCATGCCCACATCCCCGGTGCGATTTCGTTTCCAATTTTCAATAATGAAGAACGCGCGAAAGTCGGAACTAAGTATAAGCAAGTGGGCAAGGATGAAACCATCGAATTAGGACTCGAAATCGTGGGTCCTAAACTTGCGAAATGGGTCAAAGAGGTAAAAAAACTCGCCGTAGACAATACCATTTTAGTCCATTGCTGGCGGGGCGGAATGCGATCCGGAAGCATGGCATGGCTTTTTGAAACAGCTGGCATTCAGGTAAAAATACTTGTAGGGGGATACAAGGCCTACCGCAAATATGTTCTTGGCCAATTTGAAAGTGAAATTCCGTTTCGTGTTTTGGGCGGAAAAACGGGGAGCGGGAAAACGGACATCTTACTCGAAATGCAAAAACGCGGGGTTCAAGTGATCGACTTGGAAGGTATCGCTCATCATCGAGGTTCAGCATTTGGACATTTGGGCTTAGCCCCCCAGCCTACGAGTGAGCAATTTGAGAACGAGGTCGTTGCTCAGCTACGGAAAATGGATTACGAGAAACCGATCTGGATTGAGGATGAGAGCAGAAACATTGGGCAAGTGTATATGCCCTTGGGGCTTTACACCCAGCTACGAGCGGCACCGGTCTTGTTTTTAGACATTGATGCGCAATTCCGACTGCCTTATTTAGTAGAAGTCTATGCGCATTATCCCAAAGCGGAATTGGAACGAGCGGTAGGAAAGATTAAAAAACGTTTGGGAGGAGATCATTTCAAAAATGCGATGATAGCTCTTGAAAACGATGATTTCACACAAGTGGCGGCGCTCACCCTTCATTATTATGACAAGGCTTATGTGCATGGATTGGAAAAACGTGCAAAAGAACAAATCACGCGACTCGAACTTAATACATTGAATATTCAGGCACAAGCGGATGCGGTTTTAGCACATCCCATTTGCCACAACAGCCTATAAAATACGTCTATGTTACCTGAAAAATTTCTTCATGAATTGGTCGGACGCCATGCAAACACGCGTTCCTTCCCGGCGACGTCCGATATCAAAAAGCTTTTCACCAAGATTATTTTGGCGCTTTTCCCGGAGCAAGCGCGCCGACAGGTTTGTCAAATCGACGAGCTAAAATCCGTTTGGGAAGGAATTGAAACGGGCTTGGAAAGCCTCCTGCATGATATGTCCGATGTGCTTCCCGATACCCCGCAAAATATTACGTCCCGTTACATCGCACGTATACCGGACATTTATAAACTATTACTCACCGATGTGGAGGCCATGGTAAACGGCGACCCTGCGGCTACGACAGATTATGAGGTAATTCGTACCTATCCCGGATTTTACGCATTGGCTTTTTACCGTTTAGCACACGGCTTGCATCAAGAAAAAGTGCCTTTACTACCTCGTATCTTAACGGAATATGCGCATTCCAAAACGGGTATCGATATTCACCCTGGTGCGCAAATCGGTCAATATTTTTTCATGGACCATGGAACAGGCATCGTTATCGGAGAAACCTGCGTCATCGGTGAGCATGTGAAAATATATCAAGGAGTAACCTTAGGAGCCTTGTCGGTCGATAAGTCCATGGCCTCCACCAAGCGCCACCCGAGCATTGAAAATGGGGTTGTCATCTATTCGGGTGCTACCATTTTAGGTGGGGATACGATCGTAGGCGCAAATTCCGTGATTGGTGGAAATGTTTGGTTGACGCGCAGCGTAGCTCCAAACACCAAAATCTATCACCAAGAAAATCAAAAAATCATTCAAGCATAAGATGGCCGCATTACTAGATTTAGTCGGGAACACACCCCTCGTCGATTTGAATAAGTTGCACAACAATCCCAAAGTTCGCCTTTTAGGGAAGTTGGAAGGCAATAACCCCGGCGGTTCTGTCAAGGACCGAGCTGCCAAAAACATGATAGAGGGCGCCCTTTTGCGAGGTGAAATCAAGCCGGGGATGCAATTAATCGAGGCAACGTCGGGAAATACAGGGATTGCCCTAGCCATGATTGCGCGTTTGTATGATTTGAATATTGAATTGGCGATGCCGGCCAACTCGACGCGGGAGCGAGTACTGACCATGGAGGCCTTTGGAGCCAAGGTTACGCTGACGGAGAGCATTGAAACGGCTCGGGATTATGCGATCGAAAAGGCCGCATCTGGCAATTATGTCTTATTGAATCAATTCGAAAATCCAGATAATTATTTGGCCCATTATAAAACCACGGGGCCTGAAATCTACCGAGATACGGAAGGAAAAATAACGCACTTCGTGAGTTCCATGGGTACCACTGGAACGATCATGGGAACGTCCATGTACCTCAAGGAGCAAAATCCAGCGATTCAAATTGTGGGATGTCAGCCCACGGAGGGTTCCAAAATTCCCGGAATCCGCCGTTGGCCGGAGGCTTACCGACCGAAAATCTACCAACCTGAGCGTGTCGATCGCATTATGGATATTTCGGAAGAGGACGCTACCGAGATGACGCGCCGAATGGCAAAAATAGAGGGTGTATTTGGTGGTATGAGTAGTGGTGGATCCGTGACAGCAAGCGTTCGTTTAGCGCATGAAATCGAGGAGGGACTTATTGTTTGCATTATTTGCGACCGAGGGGATCGTTACTTGTCGAGCGGATTATTTGGGGAGTAAAATACCCATCAACTGAAATTTTGTGGGAGACATCCAGCGCATTTGTTGGGTTCCATCAATGGAATAGGCTTGCACCTTGCCATTGGAGAAGTTCATGTGCATTATCTTTTGCGATTCAAAAAGGAAATTCTTTTCCTCGATTAGGATTTCGACTTTAGCTGGTCGCTCCAATCCATCTAAATGAATAAGTAATTTTTTTACGGGTAAATCCTCCCCAGACTTCAAGGAATAGTAAATCAATCCTTCCTCGGAAAGATTATCGTAGCTTGACGCCGCAGCCGCTGTATTTAAGTCGGCACGCAGAAACATCGACCATTCCTGCTTCCAATCGATGGAACTTAAATTCTGTTGCTCCTTCTTCCCATCGAGGTTAATGGACTTTTGGACGATGGCGGGATGTTTTTTGAGCGAATCGATTTGGGCATTTAAGTAGTTTTCCCAAGGGTAATATTGAACCTTGGCTGATTTATCAATCTCGGGCGTACAAGCCAAGAAGAGTACTGATATCCAAAGAATTATTCCGATTCGTTTTACGAGCATAGCTTAAAGGTAAAAAAAATCCTTGACGCTAGAAAGCGCCAAGGATTTAGACGGATTAGGTTCCAATCATTTCATCGATCGGGATGTTTAATACCCGCGTCAAATTGTATAGTTTTTGTGCGTTTGGATAATGTTTGCCTGATTCCCAGTAATTGTAAGTACTTTGACTTACACCTACTGCTGAGGCTACTTGCTGCTGGGTCATGCGTTTCGACTGCCGTGACTTAATCAGAAGGACGGAAAAGAGGTGTTTTGTTTTCATGATGATTAGGGTTAGGTGAATTTTTCATGCTTGAATATTTAAAAATGTATCAGGATTCGCAATGCTTTGAACTATAAATTTCTTGATTTATCACTTTTTCGGTCGAAATTGTCTCATTGGTCTGTAAAATTTTCACTATCAGAAATATGTTTTCCTTTTTAGAAAACAAAAAGCCCGAGACTTTCGCCTCGGGCTTTCGTTAAAAATGGGATAAACTATTTCAAGTTTCCTTTTTTCAATTCACTTACCGCGAAATCAGCCGCACGAGCCGTCATCGCCATGTAAGTCAATGATGGATTCACACAAGAAGCAGATGCCATCGCGGCACCATCCGTCATGAATACGTTTTTCACTTCATGTACTTGATTGTGCTTATTCACAATGGAATTCTTCACGGACGTACCCATACGAGCTGTACCCATTTCGTGGATACCTAAACCGATGTGTGTATTTGGACTATTGTATGCATTGATATTTTTGAAGCCGGCAGCCTCTAACATTTCAGCCGCATCGTTCATCATATCTTGACGCATTCTCAATTCGTTCTCCCCGAAGTTTGCCTCGAATGAAAGAACTGGTAAGCCCCACTTATCTTTTTGGTCGCTCAATGTGAAGCGGTTATTCGGATCTGGTAAAATCTCACCAAAACCTCCGAATCCAACCGTCCATTGGCCTGGATGTGTCAAGCTCTCTTTGAATTGAGCTCCGAAACCATCTTGGCCCACACCACGGCCCCAGCCCTCACGGCTAGCACCTCCTTGGTAACCAAATCCACGCGTATAGCTACGCTTGTCTTTGCCCCAGTTACGGTAACGTGGAATGTAAAGTCCGTTTGGACGGCTACCAAACATGTAGTCCTTTTCAAATCCTTCAACGGTCGCTGAAGCACCTACTCCCAAGTGGTGGTCCATGATGTTACGACCTAATTGATCGGAATCATTACCTAAACCCGTTGGGTAGCGGCTTGATTTTGAATTCATCAAAATCGATGTAGAACCGATCGCACCTGCATTCACAAAAATGATTTTTGCAAAATACTCTTTCGACTCCAAGGTATTTTGATCGATGACACGCACACCTTTCGCCTTTTGCGATTTCTCATCGTAGATGATTTCCGCTACAATCGCATTGTGAACCATCGTTAAACGGCCCGTACGTTGTGCAGCTGGTAAAGTTGCCGACAAAGAGCTAAAATACGCTCCATAAGGACAACCACGCATACATTTGTTACGGTAGTTACAAGATGAACGACCCAAATCTGTATGCTGCTTTCCAGGTTTTGTCAGGTGGGCCACACGACCCACAGTTACGGGACGGCCTAATTTCTTGTCAACTGCCTGCTTAAAGTGAACCTCCGGAGCTGTCATTTGCATGGCAGGTAAGAAGTCTGAATCTGGCAAAACGTCCAAACCTTCGGCTTGACCTGAAATACCCGCAAATTTCTCTACATATGAATACCAAGGCGCCAAATCATCATAGCCAATTGGCCATGGCGTTCCGACACCTTCCTTTTCGTTTGCTAGGAAATCCTCACGGTTCCAACGGTAGGTTTGACGACCCCACAACAAGGATTTACCTCCTGTGTGGTACGCACGAATCCAATCAAATCCTCCCTTCTTCTCGATGTATGGATTTTGTTTGTCGTTTTCGAATAAGTAGCGGTGCTCCTCATTCGGTGTATAACCCGTACGCATCCCTGCCCAGTATTCCTCGGCAGCCATGTTGGTCGGCCGACCGCGGTGGTCGAATTCCCAAGGGTTTTTCATCGCTGTTTCGTAACCTTCGATGTGCTTGATCTCACGACCACGCTCCATTACGGCTACTTTCAGTCCTTTTTCTGTTAATTCTTTTGCAGCCCAACCACCTGAAATACCGGATCCAATGACGATCGCGTCAAATGTTTGGCTCTTGATTGCATCTATATTAAGATTCATTTTTCGTAGGTTTTGGGATTAATAAACAAATGATTTTTGGTCAGGTTTCATGTTTGAAATAACCTCAAACTTTCCTGGAACTGGGTGGTATTCGAATGAACCTTCGATACCCTTTTCAGACGTATAGTAACCTAAGAGCGTTAACTCCTTCATCACACGCCAGAATGGAACTCCACCAGCACCCTCTAAAATATCCTTGTCCACGTTATCCCCTACTTTGACTTTACTTGCTGAATAGCTGCGCATCAATTCTTTGGTATCCGCTTCCAAAAGTGTCAACATCGCTACTTGTGCATCGTGTGATTGATCTAAAAACTTCGCTTTCGCCAAGTTATCAACCCCTTTCTTAAAGCTCACGTGCTCGGGCTTCTTGTAGCAATCGTTCAACATCATTTCGATGAAAGCTGGAACGCCTGCCTCAATGGCTCCTGCCGTAGTGGTTTTTGGAATAATGTGTTCAGCCACAGCCGCCACGATTTTACGTTGGCCATCTGTTAAAACAAAGGTACCCGCTTCCGCGACAATACCTGCATTTTTCGCCTCCATAGCAAACAAGGTAGGCGCACTGAAAACACCCCCAACGAGCATTGCTATTCTCGAGACAGCATCTCTTCTATTAAGCATAGTTTTATTGTTAAATTGTTCAGGTCGGTCGTCTATTTATCGCAAAAATAGACAAGCCACAAAATTAAACAGAATCTTCGTTTTTCAAGGATTTATTTGGCTTTTTCTAACTTTAAAACCAAATCTATCCGGTATGGAGGAAGCTGTTTCACATCAATGTGGACGCCGTTTTTTTCAAACAAACCATTCAGGGTATTTGTTTCGCCCAACATCGCCACGGCTCCTTTTTTATAAGTCCCTGGAATAAAGATACTTTCATCTTGTGGGCGCTTCAACAAGTGAACATACACATGTGTATCTGTCTGCGTAGTCACCCCCCAGGTTTGCGGACTCAAGGGACCACCGCGTGTTCCGTAGACCGACTCGCCATGGCCTTTCAACCAACGGCCAGCGACCGCCAAAGAATCCGTAAACTCAGGTTGGATTTCACCGGTTGGCATCGGCCCAACGTTCAATAATAGATTCGCATTGCGTCCTGCAGCACCTACCAACAAATGAATGATTTGCTTCGGCGTCTTAAATCGACGGTCCGTAATGTTATAACCCCAAGCGCCGTTGATCGTCTCGCAAGTCTCCAACGGCAAGGAAGAGGCTTGTTGGAAGCTCAAGCCTGAATGATTCTCGCCCGGCAAATCGCGCTCAAACATTTGGAAATCTTCGCCCGGAATCGGATCCAAGTGGTGATTATTTCCGATCAAACAAGCTGGTTGCAATTGGTGAATCAAGCTGTAAATTTCATCGTATTTCCAGTCGATCCGTGCCTTGCGGTCCGCGCTCCCCTCTGGATTTGTTTGATCCCAGTGACCGTCGAACCAGATATTATGTATTTCCCCGTAATTAGTGAGTAATTCGGTCAATTGCGCCTTCATGAATTTCAAATAGGAGGCATAATCACCCTTGCCTTTTCTACCACTCTTTTGGCCGGTACGACCTGTCTCAAAGGGATAATCATCGCGATACCAATCCAAAGTCGAATAGTAAAGACCCAATTTCATGTCTTGCTTTTTACAAGCCTCCGCCAATTCTTTCAAGGCATCCCGGTGGAATGGCGTATTCGTTATTTTCCAATCAGATTGTTTGGTGTCCCAGTTGGAGAAACTATCGTGGTGACGCGTAATGAAAATAATGTATTTCATCCCCGCATTTTTGGCGATGCTCACCCATTGATCTGCATTGAATTTGCTCGGATCAAAAGCCGGCATCAAACGGCCGTAATCGTTTTTCGAAATGCCTTTATTGTTCATGACCCATTCGCCATCTCCTAACATGCTGGACAAACCCCAGTGGATAAACATGCCGTATTTACGATCTTGAAACGCCTGACGTTCAGCGAGATTAGCCTCAGAAGGCGTGTATTGCTGACTGACAGCCTGAAAACTGATGAGACTTACTAAGATTAGGAAAATTTTCTTCATGATAGATAGGTTTAGAAAAAGCAAATTATGATTTTTTTGGATAGGTTTATCAGGAAGCCGATAGGATTTTTAGTAGATTTTTTTGTTTTTTGTACCGCTACTACGGGTGCATATACCCCGGCAGCCTAAACGCAAAAATACGTTCATGGAAGAAGTAAGTCCGATATTTGACAACAATAAAATACCCGTTAAAAAGCTTTGGCAAGTCATTATTGCCTCGTCCGTTGGGACGGTCATTGAATGGTATGACTTTTACATTTTCGGTAGTTTATCTGCGATAATTTCCCTCTCCTTTTTCCCCAAAGACGACCCTACAGCCGCATTCTTATCGACACTGGCAGCCTTTGGAGCAGGATTTGTGGCTCGGCCTTTTGGTGGAATTTTGTTTGGCAGATTGGGCGATAAAATAGGGCGCAAGTACACATTTTTATTAACCTTACTCCTTATGGGGGGGTCAACTTTTGCCATTGCCTTAATCCCATCCTACAGTGAAATAGGTCTCATTGCGCCTTCGATCTTACTTTTACTTCGCATCGTTCAAGGACTCGCATTAGGCGGAGAATACGGCGGAGCTGCGACTTATGTGGCAGAATATGCGCCGGATGCCCAACGTGGTAAATACACAGCTTACATTCAAACGACAGCCACGCTCGGATTTTTCGTCTCGATTGTAGTGGTTTTGGTTTGCCAAAACGTCATTGGTGAAGCCGCTTTTAAAGATTGGGGATGGCGTATCCCTTTTGCACTATCCGGAATCTTGGTGATAGTATCCTATTTCATTCGTCGGAACATGCACGAATCCCCGCTTTTTGCGAAACTGAAAAAAGAAGGCCGACTATCCGAAAATCCTCTGAAAGAAGCCTTTTCAACGCAGGCTAATCGTCGTTTGATGTTAATTGCCATGTTCGGAGCGATTGTTGGCCAAGGGGTTGTCTGGCATACCGGACAGTTTTATGCACAAATCTTTATTAACAAGATTTTAAAAGTAGATTTCACGACCACCAACCTGATCATCGCTGCCTCGCTTGTCGTAGGTACTCCCTTGTTTGTGGTATTCGGTAGTCTTTCGGATCGCGTAGGTCGGAAAAAAATCATGTTAGGCGGCATGGCTTTGGCAGCCATTTTCTATTATCCCCTATTCGCATGGATGTCGGACATCGTAGACCAAGAAGGTACCTTAGTGAATGATGTTTACCAATTAACGATGAAAGGCAAGGTGGAACTAGCCTTTATCTGCACCTGTTTGGTGACTTTCGCATCGATGGCTTATGGGCCTATCGCGGCATTTTTGGTGGAATTATTCCCAACCAAAATCCGCTACACGTCTTTGTCGGTTCCCTATCATTTTGCCAACGGAATTTTCGGGGGTTGCGCACCCTTCGTCGCAACCTGGTTAGGGTCTGTCACACATTCTAATTTTGCCGGGATCTTTTATCCGATTGCCTTAGCAGCGCTCACTGTGGTTGTTGGGGTAATTTATTTGCCAGAGACAAAAGGGAAAGCCTTGATGGATTAATCGCTGGACGTTAGACTTTAGACGTTGGACCTTGAACACAACGTATTGACACTACTTAATGTGGAGACGCGATACCTCGCGTCTACGGGATTTGTAGAGACGCGATACCTCGCGTCTACAGAATTTGTAGAGACGCGATACCTCGCGTCTACGGATACCAACATCAGGAATTTGCAGTTTTAGACGCGAAGTATCGCGTCTCTACAATAGGTTCTCCGACTTAATCCGATTGATAAACACGGCCGCTAAGACAATCGGTAACGAAAATATTACAAAGCGCATCGAGATACTCGCTCCCGCATCGGCCATCAAACCAAATAAGCTTGGCCCTAAAATCGCTCCGAAGCGACCCATGCCCATGGCCAAGCCGACACCCGTCGAACGAATTTCCGAGGGATAAATCCGCGTCGAAGCAGGATACATCGAATTGAACCCCCCTTGTACAAAGAATCCAATCCCAAAGGTCAAAGCAAACTTTAAGACAAAGTCCTGCGTCAAATTCCCGTAGAGATTCAACAAAACAAAGGCGAGTACCACATAAATCAAAATCACGCGTTTGATGCCAATCCGACCAATCAATAAGCCCATCACAAATACGCCAGAAAATGCCCCCAAATTCATCGCTGTTCCAATGTAGGTCGCTAGCTCAAAGGGCATGCCCGTTTGTTTGGCGAGGATGGGGACCCAACTTAAAACCGTATACAAGGTAATGAAGCCAAAGAAGGTCGCGAGCCATAAGTAAATCGTCGACTGACGAAATTCGGGCACAAAAAGGTCACGCCAAGAGCTTTTATTTTTAACAGCTAAATCTCGATTCAGATAGGCCGGCGACTCGGGTAAGACGAAAAAAATGGCAATGAGCATTAAGAAGGAAAATAGACCTGCCGACAAATAGGCAAATCGCCAACCATACAAAGGTACCACCCAAGCACTGTAAAAACCGGTTAGAATAGCGCCGAGTGGCCAGCCGCCTTGGACAATCCCCACATTAAAATCCCGTGTTTGATCGGTAGAAAATTCGGAGGCAACGGTTGCCAAATTAGGTAAGATACCCCCGATGCCTAAACCTGTTAATATCCGACAAACTAATAAAAGTGCATACGTATTCGAGAAATTCGCCAATACCATTCCTGAACTGATCAGCAATAAGGAAACTAAGAACACCTTCCGCCGACCGATTTGATCGCCCAATGGCGCCAATAAAAAACACCCAGCGGTCATCCCGCCCAAACCTGCACTGAAAATATAGCCCAATTCGGCATTGGTAAGTGCAAATTCCTTCATGATTTCAGCCCCCGTGAAAGACACCAAAAGAACATCAATCCCATCATTGAAATTGAGTAAAAAACAGAGCGAAACGACTCCTATCTGGAGCCATGACATCGAATTTTTCATGCGATTTGGATGACAATTTTACCCGCATGACCCTGTGAAGCAGCTTCTAAGCCCGCTTGCAAATCGGCTAATGGAAGGTATTTAGAAATGATTTTCCCGGGTTGAATTTGGCCATTAGATACCATTCGAATCACCGACTGGAAATCCTCCGGATGATCGTAAATCAAGGAGCCTTCGATGGAAATTCCCCGACGGACCAAATCGAGTGGAGTGAAACTTGCAGGTTTTTCTGACAAGCCCAGCAAAATGATTTTGGATCCACGAGGGGCATCAGTGCATAACTGGGTGGTAGCAGCAGCGGAACCCGTGCATTCAAACACAACCCGGATATCCTCTTGCTTCCAATCGCCCAGCTCGGCTCCAAAGTCATTGGCCTTTTCCATCAATCTCGAATTTAAATCCCCGACGAAAACCCGTAAACCTCGTTGGACCCCCAAATGCGTAATCAACATGCCTATCGCTCCCAGACCCAAAACATAAATCGCATCTCCCGGCTGTAAATTCACCATTTTCAAGGCATGGTAGGCAACAGCGGTAGGTTCAATGGTCACGGCATCTTCCTTGGAAACATTTTCGGGAAGCGCGTGTGCAAATTCCGCGGGTAATAAGACATATTCAGCAAAACAACCCGGCGCGTTTAAACCAATGGTTCGCTTATTCGGACAAACGGTCGCTTGACCCCGCTGGCAATAAATACATTTTCCACAGGGCGCATTGGGGTCGACAACAACTCGTTCCCCGATTTTCCGATCAACTCCCTCACCGATGGCATCAATGTAACCCCAACCCTCATGACCGATAATTGTAGGTTCAGGTAGCGGTCGATGCCCACCATAATAGTGCACATCGGAACCACAAATTCCTACCTCTTGTAAACGAATCCGTAATTCCCCGGGTCTAGGAACAGGGGCTGACTCTTCGCGAAAAGCGATGGTTTTGGGTGACAGAAGATAGGCCGCGCGCATTATAAAATCTGATTAAATTCGATGATCTCTCCTGACGGTCCCTTCACATTGAAGAACCTTGTGCCATTTTTCCAAAAGGCCAAGAACGTCGGAGTCTCCTCCAAAATCTCGAAGCCTACCTTTTTCAAGGTCTCGAAGGCATGATCCACATCGGCCACATCAATCGCAAAATGGTCCACATGGCCATTGCTGCGTTTTTTGATTTCGGCCAATTGCTTTTCGGGCATTTGGTATAATTCGACAATCACCTCATGATTCTTCATCATCACACAAGTCCCATACCCCCCATCAAATTCAAAGGGAGATTCCATAACATTCTCAAATCCGAGACGTTCGTAAAATGGGATGGACACTTCAAGGTCGTGAGCGGGGATCCCGATGTGTTGGATCCGATGGATAAAGTCGATTTTCATGTCCGTTTTTTAGGTTAGCAAACCTAAAAATAGGAAATTCTACACTTAAGGACGAGCGTAACCCTCTTTTTGTATGAATTTAGGTTGGTAATAGCCCTGCAAACCCAAAGTACTCACCGCACCTGCCTCCGCCAAATCCACAAATCCATCCGCTGACACATGAGCCTCCTCCAAGAAAGCGCATTGCAATTCGCCAATGACTAAGTAGGTTCCATTTTGCTGAATCGGAACAATCTCCACCAATCGCAAGCCAATTTGAGCTGGGCTACCCTCCACAAAGGGAATGGAAAATTCGGGACGAAACTGCTCGACAAGTTCCACTTTTTCGAATTCACTTACCCCCGTGGGATATTTAGCACTGGTCTGATGCGCTGCGGAAATTTGGGATGGATTAATGTGATTAATGGTGTAAAAACCCGTCGATTCAATGTTTCCCAAGGTATGTGGCGTCGCCTCGCGGGGCCGATTGATAAATCCGATCAAAGCGGGATCCGCTCCGAGGTGTACAATGTTATTGAAAAGCGCCACATTACTCAAGCCATTTTTATCCTGCGATACGATCAGTGCAGCCGGCTTAAAGCCACTCAAACAATTGACAAAATTGGCCCGAACATAGCGATCCATCGCCTGCAAATCCGAAGGGGTATAACATTTCATACCTTGCTAACTGATTAACGGGCGTGATTGTTTATACTTTGAATAGTAAGCCCCGACGGTAAAAAATGCGAAGGATAAGATACCAAATGATCAAATACGTCAAAGCCCCCGCAAAAGAAGCCAAATACGGATCCGAAATTCGAGATGCAAATAGGACATCTTGCAAATAGGCTGTAATACCTCTCCCCTCGATTTCCAACATGTTTAATGCGCGGGGAATGATGCCAGAGAAAAAGAAAACCAACATTGGATTAACCCCAAAAATGACAAAGGGCTTCGTCCACTTTTGATAGCCAAGCACATCGATTAAATAATACAAAAAGCTCAACAACAACATCGCCCAGCCCCCGGTGAACAACACAAAAGAACTCGTCCATAAGGCTTTGTTAATCGGAAAATGGAGATCCCAAACAGCTCCCAAGACGATGCAGGCCAAACCCGCTATTGCCAAAAGTCTCGTTTGTGTGCGGAAATACAAGCCGGCCAAAATCCCTAAGATCCCCGTTGCGAAAGCAGGAATCGTACTTAAAATTCCTTCCGGATCCCAAGTATTCGTCACCGACCACAAATGTCCCGGCAGTAACAAATTATCCACATAAGCCGCCAAATTTGTCCCCTCATGCAGATTCGCAGGACCCACGCCGGGCACATCGATGTAATTCATCATCGCCCAATAAGCAAGCAGAAAAATAGATGCCAAAGCCAGCAATCCGCAAGCCGACAACCGACCTTGTAATGTGGCTAAAAGTGCATAAACAAAAGCAATACGAGGCAATACACCAGGTAAGCGAACATGCTCAAAAGATTCAAATCCTCCGAAGGCCAAGAATAATGCCAGAAAAAACAAGACCAAAGACACCAGGAGCTTGCGGGAATATTGCGTGAGAAATAAACAGACAATCAGGGACGTGGCCAATAAACGGATGAGCAACAATGGGCCGCCACTTAAATCCCCGACATGAATCTTGGAGAAAAAACTCAAGAACCAACCCAATAAAAGTATGCTTAAGGTCCTGGAAAGAATTTTACTCGGGGGTACGATTTGGGTAGCATTTAAAGAAACGGATACACCAACGATAAAAAGGAAGAAAGGGAAAACGAGGTCCGTTGGTGTGCAACCATTCCAGGCAGCATGCTCGAAAGGTGCATAGATATGATCCCAATCCCCGGGATTATTCACGATGGTCATCATCATGACCGTTATTCCCCGAAATACATCCAGCGATAAAATCCGATTTTTCGTTTCCATGCCCGAAAATTAGCCATTTTTATACTAAATCAATATAAAATTGTAATTTAGGGACAAACAATTTCGCTCAAACATGCCCAAAATTATCGTCGTTGGCAGTTCAAATACCGACATGGTTATTCAGTCGGCACGCATCCCCAGACCCGGTGAAACGATATTAGGCGGCACCTTTTTCATGAATCCGGGAGGGAAAGGCGCGAATCAGGCAGTGGCTGCTACCCGACTCGGTGGAGAGGTTCATTTTATCTGCAAAGTGGGAAAAGATGTTTTTGGCGACATGGCCTTGTCGCAATTTGCCCAAGAAGGCATGCATACGGAATTTGTCCAACAAGATTCGAATTTGGCATCTGGTGTCGCATTAATCAATGTCGATTCCCATGGGGAAAATAGCATCACCGTGGCTTCCGGGGCAAATGCCGCATTAAAAACAGCTGATATAGACCAAGCCGAGGGCTTATTTTGCTCCGGCGATGTGCTCTTAATTCAATTGGAAACCCCTTTGGAAACCGTTTGGTATGCCATCAAAAAAGCGTATGAAAAGGGGCTCAAAGTCATCTTGAACCCCGCGCCCGCCGCTGAAATTCCGGAGGATGTTTACCCCTATATATATGCCTTGACGCCCAATGAAACCGAAACCGAATTGTTGACCGGCGTGCAAGTCGACTCCCTCGCCAAGGCCCATGAGGCTGCCCAAATCCTTTTAAATAAGGGTTTGCAAAATCTCATCATTACAATGGGTTCACGGGGGGCTTACTTCCAGTCGGCCGACACCAAATTATTCATCCCAACCCAATCCGTCGAAGCCGTGGATACCACCGCCGCAGGAGATTGTTTTAATGGGGCTTTAGCGGTGGCCATCAGTCAAGGGAAGGATTGGGAAGCAAGCATTCGATTCGCTTGCGAGGCGGCCACACGTTCGGTAACTCAAATGGGGGCACAGGCATCGATGCCCTACTTAACAGATTTAGCATGAAAAAGCTTGTCATACTTTTATTGTTTGCGTTTCAGGTTTTTGGCCAACAAAAACAGAAGGTCATTTTTGATTGTGATTTAGGCGATGACATCGATGATGCGTATGCTTTGGGATTATTATTGACGATGCAGGATCGCTATGAAATTCTAGGAATCACGACATGTTACGGTCGGACAGATGACCGAGTAAGGTTAGCGCAAAAACTGCTCGCAGAAACGGGGCAGTCCGACATTCCTGTTTATTTAGGGCGGAATACGTCGGGGAAAAATGAGCGGGCCAACTGGTACGCTGAGCAATTTTACTGGGCGGAGGGATACAATTTAGCGCTTCAAAAGCAGAATGCATCTGAATTTACACGTACGAGTTTGGCAAAATACCCGGGGGAAGTTGTCATTTTTTCGGTGGGACCTGTCACAAATTTTGCTGACATCATCGACCAAGATCCGGAGGTGTTAAAAAAGGCCAAGGCGATTTACGCGATGTTTGGCTCCTTCCGAATGGGTTATTCAACCAAGGCGCCCATCGATGCGGAATGGAATGTAGCCGTGGATATCCCAGCTGCGAAAAAATTTGTGCATTCGGGAGCCAAAATTATTTATGCGGGATTGGATGTCACCGCGATGGTCAAATTGGGTCGTACGAATCGTGACCGAATTTTACAGCGTCAATCGCCACTCACCAATGCATTAAGCGGATTATATGTGCTTTGGGGCAATGAAACGCCTACCCTTTTTGATCCCGTGGCCATTGGCATGGAGGCTTATCCTAGCTTGTTTCAAACGGAAAAAGTGCACATCGATGTGGATGAAAAGGGTTTTACTCGAATCATTCCCAATAAAAGCCCCAATGCGGAAATCGGTATTAGTATAGATACTCCGGCGTTTGTTGATCGCATCATGAAAAAATTCCTCTATCAAAACCTACAACCTAAACGATGAAAAAATTCTTATTTCTTATCCCCTGCATGATGTTTGCCTTGTTGGCATCAGCACAAACCAAGATGCTGAACATCAGCCCTGCTGCATTAAAAAACAAAATCAAAGGGGGCTGGGCCGGACAAACAATCGGCGTGACTTTCGGGGGGCCTATGGAATTCCGTTACAATGGAACGATGATTAATTCGTATCAACCCGTGCCTTGGTATGATGGTTATTTGAAAAAAACGATGCTGGAAAACCCGGGACTTTACGATGATTTGTACATGGATTTAACATTCGTGGAGGTCTTTGAGCGGGAGGGTTTACAAGCACCGATTGCCTCCCATGCGAAAGCCTATGCGCAGGCGGGGTATGCCCTTTGGCATGCGAATCAAGCAGGTCGATATAATATTTTGAATGGCATGATGCCCCCAGCTTCCGGACATTGGAAGAACAATCCACATGCCGACTGCATTGATTACCAAATCGAATGTGATTTTGCGGGTTTAATGTCCCCGGCGATGCCGAATGCCGCCTCGCAAATTTCCGATAAGATCGGACACATCATGAACTACGGCGATGGCTATTACGGGGGAGTTTATTTAGGGGCCTGTTATACCTTGGCTTTTGTGCACAACGATATCAATAAAATTGTCAGCGAGGCATTGAAGACGATTCCGGCACAGAGTAATTACTACAAATGTATTTCGGATGTGATTCGTTGGCATAAACAATACCCAACGGATTGGCGCAAGACCTGGTTGGAGGTTCAAAATAAATGGTCGGACGATATTGGTTGCCCGGATGGTGTTTTTGCGCCGTTCAACATCGATGCAACGGTTAACTCCGCTTATGTGGTGATCGGATTGTTGTATGGCCAAGGAGACTTTGGCAAAACAGTCGAGATAGCGACGCGTTGTGGACAGGATGCGGATTGCAATCCATCTTCGGCAGCGGGTATTTTAGGAACAATGTTGGGCTATGACAAAATCCCAACCTACTGGAAATTGGGATTGAAGGGGGCAGAGGATATCGACTTCAAGTATACGACAACGTCTTTAAATAAGGTGTATGAGATTGGTTACCGACATGCCTTGAAAAACATCGAAATGCATGGGGGTAAGATTTCTGAGAATCAAATCCAGATTCCGTTGGAAGCCCCCAAAGCAGTGGCATTTGAGCAGAGTTTTACGGATGTGTATCCGGTGGATCGGATTTGGGTGAATAAGCCCTTGAAGGATGAATATCAATTTCAATTTGAGGGAACGGGATTTGTCGTGAAGGGTGAGATGGCCAAATGGGCGTCATTGGATCCGCATGCATTCGATTTAGAAGTGTGGGTGGATGGCGAGTTGATGGAGCATGTTAAATTACCGGTGTCCTTTACCACGCGACGTCATGAGGTAACTTGGAAATATGATTTGAAATCGGGCAAGCATGATGTGAAGTTGAAGTTGACAAATCCAACGGCAGGTTACGAATGCAAATTGGCGGATATTTTGATCTATCAGGATAAGGCCATTCGCGTGACCGACCCAAAAAATTATCGCTTAGGAAATCTTTAAATCACTGCACTATGTTCATCATTGAAACCTATACGACAGCTGTATGTCTTTGCGTGGTAACCATGTTATGCTGGGGTTCTTGGGCCAATACCCAAAAACTCACCACATCCACTTGGCGCTTTGAATTATTTTATTGGGATTATTCGATTGGCATATTGCTGGCATCATTGGTGCTTGCATTGACCCTGGGAAGTTCGGGAGATACGGGAAGGAGCTTTCTGGCAGACATCGATCAGGCCAGTTCTGAATATGTTCAATCCGCCTTAATCGGCGGGGTGGTATTTAACGCGGCCAACATATTATTAGTAGCAGCGATTGGAATCACGGGGATGTCGGTGGCATTTCCGGTAGGTATTGGAATCGCTTTAGTGTTGGGTGTTTTGGTGAATTATTTGGATAGCCCCACAGGTAATCCGGCAATCATTTTCGGCGGAGTTGCTTTGATTACCCTGGCGATTATCCTGAATGCTTGGGCTTATGGGAAGCGCGGGTCCACGGGGATGTCGGTGAAAGGTTTGCTGATTGCCGTTGTGAGCGGATGCATGATGGGATTGTTTTATAAGTATGTGGCCAATTCCATGGTAATTAATTTCTCGATTCCAGAAGCGGGAAAATTGACCCCATATTCAGCACTGTTATTTTTTGCGGTCGGGATACTAGGCAGTTCATTGCTCTTTAACACCTTACAAATGTACCGTCCGTTTCAGGGTGCGCCGGTGAGCTTTGGGGATTATTTCCGTGGAAGTTTAAAGGATCACGGTGTGGGCATGTTAGGCGGCGCCATTTGGTTTGTGGGGATGGCCTTCAGTATTTTGGCCTCCGAAAAAGCGGGCACCGCCATCTCCTATGGCTTGGGTCAGGGAGCAACGGTTGTCGCGGCACTTTGGGGAATTTATGTATGGAAGGAATTTGAGGGCAGTGAAGCAAAAACCCAAGGAATGCTAAAGCTCATGTTGGCTTTATACATCCTCGGGTTAGGGCTTTTAATTTATGCCAAATAGTTAGTTGGCCTTCACTTTTTTCCAGGCTCCATTCACTTGCACATCAACAGTTCCACCGCCTGGTCGGGTCAAGCTAAAGTCTTTCACTTTGCCGTTGGCCCAGGTCATGTTGAGCGTATAGCCTCCACGTGTTTTTAGGCCTTTGACTTCTCCGGAATCCCAGGCTTTGGGAAGCGCAGGAAGCAAGTAAATCTTCGAAGAAGTAGACTGAACGAGCATCTCGGCTACGGCCGCTGCACCTCCAAAATTTCCGTCGATTTGGAAGGGTGGGTGTGCGTCAAAAAGGTTTGGATAGGTTCCTCCCCCGCGTTGGTAATTGATTTTAACGCCATCGGGCTCAACGTATTTAAGAAGTTCGCGATACATCTTATAAGCATGGTCGCCGTCTTTCAGGCGCGCCCACAGGTTGATGCGCCAGCCTTTGGACCAACCGGTTGTTTCGTCCCCTTTGATTTCCAGGGTTTTCTTGGCGGCATCGGTCAATTTTGGCGTTTCCTCCACAGTCAAATGATTGCCTGGGAAGAGGCCATACAAATGGCTTTGGTGGCGGTGTTTGGGATCTTGATCTGGCCAATCGTGGTACCATTCTTGGAGGTTCCCGAGTTTGCCAACTTGATAAGGATATAGTTTTGCCAGTGCTTCTTTCACCTGTGACACAAAAGCCGGGTCGTTTTGAAGGACGTTTTGTGCTGCGATGATATCCAAAAACAATTCCCGAATCATGGCTAAATCTGCTGTTCCGCCATAAAGTGTGGAGCCGATGTAACCAGAAGGTGTAATGAATTTATTTTCGGGCGAAGTGGACGGGGATGTCATGAGTTTCCCGTTTTGGTCTTTGACCATGAATGCCAAACAGAATTCGGCAGCCCCTTTCATCAAAGGATAACCCTTCTCCTGCAAGAATTTCTTGTCTTGCGTAAACTGGTAATGTTCCCAAAGATGTGTAGATGCCCAGGTAGCCCCCATCGGCCAGTTGGCCCAACTCGGTTCTCCATTTCCAAAATCCCCCACGGGATTCGTCATCGCCCAGATGTCAGAGTTGTGGTGTGTCACCCAACCCGGCGCGTTGTAAAAAGTCTGCGCACTGATCCGACCTGTTTTTTCGAGGTTTTCGAGGAAACCTAAAAAGGACTGATGCATTTCGGAGAGGTTGGTATTTTCGGCCAACCAATAATTCTCCTCGGCATTGATGTTCATGGTATAATTACTGCTCCAAGGGGGTTGGATGTGCGGATTCCACAGGCCTTGCAGGTTGGCAGGCACTTTCGGTGTCCGAGAGCTGCTGATGAGTAAGTAACGGCCATATTGAAAATACAGGGCTTCTAAATAGGGATCCGATTCTCCTGTCGCATAACGGCGTAAGCGTTCGTCGGTAGGCAATTCAGGAGCTGGCTTCCCCCCTAGCGATAATGAAACGCGCTGGAAAAAAGGTTGATAATCCGCCAAATGACGGGTAACCAAGGATTTGAATGGGATTAAACTAGCGTCTTGTAATTGTTTTTGAGCGAGCGAGTCGTCGTTGCGTCCTTCTTTGGACGGGCTTTTATCAAAGCCGTTGAAGCTGGTCGCGATAGAAACTAATATGACCGCTTCGGTTCCTTCGGTCAGAACGATGGAAGTGTCGGTACGACTAACTTTCCCGTCGGTGGATTGCAAGAGTACATCCGTGGAAAAACGAGTTCCTTTGTCGGCCTGAAAAACGATGGGATTATCTTTTTTTCGTACGTAATTCGGGTCGGCACGAACGGGTGCGGTGCCATTCATGTGCAGGTGATTGATGGTGGTGTGCACCTGAAACTTCAATTTCGAATTCATTCGAATGGCAAAAGAAAGTCCGCCTTTTTGTTCGCTGCTTAAATGGATTGCGAAGATTTTATCGGGGTGGGATACGAAGTAAGCGCGTTTGATGAGGTTCCCATCGGCGCGATATTGAACTTTGGCTGTCGCTTGATTGAGATCAAGTTCTCGGTAGTATTGGCTGATGTTTTTATTGGGGAAATCGAGGTAAAGCGTTCCGAGTGGAGCGTAGGATTCCGAGAATTTTCCTTGGATTTTTTTCACGAGTGAATCGGCGGCGCGGTAATTTTCGGCTTTGAGGGCTTCGCGAACGCCGGGCAGGTGTTTGTAGGCTTCGGGATTCATACGGGGATTCATGGGTTCACCCGACCACAGCGTGAGGTCGTTCAGGAAAATTTGCTCCGTTTTCGTTCCGCCGAAGACGGTGGCTCCTTGCGTACCATTACCAAGTACGAGGGTTTCCTCGAAATAGGTCGCAGGTTTGTCGTACCACAGTTTGAGGTTTTTCTGTGCGAAAGTTGGGATACTTAAAAGAATCAGGAAACAGATTTTTTTCATCAGTTTTTTCTTTTGATTTAGCAATATGATTAATTCTGTGAGGCTTTTTACTTATTAAGCCAGAATACGTTTCATTTTTTCAAGGCCATTTTTGGCGACAGTTAATGGGTCTTGTTTGTACAATTCCTTATTAAATAATTCGAGTGAAATGACTTCGGGTTTCAGGGTATTCAGGATTTTTGCAATGGGTGCGTCTCCATCACCGGCATAAATACGATCGGCATCAGTAATTTGACCGGGCGTGATGGAAGTGACATAATCGTTCACGTGAAATACTTCGACGGTATCGGGGCCTACGACATGTAAGGCATCGACAGACGAGCCACCTTTGTAGATGTGAAAGACATCTAAAAGCAAGCGTGCATCTGGGTGACCCGCCTCCGCGGCAACGAATAATACTTCGGAGACTTTGCTTAGGTTTTTGGAATGTCCCCACATTTCCAAGATGGGTCTAATTCCCATTTGTGCGCCTAGTTCAAGGACAGTGCGGTAGCGTTCAGCGGCCTTACGAAGATCCAATCCGGCTTGTTGGGTCGCACCCATCGGGGGTGCTGCGGTCCGCGGACAACCTAATTGGGCGAGCATATCCATCTCGCGTTTCATTTGTTCGAGGCCTTGTTGACGAATATTTTCATCGTCGACGATCCATTGCGCGAAACCGATGGCGTTTTGAATTTTCATGCCGAGGTCATCGGCGCGTTGACGTGCTTCTTTTAAAGTGCCACCTGATTTGAGGTAGGCTTCGAGCGTGGGCATCCAGATTTCGCAGGAGCGAAAACCGGCGGCGGCGGCGACTTCGATTTCTTTGATGTAGCCCAACTTTTGGCCCATGATGGTACTCATGTTCAGGGAAAGTTCGGGCTTGTATTTCGCGGCAGGACTTGCTTTTAGGGCTGCGGGGAATTGGGAAATGCCAACAGCCAAACCGCTTGCTTTCAGCAAGGAGCGTCTAGATAAATTATTCATAGAGGTTTAAAGTAAATTCAAACCAATTTACAGATTATTCTCTAATGCTGTCGAATATGTTGAAAGATTGAGCAAATTTCTAGGCTTCTAAGCTAATTTGAAGGGAATTGACCTATTGATAAATAACAAAAAAGCCCTTCTTGTAAACAAGAAAGGCTTTTAAAATCAATCATGGTGGTAGATCCCGGACTCGAACCGGGGACACACGGATTTTCAGTCCGATGCTCTACCAACTGAGCTAATCCACCATAGGTGATTCCCCTAATTGGGACTGCAAAAATAGGAAAGTTTTTATTTAATCCCAATTTGAGTTTAAAAATAATTCTTTCAGGTTATTGAGCGGTGAATAAATTGCTCCTTTAAACATAATTATTTTAATTGCACGTTATGTTTGCAATCATCATCACTTTCTTCGGTTTAGTTAGTCCCTTGCCTGCCCCCGACACGACGTTTCGTACGGATGTAAACCTTGCCGTATATGCCTCCGATGCCGGGCAAACTCCATTTTGGCAGCGAAGCCTACGTTATGGTCAAGTACCCATAAATAACCCAGGGGCCGTTGCTATAGTTAGACATGCCAAAACGGATAACTATCAAAATAAATTGGGCTGGAAATACGAAGTTGAGGCCACTGCCTGGGGAGGAAAAAGCAATGATGTATTACTGACACAAGCCTATGTAGCTGGTCGATTTAAAAAATGGGAATTGTGGGCCGGTCGGCGAAAAGAGATTATTGGCTTAGGCGATTCGAGTTTAACGAGTGGATTTTATGCTTGGTCGGGCAATGCAACTCCCATGCCCAAGGTTCAATTTGGAACGCGGGATTACATCAACCTATTGAAAGGTTGGGTGGGCCTCCACATGACCTACTCACATGGCTGGTTTGATAATCAAGGAAATACACTAAATGCCTATCTTCATCAAAAAACCTTGTATGGCCGAATTGGGAAACCCAATAGTTTCATCAACCTATTTGGAGGGATCAATCACAATGTATCATGGGGTGGGGAAAACCGAATTAAAAACGGGGGAGATTATGACTACTATCCATCGGATCTTGCCGCATACTTTTACGTGGTAACCGCACTGAAAGATCGATCCATTGTAAAAATCAACTATGATTTGTCATATGATGATGCCTTCAATCAATTTGGCAATCACCTAGGCTCCATCGATTTGGCACTTAAATTACAACCAAAATGGGGACAGGTTTTACTATATAAACAAACCCCTTACGAAACGGGGCGGGTTGCGTCGCTAACCACATTTGATGATGGGATTACGGGTATTTCTTTCCGACTGAAACAAAAAAGCTTCATCGATCATATTGTTTTGGAAAATATCTACACGGCTAATCAAGGGACTTATATATCTTGGTTGGGAACCTTGCTGAACATTCCCGATCCACATAAAAGTGAAATTGAAAGTTACTTTAACAATGGTGGAAGAGGTAGCTTTAATTACCAAGGTAAGGGAATCGGAACACCCATGATCATCATAGATTCGGAAAGCCAGCAAGGGGGGGGTCGGTCATTCAATTACAATGCCGTGAATAGTTGGTATCTAGGAATTGGAGGCCACACTTCCAATTCGCTCTTGTATCAATTTCGTTTGTCT
Organism: Aquirufa sp. 5-AUSEE-100C1; assembly: GCF_054558655.1. Classification (NCBI taxonomy): domain Bacteria; kingdom Pseudomonadati; phylum Bacteroidota; class Cytophagia; order Cytophagales; family Flectobacillaceae; genus Aquirufa; species Aquirufa sp. 5-AUSEE-100C1. Next base: position 444,656 of record NZ_JBPXKO010000003.1, on the reverse strand, counting down.
TACGGGACGCATGCGCAAATAAATGGGCCTGGACTGAAGCAGCTTTCTAGTTCAATCGATATTCAGAAATTGCTTACGAATAAATTGATTCTACAGGGTTCATTGGCGATCGACCAGGGTGACCGACTTCCAGGGAATGTCGGCGCGCGTATCGGAGCAAAATACATTATTCAATAATTACTTCAATACAGCCGGAATTCGTAATTTTATCTTCGCCTTGAAACTGGGGCAAAATCATTTCAAACATATATGATATTACGCACCGAAAATCTGGTTAAAAAATACGGCCAAAGACTTGTCAATGACCATATTTCCTATCAAGTCGCTCAAGGCGAAATCGTAGGTCTTCTGGGCCCGAATGGTGCAGGAAAAACAACCTCCTTTTATATCGCGACCGGGTTGGTTAAACCCAATTCTGGAAAAGTCTATTTGGATGAAGTGGATGTCACTGATTTGCCGATGTACAAGCGAGCACGCTTGGGCGTAGGTTATTTAGCACAGGAAGCCTCCGTTTTTCGTACCTTGACGGTCGAAGAAAATATCCTTGCCGTGTTAGAGATGACCCATTTAACGAAGGCAGAACAAAAGGAGAAAACGGAAAGTCTTTTGGAGGAATTTTCCTTAACCCATGTTCGAAAGAATTTAGGACAAGTTTTATCCGGTGGGGAAAGAAGACGAACTGAAATCGCACGCGCACTCGCTGTTGATCCTAAATTTATCCTTTTGGATGAACCATTCGCCGGTGTGGACCCTATTGCTGTGGAGGAAATTCAAAGCATTGTGGCTAAATTAAAATATCGCAATATTGGTATTTTGATTACCGACCATAATGTGGATGAGACCCTTTCCATCACAGATCGGGCTTATTTGCTTTTTGAAGGTAAAATTTTGAAGGCGGGAACGCCTCAAGAATTGGCAGATGACGAGCAAGTTCGCCGTCTTTATTTAGGCAAGAATTTTGAGTTGAAAAAGAAATAAGGATGAGAAAAGAGACATTAGCCATTCATTCAACACACTTAACGGATGAGACGGCCGCATCCATTGCGCCACCCGTTTTTTTATCGACGACATTCGAGCGTTCAGCGGATGGTACTTACCCCAAAGGGCACATGTATTCGCGAAATTCCAATCCGAATCGAGATGTGTTGGAACAAGGTCTAGCAAAATTAGAAGGGGGTGAAATTGCTTTTGTTTTTGGCTCGGGATTAGCGGCGGTTTCGGCGGTTTTCCAATGCTTAAAATCCGGAGATCATGTACTCATGCCCGAAGTGGGTTATTATGCGAGTTATAAATTAGCTGAGGAAATCATGGGACCTTGGGGGTTACAGGTTTCACAAGTAGACATGACGGACCACGCAGCAATTGAGGCAGCGATTCGTCCGGAAACAAAACTAATTTGGGTGGAAACTCCGGCGAATCCCTTATTAACATTAACCGACATAGAGGCGGTGTGTAAAATCGCACATCCGCGCGGAATAAAGGTGGGCGTCGACAACACCCTAACAAGTCCTATTCTCCAAAATCCAATTTCTTTTGGCGCAGATATTGTCATGCATGCGACGACCAAATACATTGGAGGACACTCCGATATCTTGGGGGGAGCTATCATTTTCAAGGAAGCATCCGCCTGGTCGGAACGTGTGAAACGTGTTCAAATCTTGATGGGGGCTACACAAAATCCCATGGATTGCTATTTATTGGCCCGTGGTTTGAAAACATTAGCGCTTCGAATGCGAGAGCATAGCAAAAATGCTTTGGAAATTGCGACGCGCTTAGAAAATCATCCTGTCATCGAAAAAGTACATTACCCAGGACTTCCATCTAATCCACACTATAGATTAGCTATCAAACAAATGCCGCAAGGCCAAAGTGGAATGATCTCTATTCAAATCAAAGGAGATGAGTCACAAGCGCGCGCGGTAGCAAATCAGCTACGCTTATTCCAACAAGCCACTAGTTTAGGCGGGGTAGAAAGTTTAGTGGAACATCGCCGCTCGATTGAGGGACCAGGAAGTACAACGCCCGGAAACTTATTGAGATTATCCATCGGCCTGGAGCATGTCGAGGATTTGTGGGAAGATTTAAATCAGGCGCTTCTTTCATGAAAAGATTTTTTGACCTTGTAGTCGTCATCCTTGCTGCTTTGATTTTCGCCATTCCCATGCTAGTGGTGGCGGTGGCGGTTGGCCTGACCTCCAAGGGCCCTATCCTCTACTGGTCGAAACGCGTAGGGAAAAATAATCGTTTGTTTAACATGCCGAAATTCCGGACAATGCGGGTTGATACGCCGGTTTTGCCTACCCATTTGTTGGGAAATCCAGATGCCTATTTAACATCCATCGGTTCATTTTTGCGAAAAAGCAGTTTGGATGAATTACCCCAATTGTGGTGTATTTTAATTGGAAATATGTCGGTCGTAGGACCCAGACCTGCCTTATCCAATCAACAAGATTTGATTGATGCACGGACCGAGAAAGGGATACATTTAATCAAACCTGGCTTAACCGGTTGGGCCCAAGTAAATGGTCGGGATGAAATCGAATTAGCGAAAAAGGTGCAACTAGATTATGAATACCTTGATAAAAAATCACTGATTTTCGATGTTTACGTTGTCCTATTGACCTTTTATAAGGTGGTAAAGCGTGAAGGGATTCAGCATTGACGCGAGTGACACTGCAAGTACCCATTATTACCTAAAAGTTTCCTGATAATCTCAAAAACCCACTTGCAAGTCCACGAAAGGAAATGCAAATTGCCAAGAAAAACCGCATGCTAATCGCCAAGAAAAACTGGATTTTTGTCCCTGAACCCAATTTGCAAACCGTACAAGCATTGGGGGAGGAATTTCAAGCCAACATCAATCCCTATTTTTTGCGTTTACTCGTTTCCAGAAACTTAAACAGTTTAGCTGAAGCAAAAAAATTCATGGTCCCCACTTGGGAACAACTTTATGATCCCTTTCTCATGAAGGACATGGATAAGGCTGTGGACCGCCTCAATCAAGCACTTGAATTTGGGGAGAAAATATTGATTTATGGTGATTATGATGTCGATGGCACTACCTCCGTTGCATTGGTTTATAGCTATTTGACGCAGGAATTGGGGGCTGATTGTGATTATTACATTCCCGACCGTTATGCGGAAGGTTATGGCGTATCGCAAGCGGGAGTCCAATTTGCGGCCGATAATGGATATACGCTTATAATTTCCTTAGACTGCGGCATCAAGGCGCACGAACGTGTCCAGTGGTGTAAAGATCATGGGATTGATTTCATCGTTTGCGATCACCACCTTCCGGAAACAACGCTGCCAGAAGCTTATGCGGTGTTAGATCCCAAACGAAAAGATTGCGAATACCCATTTAAAGAGCTCACCGGATGCGGTGTTGGATTCAAGCTCCTTCAAGCCTTCATTCAAGCTAATGACCTTGAAATGGAACCCCTGATGGATCGAATTGATTTATTGGCTGCCTCCATCGCAGCTGATATGGTTCCCATCATGGATGAGAATCGAGTATTGGCCTATTTTGGACTTCAAAAATTAGGTTCAAACCCCTGCCCAGGTTTGGGCTATTTGCTACAGAAGGCGAATAAAAAAGCGCCCATTCAAATCTCTGATATCGTTTTCTCTATCTCGCCCATCATCAATGCGGCCGGTCGGATGGACCATGCCCATGGCGCAGTGAAATTGCTCCTCGCCTCCGATAACACCGAAGCGGGCATGATGGCGGAGGACGTAATCCAACAAAATCTTGACCGCAGGGTGGTGGAAAAAGAAATTGTCCAACAAGCCTTAAAGATGTTTGAGGAGAATACTTTCCTCCAACAGGCGAGCAGTACGGTTCTATTTCAAGCAGGATGGCACAAAGGGGTAGTCGGTATCGTAGCAAGTAAAATTCAAGAACATTACTACAGACCTACGATCATTTTAACAGAATCCCATGGACAAGTTGTCGGCTCCGCTCGCTCGGTGAAGGGCTTCGATGTGCATCGGGCTTTGGAACAATGCGCCGATCTGCTTACCCAATTTGGAGGACATACGCATGCGGCAGGCTTGCACCTGAGCCCAGAAAATTTACCGGCATTCATTGACCGATTTGAAGCACTTGTTAAAGCAGGGACAGCCGAGGGGCCTCAAAAAGCGGAACTTCGGATCGATATGGAAATTCCGCTGCAAGCGTTGAGTCTCCCCTTTCACGATAATTTATTGGCTCGTTTAGCCCCCTATGGCCCGGGAAATATGTTACCCAATTTTTTAAGCGCCAATGTCTACCTGTGTCAAGCCCCCTTGATCATGAAGGAAGAGCATCTAAAAATTGTCATCGCTGATCAAGCCATGGGGCGCACATGGGAAGCTGTTGGTTTTGGAATACGTGGCGACTTTTATGAGGGCTTAGCAGAAGCCTATGAAAAGCAGTTGCCCATTAAAATCGTATACCACCTAGATATTAACGAGTTTCGAGGGGATCGGAAATTGCAACTTCGCATTCTAGATGTAAGCATGTAAATTTGATAAAGGATAAATCATGAAGGCTAGTAGTTTCTTAACATACATACCCATCATCGTTTTGGCAATATGCGGCTATTTATTTGCAACATACGATATTTGGAACGATGACATCGTGCCCGTGGCTTATATCTATCACGCCGGAAACTTCCCTTCATTCAAACATGTTCTCGTCGAACTATTCACGCCTCACAACGATCATATTTTATTCGTAGTCAAACTTCTTTTCGGATTGAACTATTTACTTTTAGGAAGCATTAATTTAAAATGGATTAGCTATTTATCCATCATTGGATTTATTGCAACCTATTTTTTCATCCTAAAAACAATTAAACTTAGCCCTTCTCAAAAGCTTATACTGAGCTTTGGAATGCTCATTCCCATATTTTATGATTTATTCTATTGGGCATTATCGATTCAAAATATCCTCGTTAACCTTTTTGTTTTTTTATGTTGGCACGCCTTGCTAAACAAGCAGTACACGCGCTCAAACATCTTCTACATCGCCGCTATTTTTTCGAGTTCCCAAGCGATGGTCCTTTTGCCCATTGGAATTGCCTATGGAATCATAAAAAAGACGAAGTATCGAGTCATCATCATGCCCATTTTAATCACGTTAGGAATCAAATGGTTTGCAAGTAAATACACTAATGAGAATCCGATCTATGCGAGTTCAATGCTCGAAAATATCAGCTTTGAGAAACTCAAAGAGGCTTTCTTGGCACTTTGTCCTCCCTTTAATTTCCATTTCACTTTTTACCAAATCTTACTCTCCACGGCGCTTGTTGGTATACTTTGTTTGGTTGGATTCGACTATTTAAAGAAAATCAAGAATCAAACAAATAGTTCCCGGGAAGACTTTTTAATCGGATTAATACTTTATTCATTGGGATGTTTTGTGGCGTCTATATTTCTCCGACAAGTATCTGAAATTCGATACCTGGCTTATTCCTGTACTTTTGTTCCATTTGCACTAATCTACCTAACTGATCTATACACCAATGTGAAATTATCAAAAGCATTGGCCTGGATATCCATCCTAAATTACGCGATACTTCTTTTCGCACTCGTTGAAATTCTACCCGATATTTACCTAGACAAAATCGTTCGAACCGAAAATATAACTCGAAATCATTCGGCGAATTTTTTCCCAACGGAGTTGATTCGAAAGCAATCGGAAAAATTGTTCCGGAAATATGATTTCAACGAAAAGCCCTTATTCTTGATCCCCAATGGAATTAATGGATCCGTGCCCGAACACCTTTTTATCTTCAACGAGTTCATTGGATATGGACGCAAAACCATCCAACTGCCAGATACGAAAACCAACCCATTAACTTTTGTTGAAACCAATGTGACCCCCAAAGGTCAGATTGAAAATAAACCCAGCGGGCAAATCAACGAACTCATAAACATTTCCATTCCCAAAAAAGGACTTGGGCATTACTTCCTCATTCGAATTTCTTCGCCCACCCAATACTTTGAATTCCCACTTTCCGGAAATCAGTACAATCACATCGACGATAACTATTCCTTAATCGTTTATTCGAATCAACTACCCTACGGGAAATTTGATGTCAAACTTGTTGAATTGGGATTACAATATTCATTGTAGCAGTGAGTCCGTTTGCTAAAAATAGCACAGAAGCTCGCTTAGATTTAGCTTAAATTCTGACTAAGATTAAATTTTCGCTAACTTTGTGCTTTAAAATTTATGAGATGTCTAAAAAATTAATCGTAACAGGTTCGATGGGGCTAATTGGCTCTGAGGTAAGTGAATATTTCTTGGAAAAAGGATGGGAAGTTCACGGAATTGACAACAATCAGCGCGCGATATTCTTTGGACTGCAAGGAGATAATTCTTCTAATAAAGACCGTTTGGCTAAATATGGCAGTCAATATAAGTTGTATACAAACATCGATATTCGTGATCGCCAAGCCATCTTAGATATTATTCCTCAAATTCAGCCCGATGCCATTGTGCACACAGCCGCTCAACCGAGCCATGACCGTGCTGCATCGATTCCATTTGAAGATTTTGATACAAACGCAGTGGGGACTTTCAACCTTTTGGAGTCCCTTCGCCGTTATTCAACAGAGGTTCCCTTTGTCCATTTATCAACGAATAAAGTATACGGCGACGCTCCTAATTACATCAAAATGAAGGAGTTAGAAACTCGCTATGATTATGATGATAGCGCATACGAACATGGGATTGCCGAAACATTCAGCATTGACCAGTCAAAACACTCGCTATTCGGTGCATCCAAAGTTTCCGCGGATATTTCTGTCCAAGAATATGGCCGTTATTTTAACATGCCCACCGCTTGTTTACGTGGTGGTTGCCTAACAGGCCCTAACCATGCAGGGGTGGAACTTCATGGCTTCTTGAGTTATTTGATCAAATGTAATATCGAAGAGCGCGAATATTCCGTATTTGGTTACAAAGGAAAACAAGTTCGGGATAACATTCACTCTTACGACGTAGCGCGGTTTATCGAAGAATTCATCAAAGCTCCACGCGTTGCGGAAGTTTACAACATTGGCGGCGGAAAAGACAACTCGGTTTCCATCTTAGAAGCGTTTGATTTAATTGCAAAAATTTCAGGCAAACCGATGAAATATAAATATGTGGACCAAAACCGTATTGGCGACCACATCTGTTATTACAGTGATTTGCGTAAGATGAAGGCGCATTACCCAAATTGGGACATCACAAAATCATTGGAAGACGTCTTTGTGGACATCTATAACCGTTACATGGAAGCATGAAAATATTAATTACCGGAGGTTGTGGGTTTGTTGGATCCAATTTGGCCGTATTGTTCAAGCAATACTACACGGACTCCGAGGTATATTGCCTGGACAATTTATCCCGTCGGGGCTCGGAAGTAAACCTTCAAAAAGTATTGGCCGCCGGTGGACAATTTGTTCATGGCGATGTACGCGTTAAAACAGACTTTGATCGAATCCCAGCAGTCGATATCGTAATCGATGCCGCTGCCGAGCCCTCGGTTTTAGCAGGCAAAGTACCGGGAGAATTGGAAAATCTAATCGATACCAATTTGAACGGAACGATCAATACACTCTATTTTGCCAAAAAACATCAGGCTGCGATTATCTTCTTATCCACATCGCGCGTCTATCCTTACGACACTTTAGCCGAGGCGAAATTAGTTGCCTCCCCCAAGCGGTTCAACCTATCTAATGAGCAAGCCTTGCCTGGTTTATCGGAACAAGGAGTTGCCGAAAACTACCCATTAGAAGGATTAAGATCTCTATACGGAGCTACTAAATTAGCCTCTGAATACTTTATCCAAGAATTTGCCCATAATTTTGGCTTACCTGCCGTCATCAACCGTTGTGGCGTATTAAGTGGCCCCTACCAAATGGGAAAAATCGATCAAGGAGTGATCGTTCTCTGGATGGCAAAGCATTTCTGGAAAGGTCGATTGGGCTATATTGGCTATGGGGGCTTGGGCCAACAAGCCCGTGATGTTTTACATGTACGTGATTTATTCCGTTTGGTTCAATGGCAGATTGCCAATTTAGGATTGCAGAAGGGCCAAATTTTTAATGTAGGAGGCGGCTTACAAAATACCGTATCATTAGCTGAATTAACAGATTTGTGTACCCAAATCACGGGAAATACAATCGAAATGGGCTCCTCCTTGGAGAATCGCCCGGGGGATTTGCCTATTTACATCACAGACAATAGCAAGATAACGGCATTCAGTGGATGGAAACCTGAGATCAGTGTTCCCACGCTACTACAAGAAGTTCATGATTGGTTCATCGCAGATGAAGCCTCCTTAAAAGCCATTTTAGCCTAATGAAGTTAAGCGTCGTTTTACCTGCCTACAATGAAGAAGGTTCTATTGAGGAAACCTTAAGAACCCTTTATGCCAAATTGCAGGAAGAAAAAATCGACCATGAAATTTTAGTCGTAAATGACAATTCCAAGGATAATACCCTAGGACTTTTGACCAAGATTCAAGAGACCATTCCCACCTTGGTCGTCCATACGAATCACGGTCCCAATGGATTTGGCTATGCCATTCGCTACGGATTGGAACGTTTTCAAGGGGATTGTGTGGCGATTATGATGTCCGACTTGTCAGATGACCCGGCCGACTTAGTTGCATTTTACCGTAAGATGGTGAACGAAAATTTAGATTGTGTATTTGGATCGCGTTTCATCAAGGGAGGAGCTACCTATGATTATCCAAAACACAAATACCTCATTAATCGCTTCGCGAATACCTTAATTCGTTTGTTGCTCGGGATTCCTTACAATGATTCCACCAACGCGTTTAAGATGTACAAAAAGTCGACCATATTGGGTCTGAAACCATTTCTATCGGCCCACTTTAACCTGACAATTGAATTGCCCTTAAAAGCAATTATCCGCGGTTATAGCTATGGAATCTTGCCGAACTCCTGGCGGAATCGAAAAGCTGGGGAATCCAATTTGAAGATCAAAGAAATGGGCAGTCGATACCTCTTCATTTTACTCTATGTCATTATCGAAAAATACCTATCGCGGAATGACTATTTAAAAAGAGAAAACTAGCATGAAATTGACAAGAAACCACTTATTTCTTTGTCTTGCTGCAATTCCCGTTGTCCTTCATTTCTATCTAGTATCGTCAACAATCGTCAACTTCCCAACCTGGGGAGATGATTTCCTATTTTTTGAATTAATTGAACATCTCAAAAAAGATACATTGCCCGATTTCGTTGCATTTTTATTCAAACCTCATAATCAGATACATCTCCTCGTTTTTGGCAAATTATTCGTCCTGCTGAGTTATGTAATCTTGGGTAGCCTGCAAGTAAAATGGATTATTATCGCTGCCAATTTAATGCTCCTTGGAATCACATTTACACTTTACCGTTACCTAAAAAGCCAACGTTTTTCTACTGCTTACCTCATTCCCATCACTTGCCTGCTCTTTGCCCCAAATGCAAATACAGACAACTATAACTTAATCGGTGTGGTCCAACATACTGGCTCCATCGGATGCTTGGTTTCGATCGCTTATTTAGTAACTCAAAAAAGGTATTCCCTTACATTGTTGATTCTCCTTGCCATCTATCCACTAATCTCCACAGAAGGCTGGGCGATGCTACCTTTTGTGGCCCTGTACATGTGGAACACCAAACACCCATTAAAAAAATATGTCATTGGGATGGGAATTGTGGCCATTGGAGGACTTACTTATTTAGTCGGCCAACAGCCCACGCCGTCGAACAAAACGCCTATACTAGATATCCTAGCTCAAGCACCCATTGCCCTTCTCACCTTTCTGGGAAATGCTGCATGGCCCATCTCAGACACCTATAAAATTGGGTTGAATGCTAGTTTAGGGGGATTATTGGTCTTGCTGAGCATTTGGGCAATTCGAAGAAAAATTACTTATCCTTCGAAGTGGGAATTCCCGCTTATCATTTGGCTCCAACTTATTTTAACGGGAGCTATGATTGTTCTCGGGCGCAGCCAAGGTGACTCCATCAGCACACTCATCCTTTCCGAGCGCTTTCATTCGTATGCGAACTTAGCCCTCGTGGCAACTTTTCTACTCATTATACCCAACCTTGAGAAAACACCTAGTAAATGGATATGCATCTCAATTTGCCTACTCTATTTTGGAGGATCATCTGCCTTTTTCAATCCAAAAAAACTACACAGTAGACTGCGGGCCGATGTAAGTAATGCTTATTTCCAGGCGGCTTCTACTAGTTATCCGATGCCATCGGCGCAAATCCATTCATTTATATTCGCGTCCTATTACCAAGTGAATTCCGATGAGTTACTCAAAATGATGCTACCTAATCCTTCCATAATCAAGGAAATTGATTTGGAAATGGAGAAGAAAAATGATGGTGCGTTTAGTGTCCGAATAAAGAACATTCCGAACAAAGTAAACAGCGAGGATTTACGCTGGATAATCATTCAATCTGCCGAGAATCCAGCTAGTCAATTGATTTTACCTTTCCATGCCGATAAGTCCAATAGGCCCAAAATACTCGAAGTAAACTCAATGCAGTTAGCCGACCTAAACCATAAAAACCTTTGGTTATATACAATTCAGGCCGACAAAACGTCGAAGTTGGCTTACTTAGGTAGCCTAAAATAAATTGGATTTTTAAAAAGATACTAGTTACTTGCCATCTCATTAATCAAAAAACTCAAACAAATGAAACTATTAAAACACGTACCAGCTGTATTATTAGGATTACTTTTCCTTGCCGGAGGAATAACCTTTTTCTTAGGGGTTGGGGCAGACCAACCTATGCCAGGAAGAGCCCCTGAATTCATGAAACTATTTGGCGGAACGGGCTACCTTGCCGTCGTTAAAGTTTTAGAAATCATTGGAGGTGCCCTGATCTTATTCCCAGCACATCGCGCGAAAGCACTTCTAATTTTAGGACCTATTGCCGTAAATATCTTGTTATTTGATATCTACATCGCCGGATCCATCATGGGCGTAGGAATCTTCTGTGTAATTTTGGTATTGATTCAAGCTTACTTAGATCAAGATAAATTCAAAGCACTTTTATAATAAAAAAGGCCATCCGAAAGATGGCCTTTTTTTATCCCAATAAATACTTTTTGAATCCTTCGAAATCCGTTCCCATGGGGATGGATTTTTTTTCTTTATCGAGAAGCTCGGCTAGACGAATAGGAACCTCAACTTGCGTTCCTAATGTCGCTTCGACCGTCGGCAAGAATTTCGCATAATGCGCCGTCGACAACATCACGCCATAGAAATCTCCAGCATTTTCTGCATCATATTGTTTCAAACCATCATACGCCACTGCCGTATGCGGACACATCACATAGCCCGTACGCTGATAAACCTCCAACATGATGTCTTTAGTCGTCTCATCCGAAGTGAAATACCCCTTCACCAAAGCACGTACCTTCTCGATATCCGTTCCAGCTAAAATCTGCATGCGAATGAAGTTGGACGGAGCACCTACGTCCATCGCATTCGAAATTGTTTCCACGGATGGCTTAGGCTCATAATTTCCCGAAGCTAAATAATCCGGCACGGGATGATTGGCATTACATGCCGCTACAAAAGCCTGAATAGGTAACCCCATTTGGTAAGCCATCAAGCCCGCACTTAAATTCCCGAAGTTACCCGAAGGAACACTAAATACCACGGGCTTCTGAATTCCTTGCTTACGCAAGGCTGCATAAGCCGCAAAATAATAAAAGGACTGCGGAATCAACCGCGCGATATTAATCGAATTGGCCGAAGCCAAATTAAACGCTGAACGCAAATCGGCATCCAAAAATGCCTCCTTCACCAATCGTTGGCAATCATCGAATGTCCCATCAATTTCCAAAGCCGTCACATTGCCTCCGAGCGTCGTCAACTGCTTCTCTTGAATATCAGATACCTTACCCCTTGGATACAAAATCGTCACCGAAATACCCGGCGTATTGTAAAAACCCTGAGCCACCGCACCACCCGTATCTCCCGAAGTCGCCACCAGAATACGAATCTCCCGTTTGGCCTTCAATAAATAATGCGACATGATCGCCGCCATAAAGCGCGCGCCAAAATCCTTAAACGCCATGGATGGGCCATGGAACAATTCCAACACACCCACATTTTCCTCCAAGGGCACCACAGGCGCCTCAAAAGTCATCGATGAATCAATGATCCCCTCGATTTCCGCATCCGACAAATCATCGCCCAAAAGGTTTTGACAAACGGCTTTAGCGATTTCAGGAAGGGAAAGCGTATGGATGGACTCAAAAAAGGACGCAGGCATTGCCGGAATTTCGTAGGGCATATACAATCCGTTATCCGGAGGTAAACCCCTGAAAATCGCCTCCTGCAAATCTACATCGGCACTTTCGTGTTTGGTACTGTATAACTTCATAACACTAATTTATCCCCTTGTAGGTGTGGCAACACATCATAGCGATCCCGCTCCAAACAAAAAGCAATATCTTTTTCAATTCCCAATCCCAATAGACGATTCACATGGGACGATTTTTTCACAGCCGTAATTAAATCACTTGATGCCACGTGGTATTGTTTCCATGCCATCAATGCTGCATCATCGGCCACGGTATATTGGCCAACCAATTCATCGATCAATGCCCCTGCAAACAAGGTGTCTTCCAAATTTGGTTTTCCTTTCCATCCCGCACAAACCACCAAGGCATCTCCTGACCAGGCTTTCAAGGCCCCAACGACTGAGGAAATATTCAAAAATGCGCCTACATAAACACGATCTGCACTGACCGACCGACGAAGCGCGACCGTCCCATTTGTCGTAGTTACACATATTTTGGCTCCTTTGACGCGTTCAACTTGATAGGAAAAAGGCGAATTGTCAAAATCAAAACCCTTCGGTGTAATTCCGTTTCGCTCTGCTGAAATCAAATAACCCTGATCACGATGCGAAGCACATAGGTCAACATCCTCCACAGGAATAATCTCGACGGCACCATGCGCAAAAGCCGTCACCATACAAGACGTAGCCCGAAAAACATCCACAACGACAACAGCCTTGCCCGCCAACTCATAGAGGTGAATTAAATCCGGCGATAAACAAACATCGATCTTTTGCATTTATACAAAGGGCATTTTTACAATTTCAGCCTTCAAAGCCTTCTCCCGAATCGAGATAAATATCTCCGATCCCACATGTTTCGTGGACACATAACCCATCCCAATTCCTTTGGACAAGGTGGGCGATTGGGTTCCCGATGTAACTTCACCAATCACCTCGCCCGCCGCATTCAAAATCGGGTAATGTTGGCGAGGAATCCCGCGATCAATCATCTCAAAACCTACTAATTTCTTCGAAGGTCCCGCCGCTTTAATCGCCGCATGGTGATCCTTCATGATAAAATCTTTGTTGAAGGACGTAATCCAACCCAACCCCGCTTCTATCGGCGAAGTTGTGTCATCGATATCGTGTCCATACAAGCAATAACCCTTCTCCGTACGAAGCGTATCGCGCGCACCCAAACCGATGGGTTGAATACCCTCCGGTTCACCGGCCGCGAAAATCGCATTCCACATCGCCAAGGCATTTTCATTCTTTACGTAAATCTCAAATCCACCGGCACCCGTATATCCCGTATTCGAAATAATGATATCCTCAAATCCAGCCATCGAGCCAATTTTGAAGGTATAATAAGGCATGGCCGATAAATCCACCGAAGTCAATCGCTGTAAAACACCCGTCGCCTTAGGACCTTGAACGGCGAATAAGGAATATTGCGAACTCGCATTGGTCATCTCAACCCCAAAGGTATTGTGCGAGGAAATCCAATTCCAATCCTTTTCGATGTTGGACGCGTTCACGACCAATAAATATTCATTATCGCGAATCTTGTAAACCAATAAATCATCCACAATACCACCCTCGGCATTGGGCAAACAAGAATATTGCACCTTGCCATCCACCAATTTCGACGCATCATTCGATGTCACGTATTGAATTAAATCCAAGGCCTTGTCCCCATTCAAGAAGAATTCACCCATGTGACTCACATCAAAAACCCCCACCGAATTACGCACGCAATTGTGCTCCTCAATCAAATTCGTATACAACACGGGCATGTTATAACCAGCAAAAGGAACCATTTTGGCGCCCAATGCAACGTGCGTATCATTCAAATGTACTTGCAATAATTCTTCCATTATTCTCGGTATAAAACTTGTAAAAGGGTTTGGCCCACGACTTTCAACGTGGATTTATCGATGATCGATAAATTATCTTGATGCGTATGGTGGTAAGATCCGAAATCAAATCCGCCATTCACCGGACGTATGTCTATAATATCAATCATTTGAATTTTAGCGATCTCATTCACCGCCGTATGGTCATCCGAAATACCAAATGCTTCCATGTCCACAAATTGGGATCCATAACCCAAATCAGCCGCCGTAGCCCAAATCGAGCGAACTAAGCCGGGTGCATATTGCATCGAGGAGCCCTCATGTGGGAACACCGCGCCTTTGGCACCCACCATGTCCAATAAAATTCCATAATACGGTCGGTAATTTTCTGGCATTAAATGCGCCGCCCAATACTGTGAACCAAGGGCCCAACTCAAAGGATTTCCGGCAGCCATGTCATGCGGCTCTCCATGATCTTCCAAGTCAAAGAACACAAAATCCACCCCAACGGCAGGTTTATCTTTCGTTTGCGACAGAACGCGCGCTAATTCGATCATTACACCAACACCCGATGCCCCATCATTGGCGGCATCTATCGGTTCATTCTTACGTACCGAATCTTTATCCGCAATCGAACGAGAATCCCAGTGCGCCGCAATTAAAATACGTTTAGTAGCCGCAGGATTAAAAGATGCGATGATATTGGTTCCATTCAATTTCTTCCCATCGTAACGATTCGCTTCAAAGGGCTGCGTCGAAACTTGCAAGCCATAGGATTTCATCTTGCCGACAATCCAGTCGGCACATTGTTTTTGGGCAGATGAATTAGGTACTCGAGGACCAAATGCGACTTGCTTAGCAATATGCGCATAGGCAGAATCCGCAGCAAATTCCGGTGTTGGAACTATATTGGGTGCCGATGTCGTTGATGTAGTACCTGTTTGGGAAGATTGGTATCCGTAATAGACTCCTGAAAGGACAAGGAGTACCAATAACAATAGCGCGATGCGGGAGCGATTCATCCAGCAAAGATACAAATAAGGTTTTAAGATTTGAAACGCTGTGAAGGTTATGTACCTTGCAGACTAATATTATAAATACAAGGGTATGAACCCCAAAGAAGAACGATTTTTAAAAGGTATACAGATCGAGTTATTAGACTTTTTCGAGCTAAACGACTACCGCTCCTACTCCCTCAATCAGATACACAAAGCGTTTGCGATCCGTGATCGAAAAACGAAAGAAATATACGGCGATGCCCTAACGAATCTCGCCAAAGAAGGTCGATTAATTCGGCATGCCGACGGAAATTACCGTTACGATAATGAGTCCTTCGTCGTAGAAGGCCGTGTAGACCACGTCAACTCTCGCTTTGCTTTTGTGATTGTCGAGGGAGAAGGAAAAGATATTTGGGTGGCATCGGCCGACCTGATGAATGCCAAAGACGGGGACCGTGTCCGCGTTCAAGCGCGTAAACCCTCCGAAAAGAAGAAGAACGACCGCCCCGAAGGTGAGGTGATCGAAATCCTCGAACGCGGATCCAGTGAGGTCGTTGGTGTCATTCAAGTGACCCCACACTATGCCTTCCTCATCCCCGATTCGAAGAAGATTTACGAAGATATTTACGTTCCGCGCACCGAGGTGATGGGCGCCAATCACCTCGATAAAGTGATTGTCGAAGTAACCCGCTGGGGAAGTCCCGGGAAAAAAGCGGAAGGTCGTGTCATCAAAGTTTTAGGAAAAGCAGGCGAGAACGAAACTGAAATGCACTCGATTCTGGCGGAATTTGGCTTGCCTTATGAATTCCCTGCCGAGGTGGAAGCCATGGCGGAATCAATCAACACGACTATTCCCAAGGAAGAAATCAAGAAACGCCGCGACATGCGCAAGGTTTTAAGCTTTACGATTGACCCCATCGATGCCAAAGACTTCGACGATGCCTTAAGTTACGAGGTGTTGAAGAATGGAAATGTGGAGATTGGGGTGCATATCGCCGACGTATCCCATTACGTCAAACCGGGAAGTTTACTGGACCAAGAAGCCTACAAACGAGCAACCTCCGTTTATTTAGTGGACCGCGTCGTACCGATGCTGCCCGAAAAATTATCCAATGGACTTTGTTCCTTGCGTCCCAATGAAGATAAATTAACCTTCTCCGCCGTCTTTGAATTTAACGCGAGTGGGGTGATTGTGAAGGAATGGTTTGGGCGTACGGTTATTCACTCCGACCGCCGTTTTGCCTATGAGCAAGCACAAGAATTAATCGAACATACGGGCGAAGTGACCGATCCGTATGAACCCATCGTTAAAGCATTAAATCAATTGGCGCATAAATTGCGCGATGCGCGTTTTGCGAATGGTTCGGTGAATTTTGAAACGGCAGAAGTCCGTTTTGAATTAGATGCCGACGGCAAGCCGATTGCCGTGCATCCACGGGTTAGAAAGGATGCCCATAAGTTGATTGAGGAGTTTATGTTATTGGCCAACAAGCGTGTGGCCACCTACGTATACGACCTAAAGAAAACAGACCCTCGCAACACGATGGTTTACCGGGTGCACGAAGCACCGGATCCGGAAAAATTGCGTGTGTTCTCAACTTTTGCAAAGAAATTTGGGTACCAAGTAACCACGGAACCTAAGCAGGTGAGCAAGTCATTTAATGCCTTGATGGAATCGATAGAGGGCAAAGGCGAAGAACATGTGCTACAAAGTTTGGCCGTTCGTACAATGTCCAAGGCACGTTACAGTACGGATGCCATTGGCCACTTTGGTTTGGCATTTCCGTTTTATTCGCACTTTACGAGTCCGATTCGTCGCTACCCCGACGTGATGACACACCGTTTATTGCAACATTATTTGGATGGTGGAGCTTCTCCGGAGCGCGCACCCTTAGAGATTCAATGTAAGCACTCTTCGGACCGTGAAAAATTAGCGGCCGATGCGGAACGCGCATCTATCAAATACAAGCAAGTGGAATACATGAGTTTGCATGAGCCACAAATCTTCGACGGAATCATCACCGGAGTAACCGAGTTTGGTTTATTCGTGGAAATCGGGGATACCTCGTGTGAGGGCTTAGTTCGCATGGTGGATTTGAACGACGATTTCTATGATTTGGATAAAGAAAATTATCGAATTGTGGGTAAATCAAACGGCCGCGTATTCACTTTTGGGGATACGGTCAAGGTCAAAGTTCGGGATACCAACTTAGCGAAACGAACAATCGATTTGGAGATGGTCGGCATGCGAGGTGCGGGGGCTTATGCGAATAACCGTTCCCGTAAGCGCGATATGCCACGCGGAGCACGTAGTTCCAAAGTAATTCCTCGCGGAAAAAGAAGACGTTAAATTAGAGCGGAATCCCTTGTTGGAAGGTAACTTCCGTTGCAATGCCCATAGCACTAAAACGGAAGGCAATCGACTTAGCTTGCGAGGCCTTTTGGTTGCAATGCGGTCCCGGTTCTAGAAAATAGATGTAATATTCTTGGTTACGATCCGCTAATTGTTGGATATCGGGTTTCCCCAAAATATCCTCCATGTTGTTCGAAGTAACGCCACGGAAGGTCATTTTATGCGCTTTTAACCAAGCGAGTTGCTGGCCTCGTTTACCAGCACATGCCCCGCGGTCTTTTTTAAACGCCTCCGCATCAAATCCCTGTAAATCGGGTTGATGCGTACAAGACGCGAGGAAGAAAAGTCCGATAAGAAATGCGAGGTATTTCATGGGTTTGTTTTAGCTGCACAAAAGTAAAGAATTGTCAGTAAATTGAACCATTAAATTCAAGTTGTGAACATATTAATCTGTCCCGATAAATTTAAAGGAAGCTTAAGCGCGCAAGCCGCAGCGGACGCCATTGCACAAGGAATTTTGGCAAGGCGGAAAAAATCAAGCATCCAATGCATTCCATTAGCGGATGGCGGAGAGGGGACATTGGAAGTTGTCCAACACATTCATGGCGGTCAATGGATTTCCGTTCAAGTGAACGACCCCTTGTTTCGACCCATTCAGGCGGAATATTTATGGTTGGCCGACCAAAAAACCGCCTACATCGAAATGGCGCGCGCATCTGGATTGGGATTACTTGCCAAAAAGGAACAAAATCCCTTGAAAACAAGCACCTATGGAACCGGGGAATTAATTCGCCATGCGGCAGATGCGGGCGCAACAACTATTGTGCTAACCATCGGAGGTTCCGCGACGAATGACGCGGGAATCGGAATGGCGGCGGCATTGGGATATCAGTTTATCGATCAAAAAGGAGCACAATTGACGGCTATTGGTGAAAATCTCAGCGAAATCACCGAAATCAAAGGCTCAAATCCATACCCTGCCATTCAGTTTATCGTATTAAGCGATGTGAATAATCCGCTCCATGGCCCGGACGGAGCAGCCCATGTATATGCAAAACAAAAAGGTGCAAATACCACTACAATTAAACAATTAGACAAAGGTCTAATTAATATCAGTAAGTGGTTATCGGCGGACACTCCTGGCGCCGGAGCAGCCGGCGGATTAGGTGCCGGTGCGATGTATTTTTTAGGCGCACGGATGGAACCAGGAGCTGAATGGTTGTTGAATAAATTACACATCAACCGCGCGATTCGCAAGGCGGATTTTGTGATTACGGGGGAAGGTAAAATTGACCAACAAAGCTGGTCGGGGAAATTGGTTTCGAACATTGTCGACCGGGCCGACAAGCAATTAAAGCAATCGATTTTAGTCTGTGGCTTGTTTGAGGATCCGGAACGCATTCCTTTATTTCTGGATCCGAGAGAGGTTTACAGCATCACAGATATCGCGGAGAGTCCGACGGATGCCATGGATAATGCGGCGAAATACCTAACACAAGTTGGGGAAGCTATTGCGTTGAAATACCTATAAGCGCGCGAGTCTTTGGGCAGCTTCTTGCAACATATCATCACTTTTCGCGAAACAAAAGCGCAAAATTCGATCAGCCGGTGGTGTTTCATAAAAGACGGAAACAGGAATAGAGGCCACCTTTAATTCCTTGGTCAGGCGTACCGCCAAATCCACATCCTTCTCATCACTAATCGCCGAATAATCGAGGCATTGGAAAAAACTACCTTTGGATGGTAAAATCTTCCAACGGGAATCGGTGAAGAAAGAGGCAAATAAATCACGTTTTTGTTGGTAGAAATCCGACAGCCCTACATAATGCGCTGGCGTTTTCAGATAATCCGCTAAGGCATGTTGCAGGGGCGTCGCACTCGAAAAGGTAACCCACTGATGCAGTTTACGGAACTCACTCGTTAGATATTCCGGCGCGAGGCAGTACCCCATTTTCCAACCGGTAATGTGATAGGTCTTCCCAAAGGACCCACAGACAAAACTGCGTTTACGAAGTTCAGGATGTAATAATACGGAGGCATGTTGGGCGCCATCAAAAACGATATGCTCATAGACCTCATCCGAGACAATGAGAATATTCGTTCCTTTCACTACTTCCGCGAAGGCATCTAAATCTTCCATGGCCCAAACCGAACCCGTCGGATTGTGCGGCGTATTGACCATAATCGCGCGGGTCTTATCGGTGATGTTGGCAGCTAATTCCTCCCAATTAATCCGAAAATTATCTTCGGCCTTTAAAGAAATATGAACCGGAACTCCTCCAGCCAAACGAACGATGGGATCATAGGCATCGTAGGATGGATCGAACATGATCACCTCATCACCTGGAGAAACACAGCAATGAATGGCCGCAAATAACGCCTCAGTGGCCCCCGATACCACAGTTACCTCGGTATTAGCATCCATATCAATGCCATAAAAATCGCGGGTTTTGGTTGCGATACTTTGGCGTAAGACAGGAACACCGGCCATGGGGGCATATTGATTATGCCCTTTGGAATAAAATTTCAGGAGATCTTGTAACTCATCCGAACAATCGAATCCTGGAAAACCTTGGGATAGATTAAACGCCCCCTCATCCAAAGCGAGTTGGGACATTTTCGTGAAAATCGTCGTTTGAACCTGGGGTTGTTTCGAGGGAAAATGAATCATGCCCTAATTTATCAAAGCTTCCCCATCATACCAAACTTGCTGAACCTCTAAAGCATCATTTAAGTGAACAAAACAAGCACGTTTCCCTACCTCAATACTTCCCAAATTAGTCAAATTCGCAACTTCGGCAGGATATAGTGTGGCCATACGAACAGCCTCCTCGGTCGAGATTCCCGCTTTTTGAACACAATTTCGAATCGCCTCGTCCATGGTCAATGCGGAGCCTGAAAGCACGCCGTCGTCATTGGTGAATCGATTACCCACTTTTTTGAAGATGTAGGGGCCCGACTCGTCATGCGTGACTGCATCGGTAATCAAAAACAATTTGTCGCCTTTCAATTGCTTCGCCAATCGCAAAGATTCAAAATCGCAATGCAAGCCATCCGCAATAATACTCGTCCAAGCGTCCGAGCGGAAACTAGCTCCCACCAAACCGAGCGCTCTACTTTGCCATTGTGACATGGCATTAAATAAATGCGTGATTCGAGAGATTCCAGCTTGTTGGGCCACTTCATACGTCGCATCCGAATGGCCCATCGAGCACAGGATAGAACTGCTTTTCAGCAAGTCCAATACCTCGGCTTCAAACATCTCAGGGGCAATCGTCAGGTAGGTCGGGAGACCTTGTGTTCGATCAATGATTTCCTGCACAAATTCCTTCGTGGGCTTTTGAACAAAGGCCTCTTGGTGCGCCCCGCGTCTGACAGGATTAAAAAATGGCCCCTCTAAATGAAGCCCGACCAAGCCTTTCCCTTGATAGGATTTACACGCATCAATCGCCTGCCACATCGCGGGCTTCGGAGAACAATTCAGGGTAATTTGAAAGGCAATCGTACCTTTCCTTGAATGTTCCTCAAAGGTCGATTGAATGGCCTCCTCCGTTTGATGATTCGAAAATAAAATTCCCCCACCCCCATAAACTTGTAAATCAATAAACCCGGGAACCAAGAATCCCTCCGACACGCCACCCGTCTCCATCTGCATGGATTTGATCTGTCCGTCCTCGAATGAAATTGCCTGGTTTTCGAGCCATTCATAGCCCGTAAATACGCGCTCGAAAATCAGTTTATTAATCATATTTTTGAATTTCAACCACTACCTTTGGCAAACCGGGAAGGATTGCCAAAGGTAAAGTGGGGTTTAGTAACCAGCTGCTTGACCGTCCTTCCGCGACTCGGTCGCACCAAAATATACTTTACGAACAGGGTCCCAGCGAATGCATTGATACCCCCCATAGATACCGTTCATATATCCTACTTGGTGACCCTTTTGTAATAATTCACGAATCACTTCATAAGGATAGCCGTGCTCTAACGTAATCATACCGCCCGTAGGCTCCATCTTCTCGCCAGTCGGCTCTGAAGAACCTTCGTGGTTAATCCGTGGATAATCCCCTGCTTCCTGCACATTCATTCCAAAATCAACCACATTCATCACGATTTGCACATGACCCATCGGTTGGAACGCTCCACCCATCACACCAAAACTCATCACCGGTTGGCCATCCTTCGTCATAAACGCTGGAATAATCGTATGGAACGGCCGCTTACCCGGCGCATAGGTATTGTTCTCGCCTTCTGTTAAGCTGTATAACTCCCCACGATCCTGGAACATAAAGCCCAAGCCGTCCGGCATCATCCCCGAACCAAATCCTCGGTAATTACTTTGAATCAAGGATACCATGTTACCGTCTTTGTCGGCAATCGTCAAATAAATCGTATCCCCATCCTTCAATGCTGGATTACCTGCATCAAAGTGCTTCGAAGCCCGATTGGGATTGATTAATTTCCGGCGCTCCGCAGCATACGCTTCGGAGATTAAACTTTGCACGGGAATTTTAGCGAACTCTGGATCTGCATAATATTTGGCACGGTCTTCGAATACCAATTTTTTCGCTTCGGTAAATAGGTGAACGTGTTCCGCGGAGCCCAACTTGATTTTAGAAAAGTCGTAGCCTTCCAAGATATTCAACATCTGTAAAGCGGCAATGCCTTGTCCATTTGGAGGTAATTCCCAAACGTCATAGCCTCGGTAATTCACAGAAACGGGATCGATCCAGGTAGATGTATGCGTGGCTAAATCCTCATAGCTCAAAAATCCCCCATTCTTCTTCATAAAGGCATCCATCGTACGAGCCATATCCCCCCTGTAAAAGGCATCTCGGCCTTCCTTACCTATCTTTTCCAACGTGTTCGCTAGGTTAGGATTTTTAAAGATGTCCCCTTCTCCGGGCACTTTTCCGCTTGGATAATAATGTTGTGCCACATTGGGAAACTTGCCATAATTGGCCTCCACACGCGTTAATGCCGATGCGAATTCGCCGTGTACTGGGAAGCCATTGCGGGCGTAGGAAACAGCAGCATTCAAAATCTTGCTCATAGGCATGGAACCGAATTTCTTATGCAATTCAAACCAAGCATCCACGGCCCCAGGCACAGAAACGGGTAGGGGTCCTGTGGAAGGAATATGCGTCAAGCCACGCTTTTTAAACTCTGCGAGTGTTAATGATTTGGGGGAACGACCTGAGCCGTTCAAGCCATATAATTTCTTGGTTTTGGCATCCCAAACAATGGCGAACAAATCACCCCCGATACCATTCACATGCGGTTCCACCACACCTTCCATGGCATTGGCTGCAATGGCTGCATCGATGGCGTTTCCGCCTGCTTTAAGTACATCCAAAGCGGCTTGAGTCGATAGTGGATGAGAGGTCGCTGCCATACCGTTTTGGGCGATGACCTGTGAGCGTGTCGCCCAAAGTTTGCCATAGTTTCGGTCTTGCGCGCTCCCGAGAAGTGGCAATAAAATTAATAGAAGCAGTTTTTTCATGTCGTTGATTTTGTAAAGGTAAATTAACCTTTCGTTTTGAAAATACAATCCTGATAGTCTTAAATAGAATAACAATTCGGAGTCATGAATGTTAACTTGAGCACTAAAATTTCACCTATTATCTTAACATAACCATCTAATTACTATGAAAACATACCTAAATATCTATACAAACATTATCCACTCCATTATTATAATTGGATTGTTTGCCACGCTACAGAGTTGTATTTCAAAAAATTTAGTTTTAAGAAATGATGAAATCAATGAAATAATAGCCAAGGAAATCGCATTTGATTCGGTCAAATCTGACATTTCAAAAATTAGTTATGTTTTGGGAATTGCGAGGTACAAAAAATGAAACATACAAAACCGAATGAAATTACATTTAAAGTGGAAGGTAATAAAACCATGGTCAACGGCGAAAATATGAATTTAGATAATACCGAAATCGTTTTCAAAAAGGAATCACCTTCGCGCTATTCAATTTCAACCTATTTACAAAGTTGGGGCACGAGGGCTTACATTTCAGTTGACGGATCTTCAAAAAAGTTTACTTTTAAGTATAATGAAAAAATTATTGGCCAAAATAATTTAGTAGAATTAACTAACCGGCAACGAATCGTTATCATGATTTTATCAAACTTCTATGATGAATTACGAATTTCCAACCCTTATTTTAATCATAATTCAAATCTTAAATCCGAATATGATGCCCCCATTGGGAGAGATTATTATGGATATATCATCGGTTGGGGATTTACACGAGAACAATCCATCGATGATGAACTTGAAACAAGAAAAGGCGCAGGCTCTCTCATTGAAACATATAAATGCAAATTACTTGGAACAAGCACCTCTTGTTTTTACGAATCCATTGGATGTGTCACCATTTCAACTTTTAAATGTTATACAGACCATTAGCCATGTCTTTTTTATCCCCAACTGCCGCCATTTTATTCAGAATAATAATCGCGGCCGCATTGATACTTTACATCAAATTAGTTTTAAAAGCTATTCAACAAATTATTTCAAATAGTTTAACTACAACCTTTCAAAAATCAATTGTTATACTACTAATTTTAGGCGTACCTATCTTTGGACTTATCATCTATTCCCTAATAAAGTTTTGGGAACTCAACAGAATTCATTAAACACAAAAAACCCCCGAACAATGTTCGAGGGTTTTTAAAATTTGAACCTCCAAATTAACTAAACGCGGTTTGGAAAAAACTTCTGCTTTATCCGCTCCGAAATGTAATACATACACGGTACGATGACCAAGGTCAATACGGTCGAGAACGTCAATCCGAAAATGATCGTCCAAGCTAATATGCCCCAGAAGTCGGCCGACTCAGATCCAAAGAAAATATGTGGATTCAACTCGGTAAACATCGCTACGAAGTCGATGCTCAAACCAACTGCCAATGGGATCAAGCCCAATACCGCAGCTGATGCTGTCAACAAGACCGGAGTCAAACGAATGCCACCCCCTTCAATAATCGCCTCTTTCAAATCGTAGCCACGCTTGAAACGTAACTCTTCAATGAACTCAATCAACAAGATACCGTTCTTTACAACGATACCAGCCAAGGCAATAATACCCACCCCAGACATGATTACCGAGAAGGTCATCCCAAAGGCCATGAAGCCCAAGAATACCCCAATCAATGATAACAAGATCGTTGCAAAAATGATGAATGGTTTCACCGCTGAATTAAATTGCGTTGCCAAAATCAAGTAAATCAATACCAAGGCCGCCAAGAAAGCGATCCCCAAGAATTCACCCGATTCCTTCTGCTGCTCCTGCTCACCGCCCATACGAATCTTATAACCTTGCGGCATTTCCATCGTCTCAAATAAAGACTCTAATTCGCCTACAATCTCATTCGCATTATAGCCTTGAACCACATCGGATCCCAAGGTAACGACACGTTCCTGGTTCTTCCGGTTGATCTGACTAAATGAAGTGGCATAACGAATATCTGCGATCGAATTCAATGGAACCTGGCGCAAAGCACCACCCATGTTCATGTCGCGGTAGGTCACATTCATCGATAATAACTTCTCGATTTGATTACGTGAATCCCCCTTCAATCGCAATTGGATTGGATACTCATCTTTCACATCACGGAACTTCGAAATCTCCGCTCCGAACAATCCAGTACGAACCGCCATCGCTACTTGCGCAGAGGAGATACCCTCCCGACTCGCTTTTTCACGATTCACGTCGATGATGATTTCGGGCTTGTTCGTTACTAAATCAGATTTCAATTCTTGAATACCTTCAATACCCGATTTCTGAATTACTTTACGAACTTTCTGCTCCAACTCTTGTAAGACAGCAAAGTCATCCCCCGCTATCTCAATGGAGATAGGCTTACCTGTCGGAGGACCTTTAGCCTCACGCTCAATCGCCATCTCAACACTTGGAATAGGCTTCTCGAAGAATTCCTTTTGGATTTTCTCCAACAAAACACCGGAAGAAATATCCCCACGCTCTTGCTTCGGTGCAAAAGCAATGGTTACCTTACTCTTGTGTGGCGTGGCTCCACGATCCGGATTCATCGGATCTCCCGCATTTTTTCCTACGTTGGAAATCACGGAATTAACCGCCTTACCTGCATTCTCCTTTTTGATAAAGGCAAAAACACGTTGCTCCACCACCTTCGTTACCGAATCCGTTACTTTGGAATCCGTACCGATTGGCATTTTCGAATAGATGTAGATATAATCGGGATCCGATGCTGGGAAGAAAATTACTTTTGGCTTAACGATGCCCAACAAGACAATCGTCGCCACCAATAACCCAAATGCACTAATTGTTGCATATACCGGACGACGGCCTTCCAATACCCAGGAAATCACCCGACGGTACGAATTCTTAAATGCCGGCAAGGTATTTTCTTGGAATGGAACTACCCATTTTGGCGTTACAATAAAGTGATTGAAAACATACAATACCAAGGCCAATAAACCAAAGTTTCCAAAACCAAAATGGCCCAATCCGAATCCAATCACGTATCCGAATATCGTCAAGCTCAATAAGATGAATACTGTGCGACGAATATCTTCGAACTTCGGGAACTTTACATCATTCACCTCTTCGTCATGGCGCTTCATGAAGGAAACCGCAAAAACCGGGTTCATCACATAAGCCACGAAAAGGGATGCAAACAAGGTAATGATTAAGGTGATTGGCAAGAACTTCATGAACTCACCCACGATGCCCGGCCAGAATAATAACGGCAAGAATGGAGAGATCGTTGTCAACGTACCCGTTAATACCGGAACAAATACCTCAGACGCGGCTAATTTAACTGCCTCCGTAATCGTCAATTTCTTAAAGTTGTTGAACAAACGGTGTGCATTCTCAATGACCACAATCGCATCATCTACCACAATTCCCAAACCTAATAAGAACGCGAATAACACGATCGTATTCAAGGTAAAGTCAAGACCCGGCATGAATAAGAAAGTCAGGAGGGCCGACAATGGAACGGAAAGTCCCACGAATGCCGCATCGCGAACACCCATAAAGAACATCAATACGATAACCACAAAGATAAATCCGAGGATAACCGTGTTAATCAAATCTGCTAAGTCACCACGCGTACGCTCCGACTGGTCAGCGGTGATGGAAACCACCAAGCCTGCAGGGAAACGCGACTCACGATACTCTTCGATCGTCTTTTCGATACGGTCAGCCGCATTGATCAAGTTGGCCCCACTACGCTTAATAACGTTCAAGGTAATCACTGATTTATTATCCAAGCGGGCAAAATCTTGCTTCTCTTCAAATCCATCACGGACATCCGCCACGTCTTTCAATCGAACTCGAGCGCCCGTGGATGAGCCAACCATTAGATTCGCTAATTGATCCACCGACTTAAATTCTCCGACCACACGTAGGGAGCGACGAACGCCATTCACGTCTAGATCACCACCAGAAATGTTCACGTTTTCGCCCTGTACAGCTTGTTGGATATCATAAAACGTCAAGCCATAGCTCTGCATTTTATACAAATCCAAGTTCACTTGAATCTCCCGCTTCAAAGCACCCACGATATCCACACGCGTGATTTCAGGCATCCCTTCGATCTCGTCTTGTAAATCTTCGGCGTATTTCTTCAACTTGTCCAAGGGATAATCTCCGGCGATGTTGATGTTCATGATCGGGAACTCCGAGAAGTTCACTTCTGCTACCGAAGGATCACGTGTTAAATCTTTCGGCAAATCGTTTTTCGCCTTATCGACAGCATCTTGCACGCGCTGTTTGGCAACGGGTACCTCGACATCGGTATTAAACTCGACGATGATGACGGAGATATCTTGCAGTGCGTTCGATTTCACACTCTTGATGCCCGTGACCGATTTCAATTGCTTTTCGATCGGTTTATTAATCGTGTTCTCAATATCCGCTGGCGTAGTTCCTGCATAAACGGTCTGAACGACCATTTGCGGTACGACGATATCTGGAAATTGCTCTTTCGGTAGGCTGGAATAGATTCCCAAACCTGCGACAAAAATGATAAAAGTAAATATGTAAACAGTGGTTCGGTTTTGGCCTAACCAGCCGACCATATTATAAATCAAGCCTTTCCCCTCGGGCAGTTGCTCGTTCTTCAAATTCTTCTCCATGGTTGATTTAGAATGAAATAGCTTGTCCGTCCACTAAATCTTGGTAGCCCTGTGTAATGATCAAATCGCCAGCTTGCAAACCGCTTGCTACTTCCGCCTGACCATTGTAAGTCAAACCAATCGTAATCACACGCGCTTTCGCTACTTTCTTTCCATTTTCAGTTACCGCAACGTACACGAGACTTCCTTTTTCTGTTTTCTGAATGATGTTTTCATCAACTACCAAGGCATTCGCTTTTGACAAGTCATTGATATTGATGACAGCCAATTGATTCGGCTTCAAGTCGCCACCTGCATTTGGAATTCGAGCTTCGATATCAAACGTACGCGTTAATGGGTTAACCATTTTCGAAACCAAGGAAATACGCGCCGTAATTTCTTTGTTGATATCTGGGAATTTGATCGCGATTGGATCGCCTTGCTTCACAGAACCTACATAAGAGTCAGCAATTTTTGCAGAAATTTTCAAGTTGCCCAAATTCACGATTTGAACGATTGGCATACCAGGAGCAGCCATTTCACCCGCCTTTTGACGAACAAGTTCAATCGTTCCAGAAATCGGAGCCACCACGCGTGACATTCCTAATTGAGCGCGCAAAGTTACCAAACGCTTCTCCAAGGATTCCTTATTAGACTTCGCACTTAAATATTGAACCTCGGTTCCGATTTGTTGGTCCCAAAGCGTCTTTTGCTTCTCAAACAAGGTCTTCGCCAAATCCAATTGGTGTTTCACCTCTTCCATCGACTCCTTCAAGATGCTGTTGTCCAAGGTTGCAATCAATTGGCCTTTTGAAACTTGTTGGCCCGCCACCACTGGCAAACTAACGATCATGCCACCCGTTTGTGGGCTAACCAATACGGTATTTTCAGCAACCACATTTCCTTGGGCTTCCACAAAGTGTTTGAATGTCAAAGGGGCGATCGGGGTAACCGATACGGCAATCACTTTCGTGGACGCCGTCTCTTTTCCAGCACCCATTTCCTTTTCTAAGGCAGCGATTTTCGCGTTAATTTCTTTGGCTTCCGCTTTTAGGTTGGCCAATTCGGTTTTTTTGTCGGCCGACTTATTGCATGCCGCAAATAAGATAATGGCGCTTAGGAGGATAGTTATTTTTTTCATGTTCGTATTATTCTGAGTATAGAGTTCCGTTTGATTTTGCAAGTTCTACTTTCGCGATTAAGGCATTGTAGAGTGCAGTAAAGTAATTTGCCTGTGATTCTTTAATGGATGTCTCGGCATTTAAGACTTCTAAGTTTGAACCAACCCCTTGGGTGTATTTCACTCGGGTTACGCGCGAAATTTCATTGGCCAAATCAAGATTTGCTTTTTGCTCTTTCAAGGACTCCAAGGCATTTTTCAAGGAAATGATTGACTGGCTGCGTTGTAAGTCGATAGACGACTTCAACAAGTCAAAGCTTTGACGAACCTTTTGTAAGTTATTTGCTGATTGAATCGCCTTGTATTTTTTCGAATATCCGTCGAAGATTGGAATTTGAATACCAAAGCTAATGGTCGCATTATCGAACCAAGATTTTGATACCAAATCACCAAAGCTGTTCGCTCCCGCATTGTAACCATAATTAGCGCCGGCTACCAAGCGAGGTAGATAACCTGCTTTTATGCTTTTTAAATCAAGCTCAGCTAAACTTTCTTGGGTTTTCAAAATGGAATATTCAATGCGATTTCCGTAGTTGAAGGGTAAATCTTGATCATCCAATAGGCGATTACTCAATTCGATTTGCTCCAATGTTTCTGCTAGGCGGATTGGCGTTTCCATCGGATACCCCATCTGGAATTTCAATAGCGAATAGCTCAACTCCTGAAGACGGTAGACATTTTCCAGTTCCGTACGCAAGTTATTCGCCTGCACTTCCAAACGTTGTACGTCAATTTTTTCGACAAATCCTTGTGCATTAAGCGCTTTTGTTTCCTTCAACAAGGTATCCAGTCGGCCGACGTTAGCTTGTAAAATGGAAAGGCGTTTCTCATTGACAAGTATTCCGTAATACGCTTTCATCACATTCTCAGCAACTTGTTGCTTGGATTGTGTTAAGTTTTTTACGGATAAATCTTTGTAAACTTCCGATGCCTTCAAGCCTAATAGGTAAGTTCCATCAAAGAGAAGTTGGTTAACAGCCACGCTGGTGGAACCCGAATTGGTCACACCAAACTTCGCAGCGATTAACTCGCCGGGCTTGGCAGCGGGGTTAAATAGGTTGGCAGGAATGAAAACACGTTGTAAAATCAATGCATTTCCATAACCCACTGAAGCACTCACTTGAGGTAAGCCAATGGCTCTGATCTCATTAATTTTCGCGCTTGCATTTTGCAAGTCGATTTGGCTATTTTTTACCTGCACATGATGTACGACAGCATAATCCACCGCTTCTTTTAAGCTGAAGGATTGCGCGCTCATACTGAAGGAGCTCAGTAAAAATAGACCGGCACAGATTTTTCTTAGACGGATCATATTTGAGGGTTGTTTTGGTATGAATTGTATAGAACTAAACCTTTCTCTGTCAAAATGCCACGCATGAAAATATCCATGAGAATCATTTGAGTTTCAAAAAGCGATAATTTGTTTTCAGGGTAAAAATCGGGATTAAAGACTAAGCCTACTTCCGCCATACGAAGTCGGGCAAGCAATTCCACATCAATGTCTTTTCGGAAGTAGCCAAACTGCATGCCCTTCTTAAAATCTAACACAAGATGCGCGTGTATCCCTCGTTCGTTGTATTCTCTAAAACGAGCATAGGCCGCAGGGAAATATTTTTCGATCTCGAAAAGCAAACGGGGGTTCATTTGCATCAACATTTCCTTCACCATTTCGAAGGACTTGAACATCTTCTCGATGACATTGGGATACCGCTTATCCAGCTCAACCCATTTGACTTCATCCTTTTCGATAAAGGCATCCACGACCTGAAGGACCATGGCGTCTTTATCAGGAAAATGTTGATAAATCGTTTTTTTAGAAATGCCTAATTCCGCGGCAATCGCGTCCATCGTTACCGACTTGACGCCGTAACGAAAGAATAATTGGGTTCCTTTTTCTAAAATACGTGATTTCATTTGCTAGTCCACCTGATGAAGTGAGGAGCAAAACTATGGAAACTTTTTAAGACTACAAAGTTTTCTTGTATTATTTTTAGATGAACGGCTTGTAAAATCGATTAACGGCCGAAGTCATCTTGTAAACGAACGATGTCCGATTCATCAGACGGATTAGCCGCATCCGTATGTTGCCAGATCTCAGCAACCACTCCCCATTGATCTAAACCCACAAGGCGATGCCGCTGACCCACGGGCAAAGTGATGATCTCGTTCACCTGATAAATACCTGGCTCGGATTGTTCATCGGTATCTGAAATAGCTACGCCGATGGGACCGTAGGTCACTGACCATAACTCGGCACGGCGAAAATGGTATTGCCAAGAAAGACGTTTATTGGGAGCTACTACTAAAAACTTGGGGCTCAACTTTTGGGTAATTTGAATCGAGTCCAAGGATATACCCGGGAAAAACTGGGCAGCGAATTGAGCCGACTGGCTTTCATCTAATACAAAAAAACCACCCCAAGGTCGAGAAAAATCATGGTCAACAATGGTATATCCGTTTTCTAGGATAAACGATTCGACTTGTTGGAAAACTTGATTTGCTTCGGTAGCGCTTAATTGCATAGATGAATATTTTTACAAAAATAAAAAAAAGACGGGAGAGAACCCCCGTCTTTTCAATATATCAAGTAATTGATACCTACATTGTCCAACCCGCGCGGTATTCGCGTTTCACAAATTGATTGGCCGCTTCAAAGTTGGTAATGCGCATATTCGCCGCATCCCACTCTAATTGTTGACGTCCAATGTACTTCGCATTACGGCCTTCGCCTTCACGCAACATGTACGAACGAATGGCTAAGTTACCCATCAATACCGACTCGGTAAATGGACCCGCGTAATCGAATGGAGAACTAACTTCCATGTTGCCAAAGCCTGCTTTACAAGCCTCTACCCATTGCGTATTGTGGCCACCGGCACCGCCCTCAACGCGAGGTAATTTAGCTTTTGGGAGATCTGCCTCATCCACACGCTTACCATCCTTGAATACCTTTGGATACATACCATAAGTACCACAGGTCATGATTCCTTTCGATCCGATCAAAATCACGCCATTAGTTCCATCTGGATCTCCAATAATTTCTGTCGCAGGGATACCTGCAGGATGTGGAGCACGAAGACCGCCATCAAACCATGTCAACTTCACGTTCGACTTGTTCTTCGCAGATGGTCCATAATTCAAGGTTACCATTGACGACGGAGGGCATCCTTCTGGAATCCACTCCGGAACCCAATCCGTTAAGAATACAGAACCTACGGAACATTCGACGTTCAAGGCATCCCGAATTCCCAATACTTTAAATGGAGGATCTAATAAGTGACATCCCATATCACCTAAAGCACCTGTACCATAATCCCACCATCCACGCCATTTAAATGGAACAAATGCTGGATTAAATTCACGATATTTTGATGGTCCTAACCACAAATCCCAATCCAATTCCGCCGGTACAGGATGTCCAGCAGCTGGATAAGAAATTCCTTGTGGCCAAACCGGACGATTCGTCCAAACCAATACTTCGGATACTTTACCAATCACACCTCCATCAAACCACTCAATCATTTGACGAACACCGTCTCCTGAAGAACCCTGGTTACCCATTTGCGTCACGACTTTCATTTCACGAGCTTTCTCCGTCATCATACGGGCCTCGTAGATGTCATGCGTCAATGGTTTTTGTACATAAACGTGCTTCTTGCGACGCATCGCTTCCATGGCAATCGTAGTATGCGTATGGTCCGGTGTCGAAACAATCACTGCATCTACCTTATCACCTTCCGCATCCAATGCCTTGCGGAAATCACGGTAATAATTCGCTTTCGGGAAATCCTTCCGCGACTGAACCGCGCGGCGATCATCCACATCTACCAAAGCAACGATGTTTTCCTTGCCCTTGTTAAATGAGTTCATGATATCACTTTGGCCTTTACCGCCGGCACCGATACCCATAATGTTTAACTTGTCGGAAGGTGCTGTAAAGCCCTTACCCAATACATGCCTCGGAACAATGTAAAAACTGCCCGCTGCCAAACCGGCCTTTTTTAGAAAGTCTCTCCGTGAATTATTTCCCATAGTTTAATTGATTTAGATGACTCCGATGCCCACAGAATTCCTGCATTTGGCATCAAGACTACAATTTGACAAATTGCCCCGAAATAAGCAATCTATTTCTTGAAATTTTACAAATCTGTCGGCTAATTTCAGGATAGCACAAAAAAAGGGGATTCGTTTCCGAATCCCCTTTTGATCAAAACTTAAAACAAATATTACTCTGCTTTCTTAGATTTCTTCTCTAATTTTTTGATCGCTTGCTCACGCTCAGCACCTTCCATTTGCTCTTTCAAAGCAGATAAAGCTCCGATATCTCCCATGGTCGACTTCTCAGCTGTAACTGTTGCCGTCTTCTCGGTTGTTTTCGTTGCTTTTTTCTTCTCTACTTTTACTTCTTCAACTGGCGCACCTGAGAATGTACGTGTGTGCGAAAGAATAATCTTACGATCATCCTTGTGGAATTCAGTTACTACGAAATCCAATGCCTCACCCGCTTCAGCTACCGACTCATCTGCTTTCGTCAATTGCTTCAATGGAGCCAAACCTTCGATACCGTAAGGTAACTCTAAAGTCGCCATCTTGTCATTTTTCGAAATAACAGTTGCCTTGTGAACAGAACCTACTGTGAATACACTTTCAAACGTATCCCAAGGATTCTCTTCTAATTGCTTGTGACCTAATGCTAAACGACGGTTGTCCGCGTCTAATTCAATCACGATAACATCTAATGAATCGCCAACTTTAACGAATTCAGATGGATGCTTGATTTTCTTTGTCCATGACAAGTCAGATACGTGTACCAAACCATCGATACCCTCTTCTAACTCAAGGAATAAACCAAAGTTAGTCAAGTTACGAACAGTTCCCTTGTGCTTCGTACCTACTGCATATTTAGACAATAAGTCTGTCTTGTTCCAAGGATCTTCGGTCAATTGCTTGATACCTAAGGACATCTTGCGCTCAGCACGATCCAATGTCAACACAACCGCCTCCATTTCATCGCCTACTTTCAAGAAATCTTGTGGGTTACGCAAGTGCTGAGACCATGACATCTCAGAAACGTGGATCAAACCTTCAACGCCTGGCAATACTTCTAAGAAAGCACCGTAATCCGCAACGTTAACGATTTTACCTTTTACTTTTGATCCAACCTCAACCTCAGCCGCTAAAGCTTCCCAAGGATGTGCTTGTAATTGCTTCATACCCAATGAGATACGCTTCTTGTTCTCATCAAAGTCTAATACAACCACTTGGATTTTTTGATCTAATTTCAACACCTCTTGTGGGTGGTTGATACGTCCCCACGAGATATCTGTAATGTGCAATAAACCATCAACACCACCTAAATCGATGAACACACCGAAGTTAGTCATGTTTTTGATTACACCTTCTAATACTTGACCCTTATCTAAGTTGTTCAAGATCAATTGACGTTGCGCCTCAAGATCCTTCTCAATCAATACTTTATGAGATACAACTACGTTGTCATTCGTATGGTTGATCTTAACCACCTTAACTTCCATATTCTTGCCAACAAAAATATCGAAATCACGGATTGGCTTCACATCAATTTGAGAACCCGGCAAGAACGCCTCGATTCCAAAAATATCTACGATCAAACCACCTTTTGTACGACGCTTCACGAAACCATTGATGATTGTGTCTTCTTCCAAAGCCTTCTCAATGTTCGTCCAAGCACCCATTACCTTCGCTAATTTGCGAGATAAGATCAATTGGCCATTTGAATCTTCTTGATTCTCAATGTATACTTCTACCTCGTCGCCTGCTTTCAAATCCGGCATATCGCGGAATTCAGATGCAGATACTAAACCATCAGACTTAAATCCAATGTTGACGATTACTTCACGGTCTGTTTTGCTCACAACAACCCCCTTCACAACTTCCTTCTCAGTTACCGAGTTTAGAGTAGCCTCAATAGCTGCCTCCATTTGTGCTTTTTGATCCGCAGTATAGTTACCACCAAATCCTTTTCCTTCAACTAAATCCCAGTCGAAATCTTTTTTAACTTTTGACATATGTGCTTGCCCTAGATACATCAACACGCTGGGCTAACGTGCTGAAATTAAGTGTAAAACAATTTTTAAATTGGGGTGCAAAGGTAGGAAGAAAAATTTTATTTTCAAGCAAAAAAGCTAAATTGGAAGTTCAATAACCTATTGACCATGAAAAAAACCGTTATATGGCTTACTACAGCCTTTTTTGCTTGCACCTTTTTTATGGGAATGGCACAATCTAAACCTCTTAAAACCAATATGTTAAACTCGGAAAAACCCTTTGGCCAAACACCCAACCACGAAGCCGTAACGTTGTATACCTTAAAAAATGCGCACGGCATGGAGGTGCAAATCATGAACTACGGAGCCATCATTACCAAAATCATGGTGCCCGACAAAAACAAAGTCATCGAGGACGTTGTCTTGGGATTCGATAGCGTGGCCGACTACATCAAAGATTCTCCCTACTTTGGAGCCGTGGTAGGACGTTACGGAAACCGCATCGCCGCCGGAAAATTCAGCCTAGATGGTAAAAATTATAGCTTGGCGGCGCAAAACAATGGCCAACACCTACATGGCGGCCTCAAAGGTTTCGATAAAAAAGTATGGAAAACGCTTTCCCAAAAACCCGGAAGCCTGACTCTATCTTACCTTTCAAAAGATGGCGAAGAAGGTTTTCCTGGTAACCTAGAGGTTCAAGTTACCTATACGCTTACTGAAGACAACGCGATTGCGATGGATTATACCGCAAAAACAGACCAGGCAACTGTCATAAATATTTGCAATCACTCGTACTTCAACCTATCCGGCAATGTAAAGCGCGATGTCCTTGATCACACGATCCAACTGAATGCGCCTTTTTTTATTCCGGTAGATAAAATCCTAATCCCAACCGGCGAAGTAAAAACTGTGAAAGGAGGACCCTTTGATTTTACATCCCCTAAAAAAATCGGCTTAGAGATTAATGCTGCGGATGAGCAAATCGCTTTCGGTGGTGGTTACGATCATTGCTATGCCTTCGACAAAGCGCCTGGAGCTTATGCGAAAATCGCACATGTGGAGGAACCAGTATCTGGTCGGGTCATGGAAGTATTCACCACCGAGCCCGGTGTTCAATTCTATACCGGAAATAATTTAGATGGTCACCTGATCGGTAAATATGGTGCGAAATACAACAAGCGCACGGGATTCTGTCTAGAAACACAGCACTATCCCGATTCCCCGAATAAACCCAATTTCCCTTCAACGGTCTTACGTCCCGGGGAAACCTACACCTCGAAAACGGTTTATCAGTTTTCTGTTAAATAACGATAATCATCACACCGCGAGGACTAAACCCCTGGCGGTGTTTTTTTTGCCTCATTCCAATAGACATCCATTTCGGCAAGGGTCATCTCCGACAAGCTTTTTCCAATTTCCGCCGCGCGCTTTTCTAAATGTTGGAAGCGATGGATGAATTTTCGATTCGTCCGTTCAACCGCCGTCTCCGGATTAATATCGACAAAACGTGCAAAATTCACCAAGCTAAAAATCAAATCCCCTAACTCGCCTTCTGCCTCTTCCTTTTGAGCTGACGACAAATCCTTTCCCACAAAGGTCTCCTTGAATTCGCCTAACTCTTCTTCTACCTTCTCCCAAACCTGTTCCTTTTCCTCCCAGTCGAAGCCCGCACCGCGTGCCTTTTCCTG
This sequence comes from Aquirufa sp. 5-AUSEE-100C1, assembly GCF_054558655.1. NCBI lineage: Bacteria > Pseudomonadati > Bacteroidota > Cytophagia > Cytophagales > Flectobacillaceae > Aquirufa > Aquirufa sp. 5-AUSEE-100C1. Next base: position 408,129 of record NZ_JBPXKO010000003.1, on the reverse strand, counting down.
TATCCGCATCGCCTTCACCAAAGCCGGCAATGAACCCGGAACACCCGATAACACCGATTTATTCCCTTCCTTCAATTTCAAGGCCTCCCAATTCGCCTTCACCTGCTCCTCCGTCTCTGCCACCACATCCCCATATATATGCGGATGCCGCGAAATCAATTTCTCGCAAATCCCATGAAGTACCGACGTAATATCAAAGTCCCCCGTCTCCGAACCAATCTTGCTATAGAAAACCAAGTGAAGCATCACATCCCCAATCTCCTTACGAATCTCCGCCATATCCTTGGACATAATCGCGTCAGACAACTCATAGGTCTCCTCGATCGTCAAATGCCGCAAGGTATCCATCGTCTGCTTCTTATCCCATGGACACTTCTCACGCAAATCATCCATCACACACAACAATCGATCAAAGGCTTCCGCCGCAGCTGGGTATCTCATTCCTAAGGGTTTAATCCGTAAACTCGGACATAATCGATTAAAAATTTATTCGGGAAAATTGTATCATCGACGCCCTTCTGACCTCCCCAGTTACCCCCGATGGCCAGGTTCAACAAGATGTGTTGCTTTTTATCAAATGGCCATTCCTCAAATCCCCTGCCCGAATTTTCAAAAGTAAAATATAACTTACCATCAATGTAGGACTTGATGTTTTGAGGTGTCCACTCCATTGTATACACATGAAACTCTTTGTCAAAATCATCTAATCGTGTCGTAGCCGTCTTTTGCGTACCAATCACATGATTGAATGCTTTGGTATGCACCGAGAAATGCATCACCCCCGGGTTATAACCCACATGTTCCAAAATGTCAATTTCACCATTATCCGGCCAATAAACAGAGCCATAATCGGATTGACTGGCCAACATCCATATGGCCGGCCAATTGCCTCGACCCGCTGGAATCTTCGCTCGTACCTCAACTTTTCCATACAAGAAATCTTGCTTGCCTTTCGTGACAATACGCGCTGATGAATAATTCATTGCTCCAATGGACTCCTTTCTTGCCTCGATGGTCAAGATTCCATTTTCAATGTGCGCATTATCTAAATCGGCTTTCGTATAATATTGCAACTCATTGTTGCCCCATCCCGAACCGCCAACGTCATAGGACCAAAACTTGTCATTCGGTAATCCAGGCGTATCAAATTCATCCACCCAAATCGGATCCTTCGTAAAAGTATAGACTTTGGGCACAACCGGTGTTGTGGGTTCTGTAGGCAAAAAAGGCTTAGGGTCTTCTTTGGAGGAGCAACCTAAAAAAGCGATTCCCAAGAGGGCAAGATTTTTGATCATTTGTTGAATTTTAGGACTCAAAAAAAGCGTATTTAGCCGATAAATCCTACTCTTCGCAAGCGAATATTATGTACTTTTGAACATGGAATTTAAAATCGCATCGTCCTATCAACCCACAGGGGATCAACCCAATGCCATCCGGGAATTGGTGGAAGGATTACAGAAAGAAGAGAGAGCTCAAACCCTTCTTGGCGTGACCGGATCCGGAAAAACCTTTACGATTGCGAATGTCATCAAAGAAGTCAATCGGCCGACGCTGATTTTAAGTCATAACAAAACTCTTGCCGCTCAACTTTACGGAGAATTTAAATCCTTCTTCCCCGAAAATGCAGTCGAGTATTTCATCTCCTATTACGATTATTACCAGCCCGAGGCCTTCATCGCCTCTACCGGCACCTACATCGAAAAGGATTTGTCGATCAACCAAGAAATTGAAAAACTTCGCCTCGCCACCACCGCGGCCCTCATGTCCGGTCGGCGAGATATCATCGTCATCGCCTCCGTTTCCTGTATTTACGGTATGGGGAATCCCGATGAATACAAAAATTCCATCATGCGCATTGGTGTGGGAGAAACGATTTCAAGGAATCAGTTTCTTTTCCGACTCGTCGAGATTCTATATTCGAGAACCGAAGGTGAATTCCTACGAGGTACCTTTCGCGTCAAAGGGGACACGGTGGATATCTTTTTGGCCTATGCGGATTTCGGCTACCGGGTTATTTTCTTTGGCGACGAAATCGAGGAGATACACCGCATCGATCCCTGGACCGGCAAGAAAATTTCCAAAGAAACGATGGTCGCGATTTTCCCGGCCAACCTATTTGTCACCGGCCGCGAGACCTTGAACAATGCTATCTCGGATATTCAAGCAGACCTCGTCAATCAGATTTCTTATTTCGGCAAAGACGGCCGTTTGCAAGAAGCCGAACGAATTAAGCAACGAACCGAATTTGATTTAGAAATGATGCGCGAGCTGGGCTATTGCTCCGGCATCGAGAATTATTCCCGCTATTTCGATCAGCGGAAACCTGGGCAGCGGCCCTTCTGCCTCCTCGACTTCTTTCCCGATGATTTCCTGATGGTCGTGGACGAAAGCCATGTGACCATGCCACAAATCCGTGCGATGTACGGTGGCGACCGGTCCCGAAAAGAATCGCTCGTCGAATACGGATTCCGTCTGCCATCGGCGATGGACAACCGACCGTTAACTTTTCAAGAATTTGAAGATATTGTAGGCCAAACCATCTACGTTTCCGCCACCCCGTCCGATTACGAACTCAAGCAATCCGAAGGTGTGGTGGTCGAGCAAATCATCCGACCTACGGGTTTGTTAGATCCTTTGATAGACGTCCGTCCGACCAAAAACCAAATCGACGATTTATTGGACGAGGTTTACGACCGCATCAAGAAAAAAGAACGCGTACTCATCACGACCTTGACCAAACGGATGGCGGAAGAACTCTCCAAATACATGGATCGTGTGGGGGTCAAATGCCGTTACATCCACTCGGAAATCAAGACCCTGGAACGGGTGGAGATTTTAAGGGAATTGCGTTTAGGCGTGATCGATGTGCTGGTGGGGGTGAACTTATTGCGCGAAGGATTAGACTTGCCAGAGGTATCTTTGGTGGCGATTATGGACGCCGACAAAGAAGGTTTCTTACGTGATATCCGTTCGTTGATCCAAACGATTGGTCGGGCAGCGCGAAATGAAAACGGTCGGGTAATCATGTACGGCGACAAAATGACCGGCTCGATGGAGCGGGCGATTTCGGAAACGAATCGCAGAAGGGAGAAACAAATGGCCTATAACCAAGAGCATGGCATCACACCAAAAACCATTTGGCGTAGTCATGATGAGATTATGGAGCAGACTTCGATCGCGGATCGCATGGCGAAGCCGATGAAGTCTTATGGCATTACGCCGAAAGAATCGATTCAAGCCGCGGATCCATTATTGGCCTACATGAGTAAGCCTGAGTTAAAGAAACAAAAAGAATCCATTCAGAAGGAAATGGAACGTGCCGCACGCGAGCTGGATTTCCCATTGGCTGCGAAATTCCGGGATGAATTATTGGCGATCGACAAGATGTTGGTCGAATAAAAAAGGCACGGAAATCATCCCGTGCCTCTCAATTATATTAACGTCAAGATTATTCGACGATAAACGGATAATCTTCTTGAACGTACACATCTTTGTATGCCTCATCCGCGGTAGGGAATGGAGACGCCTCCGCAAAATCAACAGATTCTTGAACCTGAATTTTGATCTTCGCATCGATCGCATCTAAATCAGCTTGCGTCGCAATACCAAATTCCAAAATACGTGCTTTCACTTGTTCGATTGGATCGCGCTCTTTGTAGGCCTCAACCTCTTCTTTTGAGCGGTATTTTTGAGGATCTGACATCGAGTGTCCACGGTAACGATAGGTTCTGAATTCTAAGAACGTAGGACCTTCACCCGCACGAGCACGAGCTGCTGCACGAGAAACTGCCTCGTGTACAGCTTCCACATCCATCGCGTCAACTGCCTCGGATGGCATGTCGTAAGCCTCCCCTAATTGGTATAATTCCGTTACGTTAGACGTACGAGCAACGGAAGTACCCATCGCATAACCGTTATTTTCTACGACGAAAATCGCAGGTAATTTCCAAGTCATTGCCATGTTAAAGGCCTCGTGCAAAGCACCTTGGCGAGATGCCCCGTCACCGAAATAAGTGATCGAAACATTACCTGTTTTCTTATATTTTTCAGCGAATGCCAAACCTGCACCTAATGGGATTTGCGCCCCAACGATACCGTGTCCACCCACGAAACCTACTTCCTTATCGAAGATATGCATCGAACCACCTTTCCCTTTGGAAGCTCCTGTAATTTTACCGTATAATTCGGCCATAATCGCGTTAGGAGATGTTCCCAAGGCTAAAGGAATACCGTGGTCACGGTAAGCGGTAATGTATTTATCGCCTTCGCGTAAGGCAGATTTTGATCCAGAAGAACAAGCCTCCTGGCCAATGTATAAGTGACAAAAACCTTTGATTTTTTGCATTCCATATAATTGACCGCATTTCTCTTCGAACTTGCGTTGTAACTGCATGGATTCATACCAATACATGTAGGTCTCTTTGGAATACTTAGGTGCTTGTGTTTCTTTCTTTGCCATTTGTCGGTCGGAAATTTTTGTTGTCGAAGGAAAATGCCCTCGTCAAAATCAAGGCGAAATTAAAACAAAACACGCAAGCAGCCAAAAAATCGCGTATTATTCTTTATTTTTACAGCATTGTGCCCATTCGCTCCTCCCTATGTACCTAAAATCTTTACAGGTCAAACAGTTTAAGTCCTACGAGGAGGCGCAATTTGATTTCATCCCAAATATTAATTGCATCGTGGGGGAAAATGGAATCGGGAAAACGAATCTATTGGATGCCATTCATTTTCTTTCCTTGACCAAAAGTGCCCGCGGTGTAGCCGATCCGCTGTGCATCCGGCACGGAGATTCCTTCTTTATGATACAAGGTAGTTTCGTATTCCAAAAGGACGAACACGTGCCTGAAACCGAAACACAGATTACCTGCGCGGTTCAAAAGGGCCAGAAAAAAGCACTACTACGCGACCAAAAGCCCTACACCCGATTAGCCGACCACATCGGAAATTTCCCGATTGTCCTCATGGACCCGCATGACACGGATCTAGTTCGTGACAGTTCGGATACCCGAAGACGATTCTTTGATGGGGTCATGGCACAATTAGATCGGACGTTTTTAGAAAACCTGATTCGCTATAATCGCATCGTGCAGCAACGCAACAGTCTACTGAAGATGTTTGCAGAAAGCGGAACGATGGATACATTGATGTTGGCCAGCTACCATGAACCGCTCGTTCTTCTTGGAGAGTCAATTCGTGCCGCACGAAGTGAATTTTTGAAAGATTTCCTTCCGCGATTTCAAGCGCATTATGCCGCACTCTCGGACGACCGAGAGCAGGTTTTAATCCGCATGGAATCGACTTTTGAGGCGGGTCAATTAGACGCGGCACTTAAGCTGGCCGAAAGACAGGATTTTGCTGCCCAACGAACAACCGTGGGGATACACCGGGATGATTTTGAATTTGAAATCAATGGATATCCCTTGAAAAAATACGGTTCCCAAGGACAGACCAAGAGTTTTGTCGTTGCGCTTAAATTAGCTCAATTCGATGCCTTAACGGCAGTTAAGCCGAGAAAACCCTTGTTGTTATTGGATGATATTTTCGATAAACTAGATGACCGACGGATTCAGCGCTTAATTGAAATGATGGCAGAAGACCATTTTGGGCAGGTGTTTATCACGGATGCCCGACCGGAAAGAACCAAGAATCTATTGAAAGATTTAAGTGCTAAGATTCAATACCTTTCGCTATCGTAAGCACGAAAGCCTCCACGGAATTTTGGTGTGCCAAATCCGCTTGTTTCATTGGATCAGTCTTGATCTTTGATTTAATCGCGTCTGCAAATTCCGCATCATCTAAAGGATCAATCGCAAGGCCTAAATGATAGTCTTTGATGGTCAAGCCGATTGTCCCAACACGCGTTCCGATCACCGGTTTCCCCGCTAATGCAGCCCGCACTAATACAGAACTCATTCCCAAGTGATCTTGATAAGTGACCAATACGACGTCCGCCAAATCAAAACACAATTCAACCGTCGGGTAGTTATGGTAATCGTATAACTTCACAACCTGAAGATTCGGAATCTCCTGAAAAAGTACATCCAGTTCCAGCGCGTAGCTCAATTCAATCGGCCCCGCAAGAAGTAAACAGATGCCCGACAAATCTTTGGGAGAAAGAAGTTTACACGCGGCAACGAAGGCTTCTATCCCCTTACGCTGATCTAATTGCCCAAAATTGAGGAATACCTTCTTGTTCTTGGCTATATCACAATTCAATCGGAAATCCGATTTTTGCTGAGCTGTCAGTGGCAAATGTGCAACGGGATCCGCTAAAGGGGTCACGGTTGCGTACGCACTTAAATGATTCATGACAGGGACTGCCGAATGAACAATGGAAAAAACTTGATCTATCTGTCCGGAAGATAGCATGGCCTGCCAAAGTTTCTGCTTAAGGAAAGCAAAAAGCCCTTGCATTTTTTGTGGTGGACGGAAACTGATTCCCGATACAGGCACCGGCGATTTCTTTCCCAATAAAACCCCCAACGGAAAGTAGTCAACATACATTAACATCGCATGACTTACCTGCAATTCTTTCACCATATCCACCAGCATGTTCCACTCCCGAATGGACCGAAGGTATATGGGACTGTCGTGTAAAGTTTGAATCGTTACAAGATCAATGGGATAAAAGCGCACATTTTCTCCCCAAAGTAATTGCTCGGAAGTTTGACGTTTGGCGAAATTAGATTGAAATTCTTCACCCGTCGCGACGATTAATTCGACATCGGGCTGCGTACTGTAATAGCCAATTAAATGAATTAAATAGGCTGGATGATGCCCATCTAAAATCGTGTCAAAAAGGAGAATTCGTTGTTTCACTGAACAAAAATAGACTAAATAAATGAAAAAAGGTCGGCAAACCTGTCACCGACCTTTTTCCAGAAGCTAATTTGACTACTTCAAGTTGTACTTGTATTTGTAACGATTGTACAACTGCGTATGCTTGTTATCCAAGTCGATCGCACGGCCTTGAATAAAGGCATGCGTCACAACGCTGGTTTTCATATCCAACAAATCCCCTTGACAAATCACGATGTTCGCATCCTTGCCTGTTTCCAAGCTTCCGGTACGATCTGCAATCCCCAAAATCTTAGCAGGGTTCAAGGTAATTGCTGATAACGCTTCCTCGCGAGTTAGGCCATAGGCTGACATCGTTCCGGCCATGAATGGCAAATTACGAATTTGCGTATAGCCATCACCTGAATCTTGGCAAATGGTAAACAAAACACCAGCCTTCTGCAATTGAGCTCCTGTTTTATACGGTTGGTCCACCGCATCATCTTCCGCTGCAGGCAATGCATGCGGCTCATGCAGGATAACGGCTACTTGATTGGCTGCCAAAATATCGGCAATCATCCAGCTGTCTGCTCCTCCTGCGATAACCAATTTGAAATTAAATTCCTTCGCAAAATCGATCGCCGTTAACATCTCCTTAACGAGGTCACAATGCACGTAAAGCGTTTTCGAACGATCAAATAAACCCTTCGTAGCCTCGTACTTTAAATTCACGGCCGCATGCGTCTTCTCGTTGAAGTAAGCTTTTGCCTCACGGAAGAATACCCGCGCCTGTTCGATGCGCTCCAATCCCGCTTTCACGGCATCCGAATCAGCACCTCTGCGGCCGCCTCCGCCGTTCGGGCGATTGATCAAGGCAGGAAACGTAATATGTATTCCGTTGTCAAGGACATATGCTGCATCTTCCCAGTTCCAAGCGTCCAACTGCACAATCGTGGAGGAACCTGAAATCAACCCACCTTGCGGAACAATTTGAGCCAATAAGATTCCGTTTGATCGCAACGTATTGATCACTTTGGAATCCGTATTGTACGCCACAATCGAACGAATATTCGGGTTCATTTCCCCTAATTCGTCGTAATCGACGGTTGATTTGGTCGAACTAACCTCCACCAATCCGAGGTTGGTATTCGGAGCAATCAATCCCGGATAAATATGTTTACCGGTCGCGTCGATGTGTTCCACGTCGCCTGTAATAGCGGGCGCAGAAGTCAACACGGTCAATTTGCCTTTATCAATGGAAAGGCTTCCATTCTGAACCACTTGTCCATTTCCAATATGCAAGGTTGCCCCTGTGATAACGATTTTCTTCGTTTGTGCGGGAGAAGGGTGCATCGTTTCTTGCGCCATCAATGATAGGCCCAAGAAGCAAAATATAGGTATTAATAGCTTTTTCATGTTCTTAATCATTAATATGGTCATGCTCTTCATCAATAAAACGGCTTGCGATACGCTCCCAAAGGCTCTTATCATGGTTGTGGTCTTCTTCACACATGTTTTGCTTCTTCACCGATGGCGTAGAAGGGCGCGTAGAAGCGCCGCCTTTTTTCGAAGCAATCATCTTTTGAATCAAGCGCTGCTTCTCGTTCTTTAAAGCCTCTTGCAATTTGGCATCTTGCTCGCGGTCAAATACCACGGTACCATCTACAATCGTCTTCTCCGACTTCGCATAAATGCTCAACGGATGATCTGACCAAATAACTAAATCGGCATCCTTCCTAGGTGCAATGCTACCTACGCGATCAGCGACGTGTAACATTTTAGCCGGGTTCAAGGTCACCATTTTCAAGGCATCTTCTTCCGACATGCCCGCATATTTTACAGATTTAGCCGCTTCTTGGTTTAGACGACGTGCCATTTCCGCATCATCAGAGTTGATCGCCACATTCACTCCCACCGCTTGCATAATAGCAGCGTTTTGTGGAATAGCGTCTAGAACCTCCATCTTGTAATTCCACCAATCGGCGAAAGTAGAAGCATTCGCTCCATGTGCCTTCATTTTATCAGCAACCTTATAGCCTTCCAAAATGTGGGTCAAAGTATTAACCGTGAATCCAAATTTATCTGCCACTTTCAAAATGGTATTGATTTCACTTTGAACGTAAGAGTGACAAGTGATGAAGCGCTTCTTGTTTAGAATCTCCAACAAAGTCTCTAATTCTAAATCGATCCGCTTGCCTGTTCCTTGTTTCTCGTAATCACGAGCACGGGTAAAGGCATCCATGAGAACTTGCTCCACACCCATACGCGTGTCTGGGAAACGTGGATTTGAAGTATTCCATGAACGTTTTACGTTTTCTCCCAAAGCAAACTTGATAAATGGATCCCAGTTCGCAAACTTCAATGCCTCCGCATTTTGTCCCCAACGGAATTTCAATAATTGGGTTTGACCACCAATGACATTACAACTACCGTGTAAAATGTGGCTAGCTGTAACCCCACCACTCAATTGACGGTAAATATCTACATCATCCGGATCAATAACATCCGCGACACGAACTTCAGCCGTCACAGATTGCGTACATTCGTTGATACCCCCCGTAGCTCCTACGTGCGAGTGCTCATCGATAATACCTGCTGTCACGTGTTTGCCTGTTCCGTCCACAATGCGAGCTGTCGGATCTTTCAAGCCTTTACCCACTTGAACAATCTTTCCTGCTTTCACCAAGACGTCAGCATCCTTAAGAATACCTTGTTTCTCGTTGGTCCAAACCGTCGCATGTTGAATCAATAGATTCTCTTGCTTCGCGATTGTTTTTTGTCCAAATCCATTGAAAGGGAAAACAACGTCACCGATTGCTTCCGGCTTATTTGACCTTGATTTTGTCGAATCCGAACCCGCTACTGCGGAACGAACGGCTTTCCAAGAAATCCAATCCCCAGAAGCCAGTTGGCCCGTACCTGAAATATTCGCACCATCAAACGAACCCGTCAAACGAATGCGTTGCGATTTATCTGCCTTGCTTGTATAACCTAAGTTTACTAATTGATCCTTTTGAGAAAGGTCCACTTGCGTCGTATCACTTGCGATTAACTGCGCTTTGTAAGAACCTGGCTCACCTTGAACGACTAATTTGGCGTTGTTGGATCCTAAGCTCACTTGATAAGTTCCGGCTAAATTCGTCCACAGGTTAGACTGCACGGTATGTGCACGACCTTGAACCCAGTTCTCAACAATAGCCGTGTTTTCTGCAAAAACCGGACCTGTTGCGATGAAGAAATTGGCTACTTTACCAGCATCGAGGGTTCCAACTAAATCGGAAACGCCAAGTAATTGGGCTGGAGTTGTGGTCAAGGCTTCTAAGGCCTTTTGATAGCTCAATCCATATTGAATCGCCTTACGCAGATTTGGCATGAAGGAACTCATGTCCTTTAACCCATAAGCTGTTAAAGCGAAAGGAATATTTGCCTTTTCGAAAGCGGCCGGGTTTGTAGGAGCTAATTCCCAATGCTTCAATTCCGCCACATTCACAAAACGCATGTCGGTCGGATCCTCCACATCAATCGTCTGCGGGAAAGCCAATGGCAAAATGAAAGACGCTTTGGTTGCTTTCATTTCATCGATGCGCTGGTATTCATCACCGCTTCCTTTGATAATATATTGTACCCCAAACTCATCGCCAATTTTATCGGCGCGAAGCACATTCCATTTCTCTGTTACCGCAAAAATCTGTGGCAAATTCGCATTTTGAATAAAACGATCAATGCTTAGGTTTAAACCTTCTTGCGCGGGTTTGCCTTTGTACCATTGCGCGTCGAGGAAATTTTGACGAAGCAAGGCTACGCTACCCATTAAGGAGCCTGGATAATCCTGTGTGGAGGAACCTTTCTCGAACGAATAATGTGCGGCCGTTTTCTCTTTGAGGATAACCATGTTTTCACGGTCTTTGGCTAAGGATACGAGCGCACTCGTACCGCGGGAAATTCCGTCAGGCTGAAGGGTAGATACCGCTCCGAAGCCTATTTTACGAAGTTCTTTCGCCTTGGATTCGTTGACAACGAAGTGCTTGGCGTGCTCCACTTCAGATTTAAGGGCTTGGTTCCACGAGAAAGGCCCTTTGGTATTGCTGAGCATTTGAGACGGCGCCCGGTAGCTGTAGTTGCTTGGCGAAACCGCTTCCATACCGTAATCACTAAATGCATCGACGAAACTTGGATAGATAAATTTCCCTTGACATTCGATGACGATGGCTTCTTTGGGAATAACTACGGAGGCACCGATTGCTTCGATGCGTCCTTGCTTGATTAAAAGCGTCGCATTGGGAATCGTCGTCTTCGCGTCTTTGACGATGTTTGCATGCACGAAGGCATAATAGCCAGAACGTGGATTCGCAACGTCGTTGATCGGAAAGGTTACTTGAGCTTGGAGTCCAAATGCGAGGAAAAACAGAATGACCCCGAGACTCCTACAGGAGAATATTTTCATAGGTATGCATTATTGATGAACCAACAAGTTACCAAAAAAAATGTATTGGCCAATCCTTACTTTAAGTTGACCGCTTTTTTCCCGTAATAATTAGCGACGCATTTACACCAGAGGTGTTTGGGATCTTTAGAAAGTTCCTCGCTAAAGAATAATTTCGATTTAATGGGCAAAGGGTCCACAGATACGCTATCCTTCGTGGAGCGTTGGATTTTTTCAAATCGCGCCTCATTTGCAGAAAAATACGCCGCCGCCCTGCCCGAGCTTAGTTCCTCAACAAGTAATCGGGCATTACTGCTTTTCCAAACGCCTGCTCCCAAAAAAATCAAAATCAATAAGCCTGCCCAAACTCCCTGGCCTTGACTCACATAATGTTTCAAATGAATCAGCATAAATGAAACATAGAGCATCAAAAACAACAAAAAGAGGCTAAGGATTCGTGCTGGGATATGGACTTCACCTAAGGCAAAGGATAGGGGAATAAAACTAACAACCATCGATCCAAAGAACAGAATGGAAATGATGGTAAGGTTAAAAAGGCTCATGGGCTTAATTGATTCAGGCGAAAATCCCCACCATACCCAAGCGATGAATGCCCAAAGGAAAGGAGCTGAAAAGAATTGAATCAATAAGTCTTTAAAATTGGCCAGCAAAATGTGTATGCCCTCCGGCAAACTTACATTGGTCACCGCGCGCACTTGGTTGCCTGGAGAGAGCATAACGATTAAAAAACCAATCAGCCATACGGCAAACAAATAATATAGGTCTTTTTTGATGGGACCTTTAAATCGCCAAAGCCACAATTGATAACCCCAGAAGACGCCTGAAAACATGAGCATGCTGACCTCGCTACATCCCATCAAACAAAACACAAAAAAGGATAATAGAATCGTCCGCTTGTTAGTTGCAGGTAGTATAAAATAGGTGACAAGCAAAATCAAAACGAATTGAAAGGAAACGTAATAATAGATTCCCGAGAACCAATAAAACCATTGATACAATCCAGAAATGGAATAAAGCGCCGCAGCTTGAAATAAAAACACCCCGGTCCAAAGACGATAATCGCCAAAGCTCCATTGACTAATTCGCTTGATGGTATAGATACTTGTCCCAAATCCAAAAAGTAAAAGGAAATACGTATTCAGCTGGAGAAAAGCGAAATTGCTACTAAAATAAAGTGGCGTGGAATGCATGAGCAAATTCCCAAAATAGCGACCACTCCAGCCCATGTAATAATAATAGGCTCCCGAAAAGATTCCATATTGCTTTGATACCCAAGCAAAACAAAAATCATCCACAATATTGGGAACATTGTAATGGGCAATGATCACCATCAGGCCCACGATGAAGGCCCAAGCGCTGAAACTTGCCAGGAAAACAAATCGAGGAAATAGGTTTTTCAATGGGCTCATGAAAAAATCACGCGTTTTTTACGCAGATAGACAGAGAAAAAAAGAAACGCGATATAAAAAAATCGATTCCTTGCACGGAGATATTCTGCCTTTAATGGCCTCTTGCGGGCAGGCGCCGGCGTACAAGTCACTTGAAACTCCATGTATGAAACACCTGCGCTAAGTAATTTCCCGGAATGATCTAGGGAGTAATTCATGTAGCGAGCATCCAAACGCATACTTTGAAGCAAGCTCGTATTTACCAATTTAAACGCGCAAGAAAAATCCTTTAAATGGGAGCCAAAAATCGAATTACAAAGCCAATTCGACGCTTTTTGACCAAAGCGATTTAAGGCATTATCAAATTTCCGGGTACGATAAGTAAAAGCAACTTCATGAGGCGAACTCCATAATTCAGGGATAATCGAATCTAAATTTTCAATGGGGAATTGCCCGTCGGAGTCAGTAATAAGCGTCCAGGTATTGGATGCCTCCGCGATGGCTTTGGCAAATGAAAAACCGGGGCCTTCGTTTTGTGCATTACGCAGAATCTTCACCTGAGGGTTCCCCTCAAATGCTTGACAAAGCTGCTCATATTGTTCCACTGCACTAAAATCATCACAAACAATTACCTCTAAGGCCTCGATTTGTGGGTGTTTCTCGCCATAAGTAATCCAACCCTGGATTAGCGAAATAATCCCCGGGCACTCATTAAAGGCAGCCGTTACAATACTAATTGAGCTCATCGTCTATCGCTTGAATCATCGATTTAATACCTTCCTCTAACGTAATTTGTGGTTTCCATCCCAACATACGGGTAATCTTTTCCACATCTGCCAACGTCGTATTGGCATCCCCCGCGCGGGATTCCGTATGAATTTTTTCCAAAGGGAAGAAGGCCGCAAGTTCATTGACAGAATAATTGATGCCGGAACCGACATTAAAAATTTCCCCAACATGCTGGGTTTCCATGGCTTTGATATTGGCTTGAACGATATCCGACACATGGATAAAATCCCGCCTTTGTTCCCCAGAACCATGAATTTCCAAGGTTTCTTTGTTCCGGTATTTATTTAAAAAGATACCAACGACTAACGCATAGGCTCCTGTACTCGGTTGGCCTGGTCCATAGACATTGAAATAGCGCAATATATTTGCCTCTAGGCCAAAATTTCGCACATATTGTTGGACATATAATTCCCCAACATGCTTCGTAAGACCGTAATAATTCAGGAAATCTCCTGCGTCTTTTTCATTTTGAACACCCGGGTGATTGCCATAGAAAGTTGACGATCCCGAATAAACAAGACGTTTAACACCCTGCTTCCGAGCGGCCGCCAATACATTTAAGGTTCCCAAGGCGTTGCTCTCATGGCATTCAAATGGCATATCAAACGAAGGACCACTGCGGGAAAATGCCGCCATGTGAAAAATCCCATCTACCCCCTTCACCGCTTTTTCACAGTCGGCCAAATTCTGAATATTCCCCTGAATGAATTCGATTTTTGAATTTAATTTAGATGCATCTCCAAAAGACAAATCGTCCAAAACGCGGACTTGGTGACCTGCCTTCACAAGTGTATTTGATAAATGTGTACCGATAAATCCGGCTCCGCCAGTAACTAAATAATGCATGAAATAATATGTTAAAGACCTGCTGCTTGGTGTTGTTTTACAAATAATGTCGCTTCGGCTAATTCCTCGGGGGTATTTATGCCGATTGATTTAAAATAGGGTTGATCTAGGCGCCAAAACACACGAAATTCAGGGTGCAAGGTACCAATATATTTCACAAAGTTCTTTTCTCCGGTTACTTTTCCTGCGCTAGCATGCTGCGCATAACGATCCCACGATGACTCCAAAAGACGCTTTTTCAGTCCAAATATACCCATGTCTTTAAATCCATGGGGATCGACGGATTCGCCTTCTCGCTGTTCAAATACATGAACGGCATTGGAGCCAAATTGGTATTGTACGTAAGGCTTCTCCACCCAAACGAGGGGAACGCAGGCATCGTATGACGCTAAGTCTTGAAACATCAATTCATGTAAATGCGCATCACAAAAAGGTTGATCTCCCCACTGCAAAATCAAATTAACCTCACCGGGCATGGCTAATACATGTGAAACCAACTGATTCACGGCATCAAACATTCCTGTAGCAGATTCTTGCACAAGGATCTCGATGCGCTGAGGGGCAGTAGGTCTAATGTTTACGTCGAAATATTCTTTGCCTGAAGGACTCAGCAATAAAAGGATTTGGTCGATTTGGGGACTTAGTGATTCCGTAATGAAATCAAATACGGTTTTTCCCTCCCAAATGGGCGTAAAAATTTTGGGAATATCGAGTTTTAAACGGCTACCTTTTCCGGCCGCAGGAATCGCTAATATATTTTTCATCGCGTTGGAAGTAGTTCGGTTAGGTAGGTGTTTATGCTTGGATAATAGGCATCTGCAAAGGCTTCAATACCAGGATTGTGAACACCCACGGCATGCAGGTTCGCGGCGCGAACACTTTGTATACCCTGCAAGGAATCCTCAACGCCATGCATTTTGCCTTGAATTTGGTATTGCCTTATGCAATGCAAGAAGGGCTCGGGATCCGGCTTAGATGCCTGGTAATCTTCCGCACAAACGATTCCACGAAAGAACGATTGAATTTCATGAATCTTCAGAATGCCTTCGATGGATTTTCGGCTTCCGCCAGTCACGATGTAAAGAGCTATCCCCGACTGTTTCACTTGATTTAATAGACTTAAATCCACTAAGGGTTTTATATTCGCTAGACCTTCTTGGTAAGTACTTGATTTATAATTTGCCAAAGAATCCGTATCCGCATAGATAGAACGATAACGCGCGAAAACCTCTTTCGTTTTAATCCCTTTCAGTGTTTCATAAGAAGGGAATGGGCCTAAATTGAAATGCGCGAATGTTTGTTGGTATGCCGCCTCATGTCCTGACTCGGTATCAAAGAGCGTTCCATCAAAATCCAACAATAGGCTAAACATAGAGTCGAAAGAGGTTCTTAATAACAGTTCCTACTTTGGTCACTAAATTGGTCTCTTTAAAAGTTCGGTAGCCAATCGGAAAAGAAGCGAGCTCCGCTGCAGGTAAGCGATTAATTTGCTTCAGGAACCCGGAGATATGATTGTAATTTATTTGTCGGTTTGCCTTCACCAAATACACGCCACTGAGGGGATCGGGTACGATTCGACCAAAGCGTAAAAAGTAAAAGAAACTGACAAAATAGGAGGTGATCAACGCGGAAAAGAAATTACGATTCGATTCAACCAAGCTATGTTTGAATGAGCGGATTAATTGTCGGCGCGACTCAAAGCGTGAACCAATAACAGCGTCCAATTGGTTCATTTGAACAATATTAATCCACGAATCGATCTCGAAAAGGGCAATTTTACCGGAGGCATCAATGTGTAAATGGTAGGCCGCATGTTGGCTATCTTCCCCCACAACAAATTTGATCTTCCGGGAATTATCCGAATTTAATCGGGCAATTTCGGGTAGGTAATGTTGCTCAACCAAAGGCAATGAATTGCCGTAAAAATGTACGCCGATGTGAACGGCGCCATCTTTCATATCAATCGACCGACAAATCCAATTCCAAAGCTTTTGACCATCATGCTTGTTATTGTTGTCCGCAATTCGTTGGACAATGATGGATGATAACCTTTCCTTCGGCTGAATTAAACTATTGGGATCTACTAAAATCGAATCAAAAAAGTCTAAATCCGAAGCGCCTATTTCCGCTAAAATTTGACCCATAAACTGGTCAAAACCTATGTTTTGAATGTCGCTGTCGTACTGATTATTCACGATGGCTACTTTCTTCGCCGAAGAAGCTAAAATCGCCGATTGGCAAATTCGATAAGAAGGCAGCAAAGAAGAAAACTGCGTTCCCGAACCAAATATAATTACATCCGCTTCTTGTAAAGCCAGTTGCGCCTCTTTGGATATCGGTGGAATTTTAGCCAATGATTCGATTTCCGCTTCTGTGTAAGATTTCGAAGCATCTAAGCCGTTCAAAGATGCCAAAGAGAGCAAATAGAAGGATTTAAGTGGCTTATCTCCCTTGTAATTGACAATATCCGCTTCGTTTATCAATAAATTGCCATCGGCATCGAAGGCCACCAATTTCGAATCGTCTTCGGTTGAGACATTGATCAACTGTGCTGTTAGTTGGAATTGCCTTGTCAAATTCAACAGCGCCAAATTAAAATCTTGAGTCTCGACAAAGAGTCCACCCATGACAATATTTCCAATGCTAAATCCTACTAATTCATCAAAATTCTGAGTGAATTGAAGCAGCTGTGTCGCACCTAAAAGAAAATAACGTTCAATGAAGGTCTGTGCACGGGCGTCCAACGTAAACTCTTGGGCCAACAAAAGTGCGATTAAATTGGCCGGCGATTGAAGGAGGTTCTTCGTCTCGGACTCCGACATGCGATGTTCAAACAAGCGCTTGATGTTTCGGTTAGATTCCGTAAAATCATCAATGATGTAGGTAAAGTTCTTCCGAAAATCGGATGGCCCAAGCATGCCCTGATTCGCACTACGGATAATCCCCGTAGACAAACCATCATCATAACCGTTAATCAGAAGACTTAAATTTACGAAGGGGATATCTTTTAAATGCTTAATCAAATTAGCATTCCCATTCCCTCCCGTAAAGATGACTACATTCATGCTTTACTTTGCTTATTCAAAATCAAAGTTAAGGGAATAAAAGGATTTGCTGTTTTCTAAGATGAAAAAAATCAAGTATTTGGTTGAAGCGTCTTTAATTAAGTCCTGAAATATTGTAAATTGGACCTTCAATTTATATGGCGTTGAAAATAACGAGTTTGAGCTTTTTTAGAATTGCCTTCCTACTTAGTTTGCTAAGTACCCAATTCGCGTTTGGACAAAAATTCAATGCCTTTACTTTTAGTCAGCTGCCTCAGGATTATCAGTTATTCCCAAGGGAAAATGATAATCAAGGAGCTATTATTATCGAGGGGTTCCTCACTTCAAATGAATTCCAATCCTATTCCGTGCGCTTGTTACGAAACGGAATCCTTAGATCGGCCAAAAAAACCCTCCTTCAATTTTCCAATGGTACGGCCAAAGTAGCCGAAACATTGAAAATTCCAGCGGAATTAGCTGAATACGGAATCGAAATTTATGGCCATAAAAATGCAGATTCTAGCCTTATTGTTCGCCGTAGTAATTTGGTCGCAGGGGATGTCTTTTATGTTTCCGGGCAATCGAATGCGTGGATTGGGCCTATTGATGATTTGGTTTATCAGGGGGAATGGTGTCGTTCTTTTGGACTCGTTCAGGGACCCGAAAATTACGGTCCATATAATCCGGCTGACACGCTTTGGTCATTAGCCGTTGGGCGTGCCCGTATCGGACCTTTTGCCTCTGAATTGGCGAAACTCATTATTGATTCGGAGAAAATTCCGGTAGCCATTATCAACTCCGCCGCGGGTGGTAGTAGCATCGATTGGCATTTGCAACTTGATGGAAATACCAAAGCCTTGGATGGTGGAAATATCATGTACTACAAGGCATTGAAGTCGAAAACACTTTCCAAAGTTCGCGCCATTGTGTATCGTCAGGGAGAAGCGGAAGCCTCAGATACGAAATCACCTTATACCTGGGGAGAGAAGTTTAATTCCTTGCTTCAGAAATACAAACAATATTTCCCAAGTGCTCAGTTTGTGTTTAACCCGCAAGTAAGCATCTACGAATATCCCAATCGATTTGCGGCACAATTACGTGAGGATCAACGAGCCTTAGCTAGTCGAAATAGTTATGTTCGCTCCTTTGCAACCGTAGGGACAACCGGGCTTTTGCCGGATCGCTTACACTATACCAATTTAGGATATCGGCAGACGGCGCTCGAGTTGTTTCGTTTGATGTCAAACCATGTTTATAAGCGTAACTATTCGGTTGAAATAAATAGCCCTAATATTCAAAAAGCGTATTTCAAAACAGAACAAGAACGTAATAAGGTATATCTGCGATTTGAAGAGGGGCAAAATTTGCACATCACGAAAGACACCTTAGTCGTTGACGCAAAAGGGAATACGATACAAGCAAAACTAGCCCGATACTTCTATTGGGATAAGTTAAATGCGAATACCTTTGAACCCTATATTACGAATATTGAGGCGGTGAAAAATGAAATCATCATTACGTTCAATCAAAATTATACGGGGAATATGATTAGTTATTTACCCGACTACCACCGTGATTTTCAAACGGGAAATAAAGAATATGGTTTCCCGGGTCCATTCATCAAGAATGGATTGGGCATGCGTGCGTTTGCTTTTTCTGGATTCCCGGTGGTCGTGGAAGACAAATTAAATTTCGATTTTAAATGCAGTCCCAATCCAAGTTCCGATTACCTGCAAATTTCTTGGGAAAACCCAGGCGTAGGCCTGCTTGAAATTTACGACATGCTCGGGAAGGTCATGTATCGGGAGCGCATTACCAATGCTTACATGAAAACGATTGATACGAGCAAATGGACAAGCGCTAATTACTTCGTAAGTTTCAAAACAGATACGGGCAAATTTTACAGTAGACGCCTGGCGATTTTACACTAATTCATCACCGGGAGCCAACAAGTAGCAGTGCGGATGATTTTTCATTCCAATTTTCGGATAATACTTTTCTGCTGCTGGGGCAGCTAATAAAATAACTTTAGCCTGAGGTGTAGCCTTTTGAACCTCCTGAATCAGTCTTTTCCCGATACCCTGATGTTGGAACGCTACATCCACTGCCAAATCGGACAAATAACTCGTGTAAACAAAGTCGGTCATGACGCGGGCGAGGCCAACTAAGGTTTTCCCATCATAGGCGGCTACATATACATTACCATATTTGAACATCGTATCCATCGCCTTAAGGTCATTCACGGGTCTTCGCTCCCCAAGTGTAGACCGTTGGAGGATATCAATAAAATCAGCTGTGGAGAGCACAGGATTAATTTGGTAGCTAATTGGCATAGTCATTCGAAAATAGTAGGTAAATGTAATTTATTGTTCTCAATTCAGCACGGAGAACTTATCTTTGTTATGAATTAAATCCGCCAAATGAATACGCAATTAAAACCCCTCATCGAACAAATTACGAAAGATCCGTTTGTGCATGCCCAATGGCTAAACACACTTTCCTTTATGGAGAACACCGGAGCTAAAAAGATCTCTCGTTTTGAATCCAAAACCGATGTTAGTTTATTGATCCTCAAGCATGCCGCCGAAGAACATCGCCATGCCTATTACCTGAAGAAGCAAATTTCGAAACTAGCACCCACAGGTTTTGAGAATTACGAAGATGCTTGGCTAATCAGCCCGCAGACCTCTAAATACTACTTGGACATGCTAGACGTTTGGGTTAGTAAATACATCAAAAAAACCTTGGGATTATCTGGCTATGATTTGAAATGGGCATCCTATTTATTAGTAACTTATGCTATAGAAGTACGTGCAGACGAACTATATCCCATATACCAAGAGATCCTAACGGCCCAGCAATCCAAGATTCAAGTCAAATCAATTATTGTCGAGGAAGTAGGGCACTTAAATGAGATGAAAGCACAACTTGCTGAATTCTCGCCGGATTGGGAAACGCATGCCGCGGTGGCTTGTGAACTCGAAAATCAATTATTCCAATCGTGGATACAAAGCTTAAGCCAATTGTATCCCTTAAATTAAGGCACTATGTTCATGCTCATTTGTTCCCTGATTACCTTATTTCGTCCAGCGACCGATACGCTTTTAGTAGGGTCCTACACCGCACAAGGTAATGCGGGGATTGAGCTAATTCAGACAAGTAACGGCCAAAAAATCTCGGAGATTTCCGTTCCGCAGGCCTCCTATCAAATTGTATCGACGGATGGGCAATATTTATTCTCCGTTTCTGAGCAAGTTAAAAATCAAGGTGCCGTTTTTAGTTTTAAGAAAAGCCCGACCGGAAATTGGGAGGAGATAAACCATCAACTAACCGAGGGCGATGCCCCTTGTCACATCAATTTCCGCACCAAGAGCCGAACCTTATATACGGCCAATTACATGGGAGGGAGTGTTTCCATCTTTCAAACCACGCAAGGGAAAATAGAACCTTTAAGTCAAAAACTCGAATATGTTAGCTCCGGCAAATACCCCCAACAAGCCTCTTCGCATGCCCACATGGTGGTTTTGACCAAAGATGAAAATGAACTGCACATATCGGATTTAGGAGGGGATAAAATTTACCACTATAAACTTAGGCCGGACGGACGGGTTGAAGAGAAATACAGCCTAACCCAATTCCCTGCGGGGACAGGTCCTCGGCATTTTATTTTTTCCCCCAACGAGCAGTGGATTTACATCCTGGGTGAAGTGAGCGGCACCGTAGATGTATATGAAAACCAAGGAACTAAATGGGAATTTGTCCAGCGCGAAATTTTGGACCTCTCAGGAGCTGATGGCCCCAAAGCGAGTGCTGACATTCACCTCTCCCCGAATGGCAAATGGCTAGTCGCATCCAATCGCATCACAAGAAATTCACTGGTCGTTTACAAAGTCGAAGCCAATGGCCGGATTAAATTCCAACGCGAAGTCATGGTAGGTAAAGTTCCTCGTAATTTTCAATTTGATAAATCAGGAACGAAAATCTATGTCGCGTGCAAGGACGAAAATCGCATTCAACAGTTTAAATTCAATCCAGAGACCGGCGAAATGCAAGATGAACATCAAGACATTTCGGTAATGAGTCCGGTAGCTATATTGGTCGTTAGACGTTAGTCGTTAGACTGTAGAGACGCGATACTTCGCGTCTAAAAGCTATTCTATAAAAAAAGCCCCAGGGTCTCTGGGGCTTTCGCTTATTTCGTTAATGAATAACGCAGGGCAATCTCATGCGATTGGACGCTCATCTTACTCATGGCCGAGGTTGGCATCTCGTAGACATAGCCTACGTAAATCTTCTTGGTTGCTTGGAGTCCCAAACGAACTCCCCAGCTATCTTGATGGCGGTAGTTCAATCCCACATCAAAACGCTTGTTCAATTGCGCATATACGTTCGCATCCCAGCTCAATGGCACGTCCTTAGCTGTACGGAACAAGGCACTTGGGTATAAGACAACATTTTCGCTCACGGCTAATTTCGTTCCGACCATCGTATAAAAATACGCTACGTCCTTATAGGAACCGCTGCCTAAATCATACTTGAATAAACGAGGCTGCGATAAGCTAACAAAAAAGCCATCCCCCTTATTAATCTTCAAACCCCAACCCGTGTTAAAGCTTAAGCCCGTCGAACGGCTACCCGCAAACAACGCATCGCCATCATGTACCAAGGCCAAACCTGAAAAGTCTAAGCTTAGATTCGAAAATCCAGCACGGATACCTCCTGAAAAACGCCAAGCTTCGTTCAACTTAATGTGGTAAGCGTAGTCTCCGCTAATCGCTGTTACCTTCACCGGACCTGCTTGGTCATACATCGCATTGAATCCGATGCCACTCTGTTGCTTAAACTTAAAATCCCCCGATATCGCATAGGTCATCGGAGCACCGTCAATCCCCACCCATTGTTGGCGGTTGATTACTGTAATATCACTCACCGAATCACTACCAACGTGCGTCGGGCTTAAAATCTGTGGATTCAAGCGGTAAGACGAGTACATCGACTCTACCTGTCCGTAACTTGAACTCGAGATCATGTTCAAAACAACAAGGGAAACAAGGGTCATTAGACCCTTGATCCACTTAAATTGATCTACTCTCTGATTAAAATCTATATATGCTTTCATGCTATTTCTTTTCGTTTTTGTTGGCTGTGAACTTTACTTATCTAATCGGTTCACGTAAATGAAGGACTTCACGTTTGATTTATTCCCCTTGAAATCAATTACATAATAATAGGTTCCATCAGGTAGCAAGCCATCACTCGCTAGTAAATCAAAGGCGCGATCCGTTTGACCATGCCAATCGTTTTGGTAATTGTCTTTCTCGTAGACAATGTTACCCCAACGGTTAAAGATCGTCAACGTGTTCGGCTGTGCATTCAAAATACCTGGAATGATAAACGTATCATTCTTGCCATCGCCATTCGGTGAGATACCTTGTGGAATAAAGCTTGGACACTTATCTGCATCTAAACGGTTTGGAATACCATCGTTATCGCAGTCGGCTAATCCCGCCAAGTTGATGTTGTCCTCGTCCTTATCCAATATACCATCGTTATCCGAATCCGTATCTCTAAAGTCATAGGTCAAATCCTTATCCGTATCCAATGGATTCTTCGGATCTGGTCCCGCCTCTACCTTATCTGTAATACCGTCATTATCCGAATCCAAATCTCTAAAGTCAGCATTGCCATCTTTATCCGTATCCACTGGCGTAGCCGATGGACCCTTCTCGATGTTATCCGAAATCGTATCGCTATCTGAATCTAAGTCGCGGTAATCCGGCAAGCCATCGCCATCCGTATCCACCGGATTGGCTGTCGGACCCTTCTCAATGTTGTCTGAGATACCATCGTTATCGGAATCCAAATCCCTAAAGTCGGCCGTACCATCTCCATCCGTATCAATCGGTGTAGCTGATGGACCCTTCTCCGTGTTATCTAAAATACCATCGTTATCACTATCTAAGTCACGGAAGTCCGCCGTGCCATCGCCATCTGTATCCACAGGGGTCGCAGATGGGCCTTTCTCTATGTTATCCGAGATGCCATCGTTATCTGAATCCAAGTCACGGTAATCTGGTGTACCATCACCATCCGTATCTACCGGAGTGCCTGTTGGGCCCTTCTCAATATTATCTGAGATACCATCATTATCCGAATCAATATCGCGGTAATCCGGTAAGCCGTCTTTATCCGTATCGACAGGTGTAGCCGTTGGGCCCTTTTCGATCGAATCTAAAATACCATCGTTATCCGAATCTGTCTCGCGGAAATCATAAATCCCGTCGCCATCTGTATCCAAGGGTTTCGTCGGATCTGCTCCTGCTTCAATTGCATCCGTGATGCCATCGTTATCTGAGTCCAAGTCTCGGTAATCCGGTGTACCATCCTTATCCGTGTCTACAGGAACAGCTGGATCCTTACCCGCTTCAATCGTATCTGGAATACCGTCGTTATCTGAATCGATGTCTCTAAAGTCTGGCGTGCCATCCTTATCGGTATCCACCGGGTTCTTCGGATCGTTGCCTGCTTCGACCGCGTCTGGAATGCCATCGTTGTCGGAATCTACATCCAAGAAGTCTAAAGCACCATCGCCGTCCGTATCTACACCCGGGTATTTAGGATCTTGTTGCGCGCGGTCATCATATCCATCGTCGTTATTATCTACCCGACCGCAGTCAAAGCATAAATTCAAGGCCTCGTATTGATCAGATAATCCGTCTCCATCCGAATCTAAATCCAAGAAGTTAGGCTTACCGTCAGCATCCATGTCACCGAATTTCTCGTAGGCATCTGAAACGCCGTCTCCATCACTATCGCCATCGCGGTAGTTCGGGTGTTGGTCGCCGTCCATATCGCCACGCAATTCAATGCTATCCAAGATTCCATCACCATCTGATTCTAAATCCAAGAAATCAGGAGAACCATCCTTGTCTGTATCAGGTACCTCCAACGGCTTGCCGCCAAAGACCGCTTCCACGTTGTCTGGAATTCCATTCCAGTTCGTATCCGAAGTAACTCCGTTTACATCACAACGACCATCGCCATTGCTGTCGCCAAACGGACGGTAATCTGCCGTGCCTTCAAACGTATCTAAAATACCATCACCATCTGAATCCAAATCTAGGTAGTTGGCAATACCATCTTTGTCAAAATCATTCGCTGTTTCACGGATATCTAAAATACCATCGTTATCAGAATCATAGTCGATGTAATCACCCCGACCATCGCCGTCGGAATCAAACTCGCGCTCAGAAATATCAGCCATCTGATCGTTATCAGAATCCCAATCCAAATAGTTCGGAATGCCATCGCCATCAAAATCAGGGCAATTCACACCTGTCGTACATTCGATTCCATTCAAAATACCATCCCCATCACAATCTTGCATGCGGAAAATATCATAGGCAGGTGTGCCATTGGCAGGAACAGATCCTGATCCATCCACACAGAATGTTAAGGGAGCACTATCACTACCGTTCGGATTACCATCCCCATCGCAATCCGCTGCACGCCAGGCATTCGAGGTATTGGCAAATACTTGGTTGGCTACATTGTAGCTACAGCCATCATTCGGATCCGTGCCATCTAAAAGCTCCTGGGAATCCGTTACGCCGTCGCCGTCGGTGTCCGCAATAGTAATCGTTGCAACTACCGCCGTACGCGCAGATGAAATACAACCGGTTGTTGTGTTTCGAGCTTCAACGTAATAAGTTGTGGTGGTGGAAATACTTGGAGTGGTAAATGAAGTTCCTGAGGCTAAAGCAGATCCCCCCGTAGAGGCCGCATACCAATCAAGCGTTGCGCCGGAAGATGCTGTACCGGAAAGGTTAACAGTTCCAGTGCCGATGTTTGAACCACCCGTCGTACCAGTGACGGTAGGCAAGGCATTCACAATAGCTGTACCGGTCGCTACGTTTTCTGTGGTTGCTCCAGAAGAAGCAACCGTAATGTTTCCTGAAGCTCCGTTGGTTGCCGAACTCGTCAATCGAACGTAAATCGTCGTTGAGGCAACTGTACCGGAAACTTGAGTTAGTGTTAGTGAACTCTGGAATCCAGAATTCGATGCAAGTGAAATTTCGTATCCCGCGGGTGCTGTTATAACCATGTCATTGGTTAACAAACTACCTGAAACATCGAACGATTGAGTAGTTGAAACGGTACCTGCACAGGTCGTGAAAGCCGATAAGCCTCCTGCAGCAACTACTGTAGGGTTTATAGGCGTGTCATTATCGGTAATTGTAGCAATACCCGTATTATCGGAAATCGCCGCATTGACTGAATTTGAAAGTACAACCTTAAAGGTCTCGGTACTTTCAAAATTGGCATCATCTAAAATTGGAACCGTAATGGTCTGAGCCGTTGTTGAGTTGGCCGGGAAAGTCAAGGTTCCCGAAGTCGTTGTATAATCCGTATTGGTAGCTGAAACATCCACAGTTGTATAGTCCACCGTAATTGCAGAAGCATAAGCTGCAGACAAACTGACAGTGAATGTCACAGTACCGGCTGTCTCACTAATCGTAGGATCGTTTATCGTCAATTTTGGAGATGCAGCCAAATAGGCATTCAATGCGTCCAAAAGACCTTGCGTTGCCGCATTACCATTGACAACTCCTCCAGACAAAGGAACGCTAGAGCCGTTAAATGTTAAACCAATGTACTTCGTAGAGTTGATTGTATAGGTTCCCCCGCCGGAAACAGCCAAAGCTTGGGAGTAGCTTGGATCTGGGGAGAAAACCAACGTATTTGGGCTATTACCACTAGGAGAACGCCACTTGATGAATCCTGGAATGGTATGAATCGTACCACTAAAATCTTTCAAGACCACATTTCCGATGATATCATTTCCTTGGGCAGTAAAGATCGTGGCTGTAGAGTTTTGGGTAAACTGTGCTAATGACCAACCTTTAGCCGTTAACAAAGCGGCATTGGTAGACGAGTTGTTTGCTGTGTTGTCCCCAACAAATCCATCGTTAAACGAGACAGACAAATTGTATTGCGCCTGACCCTCTAAGGAAGTGAACATCAACGTAACTGCTAGAAAAAAGGCAGAAACATATGGAAGCTTAGCGCGAAAAAATTTGAGTGGGTGTAAATTAGAATTAAAGCCATACAAGAACGGCTCTAAAAAAATCTGGGTAGATTTTTTAATCATTGTGTTGATAATTTAGAATACGGAGTTAAAACAATATAACTCTTGCTTTCAAATTTAATTGATTAAAAATAAAGAAAGCAATACCTTTCAAATCCTTTTGCTTGGTTGAAAACCTGAAAAGCTTGGAAATGTAGTCAAAATTAGCCACGAGTGGGCTATCGGGCAAATCAAATACGTTATAATACATGTCCTACTTTCAAAATTTAGGACAAAATATTTTTTTTAAGGAAAATGTGGCTATTCGTCCGTTTTTATTTTACGGTTAAATGGAACCCCCAACTGAAACCCAAAACTCCCCGCTGTTTCATCTGGCAAAACATCTAGTCCATATCGAATTTGTTCAATCGGCGTTGCGTTGAATGTCCCGAATAAACGATCCCAAATAGAGAAAATATTTCCATAATTGGAATCCGTTTGCGGGCGCTCCACATGGTGGTGGATTTTATGCATGTTGGGAGATACAATAAACCAGGAAATAGCCTGATCAAGTCCTTTGGGCAATCGGATATTCGCATGATTGAATTGTGAAAGCAAGGCACTGATGCTTTGGTATAACATCACCAACCACATCGGGGCACCACATATAAGCACACCCAAGAGCGTGAAAATCGCCCGAAATACGCTCTCGCCGGGATGATGACGATTTGCCGTAGTCGTATCCACCATCGTATCTGCATGGTGAACCATGTGAAACTTCCACAACACCTTGATTTTGTGTTCAATCCAATGAATGAAATAGGCTCCCACGAGATCTAACAATAATAAACCCACGATTAATTGTGGCCATGCCCCCAAGTCTAACCAAGGTAATACCCCAAATTGATTCGCAATCGCCCAATCGCTGCCCCATACAATGACCGTTGCAAAGGCGAAATTAATGATGATGGTCGTCAGCGTAAAAAACAGGTTGATTCCCGCATGCCTCCATTTGTTATAGCCAAAACGAATCAAAGGAATTCCTCCCTCGATGATCCAAAAGAACGTAATGCCTCCGGCTAAAATGAACGCGCGATGCGCGCTAGGAATGGCGGAAAAGTAATTGATTAAATTTTCAAGCATCGGTTTAGTTTTGATTCTGCGATTTACGCAAGAATTTACAAATTATCAAAATTGGGCATGAACAAAGATTTGGCTAATTTTACATACCCTAAAATAAACACGTATGTTGAAGCAATTGTTTTGCCTATTCTTGGCAATCCTACCCTTTACTAGTTCCGCCCAGCAAATTTCTAGTTTAAGTTCCCCGAATAAATCGATCCAATTAAATACAATCAAAACACCGGAAGGTTATTTAGCCTATCAAGTTCTGATGAAAGGCAAAGAGATTATCTCAAATTCAAGCGTAGGTTTTGTGCTGAAAAAACCAGCAATGGAATTAAAGAAATTTTCGGTCAACAGTATCGATTCATCTTCGGTTTCAGCTAACTGGAAACCAATTTGGGGCGAGGTCAAAGAGATTACCAATCAATACAATGAATTGATCTTGCACACCACGAGCAACGGCGTTTTCATAGATTTGATCTTCCGGGTATTTGATGATGGCGTGGGGTTCCGTTATCACTTTCCGCTGCAAGCCAATTTCCAGCATTTTATTGTAGATCAAGAACTGAGCCAATTTAACATGTCGGGCGATCACACTGCCTTCTGGATTCCAGGGGATTTCGACACCAATGAATATACCTACAACAAGACCAAACTAAGTGAAATCGATGCCACGGCTGCCGCGGCGAAGGAAAAGGATATTGCGGTTACGGCCTTGATGGGAAAAAATGCGGTACAAACGCCCTTAATGATGAAGTCGGCCAACGGGTTTTACCTAAATCTGCATGAAGCCGCATTAGTCAATTATCCCGCGATGCACCTACGCTTGGATCCAACAAGCCAAACATTCACCTCGGCCTTGGTGCCAGATGCCGTGGGCAATAAGGCCTATTTGCAAACTCCCTTTTCAACGCCATGGCGGACAATGGTCATGAGCGAAAAGGCGGAAAAGATTTTGGAATCAAAATTGATCTTAAATTTAAATGAGCCTGCCAAATTTGGGGATTCCACCTGGATCAAACCACAGAAATTTATGGGGATGTGGTGGGAGATGCACATTGGCAAGGCGAATTGGCCTTTGGCGGGCGGGAAACATGGCGCGAATACGGCGAATGTGAAACGCTACATTGATTTTGCCGCGCAGCATGGTTTTGACGGTGTTTTGGTCGAGGGCTGGAATCAAGGCTGGGAAGATTGGTTTGGGAATTGGAAAGAAGAGGTATTCGATTTTGTGAGCCCCTATCCGGATTATGCGATTGACTCATTGACAAATTATGCACAATCCAAAGGTTTGCGCTTAATCATGCACCATGAAACGTCGGGGTCCGTAACCAATTACGAAAGACGCATGGATGAGGCCTATCAATACATGGTCGGCAAAGGGATTAACACCGTTAAAACCGGCTATGTAGGCAAAATTATCCCACGCGGCGAGCATCACGACAGCCAATGGATGGTGAATCATTACAATCGCGTGGCCGAAAAAGCAGCGAAATATCACCTGATGGTCGACTCACACGAGTCGGTACACCCAACCGGCTTACACCGGACCTATCCCAACTGGATGGCAGCCGAAGCGGCACGAGGTTCAGAGTTTAACAATGCGCCGACGCTTGGAATCGTTCCCGAACATACAACCATTCTTCCTTTCACCCGATTGATGGGTGGGCCGATGGATTACACACCCGGATTATTCCATATGTCATTGAATCAATTCGATTCGACGCGGACGCAAAAAGTTCGTTCGACTTTGGCGAAGCAATTGGCCTTGTATGTGACCATTTACAGTCCCTTGCAAATGGCGGCGGATTTGCCGGAAAATTATGAGGGGAAAATGGATGCCTTTCAGTTTATCAAGGATGTAGCGGTCGACTGGGATGACACGAAAGTTATATCCGCTGAACCGGGTGAATACGTCACCATTGCGCGAAAAGCAAAAAATAAGGATACGTGGTTTATTGGCTCTATCACGGATGAAAACGCTCGAAACATTTCCATTCCATTGGATTTCTTGGATGCAGGCACGGCCTACGAAGCCATTTTATACCGCGATGCGGATGATGCCGATTATGAAAAAAATCCAGAGGCCTATGTTGTGGAGAAAAAACTGGTTTCAAAGAGCTCAAATCTCACCTATCGATTGCAGCGTGGTGGTGGTTGTGCGGTTAGTTTAAAGAAATTGTAAGCAAGAAAACGATGGAATTCCTCCTCACGAATCGACTGCATATTAGTCCGGTAGCACTTGATGATGCCGACTTTATGCTTAACCTGTTGAACAGTCCGGGTTTTATCCGCTTCATTGGGGATCGCCAAGTTAGAACAATCGAAGAAGCCGAAGCCTACATCGCTAACCTAATCAATGATCCTGATATCACTTACTGGGTCATCCGAAATAAAGAAACAAAAGACTGTCTTGGCGTCGTAACATGGGTAAAGCGCGATTTCCTGCCTGCTCCGGATTTAGGCTATGCCTTATTGCCAGAATTTGAAGGGAAAGGATATGCCTTTGAGGCAAGTCAAACATGGCTGGCGCACCAGAAAAACAATCATGCAAGCGTCTTGGCGATATGCCAGGCCGAAAACGCTACGTCGATCAAATTATTGCTAAAACTAGGCTTTAGCCTGCAAGAATTATTCGAAAGAGAAGGATTAGCGATGCACAAATACGCTTTTCATCAATGACCATGAAACTGCTCCCCTGCACGAATTTCTACGGCTAATTTATTCGCTGGAGTCGGAAGTGGACACGTCGCAAAGGGTGTAAATGCACATGGAGGATTGTATGCTTTATTGAAATCAATTACCACCTTTCCATTCGCATCAGGTAAAGCCGTTTCAATGAATCGTCCAGCACCATACGTTTGTTTCTTGTTCGTCAAATCGCCAAATACAATAAATAAATTATCCCCTTCTTGACTTGTTTCCAGTTGGTAGGTTTTCTTTCCAATCGTAAAGCGAAGCATCCCCGGCGATTCCAATTGATAAGAACGACCTGTTACATCAATAATCGTCATCATCTTTCCTTTCGTAGGAATGAAATCAGCCACAATACGATATTTTTCGTCTGTTGGGAAGTAATCTATCCCTTTGAACGCCTTCAAATATTCCCCCTCCAAATCGCGCAATCGGACTGCATATTTATCCCCGCGTTTGATGATGAACCAGCGCAAGGAGCGATGCGAAATTACAGGAGCTTTCATGTCATCTCGGTACACTAACATGGTATCGCTGACGGTTTGGTAATACACCTGACCATTCTTTAATAATAGTTGCCCCAAAAACTCATCTGAATGATCCGAAGGAAAAACAAAATCGTTTTTTTCACTTCCACCAAACGTATTAGCCCCCTCTTTCAGCCAAAACAAGCCGGCTAGATTTAGCCAACCATTTTCAGATTTCAAGTTCTCGATTCTTGCTTTCCGAAAGGCCTCGATTTCTAACTTATGGCCATTATCTAATGTAAAACTGCTTAAAAATACCAAGAAAATAAGTGCCCATTTAATCCGCATCGTACATTTGTTTTGATTCAAAATACTTCATTGTTTTGACAATCCCGAATTTAGCTTGCTGCGCATCGGTAAATCCTAAGCCCCCTTTCCCGTTCATTAATTTTTGATATTCCGCAGCGAGCGTCACCCTGCGTTTTGCGACATCCGTCACGGAATTCCAAATACTGAATGACCAAAAAACAAAACTCAAACAAACGAAAAGGTATCGATAAACTCCGAAGGACTTCCATACATGCAATGCCAATAAATAGACAAAAAGCAAGGCTAAGGTCGGGTAAATCTTGTAATTCCCTATTAAATAGACGAATTCCCCCGAAGATGAACGCATAATACTGATCGCCAAGGCATTCATAAGGCAGAATCCTAGCATAGCAGAAATAAACGAGATACTAGGGTTGACTAAATCCCGCGAACGCCATTTGTTTAGCTGCTCCTTCCAAGGGCTTTGGAACAAAAAATAATATACAGCCGCCCCCATCATGAATATCAGGCAAAATCCAGTTAGACCAGTTTGCCAAAGTCTAAAGTGCGATAATTCTCGATACCAAAAGTCGAATCCCCCACCCATAAAGACAAAAAATCCCTGCACGCTCTCCAGAGGATGCTCAAAAAAGTAGCTTAAACCCCGCTCATGATAACTCATACTCGGGTAATTCCAGAAGATCAAAAACAACATAAAAACAAACACCACAACCCAAATAAACAAATGCCGAAGTCGATGCTGCAAAAACAAAACCAATGATCCAATGATAATAAAAAACATACCATCAGAATTTGAAATACTCGCCAGCAGAGCAAAAAATATTGCTCCAATCAAATTGATTCTTGTCGGACGAGTCAATAAAAACATCGATACCCCGCCAAACCCTATCACCAAATTATGCTGCGCCGCAGCGATCATCCAGTATGACGATAAAAAATATTGGAAATTCAAGAATAAAAAAAGCGCAGGAATAAACATTGTGAGCCTATTTTCTTTGGGAAGGCTCTTCCAAATAATGATGTACAAGGGAATTAAATAGAGGTGCGTTTCCCATATAATCCACTTGATGCTCATCTGACCAAAAAGATAATAATTCAAAACCACCAAAACCTTCAATAAAACGACACGATGGTCATTATTGGGAGACCATAAAAGTGCCCAACGATTCCCCCAATTAGATTCATGTATCCAATTAAACAAGGTCATCGGGGCAACTTCAAAATCGTCTAACCAAGGCGTATTGGAGGCGTTATGAAACAAGGTCCAAGCAAAGAAAACAGCAGGTAAGACACCTAATAAGATTAATAAACCATCCTTTTTTTGAATAAATTTCATCTGCCTTGGTTAATTGAAGTCAAATTTAGTCATTTAATTCAAAGATATTTGTTAGATTTCCGATACAACCCGAAGAAACAAACATGAAAAAATTATTACTTGCATTGCCCCTCATTTTGCTTGCTATCCAATTTATTCATCCCGAAAAAAATGAAAGCAAGGACTATACCTACGATATCTCCACGAAATATTCCATTCCCGTACCCGTACAAGAAACGCTGAAAAACGCCTGCAACGATTGTCACTCGAATTTGAGCACCTATCCTTGGTACTCCAACATCCAGCCGGTCGGTTTCTGGCTTAATCACCACATCGAAGAAGGAAAAGAACACTTGAATTTTTCAACATTTACCAAACTTCCCCTCGCGGTTCAAAACCATAAATTAGAAGAAGTTATCGAAACCGTCGAGGAAGGCGAAATGCCCATGCCATCGTATACCTATTTTGGGCTACACCCCAAGGCCAACCTAAGTCAAGCCGAAAAAGACGCCTTAATTTCCTGGGCAAAATCCCAAATGGACAATTTAAAGGCTACTTATCCAGCGGATAGCTTAAAATTAAAGCCACGTAAAAAAGTATAAAAGAACCACCACGGCCATACCGGCAACCAGCCAAATAATTCCGTTTAACCGCTTTTTTTTCAGAAAAAGCAATAAAATGATGCCCGTCAAGGAAATCAAACTCATAAAAATGGCCGAGAAATCGATCACCCATTTCCAGCCTTGACCCGTGTCGCGGCCCTTGTGTAAATCATTGATCCAAGCCACGAAACCCAGAGTTCTTTCCGTCAAATGAAAGGTCCCTTTGGCGCGATCAATAAATACATCCGCCGTGTAACCGGGCCCTTGAAAAGAAACCGAAACTTCCGTTTCATCGATTCTAAAATCGTTCAATAAGCCATTCACCCCGTATTTCGCACGGAACAATTCCACAATCTCCATCTTTTTCACCAACGTGGTATCCGATCCATTTACCCACGAAGCGTCCAATTTGCCATCGACCTCTTCCAAACTTTCCTTTTCCGGAAACCAATCCAAATGATTCAGTGTCAAGCCCGTCACCGCGAAAAAAAGCACAATAACGAAACTAAACATCGACAAATAGATGTGTAACCACCGAGACCATTCCGCTAATTTCCGCTTCATTCTATTTTGTTTTATAAACCAAATTCGCGCCAGAAACCTCTTCATTTCCCGACAAAGCCTGCGACTTCGCCTTGCCATCAAACTTCATCGTCTGCTTCATCAATTGATATGTTCCATGCTCACGAGCCGCCTCGATGTAGACCGTATAATTCCCCAAAGCCACATATTCCCCTTTGTCATTTTTACCATCCCAAATCAAGGAATAATTGCCCGCCGACCGCGTCGCAGAGGCAATCGACATCAAATCAATCGGTACCTCACGCTGTGCGTCCGAAAACGAACGCAAATCTGGGAGCCAACGAGGCTTCCGATACCACAAGGCTAAACGACGAACCGGCTTATGTTGCTCATCCTCAATCCAAACGGCCACATAAGGCCGACGGGCGCCTCCACCCAAATTGGCCAATTCCACATTAATCAACAATTCCTGACCCGCTGTCCATAACTTATCCTTTACATGAACCATCTCGATAGGTGAATCGATCAGCGGCGAACGCCCCGACCAGTTTTCGCTGACATGCGTCTCTCCCCCCATATCCACAATCAAATATTCGGCCTCCGGATATTTTGATGCCAAAACTTTCGATTCCTCCACTGATAACACATTAAAAGCTGTTGCCAAAGCCCCTGCAGTTACTGCGTTAGGATGAATAACCGTTGAAGACATACTGCCTGCTGCGATTTCTCCGGTTCTTGGATCAACTATGTGCGCTCCCCGACGGGTATTTGCGCTCGTTGCAATGGCTTGATTTTCAATCGTAACCGTACTCAAAGATTGTCCGTTTTCTGCATCAGCTTGGGGATCCGATACACGAACAGATTCCCGTAAATCACCTTTGGCAAGTATATCACCGCCTACATTCAAGAGCACTCCGTGGACACCTGGTTCTGCCAGTACCGCATCTGCTACCTGCTCCATCACATAACCCTTGGTAAAGGTGTGTAAACGCAATGCCGCATCACTCAGGTGTCTGGCCGTTCCATCGCCTAGTTCCCAATGCGGCTGATTCACTTTGTCGGAAAATCCATTCACCTTAATTTCTTCCGCCGCTGCATTCAAGGCTCCATAAGACTCCTGTTTCCACGTATCAAACAAACCCAGTACTTCCGAGATTTCAGGTGAAACAGCAACCTCTTCCCCTTGTGATTTTA
The DNA here is from genome assembly GCF_054558655.1 of Aquirufa sp. 5-AUSEE-100C1. Classification (NCBI taxonomy): domain Bacteria; kingdom Pseudomonadati; phylum Bacteroidota; class Cytophagia; order Cytophagales; family Flectobacillaceae; genus Aquirufa; species Aquirufa sp. 5-AUSEE-100C1. The sequence continues at coordinate 373,522 of NZ_JBPXKO010000003.1, read as the reverse complement.
GCCATTGGCCAAATTCGTTTGACTCAGAACTACCTAAAATAGACTGCAAACGACGAAACTCATCTAAGACTTTCGCCTCCGCCTTTTCCGCTAATTCAAACGAACTAGCCACGATCTTCAGGTCCAAAGACGTACCTAAAACTTGCTCAAAATGAGCTGCTAAAACACCGGATTGATTGGGAACGAAGGCCGACAAAGCAGCCAAGGGAAGCGAGAATGAATGCATATTTCTTTCAGTTTTTTGGAATCCGAAATTAATTTATGTCCCACATAAAGGAAAAACATTTAGACGAAACCATGTTTTTTCTCTACCTATATCCCAAAAACAACACTGCCAAGGTCGGGGACCTCGGCAGCGCAATTGTTACTTAAATAAATAAAAATCTACAAAGTCTTCATATCAATCACGAAACGATATTTCACATCCGACTTAATCACACGCTCATAGGCGCCATTAATATCCTGCATGGAAATCAATTCAATGTCCGACAAAATTTTGTGTTCCGCGCAGTAGTCCAACATCTCCTGCGTCTCCGCGATTCCACCAATCATCGAGCCCACGATACTACGACGCTTCGAGATCAAGGTCGCCGCACCGAACGTATTGTCCTCCGGAGGAATACCTACTAATAACATCTTCCCCTCCACTTTCAACAAGCCCAAAAACGCATTAATATCATGCTTCGCGGCAACCGTATTCAGAATAAAATCAAACTCGCCCTTCAAGGCTTCCATTTGCTTTGGATCTGTGGATAAGGCAAAATGATGTGCTCCTAAGGAGCTCGCATCGGCTTCTTTCGAAGGGGATGTTGACAACATCGTTACTTCCGCACCAAAAGATGCCGCAAATTTCACTGCCATATGACCCAAACCGCCCAATCCCAAGACCGCGACTTTGTGCCCCTTGCCCACACCGGCAAAGCGCAACGGTGAATAGGTCGTAATCCCGGCACACAACAATGGAGCCACACGCGCTAAATCCCCCTCCTCAAAGTTCACATGCAAGGCATACTTTTCATCAATCACATAATTCGCAGAATAACCCCCAAAAGTCTGCGTCTTTCCATCCCGGTAATAATCATTGTAGGTCGCCGTCATGTTCTCATCGCAATACTGCTCTTGACCTTTTTGGCAAGAGGGGCATTCCCGACAAGAATCCACAAAAACCCCAACACCGGCTGTTTGGCCGACCTTAAATTTCGTCACATGCGAACCGATCGCAACTACTTTCCCAACAATCTCATGTCCGGGAACGATTGGATAAATCGAGGGTCCCCACTCGCTGCGAACCATGTGGATGTCGGAATGACATACCCCACAATATTCAATGTCTATCTGAATATCATGTGGTCCCACCTCACGGCGTTCAAAAACGATTGGCGCCACAGGCACCTCCGCGCTCGTAGCGCCATATCCTTTAACTTGCATCTTGTATTGTTTGGTTTAATGTATCGATAAAAACTTGTATCGGCTCCGCACCCGATATCCCATATTTGCGGTCAAACACAAAAAAGGGAACCCCGCGAACACCTAAATTAACTCCTTCCTGAATGTCCTGGCTCACCCGATAAGCCAATTCCTCACTCGCAATCGCCGCGCGAATTTCAGAGGCCTCCAACCCTGCCTCCTCTCCCAATTCAACTAAGGTTTCAACCGATGCTAAATCCCTGCCATCCGTAAAATAAGCCCGGAAAAATAGCTCCTCAATTACATCATCCAAGCCTTTTTCTTTGGCCAATTGTATCACCCGATGCGCATACAACGAATTCGCGACCACCGCGCGGTCAAAATTATATTCCAAACCTACCGTCGCCGCCATCTCCACCACACGATCGTGCATCTGCTCCGACTGCTCCAAACTCCATCCCTTACGATCTGCCAAATATTCATATACGCCAACGGGTTTCTCAAATGACATGGGAATGCTAGGGTCCAACTGGTAACTTTTCCATTCTATTTCCACCTGATCACGCGCCGAGAAAGTTTCCAAGGCCTTCTCCAAATGCCGTTTTCCGATGTAACAAAACGGACACATGATATCACTCCAAATTTCTATTTTCATCTCAGCAATTTAACGTAAATTCGGCAGAATTTTACCCGAAGCTATGCGCCTTTTAGTCCTTCTTTTGTTTATCCTTTTTACGAATACTTTAAAATCCCAAAGCCTGAACGAACTCGTTAATGCTTTACCTAGCATCGAAGGGAAAAAGGAATACCTGAATTCCCCTTTTGCCACGACGGGAGACCGACTCTATGTTATCGGCCATCAAAACGGACAATTCCCAGATTTAGGCTGGCACATCACCAGCGAAATGGGTGGCATATGGGCTCATCCCATTAAACTCCTCGATGGCTTTATTGTTTCCATCGATGGACAGGATTTAACGAATGCGGAAAGCTTTATCAATTTCCCGATGGCGAACCAACATCGCTACCAGACCAAGAATTTCATCATCAATCGGGTCCAATTCGTGCCCGATGGGATCGCAGGATGCATCATTGAACTTGAAGTCGAAAACAAAACGAATCAAGTAATTCATACTCCCTTGGTTTTTCAAGCGAAATCAGATCTCCGCCCTACGTGGCTAGGGGAACGCACAGCTATGACCGACCACCCGGATATCGCAACTTTTACCGCGAACCGCTGGGTATTTCAAGATGCCAAGAATCCCTGGTTTGCCATAGTAGGATCCAATCAAAATGGACTACCCGGTGCTGCGCCCATCCCCTTCAATTCCATCGGAAAGGGAATCGTGAAATCCATCAACTACCAATTAAACGTTCCCGCAAAGGGCAAAATACATATTCAATTCTTCATAGCCGGTTCACCCCAATCGCTTCAAGACGCAGCAAAAAGCTATTCGAAAATCAGCCATAAACCAGCAACATTATTTAAGCAAAAATGGACCCGGCTACAGGCCTTGGCACAAAAAAGCAAGATCAATATTCCCGATAAAAAAATCCAAGAAGCTTATACTTGGTTGCAATTCAATACCGATGGCCTAACCCGGGACGTGCCGGGAATCGGTCGGGGAATTAGCGCCGGACTACCCGATTATCCGTGGTGGTTTGGGACCGACAGCGAATATGCACTACAAGGCGCACTGGCGATTGGGCAAAAAGACTTGAGCCTGAAATCCATTGATTTGATTCACCAGCTTTCGCTGAAAGCAAATAAAAACGGTCGGATCGTTCACGAAGTTTCCACCAATGGTGTCGTGTTTAATCCGGGCAACTTGAACGAGACACCCCAATTTGCCTCTTTGGTTTGGACGGCTTACAAATGGACCGGGGATAAAAACCTCATCAAAAAATACTTTCCAAACATCCAGAAAGGCCTGAACTGGTTACTTACCGAAAATGATAAAGATCAAAACGGATTTCCCGACGGACCCGGCATGATGGAAATCCAAGGACTCCACAGCGAGATGATTGATGTAGCATGCTATACCCAAAAGGCCCTGGAAGATGCATCGCAAATGGCGGATGTTTTAGGCGAGAAGGCATTAAAGAAAGAATACGCCGAAAAAGCGATTCGATTGAAAAAACAAATCAATGAGCGTTTTTGGAATGAGGAGTTTGGGTCATATGCCGACTTCCTCAGTAAGGACGCCGAGGCGATTGAACTCATCAAACAAGCCATCGTACGAGCGGATACTTTACACAAACCGTGGGCTGTTACGGAACTTAAGCAAACCCAAACGTACATCGAAACGCATCCAAGCAATCAAGCAAGACCGTTCGTAGTTCACCACAATTGGGTGGTAAATTCCCCCATGGAATTTGGAATTGCTGATCCGGATAAAGCCATCAAAGGGCTGGAAACGGCTAAAAAATTCACGAACCCATTTGGTCTTTTTGTGACGGGTATCGATCGGGATGCCTCCGCGGGTTCGGATGCGGGCTCCTACAAAGCCCCGAAGATTTTTACCTACACGGGTGCCGTGATGACACTTCCGACCGGCGTGTTGGCCGTGGCCGAAAATCAATACGGTCGACCGGATCAATCCCTCGAATACATCCAAAAACTCGCACGTTCCTTTAGTTACGCCTTGCCAGGCAGCATGTATGAAGTATCCCCGGATTTTGGGATGATGACACAAGCCTGGAATGTATTCGGGTTTGCCGTTCCGATTGTCGAACATTTCTTTGGGATTAAACCTCGAGCCGACTTAAAAGAAATCACCATCGCGCCACGCATGCCTTCGGCGTGGAAAGAGGCAAGTATCGAAAATGTGGAAATTGGGGATAACCGAATAAGTGTGTATTACATACAAGGACAAAGCCCACGCGTGACACAAATGAAAAACTGGAAAATAATAGTAAAATAGCCTATTTTTATTATTGTATCATTTTGCTACATTTGCAAAAAACACCCTAAATCATGAAAAAATTATTAGCGTTAATAGCCATTTCTTCGGCAGCCTTTGGGCAGCACATCGAAGTCAAGCAAAGCAAAGGTCCGACGCTTGGATACACCGCGGACTCCCAAGTGAAAATCATCAAGAAAGATGGCCTTTCATTTAAGGACCTTAACAAAAACGGGAAACTGGATATTTACGAAGATTGGCGCAAGCCTGTAGATGTCCGCGCGGCAGATTTGGCGAAGCAATTAAGCGTGGAGGAAATTGCAGGTTTAATGCTTTACTCCGGACACCAAGCCGTTCCCGCACGTACGGAAGGGTATTTTGCCGGCACCTACAATGGCAAACCCTTCGATCCCAAAACGATGGATGCGAGCGATTTGACCGACCAACAAAAGAAATTCTTAAAAGAAGATAACCTGCGCCACGTCCTATTGACGACGGTTTCCTCTCCCGTAGATGCCGCGAAATGGAACAATAAAATCCAGGCATTTTGCGAGTCGGTAGGCAAGGGGATTCCGGCCAACAACAGTTCAGACCCACGCCATGGAACACAAGCGCGTGCGGAATTCAACGCGGCAGCAGGTGGATTGATTTCAATGTGGCCGAGTTCCTTAGGAATGGCGGCAACATTCAAGCCTGAATTAGTTCAAAAATTCGGTCGGATCGCAGCCCAAGAATACCGTGCGCTTGGTATCGCCACCGCACTTTCACCTCAAGTTGACATGGCAACCGAACCCCGTTGGTTACGTTTCGACGGTACCTTCGGCGAAAGCTCTAAACTTTCCGCAGCCATGGGTGAGGCTTATTGCAATGGTTTCCAAAATGAAAACTGGGGTTCCTTAAGCGTAAATGCCATGGTGAAACACTGGCCCGGTGGAGGATCCGGAGAAGGCGGTCGGGATGCGCATTATGCCAACGGCAAGTTTGCGGTTTATCCGGGTAACAACTTCAAGGAACACTTGATTCCCTTCACAGAGGGGGCCTTTAAATTACAAGGACAAACCAAAAAGGCTGCAGCCGTGATGCCGTATTACACCATTTCGTGGAACCAAACGAACGAAAACGTGGCGAATAACTACAACAAATATTTGGTGACTGACTTACTCCGCAAGCAGTACGGATACGATGGGGTAGTTTGTACCGACTGGACGGTAACCGGTGATCATAAGGCCATGGATGTCTTTGTGGACGGAAAGGTTTGGGGCGTTGAAAACTTGAATATGGCGGAACGTCATTATAAGGTTTTGATGGCTGGCGTGGATCAATTTGGAGGAAACAACGACATGAAACCGATCATCGCGGCCTATGCGATGGGTGTCAAAGAATATGGCGAGGCCTTCATGCGTGCCCGCATGGAGCAATCTGCTATCCGTTTATTGCGCAACATTTTCCAAGTTGGCTTATTTGAAAATCCTTACCAAAATCCCGATCAAACAAAGGCTATTGTGGGTAAACCCGAATTCATGCAAGCGGGCTATGAGGCGCAATTGCAATCAATCGTTTTATTGAAAAACAAGGCAAACGTTCTACCGCTTCAAACCAAGAAAACGATTTACATTCCAAGACGATACATCGCACCATCCCGTCACTTCTTGGGATTCCCGATTCCGGCTTCGAATGAATATCCCATCAACATGGAATTAGTGAAAAAATACTTTAATGTTACTGAAAATCCAGCCGAAGCAGACCTTGCTTTGGTATGTATTGAAAACCCCAAAGGAGGCATCGGCTATGATAAAGAGGATGTGGCCAAAGGAGGCAATGGGTATCTGCCCATTTCACTACAATACGGCGACTATGTAGCAAACGATGCGCGCGAGGTTAGTATCGCCGGAGGAGATCCCCTGGAAAACTTTACCAATCGTTCCTACAAGGGTAAAATGGCAAAATCCCGTAATTTGACCGACATCCAAATGATTGAAGACACGCGTCAAAAAATGCAAGGAAAACCACTAATCGTTTCAATCAATGTTTCAAATCCGATGGTTTTTGCGGAATTTGAGGGAAAAGCAGATGCGATTTTAGCCAGCTTTGGCGTACAAGACCAAGCCATTCTAGATATCCTAAGCGGTAAGGCCGAACCACAAGCCTTGCTTCCCATGCAGATGCCAGCGAGCATGCAGACCGTTGAAAAGCAATTCGAAGATGTGCCTTTCGACATGGAATGCCATTTAGATTCCGAAGGACATCGCTATGACTTTGGCTTCGGTATGAACTGGAAAGGCGTAATTCAAGATGAGCGCGCGAAGAAGTACAGTACTCCGAGCAAATAGAAAATAACATCTTGATTAAATTTCAAAGCCCCAGAAAACCCTGGGGCTTTTTTTAGCGACTATAAAATCGGTAAATTGAACCGTTAAATTCATCCACATGCGCATTCTGACCTCCCTTGTCCTCTCCCTCCTTTTTAGTTTTATTGGCTTTGCCCAAGATACCATCCAAATTGTTCAGGCGGGGCGAACGAATTCAGCGGCCCAACAAGCGAAACCCTACGTGATCTTGATTTCAGCCGATGGTTTTCGTTCCGACTTCTCCGTCAAATACGGCGCCAAATTTTTACAGAGCCGGGAAGCGAAAGGAGTCAAGGCGGCCGCGATGATTCCCTCTTACCCATCCCTGACCTTCCCGAATCATTACAGTATTGTAACAGGTTTATACCCTGCCCATCATGGTTTGGTCGATAACCGCTACTACGATGTGAATTCGAAAACAGAATACAGCATGTCAAATAAGAAAATGGTGGCCGATGGAAAGTGGTATGGCGGGACACCTTTATGGGTTTTAGCTGAACAACAAGGCATGTTGAGCGCCAGCTTTTACTGGGTAGCTTCGGAGGCCGATATACAAGGCATCCGACCGACCTATCACTATGTCTACAACGAAAGCATCCCGATTGAGCAACGCATTCAAGCCGTGAAAAATTGGTTGTCATTGCCGGCCGAAAAAAGACCACACATGATCACTTTCTATTTTCCACAGGTGGATCATGATGCGCATGAATATGGCCCCGAAGATCCACGCGTCGGGGATGCCGTTAAATGGGTCGACCAAAGTATCGCCCAGCTACAAGCCGCTTTAGATCCATTAAAATTACCTATCAATTATGTCTTTGTTTCTGATCACGGAATGACCACCGTGGACACCGAAAACACCTTAAAAAAGCCAAGTCCACTTGATACAACGAATTTTAAAGTCCCCTCAGGGGATGCCCTATTGCATGTTTATGCAAAAAATCCGGAGGCGATTAACCGAACGGTCTCGGCACTAAAGCAGAGCACAACTTATAAAACCTACCTGATGGATGAAACGCCAGAACATTGGCATTGCCGGAAATCGGATGATTATTTCAATCGCTTAGGCGACATCTTACTTGTGCCTAATCACCCTTCTATTTTCAACTTGGGAAGTCGGAAAACGAGTCCGGGAAAACATGGCTATGACAACCACCATCCAGACATGCAGGCAAGTTTTCAAGCTTGGGGACCTGCATTCAAGTTGGGAATAAAAATTCCCGCATTCGAGAATGTCAATGTCTATCCGATGGTCGCAAAGATTCTCGAGTTAAACTTCGATGAGTCCAAGGTTGATGGTAAACTAAACGTGCTGAAGCCTATTCTCAAATAACTACATCGAAGGCTTTAAGCTTTCTAATGTTAAGCTGATTCCTTTCGCACCCGTAACTTTCCATTGCTTGAATGTCTCGCTGGGAAAATAACATGTCGTCATGGCCGTCAAACCGCCGTCGGCAAAAAACTCAGCAGAGGCTACATCCGTAATCAACGTAAAGTCGATGGTATCGGTTTTAGCTAAGCGAGGTGCATAGGCCTTTCCTGCAAATTTGGGACTAAAGCGCATGTCTCCTGAAGCATCCCGATCCACATAATAGCGATTCGTTGCTGCTTCAAATCCAATGATAACTTGTTCCCCTTTTGCATTCGAAAGCGTAATCGAAAAATCCTGAACCGGAACTTTTCCGGTGAGTCTTTGTAAAGCCGAAGCTGTTTCTACTCGCTTATTGGTCTTAATAATTTGCGAACCTGAAACATAATTGGAAACCGAAGCCACCGGCATCGAACTCAAGAAATACTTACCATCCAAAACCTGTAATTTCAAATCACGGGCAAGGGTGTTCGCACTTCGCCATGACTCAGTTGGCACCAAAGTCGCATAATCCCAATTCGACATCCAACCCATAAATATCCGCTGATCCCCCGTCTCGTGAAAGGTAACGCCGGCATAATTATCCCGACCGTAATCCACCCAACGAGTTTCATGGTCTTGCGGTGTAAATTGATGGCCATCGAAGTCCCCGACAAAATATTGCGCCCCCGAACCGCCATTCGGCGCCCCCGGATTAATATTTACGATTAAGACCCATTTTGTCTTACCCTCCACTTGCATTGGAAACAAATCCGGACATTCCCAAACACCCCCGTGGGCGCCTAAGGTAGCCCCAAATTCACTCTCCTTCGTCCAGTTTTTCAAATCCGGCGAAGAATAAAAAGTCTCCCGATCTTGCGTTGCCAAGGCCATAATCCATTTTTTGCCGGGCTCATACCATGAAACATTGGGATCACGGAAGTCGGCAATACCCGGATTCTTAATCACCGGATTCCCCACAAACTTCGTGAAAGTCTGCCCACCATCTAAACTGTAGGAAATGCTCTGGTTTTCGCGATCGATTCGCCCCGCTTTCTCCCAATCCATGTTATGGCTCGTATAAATAGCAACGACAGGAGCTATCCCCTTCTTCCCAAAACCCGAAGTATTTTGATGATCAATTACCGCAGAACCCGAAAAGATTAAACCCAAACTGTCCGGATACAAGGCAATCGGTTGATGCTCCCAATGCATCAGATCCTTACTTGTCGCATGCCCCCAGTGCATGGGACCCCACACCGTACTTTCTGGATGATATTGATAATATAAATGGTAAGTCCCATTCGCATAAAACATCCCGTTAGGATCATTCATCCACATATTGGGCGGTGTGAAATGCAATTGAGGACGGTGTTTTTCTTGGGCAAATGCCGTGAGGCTCAACAATAAAAAGAGGGCAATGTTTCTCATAAGGACAAAAAAATAGGTGGCCTATGTAGACCACCTAACAAAAATAGGGATATTCGTTACAAGTTCTTTAAATATTCGATACTTCTCGGAACAAAATCAAGTTCTTGGTTACTTTCATCCTCGATGAAGCAATGTGCTATTCCATTTTTCTTCGCGAGCTTGATAATCTCTTTCCAGTTGCCCTGACCCGTTCCCACCGGTACATCGTTTTCCGCAGGCGTACCACCCGTTAGGTCGCCTTTCACTCCTTTACGAAGGTCTTTTACGTGCATCAATTTCCAGCGATTCGGATACTTCTTTAATAATTTCACCGGCATATCCGCGCCTCCGCCATGCATCGTCCACAAGACATCCATTTCAAAGGAAACGTACTCCGGATTGGTATTTTTAATGATGTAATCCATCAAGGTACCGTCCTCGTAGGCATGGAATTCATAGCCATGATCATGGTAGCAAAAAGTGATTCCATTTTCCTTGAAAATTTTGCCCGCGCTATTGAAAAGGGCAACGGCTTTCTGCGCATCTTCCAAGGTGAAGTCGGAGCCCTTGTGCGGAATCCAAGCACACATAATAAACTTCGCACCGAGTGCTTTCGCCCGACGAACCGCCTCCATCGGATTCGCTAATTCATCAAAATTAACCCCCGTAGAAGCGATGGTAATACCACGATCCGTACATAATTTCTTGAATTGTTCCTCCGTATATCCTTTAGTGGCACCACCCTCCAACTCAGTAATTCCCATCTTTTGGATAATATCCAAGGTGTTTTCAGTGCTCTTTGGAAAATGATTTCGGAACGTATATGCCTGCACACCGATTGGATACGTGTACAATTTTTGCGCCAAGGCAGGAAGCGTTAAGAGTAAGGCAAAAGCGAGTAATGTCTGTTTCATGTTGAATAGGTTTGTGCGTAAAAATGAATTATTTTTCTCAAATATGCTAATTTTACGAAATGGAAAAACCCTACAGCGCCGACCAAGTTTTTGATAAAATCCAAGAGCTCCCTTTGGGCGAGTACGAGGCCTGTACCTTTCGGAATTGTGTCTTTGAATCCGCCGATTTTAAAAATTATCAATTTGTTAATTGCACGTTTGAAAGTTGCAATTTCAGTCTTGTCAAATTGAGCGGGGCCTCATTGCAAAAAGTTCATTTCAAAGACTGCAAAATGCAGGGGCTTCGATTCGAAGCCTGTAACCCTTTCCTATTCGAAGTACATTTTCAAAATTGTGTACTGAACCTTTCCTCTTTCTATCAAATCAATGGTAAAGGCATGTCCCTCAAGGAATGCTCCCTCCACGAAGTCGATTTCACGGAAGCTAATTTTACGGAGGCCAAATTCGAGGATTGCGATTTAGCGGGAGCCTTGTTTGATCGGACGAATCTGGAGAAGGCCGACTTACGGACAGCCTACAATTACCGAATCTCTCCAACGATCAATCGCCTAAAAAAGGCCAAATTTTCCCAAGAAGGGCTTGCAGGCCTTCTAAGCGATTTCGGAATTGAAATCAGCTAACTGATAATTTAGCCTCCACCTATTTGAATTTGTTTTTTTCCATATAGCTTTGTCAAATCGCTGTGGCTCAAAGCCCTGCGCATCTAAACCTATGAGAAAACGATTCCTATTCCTGTGCCTTTTCGGCATGGCCTGTCTGTGTGCAAATGCCCAGCAGGTTGAACAAGCCGCATTTATTTACGAAACAGCACCCTTTCCATCTTGCCATGCATCAACTTTGGTCGAAACTCCTTCGGGCATCAAAGCAGCCTGGTTTGGAGGAAGCCATGAGAAAAATCCGGATGTGGGAATTTGGTTTAGTGCATTCAATCAAGGCAAATGGAGTACGCCTGTTGAAATCGCCAATGGTATTCAGTCTAGCGGGAAACGCTATCCCACTTGGAATCCCGTGCTCTTTCAAATGCCCGGAAAAGAACTCATCCTATTCTATAAAGTTGGCCCGGCTCCCGACGAATGGTGGGGTGCCTTAAAACGCTCCAAAGACGATGGCAAAACATGGTCGGCCGAAGAAGTTCTACCCAAAGACATCTACGGCCCCATCAAAAATAAACCTGAATTATTAGCGGATGGAACCCTCCTTTGCCCCTCAAGTTCCGAGGATCACGACTGGCGCTTACACATGGAATTCACGAAAGATGGCGGAAGAACATGGTCGAGAACCGATGCCCTCAACGATGGGGTCACCACTTCTGCTATCCAACCTAGTATCTTAAAACTTCCCGACGGAAAAATGCAGTTGGTTTGTCGGTCGGAAAATGATTTCGTCCTCCAAAGCACCTCCTCAGATCAAGGAAAAACGTGGTCGGCTTTAGCCCCCACCTCGCTCCTTAATCCCAACTCGGGTATCGATGCGGTGACCCTCAAGGACGGTCGGCATATTATGATCTATAACAACACCAAAAAGGGTAGAAGCCCATTGAATGTCGCGATCTCCTCGGATGGACAAAACTGGAAAGACATTGCCGTTTTGGAAAATGAACCCAATGGCGAGTTCTCCTATCCGGCGGTGATCCAATCCTCCGACTCGAAGGTGCACATTACCTATACCTGGAAGCGCAAGAAAATCAAACATGTGATCTTAAGTTTGTAAGATGTCCCTGCTAGACCTCCTCATTATTGCTGTTTATTTACTCTGCATGATAGGGGTTGGAGTCTATTTTTCCCGACGGAATAAGAGTTCAGAACAGTTCACGACAGCCTCCGGTCAAATTCCGGGCTGGGCCTTGGGCTTAAGTTTTTATGCCACGTTTTTGAGTGCCATTACGTTTCTGGGGGACCCGGGAAAATCCTTTGGGAGCAATTGGAATCCCTTTGTTTTTAGCCTTTCCATTCCCTTAGCGGCTTGGGTAGCGAGTAAATTATTCGTTCCTTTTTATCGGAACGGAAATGCGATTAGCGCCTATTCTCATCTTGAGGAGCGCTTTGGAGCTTGGGCTCGGACCTATGCGATGGTTTGCTTCATCCTAACGCAATTGGCAAGGATGGGAACCATCTTCTACGGATTGGCGCTCACGATCAATGCATTGACCGGCGTGGACATGCGCTTGATAATCATGGTAGCTGGCCTGGTCATCATCCTGTATACGGTATTGGGTGGCATGGAGGCCGTCATCTGGACGGAGGTGATTCAAGCCATCTTGAAAACCCTTGGGGCCTTGATGATTTTGGGAATAATCTTGAATCAGATTGGGTTGACGGAGGTGATAGCCATCGGACAGCAGCAGGATAAATTTAGTTTGGGGACTTTTCAGCCCGACTTCCATACAAGTTCTTTTTGGGTGATATTGCTGTATGGATTCTTCATTAATCTGACCAATTTTGGCGTCGACCAAAACTACATTCAGCGCTATCATACCGCCAAAAACACGAAGGATGCCGCCAAAAGTATCTGGCTTTGCGTACTCTATTATGTCCCTGTATCCTTTCTTTTCTTCTTCATCGGAAGTGCACTATACGCCTTTTACGAATTGAATCCCGGCTTGATTTGGGAGCTGAAGCAACAGGTTGCCTTGGAGAAAAACTTGTCGGTCCACGCCCTTCAAGCAAGCGATTATGCCGACCGCGTTTTGCCACATTTCATGAAGACCCAGATTCCACAGGGTTTGCTTGGACTATTGTTGGCCGCCCTACTGTCAGCCGGGATGAGCACGATGAGTTCTGGGATGAACAGCTCGGCGACTGTTTTCTTGAAAGATATTTATTTGCGCTATATCCAGGCAGATATAAGCGCTCAAAAACAATTGAGGGTTTTACGAATTTCCACCATCGTCATGGGTTGTTTGGGGATACTTTTCGGAATCAGCATGATCGGTGTGAAGAGCTTATTGGATGTCTGGTGGAAACTGTCTGGAATCTTTGCGGGCGGAATGCTTGGGATATTTTTATTGGGATTTTTGGCCAAAAAGGTTTCGAATGGAGCAGCCATCATTGCAGCCGTTTCAGGCGTCGTCGTCATTACTTGGATGTCGTTCAAAGATAATCTGCCCGATAATTTACGTAGTCCATTCGATACGAAAATGACAGTCGTCATCGGTACGCTGACCATCTTGGCCGTGGGTATATGGGTACAAACATTCAAGAAAGAGCGATGAAGCTGCCCGAAGGATTTATTCCGGTCATGTTGACCCCTTTTACGAGCAACTTACAAGTTGATTATCCGGGTTTACGCCGCCTAACCGAATTCTATTTAGATGCGGGTGCCGTGGGATTATTTGCCAATTGTCTCTCCAGCGAGATGTATGAATTGAGCCCCGAAGAAAGACTCGAAGTCATCGATACCGTGGTAAAACAAGTAGCAGGCCGTGTTCCCGTAGTCGCCACGGGAACAATGGGGGGTAGCATCCCAGAAATGGCTGAATTTTCCAAACAAGTCTATTCCTTGGGCGTGGATGCGGTGATTATGTTGAATAATCAATTGGTGACAGAAGACGAAACGGATGATTTGTTTACAGAACGAATGCAGGAATGGTTAGCGCTGACGCCGGGAATCCCCTTTGGTATATACGAATGTCCGGTACCCTATAAACGATTGGTGAGTATCCCGGTTTTGGAGCAATTACTTGCTACGGGCCGACTCGTTTATCACAAAGATACGTCCTTGAAAATCGATGAGGTGCGCGCGAAAATTAAGTCGGCCGAAAACTGCGTTTTTGGACTCTACGATGCCTACATCGAACACGCGATTGATTCACTAAATTCAGGTGCTAAAGGGCTATCGTGTATTCAAGGAAATTACTTCCCTGACTTAATCGTAAAACTTTGTGCAGCACCTGAGAAGCACAGAGATATACAGGAATTCTTTTCGGCTCACATGGAACTCATGCACCAAAGCTACCCGACCAGCGCAAAATATGTTTTACAAAAAATGGGCTTCCCGATCAATCTGGAAACGCGGCGAAAGGTTGCGGAATTAAATCCTGAAATCAAGCTAAAATTAGACGCGCTTATCGCAGAATATCACGCACGATTTTAAGGTGATGTTCCGTATGAATCCACAAAAAACGCGATGTTAATTTCGTGTTTAAATCCCCGAATAATGGATGCGTGAAATACTGTTTGGGCGATTGATTCAATAAATTCAATACACTCAAACTTCCTCGGTCGAGAGCAGCGTCCAATTCCGCTTTATCGATTTGCGTGGGCATTACCGACTTGGGGGCCCGCGCCTTGCCACGGGGCATTTTCTTCGTCAGCAAAATGCTCCATTTAAGAAAGGAAAACTTAGGAGCATAAGCACTGGGGTCAGACGAAGCAAGTGTAGCAATGACACCATTAATAACTTGCAAATTATGCAACAAATGCCATCCCACGGACTCCACAGAGACATCCGGATTCTTCTTCTCCCAATGTTCGGACAAGTCCTGCATCTCGCGTAATTGAATGGCTAGTTTATTGATCATAAGCGCATTTGGAAAAATAATCCGTGATTCGATTTCTCAAACTTCATGGGGCCATAGGCATCAATATTGGATCCAAGACCAATAATATACTTATCAAAATTTATACCCGCACGAAAGCTAATGCCACTGCGAGCATGTGTTCCTGCCTCAATATTCTGAACCAATAGCCCTTGCAAACGTGTGTATAAACGCAGCTTTTCACTCAATTTAGGTTTGTATTCCGCTAAAGCCACCGTTTCAAATGCATGCTCGGGTTTAAAATTAAAGGTAGGGAAAATAACCACCAAGTAATCCGGGCTGGCCTTTAAGAATTGAAACCCGAGTGTGGGGACAAAACCCAATTTATAATGCCACTGCAAACCCGATGCCGCACTTAAGCCTTTTCCTAAGTTGTAGGTAATGGCATTATTGATGACCATTTCCGTTTCGGAGGGGGTATTTTGATAATCTGCCGCACCGACGGTCACATTAAAGAAGTTAAATTTCCCCGCAGCATCAATGGGACGATTGATGATGATCAGTAAATTGGCACGCTTGTTCCCGGCCATCACCTCGACAGGTAGTGGAGCCTTTTGGGCAAAAAGGCCCGTGGAAATTAACAGCAAACAAAGAATTCCTAAATTTTTCATGGCCACAAATTTAGGCAAAACTTATTCAGTAAGCTTTTTTTGAGACCAAATAGCAAAAATTGCCGCCGTAATAAACATGATTAAGCTGTAAACCACCGCCGGAATCGTCATTTCCCCTTGATTCAAAATACTCAAGGCAATGTAAATCGCCAAAGACCCATTGTGAATTCCCACCTCCATTGAAATCGCCACGGCTTGTTTTGGAGGAAGCTGGAAGAGTCGGGGAAGAAAATAACCCACCACCAAACACGCCAAATTAAACGAAAGCGCGGCAGCTCCCACCGTTTGAATATCCTCCATCAAATGATCGATTTCCTTTAAGCCCGCCAAGATAATCAGCAGCGCAAGAAACAAGCCCGAAACCAATTTTACCGGTCGGCCCATTCGCAACGCAAAATCCGGATAGCGATGACGCACCCACATCCCTATACAGATTGGCGTTATGATCATCGCACAGACCTCTAAAACCTTTTGAAATTGCAGGGGGACATAGGCCTCCGCTTTCATGAAATATGCCAGCGAAAAATTGACAATCCACGCAATCGAAAAAATCGATAAAATACTATTCAAGGCCGTTAAGCTGACATTGAGCGCTACATCTCCCCCGGCCATGTGGCTATATAAATTCGCAGAGGGTCCGCCGGGTGCGGCGGCAAGCAACATGAGGCCAACGGCCAGTACGGGAGACAACTCAAAATACTGGGCAATCAAGAGGCAAATCAGTGGCAAGATTACCATCTGTGTAACGAGCCCAATAATCATCGCTTTGGGATATTGAATGATGCGTTTGAAATCAGCGGGGGTCAACGATAAACCCAAGCCTACCATAATAATGGCAATCGCTATGGGCAAGAGATAGATTGAGAGAAAACTTGCTTGCATCCAATAATTTTTAAACCTTGCTCAAAATATTGAAAATTTGCTTGTCATCCTAAAATTATTTGTTCGTCTCGGCTTGTGGATCTTCTGCCCGGAAGTACATATTCGAAACAAACGCATCCTACAAAAACCAGGCCCCTTGCTGGTGGTTGCTAACCATCCGGATTCCTTTTTGGATGCGGTGATCATCGGGGCCTACTATCCGCGAAAAATGCACTTTTTGGCCCGTGGGGATGTTTTTCGGAAGCCTTTGTTTGGATTCCTATTGCGTTCCATTGGGATGATTCCCATTCACCGAGCCCGGGAAGGCCGCGAGCATTTGCATTTAAATCAGGGTACTTTTGATGAGGCCGTTCAGGTTCTCAAAAAGGGTGGCGGGGTGCTAATTTTTATCGAGGGAATCTGCTTGTTGACCCATGAAATTCAACCCTTCAAAAAAGGGGCGACGAGGATTTTGGAGGCAGCGCACCAACAAGGCATTCGACCCATGATACATGTCATCGGAATTGCCTACAATGACTTCCGGACTTTCGGGAAGGTGGTCGAGCTACATGTAGAGGAATTTGAGCAGGAGCAGGCTTTGGGTCAGGCGAAACAGCGTTTGGATTTTAATGCGGCGGTGGGCCAACAAATGTGTGAACTGGTGCATGTTCCTACTAAACAGGTCAAGATTAAGCGAAGTTTGTTCTATTACCTGAACCTCCCCTTTTACCGACTTATTCAATCAGGCGTGGATACGAAAACGAAGGGGACGGTCTTTTACGATTCCGTATTATTCGCGGCATTGTTGTTTACCTATCCTTTGTATTTGTTGCTTTGGGGATTGGGTTTAGTTTGGGTGGGAGTTCCCATTTGGTATGTGGCATTTTTCATCTTGATGTTACCTCTAGGCGTCAAGATTCAGCAAAAAATCACATAAAAAAAGCCCCAGGAAAACCCGGGGCGATGATTAGTCTTGAATCGAACGAATCGGTTTGGTCGCGTGGTATAATTCATACCAGTCCTCATGACTCAGATTAATTTGGAATGAATTCACAATGTTGCGAATCCGATTCTCTTCCAAAGTTCCAATTAAAGGCAAAGCCCCTAATTTTACGAGCCATGCCACCGCGATCGACTCGATATTCGCATCGTAACGGGCCGCGACTTCCAATAACTTTTTCCGCACCTTAAGCGCTAACTCATCCGTTCCATTTTCGATACGACCACCGTCCAAAGGAGATGTCGCCAAAGGGCGCATGTATTTCTGCTTGATGTAATCGATGGCACCGTTATCCAGTGCCGAAGTATTCAATAAGTTCAAGTCGATGTGATTGGAAACAACCGGGATGTTCAAATAAGACACCAATAATTGATGTTGGTGAACAGAGAAGTTCGAAACCCCAATGTTCTTTACCTTACCCGATGATTTCAATTTTTCCAGTGCTAAAGCTGTGGATTCCAGATCAGAAAGAGGGTCCAACTGATCCAACAAAAACACATCGAGGTAATCTGTCTGCAAGTTGCGCAGGGATTGTTCCACGGATTTGTTGATATGCTCAGCGGAGGTATTCACATGCTGAACACGGTACAAGGGAGGTGTATTCACCCCGCACTTGGAGAACAAGACGATGTCGGAGCGCTTGAAGTATTGTTTAGCTAATACTTCACCAAAGCGTTTTTCACAGGTATAATTGCCATAACGATCCGCGTGGTCAAAAGTGTTCACCCCCAATTCCAAACAGAGGTTGATAATTTTTTCCATGTCGCCTTTGCCTTCTTCCCAGCGCCAGAATCCGTAGATGGCTGGGGAAACTTTGGGGCCAGCGTCGCTTAAATAAACCTTGTTCATGCTAAGATAATTTTTGATGCGGCTAATAAATCATCCACTAAATGGGTGGCCTTCGTCTCGGTTCCCGAAGGAGCTAAACGAATGGTTCGAAGACCGGCACGTGTGCCCGCCGTAATGTCGCGTTCATGGTCGCCCACCATCCAGGAGGCGTCCATGTCAACTTCGTATTTGGCAGCTGCCTTTTCGATCATCAATGAACCTGGCTTACGGGTAAGCGAATGGCTATCGAACTTTTCGTGGTAAGGGCAAAAATAGATGTCGTCTAGCTCGACACCCGTACCTTCTTGAATTGCGTTGTGAATCAAATAAACGTCTTCGCGTTTGTAGATTCCTTTGGCAATGCCACTTTGGTTCGTAATAACAATCAATAAATATCCGGCATCTTTGAGTGCGCGGAGAGCCTCTCCTACGCCCGGAGGAATGATAAATTCTTCCATCCGGTACACATAATCTACTCGGTCAACATTCAATACCCCGTCACGGTCCAAAAAGATGCACTTATTCTTCATTCAATCTTAAAAAAGTAATTTCCAAGGGATGCGGCTTAAAATCAATAGTAAGGCAACCAAGGTAAAAATTAACGCGTTTTTGTGTTTCGCAGCATCGGCAATCGCCTTCTTGTTTTTCGCATTATTAACCGTCGCCAAAACAACCGCAATGATGTTTACCGAAATGTGTTCCACCGCGATTAAGCGCGTTTGCGAGTCTTTCATTGCGGCTCCGAAATCAGCAAAAGCGGCAGCAGTAATCGGGCTTAAAAAGAAATATAAAGCCAAACCGATGAGCAATTGCGTGTGCAATGAGATCATAAAGAACAATCCCGCCTTGCGATCAGCCTCTGTAAATAAGGCATTGCTTGAGCGACCACGAAGTGCACGAACAATGACATTGATACCTAAAATGAACACAAGCACAAAAAGAGCGATGTGTATGTTACTAACAATTGAATACATGTGTTGATAAGTTTAGTTTATCACAAAGATACGAAAAGCCCTCAGAACGTGACCTTTGTTACGAATATTCCTCTGTTTTTCTTTACCTTTGAGCCTCAAAACTGTTAACAAAATGTCTGATTCATCGAAATTAAAAGCTACCATCAATGCCCGTTGCCCACAGTGTCATGAGGGTCGATTATTCAAATTCAAGTGGTGGAATGTCTTCAATTTCGCACAGATGAATGAGCATTGTTCGGAATGTGGTTTACGCTATGAAGTAGAGCCCGGCTTCTTTTACGGGGCGATGTACGTCTCTTATGCCTTCACGGTGGGTATCATGCTCGTGGGTGGAATCGTCATATTTAACTTCTTCGATGACCCGGATGCGATGGGCTATGTCATCCCGATTACGACGATCTCGTTAATTTTGGTCCCCTTTAATTACCGTACCTCCCGTGTTATTTTTATACATTTGTTTTCCGGAGTAAAATACCGGCCAAATAAATGATGAAAATCCTCGATTTATACATTCTGAAAAAATTCTTGAAGACCTATGTCTTCGCGGTTTTTCTCATTGTATTAATCGTTATGGTCATTGATTACACAGAGAAAATCGATGATTTCATTCGGAAAGAGGCGCCTTTACGGGCCATCATTTTTGATTATTACCTGAACTTCATTCCTTATTGGGCGAATTACATCAGTCCGCTGATGGTCTTCATCGCGACCGTGTTTTTCACGGCTAACCTAGCTGCTAAAACGGAAATCATTGCCATTTTAAGCTCGGGTGTCAGCTTTACACGTTTGATGCGCCCCTACATCATTGGGTCATCCCTCATTGCCTTAGCTACATTTGGCATGATCGGTTGGGTCGTTCCAAATGCCAATAAGATTCGAGTGCCCTTCGAGCACGAGTACATTAATAATACCTACTTCTTCGACAAGCGTGATGTGCATATCAAGATTTCGTCGGATGTGTATGCCTATATTGAGAGCTATGATAATACTTCGAACACAGGTTATCGATTTAGTTTGGAGCGCATTGCCGACAACGAGATTAAGCAAAAATTGATGTCGGACCGCATCACTTGGGATTCCTTGGCGAAGAAATGGACCATTCACGATTATCGAATTCGAACATTCAGCGGCACGGGGAACGGGCTTGTGTATGGTACGAAGATTGATACCACGTTGAATTTATTACCCAAGGATTTCCAGAACAAGCACTTATTGCATGAGACCTTTACCTTACCGGAATTGAATCGCCACATCGACCTTGTTCGATCCCGAGGCTCGGATGGAATTGAGATCTTTTTGATTGAGAAATATATTCGATTTGCAAATCCCTTTTCGGTCATTATCTTGACGATTATTGGCTTCTTGGTTTCTGCGCGAAAATCGCGTGGGGGGGTAGGTTTTCAAATTGCCCTTGGATTCTGTTTGGCCTTCGTTTACATCCTCTTTTTTATGATGAGCAAGGGAATTGCCGAAGGAGGAGGTATGCCACCGATGTTGGCGGTTTGGTTACCGAACATCGTCTTTTCGGCCGTTGGGGTCGGACTTTACTACACCATTCCGCGCTAAATGAAACAGGCTCCTAAACTCTTGGACTACCTGAAAATCCACTTCATCGTGGTGCTTTATGCATTTACGGCGATTTTGGGAAATGCGACGCAGGCGAATGCCTTGACGATTGTCTTCTTCCGTTGTGTGATCGCGGCACTCGGATTGGCGGGAATTTTATATTATTCGAAAAGCTCCTTTAAAATAAGCCAAAAGGTTTTGGGCGTTTGGTTATTGAATGGGGTTTTCATTTCCTTGCACTGGTTATTGTTTTTTGGCGCGGCCAAAGTGAGTACGGTGGCCATGTGTTTGGCGGGATTATCCACGCAAACCTTCTGGACTTCGGTCATGGAACCCTTGGCGAAAAAGGTCAAAATTTCTTGGGTGGAAGTATTCTTGGGCCTATTAGTGATCGTGGCCTTGGTGATAATTTTTTCGGTCCAACAAGCCCAGTGGCTAGGCCTATTGATGGGTATTGGTGCCGGATTTTTTGGAGCACTCTTCTCGGTGATAAATGGGAATTATACACATACCCATGACCCCAAACTGATTACGGCTTACGAGATGGCGGCCGCTGGCGTGATGACGGGTTTGGTCTGGGCATATGGCTTATTCGGAGGTGGGGTCGGCTATGTACCGTTCGAATGGGATTGGTTGTGGATTGGGATTCTGGCGGTTGTCTGTACCGTGTATGCCTATACGGAGACGATTCATCTATACAAAGTCTTTTCAGTCTTTTCGATCAACTTAGTGATTACGTTGGAACCGGTCTACGGAATCATCTTGGCCGTATTTATCTTTGGCCAAAAAGAGGTCATGTCGCCAGGGTTTTATTGGGGAACGGGGCTATTGGTGCTGACAGTAATGGTGCAGCCTTTTTTGCAAAAGCAAAAGTAGAGACGCGATACATCGCGTCTGAAAACAAACAGTGTAGAGACGCGATACATCGCGTCTAACTTAAAAAAGACGCGAGGTGTCGCGTCTCTACATTCATAGTATATTCTTAGTTCTAATTTTATTATCTTGCCCCGCAAACCTATTCAACATGAAACACCCCATCGCAATGAACCTGCTCGTCTACGGGCCGGAGATGGATCAAAACGTATTATCCGAATTAGCCTTCATCGCCGAAACCGGTTATCAAGGCATTGAAATACCCATATTCAATACGGATCTCGCACATTGGGGGCCTTGGAAACAGGAGGCGGACCGACTCGGTTTACAGATTTTTGCCTGTGGCATTGCAGGGCCGAACGAGAACCTCATTTCCCCCGATCCCAACATCCGGCAAGCCGGATTAAACTACATCAAAGCAACGATTGATATCGCGGAATTTCTCGGCTCCCCTTATATTTCAGGGCCCATACATTCCGCTTTGGGTGTTTTTACCGGAAAACCTGCGACCGAGCAAGAAATTAGCTGGGCCGTTGACGGGATTCGTGAGGCGGCGGATTATGCCGCATCCAAAAACATCACCATCTGCCTCGAATACCTTAATCGTTTCGAGAGCTACTTGGTTTCCTGTGCCGATGAACTGTACGCTTTGGTGAAAAAGATCAACCACGCTAACGTGAAAATCATGTTCGATACTTTTCACGCGAACATCGAAGAGAAAAATACCTCCGAGGCGCTGAAACGAATGGCCGATTTAACTCCGCACATTCAAATTTCAGAAAGTACCCGCGGGATATTAGGACAAGGGCAGGTAGACATTTCCGGACTACTTCTTACTTTAGAAGGATTGAATTACCCAGGCTGGATTGTCGTTGAATCCTTTGGGATTAAACTTCCGGCAGCGCATATTTGGCGGAAAATGTTTGAGAATGAACGAGAGCTAATCGAGAAATCGTATCGGCATTTAATGTCATTAATGTAGAGACGCGATACCTCGCGTCTTTAAAAACAAAAAAACAGACGCAAAGTATTGCGTCTCTACAAAACAAAAACAGACGCAAAGTATTGCGTCTCTACAAAACAAAAACAGACGCGAAGTATCGCGTCTCTACATAAAACCTAAACCTATGAAAAAATACAACGTAGCCATCGTCGGCCTGGGATTTGGAGCTGAATTCATCCCCATTTATTTGAAACACCCTTTGGCAAATATGTATGCCATTTGCCAACGAAACGAAGAAAAACTTAATTCCATCGGAGAGGCTTACGGCATCGAACATCGCTACACCGATTTTGAAAAATTGATTCAAGATCCCAACATCGATGTGGTACACATCAATTCACCCATTCACCTACACGCCGAACAAACGTTGAAGGCACTGAACGCAGGGAAACACGTCGCTTGTACCGTTCCCATGGCCACGACCGTGGAGGAATGCAAGGCGATCGTCGAGGCGAGCAAGCGCATGGGCAAGAAATACATGATGATGGAAACCGTGGTCTATGCACGCGAATTCTTGTACATCAAAGAACTTTATGAAAAAGGGGAGCTGGGGAAAATTCAGTTTTTGAAGGCCTCTCACCAACAAGACATGGACGGCTGGCCGGATTATTGGCCGGGTCTTCCTCCGATGCACTATGCGACACACTGCGTGGGTCCTGTTGCCGGCTTATTGCGTTTGGAGGCTGAATATGTTTCGTGTTTTGGTTCCGGAACCATTCGCGAGGAATTGATCAGCCACTACAATTCGCCTTTCGCCGTGGAATCAGCACACATTAAATTCCGTGATTCGGATTTAAGCGCGATGGTTTATCGATCACTTTTCGATGTAGCTCGTCAATACCGCGAGAGTTTCGAAGTGTACGGATCTAAAAAATCCGTGGAATGGCCTTTAATCGAAGGCGAAGAATTAGTCGTGCATACGGCCAAAAAACCAGAGCCCGAAATTCCTTCCAAAGTTCCTACGCCGGATTTTGCGCATTATTTACCCGAAGAAATCCAACGATTTACCACCAAAGGCGTCTATGACGAAGATGAAAACACCCACCTTTCCTTCACCCAAGGTGGCGGACACGGGGGTTCTCACCCGCATTTGGTCAACGAATTCCTACAAGCCCTCGCCGCAGACCGTGATCCATTTCCGAATGCACCGCAGTCGGCCAACTGGACGTCTGTCGGCATATTAGCTCACGAATCTGCCCTACAAGGTGGAAAAATTATTGAAATCCCTAAATTCTAAGCCATGCGTTTCATCCTCTTTGCCTGTCTATTTTTGTCGCAATTCGCGCTGCACGCTCAAACTGCGCGCCGACTAGAACTCCTTTTCTTAGGAGACAAGGGGCACCACAAGCCTTTCGATCGCCTACCCGCATTGCAGTCGGCCGTCGGTGTCAAAGGCATGAACATCACCTATACCGAATCGCTAAACGATTTGAATCCGGCGTATTTGAACAAGTTTGATGCCTTGGTGATCTATGCAAACCATGACTCCATTCCAGCGGCCAACGAAAAGGCGCTCTTGGGTTATGTGGCCAGTGGACACGGTTTGGTCGCAATTCACTGTGCGTCGTTCAACTTCCGGAATTCGAAGGAATTTGTGAAGATGGTGGGCGGGCAATTTTGGCGACATGGGATGGATTCCATTCGGGTAAAAAATGAGGCGAATACAAATGTGCAAATTAAGACCGTCGATGAGACGTATTTACATGCGTATTTACAGCCCGACAATCAGATTTGGCAGAGCCGTATCATTGGACCCGAGCAGGCCAAAGACAAACCGGGTGTAGCAACAGAACCTTATACCTGGACAAGGACTTTTGGCAAAGGAAATGTCTTCTATACGGCTTATGGCCACGATGAAAGAACATGGAATACCAAGGAGTTTCAGGACTTAATTACCCAAGGAATCTTGCATGCCGTGGGTGCGGAGAAGCGTGCGATTTTAAGCGCACTTAATCTTCCTAACTTGAAATACCGGGAGGCCCATTTACCCAATTACGAGAAGCGTGACGGACCTCAAATGCAGCAATTGCCTTTGAGCCCAGAGGAATCCGCGAAGTTTATCCAGGTGCCGGTAGACTTTAATTTGCAATTGTTTGTAGCAGAACCGAATGTGATGCACCCCATTGCGATGGCCTGGGATCACAAGGGCCGTTTGTATGTATTGATCACCAAAGACTATCCGAATGAGCGCAAAGAGACTGGCGGAAGTGATTACATCTTATTGTGCGAGGATACCAACAAGGATGGGAAAGCGGATAAATTTACCAAATGGGCAGATAATTTGAGTATCCCTACGGGTATGGTTTTTGCCAATGGCGGTATGATTATTTCGCAGGCACCACACATGGTATTCTTGAAGGATACGGATGGGGATGACAAGGCGGATGAACGCAAGATTTTATTTACGGGATTTGGAACGGGAGATACGCACGCGGGTCCATCGAATTTACACTATGGATTCGACAACTGGATTTGGGGAAGTATCGGATATTCCGGTTTCAAAGGAAAAGTAGGCGCAGATTCCTTGCAATTTGCACAGGCATTTTTCCGATTCAAACCCGATGGTTCGAAGATGGAGCACATGACAACTACCTCAAATAATACATGGGGATTTGATTTTAATGAGGCGGGGGATGTGTTTGGTTCGACGGCCAACAATGCACATGGCTGGTACATGGCAATTCCGCATCGAAACATCTGGCATGCCCCGATGTCTTTAAATGGCTCAAAGAATACCGACACGCACAAAGACATGCGTACCATTACGCAAAAAGTGCGTCAGGTGGACGTATTCGGTGGCTATACGGCTGCCGCAGGGCATAATTTTTATTCGGCACGGGCCTTCCCGAAAAACTATTGGAACCAAATTGCCTTCGTGACGGAGCCGACAGGTCACGTGGTTCACCAAAACCGGCAAGTTGCCAAAGGCTCTGATTTCAGCGATCAAGAGGCCTTTAATTTAATGGCCGGAGCGGATGAATGGGTATCTCCGGTATTTGCGCAGGTGGGTCCAGACGGTGCCGTTTGGGTAGCGGATTGGTATTCGTATATCATTCAGCACAATCCGGTTCCGCAAGGATTTAAAAACGGAGCGGGCAATGCCTATGATACGGATTTGCGTGACTTTACGCATGGTCGGATTTACCGCATTGGCTACAACAAAGCACCGGCCTACACGCCCGTGGATTTGAGCACGCCGGCGGGCTGTGTTCAAGCATTGTCCAATACTAATTTATTCTGGCGTTTGACGGCGCAGCGTTTATTGGTGGAGCGCGGAAATAAGGATGTCGTTCCGGCATTGATTGCGTTGGCGGCGAGTGCGCCAACCGACGAAATCGGTTTAGCGCCGGGAGCGATTCATGCGCTTCGCACCTTGGAGGGATTGGGTGCATTGCCTTTGGATGTAACGACGAAAGCTTTGCGTCATCGCAGTGCCGCGGTGCGTAAGCAAGCGGTACAAATGTTGCCGCGGACAGAAGCTGGGGCAAAAGCCATATTGGCCAATAGCCTGTTGAATGACCGCGATTCTTTAGTGGTCTTGCACAGTATTTTAGCCTTGAGCGAAATGCCAAGTAGCCCGGCTGTTGAAGCGGCGGTGATGAAGAAAATTGAGTCGAATCAGCGCAACGAAGACCGCTGGATACCAGATGCCTTAACGGCCTGGGCGATGTCCGATAGTCAAAAACGCATCGAAGGAATCATTCGCAAGGAAGGAGCTAAATCGGCGCAGGTGGTTGCGGAGAAATTGGCCAAAGACTTGAAAAACCCATCGGTTGATGGATCAACCAACGGCATCGATTTGGTGATTGAAGAGATTCAAGTAAAGGGAGGTAATTTCAAATTACGTGAGGGGGCTAGTTTTGTGGTTCGCGTTAAAAACCGTGGAAATCAAGCTTTGCCGAAGGAGGTACCTGTACCCTTGGCGATTAAGATTGAGGGCATGGGAAGTCGGGTAGATTTAGAATCCTACACCTTCAAAGATGGTATCGCGCCGGGTGAGACTATCTCTGTCATTAAGAACAACAATGGTCCGTGGACGGGTAATTTAGGTTGGACCGCTGAAAATCCGGGTAACTACACGATGGAGATTTCATTGGATCCGAAGGCGACTATTTCGGAATCAAACCGCGCTAATAATAATTTCCGTCAGGCAATCACGGTGAATAACACATCGACCTTATCGAGCTACATGGTGGAGAAAATCTTCCGTGCGGGAGCGACGGAGTGGACCGGGAATCAGGTAGTAGACCATTTACGATGGATTTCGAATCCGGAGAGCATGGCGATGGGCGTGGCTTTGAAAGGAGCAGCAGGAACTTGGAATGCGAAGAAAGCGGCGGATTTAAACGCAGAAAACAAAGCTTATTTTATGGCTTTGGCGAAGATGGTTCGTCCGCAGGATGTGGAGATGTGGGAGCGTTTGGCGAATGCCTGGAAATTGGAAATCCCTAGCTCTGGGGCTAAAGGGCCGGTGGTTAAAGTTACCTTGCAAACGATCAAGGAAGCGATGAAATACAGCCCTGCTGAATTTAAAGTTCCTGCGGGGGCGATGGTGGAATTGGTTTTTGAGAATGTAGATGCCATGCAGCACAACTGGGTATTGGGGACGATCGGAAGCCAGGAGAAAATCGGTTTGGCGGCGGATAAGATGATTACGGCAGCTGATGGTGCCGCGAAAAATTACATCCCGAACATGCCGGAGGTATTAGCCTTTACGCCGTTGGTTGAATCCGATGGTCGCGTCAAAGTGGTCTTCAAGGCACCAAGCGTTCCAGGTAATTATCCATTCTTATGCACTTTCCCGGGACACTGGCGGATTATGAATGGGGTGATGAAGGTGGAGTAATTGTAGAGACGCGATACCTCGCGTCTTTTACCCATATTTAGACGCGAAGTATCGCGTCTCTACAAACTTCCAACTTATAGCCAATTATTTTTCATGGCCAGAACAAGCACATATCTTAATTTTTCCAGTAAAACCGAAGAGGCCTTTTTGTTTTACCGATCCGTTTTTGGTGGAGAATTTTTAGGGGAAGGAATCCTTAAATTTGGGAGCATGTCACCCATGGAAGGGGCTCCTCCCATGAGTGAAGAAATCAAGAATCTAGTGCTTCACGTAGAATTAAGTATTCTGGGAGGGCATGTGCTGATGGGTACAGATGCCCCAGAATCCATGGGATTTCAATGTATTCCGGGAAGCCAAACGTACATCAATCTAGAGCCTGATACCAAAGCTGAGGCACAACGATTGTATGAACAGTTATCAATCGGCGGAACCATTATTGACCCAATCTGCGATACGTTTTGGGGGGCCTATTATGGGAGCCTACAGGATCAATTCGGAATTCGTTGGATGGTGAATTTTACTGAAAGACGATAGTCAAAGGATTGTAGAGACGCGATACTTCGCGTCTTTTACCCAAATTTAGACGCGAGGTATCGAGATCCACTTCAGACTCCGGACTAATTCCCTTCGGACTGGATACTAACTTATAACCCCAGGTTTTAACCTGGGGACCCCCAGACTGAAGTCTGGGGCTATAAAACGCGGCCTTCGGACTTCTGCCTTCGGACTTTTTCCCTACCTTTGCCGCATGAAATTCGAAATTGAGAAGCTAGACCCGAATTCCAAGGCGCGGGCAGGGAAATTATATACAGATCACGGGGTCATTGAAACCCCTATTTTCATGCCGGTAGGTACCGCGGGTACGGTGAAAGCGGTGCATATTTCTGAATTATCAAAACCCATCAATGCCCAAATCATTTTGGGAAATACTTACCATTTATACCTTCGTCCGGGCTTGGATGTGATCGAAGCAGCGGGCGGATTACATAAATTCAATGGGTGGGACAAACCTATTTTGACCGACTCAGGTGGCTATCAAGTATACTCCTTGGCAGGAACCGGTCGGAAAATCCAAGAGGAAGGCGTCAAATTCAAATCGCACATCGACGGGAGTACGCATTTTTTCAGTCCCGAAGGTGTGATGGATATTCAGCGGACCATAGGCGCCGATATCATCATGGCATTTGATGAGTGTACGCCTTATCCGTGTACCTATGAATATGCACGGAAATCGATGGACATGACCCATCGCTGGTTGGACCGTTGCATCACCCGTTTCAATGAAACCGGTCCCAAATACGACTACAACCAAGCCCTTTTCCCCATTGTTCAAGGAAGCGTTTATTCGGATTTACGTAAGGTTTCGGCAGAATACATCGCCTCCAAAGGGGCCGTTGGGAATGCCATCGGCGGTTTATCCGTGGGCGAACCGGTGGAAGACATGTACAAAATGGCGGATGAGGTGACCGATATTTTACCCAAAGACAAGCCCCGTTATTTGATGGGCGTGGGAACGCCAGCGAATATTTTGGAAGGTATCGGTTTGGGAATCGATATGTTTGATTGTGTGATGCCGACGCGCAATGCGCGCAATGGGATGATATTCACGACCCAGGGAATTATCAACATCAAAAATGAAAAATGGAAGACCGACTTCTCGGTGATTGATCCCTTCTTCGCGGAGGATATCCATGGACAATATACCAAGGCCTATTTGCGCCACCTCGTACGCTGTGAGGAGCTCCTGGGCCCAATGATTGCGAGTGTATTTAACCTCCGTTTTTACTTGTGGATGGTGGGCGAAGCACGGAAGGAAATCCAAGCAGGCACCTTTACCGCTTGGAAAAACCGCATGATTCCACAATTTATGAACCGATTATAAGGATCAAGGAATCGGTAAAACTTTGCTCTCTTTAAAGCTGGATAGAATAACCATGGTAGAGGTAGCAGCAACCTCTTCGATTTCATTGATTTTCTCCAACATCAGTTTTTGATAGGTCGAGATGTCTTTCGAAATAATCTTCAGCATGAAATCCCCAGAGCCTGTCACGTGGTGACATTCGATCACTTCGGGAATTTGATTGATTTGGCGAACAAAAGACTCGGTCACTTGCTTTTTGTGACCCGTTAAGGTGACCGTTACAAAGGTGCTCACCCCTAAACCGACCTTGTCACGATCCACTTGAGCATGGTAACTTTGAATGATTCCCAATGCTTCCAATTTCTTCACGCGCTCCAAGGTTGGTGCAGGCGAAAGACCGATTTCCTTGGATAATTGGGCGTTGGTAATCTTCGCATTTTGTTGAAGAATCTCTAATAGTTTGTGATCAATCTGATCTAGTTTGTTGATGCTCATGCCTTGATTTTAAAAAACAAAAATATAGATTTTTTAAGGATTTTTTCACCTGCCTCTTGCATAAATAACTTTAAGGTTCTACTTTTGTACCCACAAAACGCGAAAGTAGCTCAGCTGGTAGAGCGCGACCTTGCCAAGGTCGAGGTCGCGGGTTCGAACCCCGTCTTTCGCTCAAAACGAGAAAGCACCTCTTGGTGCTTTTGAGTTTTACAGGGCTGCCTGGGTGGTGGAACTGGTAGACACGCAGGACTTAAAATCCTGTGAGCCGAAACGCTCGTATGGGTTCGATTCCCATCCCAGGTACATAAATCGACGAAAAACCTTTCAAGGAAACTTGAAGGGTTTTTTTGTTTTCAGCTGACCTGTAGAGACGCGATACCTCGCGTCTTTAAACCGTACCTACGCGATACCTCACGTCATAAACAAACCGTAGAGACGCGATACTTCGCGTCTTAAACAAACCGTAGAGACGCGATACCTCACGTCATAAACAAACCGTAGAGACGCGATACTTCGCGTCTTAAACAAACCGTAGAGACGCGATACTTCGCGTCTTAAACAAACCGTAGAGACGCGATACTTCGCGTCTTAAACAAAACAGACGCGAAGTATCGCGTCTCTACAAATAAGTATTGCATCTCCCCCGAAGAATCCGTAGTTTTCGGGATAATCGAACCTATCCATGAACAAGATTCTGCTTTTTGTCTTCACATGTTTTGCGGCAAGCGCGCAAATCCTCTCTCCTATTCAGAAGTCGCACCCTCAAATGGACGACAAGCGATTGGCCTACATTGACTCGGTGATGGAGGAATACATTCAAAAAAACTGGATGGTGGGATCCACGACGTTAATCGTCAAAGACAATGCGGTCGTATACCATAAATCACATGGCTATGCGGATTTGGCAAACAAAAAACCGATGCCTGCTGATGCGATTTATCGCATTATGAGTCAAACAAAGGCCATTACGAGTGTGGCGATCATGCAATTATTCGAACAAGGAAAACTGCATTTAGATCAGCCCGTTGGAGATTTTATACCTGAATTTGCCTCGCAAACGGTCTTAAAAGAGTTTAATGCAGCAGATTCTTCCTATACTACTGAACCCGCCAAGCGTAAAATTACCATTCGGGATCTTTTGAGCCATCGTTCGGGAATTGATTATGCAGATATTGGATCAGCCAAAATGAAGGCCATTTATGCGAAGGCTAAAATTCCGTCTGGTTTAGGAAATTTCAACGCAGTCTTACTGGAAAAAATGATGGCCTTGGGGAAATTACCATTAGCGCACCAGCCAGGCGAAAAATTCACGTATGGATTAAACACAGACCTATTGGGTTGTCTGGTTGAGGTCGTTTCAGGCATGACTTTGGAAGAATATTTCAAGGCCAATATCTTCGAACCATTGGGCATGAAAGACAGCTACTTCACGGTTCCGTTAGAAAAATCCTCTCGCATGCCAAAGGTTTATACGGAGAATGAGCAGAAGCAAATTATTCCTTGGGATCCTACTTTCCGCAATTTAGACCCCAATTATCCGGTATATCCACATACCTATTTTTCAGGGGGTGCGGGGCTTTCCATGTCGACATTCGATTATGCGATTTTCTTGCAGATGTTGCTGAATGGAGGCGTTTATAATGGGAAACAAATCTTGGGTCGTAGAACAATTGAGTTGATGACGAGTCCGCAAATCAACATGGGAGATGATGATTTTGGCTTAGGATTTAACATTACCTCCAAAAAATCAGCACAAGTAGACATGCCCTCCGAAGGAAGTTTTGGATGGGGTGGTTATTATGGCACGAAGTATTGGGTAGATCCGAAAGAAAAATTAATCGTGCTCATCATGACCCAGCATACCCCGAATTCACATGGCGATTACGGACAAAAAGTCGAAAACATTATTTATGGCAGTTTGAAAAAATAGTTAGTCGGGATGTTTGGCTTGTCCCAGCGCCCTAACGATTTTCAA
This sequence comes from Aquirufa sp. 5-AUSEE-100C1, assembly GCF_054558655.1. Lineage (NCBI taxonomy): Bacteria > Pseudomonadati > Bacteroidota > Cytophagia > Cytophagales > Flectobacillaceae > Aquirufa > Aquirufa sp. 5-AUSEE-100C1. Next base: position 341,762 of record NZ_JBPXKO010000003.1, on the reverse strand, counting down.
ATTACATTTCGTATTTTTGAGGCTGATAATCCAACGCATGCAAAAAGTAGTCATCACCATTTGTTCCATTAATTACCTCGCACAGGCGAAAACACTGGGCGACTCCTTGATGAAACACAACCCCGATTACACTTTTTTAATCGGTTTGGTGGACCGCTTGGATCAATCCTCGGTAGACAAGTCGCTACTTCCCAATTATCCCCTGCTAGAACTGCATACAATTGGCATAGAGGACCTCGATGAGATGTGCGCGCGATATGACATCACCGAGTTAAATACGGCTGTTAAACCGTACTTTCTCGACTACGTGTACCAAAACTACCCGGAAGCCCAGCTCGTAAATTATTTCGACCCGGATATCGTCATTTATCAGCCATTAACCGAAATAGAAAATGGCCTAAAAAACCATAGTCTTTTTTTAACACCGCATACGCTGCTCGCCTACCCAGACGATGCCTGTTCACCTAACGAACGTGGGCTATTAAATACAGGTTTATATAATCTCGGGTTTATCGGCACCAAACGCAGTGAAACGACACAACATTTTCTGCAATGGTGGAAAGACCGATTGTTTGATCAATGTTACATCGATTTGGCCAATGGGATGTTTGTGGACCAATTATGGGTGAATTTCGCGCCTTTATTCTACGAAGATGTATTCGTCAGTAGACACCTTGGCCTAAACATGGCCTATTGGAACTTACATGAACGCCAGATAAGTAACGATAACGAACCTTATTTGGTGAATAACCAATACCCTTTGATATTCTTTCATTTCTCAGGCTATTCGCCAGAGAAACCTACCCAAATATCAAAATACCAGGATCGCTACAGCTTTCAAGAAAAAGGGGATGTGGCGGGTTTGTTCGACTATTATGCCCAAGCTTTAATTGCCAATGGGCACAAAGAGCTGAAGCCCCTTCCTTGTTTTTACATCAAAGAGCCCATAAAAGCTCCTGTTAAGCGCTATTTAAGGGTCCGAAAATATGCTAGCATGCCATTCCGCTGGATTATTCGGTTGATTGAGAACGCCTAAAAACAAGAAAGTCGCACATTATAAACGTGCGACTTTACAGCTACTCTGTGTTCTAAAATTTATCTTTATTTCTTCGAAATACTCATTCGTAATGCCAATTCATGCGATTGGCTCGTCATCATGCTTATCTGGGATGTTGGCAATTCATACACATAACCCAGGTAAAACAGTTTGGTCATCTGAACCCCTAAACGAATGCCCAAACTTTCATTTCCACGGTAGCCCAAGCCTGCATCTAATTTTCCATTGATGTTAGCCACAACATTCACATCATAACTCAATGGGACATCCGTAGCCAATCGAACTAAGGTACTCGGGTATAAGATCACTTTCTCCGACATGCGCCACTTCGTCCCTGCCATGACAAAAAAGCTCGGGCTGTCTTTGTAGGCTGCACTACCCGCTCCAAAATCATAGCGGAACATACGAGGCTGGGATACCGACAAGAATAAACCATCACCCTTGTATACCTTGATTCCCCATCCCGTATTTACCTGCATGCCTGTGGAACGATCCATGGCAAATGACTCATCACCTGATTGAGGTAATTGAATCCCCGCGAAATTCAAAGTCATATTCCCCACGCCTCCACGAATACCCCCGGAAAACGACCAGGCCTCATTCAAGCGTACGTGGTATCCAAAATCCAATCCCACATGCACGGTTTTCATGGGTCCTGCTTCATCCAATAATCCCACAAGTCCGATACCCTTCTGCTTCCCCCACTTCATGTTGGCAGTTACCCCCATCGTTTTAGGGGCTCCCTCAATTCCCATCCATTGCTGGCGATTCATCACCGTAATCTCGGTTCCCTCATATCCTCCTACGTGTGCAGGCGTGATATTTTGAGGATTAAATCGGTACAAGCTGTAAATCGGATCAACCTGAGCAAAAGCACCCTTTGAAAACCCCACAGCTACCAGTAAAAAACAAATTCCTATATACTTTTTCATCTGCTTATTTTAACCGGTTGATATAAACATAATTGGAAACCGTTGGGAATTTTCCATAAAAATCCAACACATAATAATACGTGCCATCTGGTAAATCCTGGCCATTTTGCCCTTTACCTACCCAATCATTTTTGTAGTTTTCGACATCATAAACGACTGCCCCAGTACGGCTCATTATGGTCAAGCGATTCGGTTGTCGGCCCAAAATACCCGGTATGATAAAGGTGTCATTCTTACCATCCCCGTTCGGCGAGAACCCTTGCGTCGTGAAGGTATCGCACTGATCCTTATCTAATCGGTTTGGTATGCCATCCTTATCGCAATCCGGCAAGGCTCCATAATTCAAGTCGTCTTCCACCGCATCTAAGATGCCATCACCGTCGGTATCGGTATCCAAATAATCTGGGATTCCATCCTTGTCCGTATCCATCGGAACTCCGTTGACCAAATTCGCTTCGTCCTTATCCGAGATACCATCATTATCCGAGTCAACATCCACATAATCCTGCTTGCCGTCTTTATCCGTATCTACCGGATTATTCGGATCCTTTCCAGCCTCAATTTGATCGGTAATTCCATCGTTGTCGGAATCCGTATCCGTGTAGTTTGGCTTGCCATCTCCATCCGTATCGATGTCCTTGTAGTTCGTTGGCTCATTGGCATTCGTCAAAGTACCCGCCTCCACGCGATCTGGAATAGTATCCCCATCAGAGTCTACATCGCGAAAGTTAAAGATGCCATCTCGATCCGTATCCAAAGGTGTCGTAGGATTTACGCCCGCTTCGTAGGTATCCGGTATGCCATCATTATCCGAATCTAAATCCAAGTAGTCCGGTCTCGCATCCGCATCCGTATCCACCGGAACAGAAGGATTTAAGCCTGCCTCAATCGCATCCGGAATCTTATCTCCATCCGAATCGGTATCGATGTAATTGGCTTTGCCGTCACCATCGGTATCCACTGGTTTGGCCGGATTCGTACCCGCCTCCACGCGATCTGGAATGGTGTCGCCGTCTGAGTCTAAATCTAAGAAGTCGGCCACCGTATCTCCATCCGTATCAATAGCCTTCTCTACGGCATCCGGAATCGTATCCTCATCCGAATCCAAATCACGGAAGTTTAGTATGCCATCTCCATCGGAATCCACCGCTTTTTCAATCACATCTGGAATAGTATCCCCATCCGAATCCAAATCACGGAAATCCGCTATTCCATCCTTATCTGTATCGGCCGATGTTTCAATCTTATCCGAAATCGTATCGTTATCGGAATCTAAATCTTGATAATCAAACGAGCCATCTCCGTCAGTATCCACTGGGCTTGTTGGCTTAGCGCCCGCCTCTATCAAATCCGAAATACCATCATCGTCCGAATCGCTATCTCGGTAATCCGGCTTGCCATCTTGATCAAAGTCTTGTGGCTTTGTCGGTATTGCCCCCGCCTCAAATGCATCAAGCATACCGTCATTGTCTGAGTCGAAATCCTCGAAATCTCGTTGGCCATCGCCATCGCTGTCTGCTGGTTTGCCACAGCTAACTGCCTCAATATTATCCGGGATTTTATCATTGTCAGAATCCCCATCCCGGAAATTTAATGCTCCGTCATGATCCACATCATTCAAGCCTTCGACAGCGTCTGGAATACAATCGTTATCACTGTCTGTATCCAAGAAATCCCAGGCTCCATCCCCATCCGTATCTTTCGGCTTGAAACCAGCGAACTGAATCCGATCATCCCAGCCATCGCCATTATTGTCTATTTTATCCGCATCCGTACATGTCCAGCATCGCTCCGCCCCTTCCCAAGCATCTGGGATTCCATCTCCATCACTGTCTGAATCAAGGTAGTTAGGCAAGGCATCATTATCGAAATCAGCCCACTTCTCTAAATTGTCACCTACACCATCTCCATCGGCATCATCGTCTCGATAATTCGCTAATCGGTCACGATCCGCATCCTCTGTACGCTCCAAGAAATCGGGAATACTATCCCCGTCGGAATCGTTATCCTTGTAATCTGGCGTTCCATCGCGATCGGTATCCTCAGGGACAAGTGGCGTGCCTCCTAGGCGTGTTTCCAGAAGATCAATTAATCCATTTGAATTGTTATCAACGAATGCTCCTGATTCGATCGATATTCTTCCATCTGCGTTATAATCTCTGTGGTAGGTAAACTCATCTCTTGCCTCCCAAGCATCAAAGATGCTATCGTTATCTGTATCCGTATCCAGGTAGTTGGCCGTTCCATCCGAATCCACATCTCCGCTGCCCTCAAGTGCATCTAAAATACCATCATTATCACTATCCAAATCACGGTAATTCATAATGCCATCTCCATCGGTGTCGACTGTGCGTTCCACAATATCCAGAATCGAATCCGCATCCGAATCTAAATCCAAGTAATCGGCTGTTCCATCCCCATCGCTATCGCGGGATGCATTTGGACTTTGGTTGTTATATCCTTCGATGTAATTCGGGATACTATCCCCGTCACTATCCGCGACGACGTCACCAGATGTATTTGGGTTCGTTCCTTGACGCGTTTCCACATAATCTGGGATACCGTCGCCATCCGAATCGCGTGAAGATGCAGGATTATTCGGGTTCGAGCCTTGACGTGTTTCCACATAATCGGGAACACCATCTCCATCCGAATCGCGTGAACTTGTCGCATTAAATGGATCCGTACCTTGTGCAATCTCGACAAAATCAGGAACGCCATCGCCATCCGAATCTTTGTAGCTTGAAGGGTTCGTTGGGTCTGTGCCGTCCAACATCTCTTGGAAATCGGGCACACCATCCCCATCCGTATCATGTGTTCTTTCCGTTACGTCCGGAATACCATCCCCATCGGAATCATTATCTAAATAATCCGGAATGCCGTCGCCATCTCTATCCGCCGATGCAACCGGATTCATCGGGTCAAATCCTTCCAAATAATCCGGAATACCATCCCCATCCGCATCTTGCAAGACGTCTGGTACCACCAACGGATTCGTCGACTGGCGATTCTCCACATAATCTGAGATGCCTCCACGATCCGTATCTCGGAAACTCGCTGCATTACGAGGGTCCGTGCCTTGACGCTGCTCCACATAATCCGGAACGCCATCCCCATCCGAATCCAAATAGCTTGAGACATACGCTGGATTCGTTCCTTGGCGCTGCTCCACATAATCCGGAACACCATCCCCGTCAGAATCCAAGAAACTCGTTGCATTCGAAGGATTCGTTCCTTGTTGGTTCTCAATATAATCCGGCACACCATCCCCATCCGAATCCAAGATACTTCCTGAATCATACGGATTGGTTCCTTGCGCTTGTTCATCTGTATCGGGTACCCCATCGCCATCTGAATCCCCAATCAACACGGTCAAGATCGTCGTAATACTCGCCGCATTGTAGTTATTATCTTGAGCTTGCGTTGCCGTAATTGTCGTTGTTCCGATGCCCACAATCGTGACAACATTCCCGCTAATTGTCGCAACAGCTGAGTTACTACTTGTATAAGTAATCGCTCCGGTTCCCGCAGAACTTGTCGGCGGTGTGATTGTAAACGGCTGATCCTGTATCGTTTTCGTCAATGCCGGGAAATTCGATAATACCGGATTATCCCGCGTGATACGAACGTTAATCAGTGCCGTTGAACAGGTATTCGTTGTCGTGTTACAAACTTGATACCCAATCGTCACCACCGAAGCTGGCTCATTCAAACCTGCCGTATAAGTCAATACTCCCGTAGTCGGAGTCAAGACAACCGTTCCTGTTGCTGTACCCGCTGCGCCACCCGGCAAACGAGTCAGGCTAATATTCGCTCCAGGAATATAGTCGTCATTCGCCATGACATTACCTGAAATTGTTCCATTCACAACAGGTCCAAAGAAGTCATTTTGGGCAATAGCCAATAATGGATTCGCATCATTCAAGTTGATCACTCCGTCTCCATCGCAATCCCCTTGTTGCCAGTTGGCACTCGTGGTCACCGTCCGGTGGATCAACAAGTACGAACAAGCATTGCGCGGATTCGTATTATCATTCACCTCGGTTTGATCTAATACGCCATCGCCGTCCGACTCTACATCATATGGGTTGCGAAGGCCGTCCAAGTCAATGTCGGTAGGGGTCAAACCTGCTCCCGCCGACGAAGGAATACCTGAACCATTCACAGTGCCGTCGGCCTTGCCATCATTATTGGCATCGGTTCCCCCGGCTTCGATCACATCTTTGATGCCATCGCCATCGGAATCTAAATCCAAGTAATTTGGAATATTATCTCCGTCAGTATCACAAGTAATGCTCGATGGATTACAAGCTGCGTTTTCGACCGTATCTAAAATACCATCATTATCATCATCCAAATCACCCAGTGTATCGAACACGCCATCCCCGTCTGAATCGACCGGACAACCATTCAATAAAACAGAACCCGCAACCAAACGACATTGATCGACCCCATCCAAGACTGTGTCACCGTCAGAATCCGTATCATATGGGTTCAAGGTGCTATCTGAATCGGTATCCGCTGGCGGTAATCCACTGCCTGCCGAACTTGGTACACCACTGGTATTGACAGAGCCGTCAGCCTTTCCATCGTTGTTGGCATCTGTTCCTCCGGCCTCAATCACGTCCTTGATACCGTCCCCATCGGAATCCAAATCTAAACGATTCGGGATGTTATCTCCATCCGTATCACAAGAAGCACTTGGTTGGTTGCATGCCGCATTTTCAACGGTATCTAAAATACCATCGTTATCATCATCAAGGTCATCAACGGAGTCGTAATACCCATCGCCATCCGAATCGACGGGACAACCATTCAATTGCGCTGTGCCAAATAGCAAAGGACATTGATCCGCGGAATCAATGATGCCATCACCGTCAGAATCCAAGTTAGGATCGTTGAATTCGTACACTCGAATCACCGCACCAAAGGACGTTGAACCTCCGGTATTCGTAGCAGTAATCGTATAAGTAGCCTGAGCCGTCACGGCAGTTGGCGTACCTGAAATCACCCCGGTCGTCGGATTCAAACTCAAGCCAGCTGGCAGCGCTGGAGAAACGGTATAGGAAACAATCGGTCCCCCTTGAACCGTCGGGCTTAAGTTGGTCATGGCCTGCGTGCGTATTAAACCCACGGGCGTTGCATAACTTAATTGCGATGGAGCAACATCGACTACAGCAATTTGAATGACAAAAGTTGAGGAGCCCGTTCCATTATTTGCTGAAATGGTATAGTTGGCTGCCGGACTCAATACCGTCGCCGTACCCGATAATACCCCTGTATTAACATTGATACTTAAACCACTTGGTAGCGCAGGGCTTATCGTGTAAGAGGTTACGGCACCCCCACTAACAGTCGGCGTTTGCGCAGAAATCGCAACGGTTTTCGTCGCGGTTAACGTCGTTATCGGATACGCTAAATTGGTCGGTGCATAATCCTTCACCTCAATCACGACGTTTTGAGAGGCAGAGCCTACAAAGTTAGACGCCGTCACAACATAGGCCGCAGATGCCGTAATGGCGGTAGGCGTACCTGAAATAACCCCCGTGCTTGTATTGAAGCTTAACCCGGCTGGTAAAGCTGGAGAAATGCTATAGCTAGAAGGTGTCCCACCATTATTACTTGGCGTCAACGGTGTAATGGCCGTATTCAAATAATAGATTGGAGGCGTCGGATAAGTGAAATTGACCGGTGGTGCATCGTTTACGATGATATCCATCGTGGTCGATAATGATCCCGTAACGTTTGAACCGGTAATCGTATAGGTCGTCTGTGCTGTTACCGCGGTAGGTGTTCCCGAAATAACCCCCGTACTCGTATTAAACGATAGGCCAGCAGAAAGGGCTGGGCTGATGGTATATGACGTAATCCTTCCACCTGAAGAGCTTGGCCCAATCGGTAAAATTGTAATTCCCCGCTCCAGTACAATCGGTGATGCATACGACAAGGTACTTGGTGCAATGTCATTAACGGTCAACGTAAATGTTGTTGTGGTAGACCCTCCCGAATTTGTTGCCGTAATGGTATATGTCGTTGCTGTTTTTAACTCGACTGGAGTTCCTGAAATGGTACCCGTGGCAGGATCAAATACCAAGCCTCCTGGTAAGCTTGGGCTGATGCTGTAGGTACTAACCACGCCTCCGCTATTGGTAGGAGTGACAGGTGTGATGGTTTGTCCCAACAAATATATAGCGGGCACCGAAATAGCTAAATTGGTCGGAGCGGGTTCAAGTACTGCAAAGCTTGTTGTAACGGATGTTGACCCTCCCACGTTAGAACCAGTAATCGTATAATCTCTGAGTGGACTTAAGCTAAGTGGCGTACCTGAGACTTCACCCGTATTCGAATTAAAGCTTAGTCCTGCAGGTAATGGAGGAGCTATACTATAGGCCGTTACCGCAGCGCCCGAGACAAATGTTGGTGTTAAATTGGAAATAGATGAGCCACGAGTCCAAGATGCCCCTGATACAAAAGTAAAGACGGGAACGTTCGGGTTAACAACCGTTAGCGTTGAGGAGATTGTTCCTCCATTATATCCCGTAGATGGAGCTTGGATTGCTGAAATTGTCGTTGTCCCTAGGCCAACAAGCGTGACCGTATTTCCTGAAATCGTCGCAACAGCAGGGTTCGAGCTCGTATATGTAAACGCCCCAGAGCCCGCACTCGTTGGCGCAGTTATCGTATACGACCCATCCGTAATCGTTTTGGTTTGATTCGGGAAGGCGCTCAAATTCGGACTTGCATTGGTTGAAAGCCCGACGATTAAGGGTGCGTTAATTAAACCTGAGCGATAGGTTAGCGTTGCCGCCTGAATGGCTGTTAAGGTTGTTTGACCATCGCCGACAATCGTAACTTGATTTCCGGTTACCGTGGCAACCGTTGGGTTGCTTGAGAAGTAGGTAAAGGCTCCTAAACTATTAGATACAGGAATAGATAAATTGAAATTAGAATCCCCTTTGGTCCGATTGTATCCGCTGACCCAAGTGATCGTTGGAGCTATTTTACTCGGATCTGAAACGACTACTTGGATACTCGCCGTCGTTGCAGCATAAATTCCACTCGCTGCTTGGGAGACGGTAATCGTTCCTGTACCCGCTTGCGTACCCACGGATAACGTTGTTCCACTAACGGAGAAAACATTCGCAACGCCTCCTGAATAGGTAATGGCGCCCGGGGAATCTGAGGTTACAGATAGCGTTTCATTCGCATCGCCTATTAATTTACTGATTGGATTTAAACGAATGGATGCAGGTTTTGTTACCGTGACCGTAAATGTCGTAGTGCCCTCTGAATAGTCTTCCGTCGCATTTTGACGTGCCGTGATGGTGGCGGTTCCCGTCCCGACTATCGAGATAATGTTGGAAGATACCGTAGCTACTGCTGTATTACCACTTGAGTAGGTAAAGGTTCCATTACTATTAGAAGAAGGAGTTGGAATCGAGAATACAGGGTCACCCAACATCTTATCATAATTTGATAGGGTTCCCAAGGTTGGTGCTGGACGTTCCGCACCATAAATCATCACATTGTATGCCGCACTGTAACTCGGATTCGTGTTATCCGTTGGGGTATAGTTGCTACCATCGGCAATCGTAATCTGATCTCCGTTACCATTATAGGCATAGATTCTAAATTCGGTAGTACCTGCATTTTGCGTGGCAATGCCACTCAGATTCACGGAGCTTAATCCCATATTTCCCGATACGGTCGTGAACTCCCCAAGTGAGCTTGCGAAATTGTCCACACTCGATCGCAACTGTAATTTCGTCGTACCTGCTACATTTAGACCTCCTATGACAAAGCGAATAAACTTCGTACCAACGCTGGTCGTAACCGAGTAACTCAAATAAGGTGCAGATCCTGTGGCTAATGTGGCAGATGTGTTCGCATGAGTCCATTTATTGGAGCCCAAATTCACACCTGTCATATTGCTAAAATTATTGCTCGCAGAACTTACGGCGCCTGATTTGGTAAAGCTTGCCGCTAATGGATAGGAAGTGGTGGACGTATTGGTTTGGTTCCAACCGGCTAGTAAATCTACTGAAGTGTAAGGTATTCCGTACGTAAAGCCTGCTAGACTTGTCGTGCCACCTGATGTCGTTAAACTAACCGAGCCGGTCGCGCCATTTCGCAATACCGCGGTTACCGTGTTATTGTCAACTACGGTAAAACTATACGCCGCAATTCCTCCAAACGAAACAGCTGAAGTAGAGCTTAAATTCGTCCCTTTGATCGTAACAGTCGTTCCCGCATTTGCGCGGATGGGCGAGAAATAGGAAATCGTGGGCGCTGGCGCATACGTAAAGCCCGCCAAGGAAGCCGTTGTTGCCAATGTCCCTGGAGTCGTGACACTAACAGAACCTGTAGCTCCCGCGCCTACAACCGCCGTAATTCGAGTATTGCTATTGACCGAAAACGAAGTCGCAGCAGTACCCCCAAAGCTCACTGCCGTCGCTCCTGTAAATCCGGTACCCGTAATGACTACGCTAGTCGTCGCACCCGATGTCGTTGGGGTAAACGATGTGATACTTGGCGAAGGGTTACCGATCATAAATAGGGATCCAGACAAAGTCATCGTCCCCCTAAAACCGCGGAAGGTAACACGTTTATAGGGTGTGTTATTGCTTGGATTTGAATTATCCGGATCGTCCTCAAATGTTGTCGAAGCTACTGCTTGAGCTACCCAAGCACCCCCCACATAACTGTATAGAACGGGATTAACGACGGTTCCGAGTACATCTGCCGGGTCATAACTAAAGATCAAATCGGTTCCTGTACCCGTCGAATTCGCTGAGGTCTTTCCTAAATACCAGGTTTTATTGACCACGTTCGTTAAACTTGTTCCGGATGTACCGGCCGACAAAACTCCTGTCGCTACGCGGGCAGCATACGTTTCAGAACCTGTCGCGTTATTTACCATGGTCACTGGGGCATAGGCTCCACCAACACCAATCGGGAAAGTTGTTTCAAAGGTCCCAACGGGTAATCGCAACATACCCGTGCTATTGGTATTGACATAAGAAAGTACGCCTGAGCCACCTACATTGGCCCCGCCATCGGATACAATACCTCCCGTGTACGTTCTAGCGCCAAGCGTTAGCACCTTCCCGTTTAAGCGAAGATTGCCCGGCACCGACCAATCAGCCCCAAAAGTATAGGAGCCTCCTGCACCATTGGCCAATAAGAAAACAGATGAAAAATTAGACGGTTGTGAAGGTCCGATTCCAGAGCCATTCACATTGGAGCTCCAGTTTCCTAAGGTTTGTAAAGCGCCGGCTGCACCTGTTGCGGAAGAATAGAATGGCGCAACAACATCAAGATAGAAGCTTGTTGATACTTCACAGCCATTTGCCGCTGTGGCGGTATAAACATAAGTTCCTTTATAAGCATCTAGAATTCCACTAAGATCTAAATCATTTTCACCGGGTCCGCTAGATCCATATCCCGGTCCATTCCACCCAGTATAGGAAATACTTGAACTTGGCGCCGTCGCTCGTATGGCAACAAATACAGATCCCCCTTCGCTGGTCGTCACGTTGGAAGGAGCCGTTTTGATAGATGGAATAATATCTACTGAATAACCTTTGAACACCAAATGACCTATTCCGGCATTACTTCCCCATTTGGTCGCACGTATGTAACGAGCCTCCACTTCATTAAAGGTGCGATCCGGGAAATAACCATTTTGATAGCCGTATTCGGTATCGCTCAAATTGTTAAATAAGGTAAACCAATTGGCATTATCGGGGCTGTATTCGATGGAGCCTCCATTCCAATCGGCATATTCAAAATGACCTGTTCCATACGCCGAGTTTGGATCATTCGTAAATCCTCCAATACCCCCGATTACCATCGTGTTGATCCGATATTTAGCGCCAAAATCCAACACGAGTTGATTCCCTGCAAAACCTGTTCGGGCATCGATATTTGCATACTGACCCAGGTCTGTTAGATAGTTATATGAATAGGTATTGTTATTGCTCGAGAAATTATAACTGTCATCATAATATATGGGCTGAAAATTAGAATCATAACCGCCCGGATTTTCTGTTGGTAAATAGTACGTCAAAGACGAAGGGTTCGACGAAACAACTGCGGTATAATTAAGATCTGTAATGGCACTCCACGCATTGGAACAGTTACCATAAACGTCTGCGACATTAAGAAGGGCCCCATTGCTGTAACTCGTACAACCTGCGGCGGCCGTTAAGGCGATGCGATAACGGAATCCACTAAACTCCTTTTTTGCTGTCGACAAAGTCAGCGTCGCGGAGGTCCCTGTTGTCCCCGAAAAGCCTGTGTAAGTAATCCCGTCCATGTTGGCCGTCACATCCGAATACGTTAATCCTCCGTCTGTACTTCTTTGCCAAACATAGGTTGACTGGCCGCTTAATCCACCTGCTACAATTCTTGCATTCAAGGTATTCGTCACAAAACTTACGTCTGAAATGGTGGATTGAATGGAGGCTCCTGTATAGGTAACAGCCACCGTCGAACGTGGGCTAACACAACCCACAGGACTCGTTGCCATTGCATAATAATTCTGTGGCATTGGGTTGCTTCCTCTTGGCATTGCGCCAATTTCAGGTGTCACATAGGTATTCCCAGTTCCCAAGGTTAAACCTCCCGCACTCGCACTGTGCCAAGTAATTGTACCCGTCGAAGATGCCGCACTAATCGTCGCAGTTCCCGGTTTACAAATCGATGCCCCAGTTGTACTTGTAATGGTAGGAAGGGCAATGATCGTGGCATTGACGGCTGTTCGTGGACTTTCGCAGGTTACCGAATTTCCGGTCGTATACGCTGCGGCATAACGTGTCGTATTTCCAGTTAATAGAAAGGTGTACGAATAGTTAGAGTCTCTTAACAAGGTTCCGCCAGTTGGCGAATCATACCATTTGATATAAGGTGAACCATTGGACGCAGTTGCGGTTAAGGTCACATTCGTATTTTGACATACGGTAGCGCCGGTAACCGAGGTAACTGATGGCGTATTCAAAATGGTGACGGTGGTAGACCGGCGTGTGGAATTTGTTCCGAAGCAGTTCGTAACGGCAACATAATAGGTTGTATTACTAGAAAGCACTGGCGTTACAAAAGAACTCCCCGTGAAGACGGGTGTACCCCCGGTACTTGTCGTATACCAATCGTAAGTAACACCAAAGTTCACATTCGCATCAATTCTGACGGTCCCCGCGTCACAGCGCGTGGGAGCGGTAAGTATAGGCAATGCCGGAACGGTCGTTTGAACAAATGCAGAGATCATTGTTCTGCCAGCTGAACGACATCCAGATGCTGTAATGGCTCCCACGTGATAATTCGTCTGGGTAGAAATACTAGGAGTCGTAAATGTAGCTCCCGTCGCCAAAGGCGAGCCGCCTGTACTTGCTGCATACCATTCAAGCGTTGCCCCCGCTGATGGAATGGCCGATAATTCCACAGTTCCTGGTCCGCAGCGTTCCCCACGAATGATTTCATTAATTGTTGGTAAAGAAGATACCGTTACCAAAACCGGAACGGTGAAGTAGAAATTATTCGAATCTCCCGGATTGGTTACCCCTCTTCTAAACCAAGTCGTTTGGGTTAATGCCGGGGAGGAATACGTCAATGCAGTCGCACCTGAAATATCGGTATAATTAATTCCGTCAGTTGAGCGTTGCCATTTATAAGTCAATGTTCCCCCTGTATAGGTCCCTGCAGCAGTTGAAGTAAATGCGGTCGGAGTTGCTCCCGAGCAAATCGTCTGATCTGAACCGATTGATCCCGCTTCACCCGTCATATTCCGATATACGTCAATGCCAGAAGAAGTTTGACTCGCTAAAATATCAGGCTTATTGTCCCCATCAATATCTGCGACTTCGATTTGGTGATATACTCGGCTGGCTGTTGAAGCGACCAAAACCTGAGAGGCAAATGAAATAGTCCCCACAGAAGATGTATTCGGCAAATAGGCAATTTTCGTAGCGAATCCCGACGCAGATGAATTATCAGATACAATGATATCGGGTTTCCCGTCACCGTTCATGTCGGCAATGGCCAACATATGTGTATTGGCTAAATCAGGCGTAGCGAAATTAAGCGGGTCGGCAAAAGCTAATGTTCCCGTCGTTGTATAAGTGTTTCGCATGACCGAAACTTGCTTCGCTGAACTATTTGTATAGACGATATCGATACGGCCATCACCGTCAAAATCAGCTGTCTTTACCGAATTTATATTGCCGCCGCCACTATTAAAGCGAATAAAGAAGTTTTCATATTTAAAATCTGCTAACCTCAAGGAGCCTGCAGGTGTCACATTGTTTAATACATTAATCCCATTACCCGCGACTACGATATCTACTTTGCCATCGCCATTAAAATCGGCTCGATCAGCCGTAAACATAGGACCTACCAGAAGGTAATCCGTACAAGACTTACAAGTAGTCGCATTAGCTGAATTCCCCGTTGAGGAAGTAAAGGTGTTTCCTGTGGAGGTATTTTGAGTTAAATAATATCCTGAATTGTAGTTAGTGCCAATATTCGGATTGTAAATAGGTTGTCCATTCAGTCCAAAAATATCCAATTTACCATCGTTATTGACATCCAAAGGTACTAAAGCGGCATCCACGAAGTAGTCCCCATTACCCGCGCGAAGGCTTCTAAAAGAACCCAAGGCAATGGAACCGCTTGTACTTGAATTCATGTTGGCAAATCCTCCAGCAGTCGAAACTCCATTACTCGTGGCAAGGTCAATTTTGCCGTCATTGTTTAGATCGGCCGCCATTACCGCCCTCGAGGAGCTTGGCGAATAGGATTCCGAAACACCTGTAACAGACGTTCCCGCCGCAAATGTGCTTGCATTTACAACCCCAGAAGTAGCCGTATTTCGTAATACTTGTGGTATCCCAGCAGAAGAATAGGAGGCAATATCGACCTTGCCATCTTGGTCTATATCGGCCAATTCAAAACGCTGTGATGGATTTAATGCCAAAGGCGTAGCAAATGTAACCGCTGGTAAGAAAGAGGTGTTTGCTTGATTAGAATATTTGGCATTTGCCAAACTCGTGTTTCGTGGCAAGAATTTGGTCTGCGAGATTGCCGTCAGATTGGTCGCTGTATTTACGACCGAGAAATAATCAAGTTTGGCATTTGGCGGAACGGTTACGGTGATGGATGTTGATGTGGCCGCCGTAATCGTACATTTCGCTCCCCCTAAATAAACAATGTTATTCGCGGCATTGTCACCAAAGAATTGTCCGGATAGAGTTACCGAACTACCAACGGCCCCCGAGTTAGCCGATAAAGAAGAAATAAGTGGTGGCGCTACATAGGAAACAGCCACCTCGTCAATAGCTAAATTACCACCATTATATCCGCGAAACGTGTAGGTTGGTGTAGGACAATAAACCCTGACACCACCTATACTAAAGGTCGTACTGGGTAAAGAGGCATTCGTTCGAATCGTCAAATCTTGGGTGCCTTGTCCAGAAATGATGGTTGCATATTGTTGTATGGTCCAAAGAATTAAATAATTAGCCGGTGTTCCTGTAAAATTTACGCGATAGGTGTAAATCGTATTGGGCTGTAACAACTGCTCATTATTAGAATTATAGGTAACATTATTTCCCGTAGGAACAATATTAATGGACGTAGGCAGCGTACAAATAGGAGGGTTTTGCGTATAGTAATTTTGATCTAGGGCAGCCCACTCAAAAACAATTCGATAGGTGGATCCCGGCTTTAGGTTATAACCCCCATACGAAAGGTAAACTGAATTGCGATCATTTTGCAAGGGATTACTATTCGTATAAGTTTGCCAGTTGCTTTGGTTCTGAAGGAATGTGGTGAATGCAGCTGTGTTTGACCGATAGAAATCACCCCCTGTTGGAAGATTTTGTAATTCCGACGCTGGCAAAAATAAAACACGCGGGGGGAACGACGAGCCATCCGGATTTTTCCATTTAAAGGAAACCTGAATCGATGTAGCATTCGAGGGGACAACGACGTCCTTGTACATATAGACAATCGAACTAGCATCTTGCGGACTAGTTAAGGCCTGCGTATTTACGTTGTTCGAAACATAAGCCCCGCTCGTTCCTGCCGATTTTTCGGCAGATCCTACCTGCCATTTATTGGCTTGGATACCATTGAGAAATGTCCAGCCGTGCGCGCCCTCAAATCCCCCATCCGTGTTTGGGTTGATAATGTAGTTAACGGTTTGAGCAAATGTTTGTTGATGAAGTGCACCAATGAGAACCAAGAGCCCGCAGAGCAGCTTTGAACGAAATTTCATTTAAAAATAATAGAACTAGGATTATACCAAAACAAAGGTCAAACTTTTGAAGTTTACATACTTGATTTTAATTTAGGTACATGTCCTAGTTTTAAAAAATCGGACAGAAAAGATATCTTTCCTTTAAAATTCATAATTTTACACCTTGTTCTAAAAAAATCTCGATTAAATAATACATGTTCTTATTTAATGCCCTCTTAAGTTTATTTATTTCGATTATTCTCATATTTTTTAATTGGAGGGAGAACAAAAACACCGTTTATCTCGGGTTATTTCTATTTATCATTTCCATTTACAGTCTAACGCATTATTTTTCCGTTTTCGGAGATTCTCCATTTTGGCTCGCCATTTTTTACGGGCATTTTGCCCCCTTCATGATGTTAGCTGGCCCGCTGATCTATTTTTATGTCCGTGGAATTCTTCGAGATACCTACATTTTAAAGCCCATCGATTTTCTGCACTTTATTCCAGCACTTATCGTCTTATTAGGCAATGTTCCCTATTACCTAACACCCTTTACAGAGAAATTAGAAACCGCGCGTGCAATTCTTGCCGACATGAATCAATTGAAATTCATGCGAGTCAATGTCATCTTCCCCATTGCCGCTAATTACATCATGAGAGTCAGCTCACTAATGATTTACACCTCGGTTAGTTATTATCGCGTCTGGAAATACCGGCCCGCTGTCAAAAAATCCATACCAACCCAGCAATACTTGTTGACCTACCGCTGGTTAAATATGTTCTTCATCACGCTAATTATTTTGTTGATTGCATTTGGAATGATAACGGCCGACTTCATTCAAAAGACGCCCAAAGAGACCTATAGTGCATTGAATTTGGTACACAATCTGGGAGGAATCATGTTTTTGCTTCTTTCCTTAAGTCTATTGGTTTTCCCGCAAATCCTCTACGGATTTCCCATTTACACGGAAATTGCTGATGCGCGCAAAACAAAAACCTCAGTTATCCAACAAAAAGTGGATGAAAATACGATTGACGAAGATGATGAGGATAATCCATTCATCGAACTACGAGATCAAATTAATGCTTATTTGGCCGAAGAAAAGCCGTATTTAAATCCAGATTTCTCCATCGGCGATATGGCCGCCGCCCTAAAAGTTCCACAACACCACGTATCTTATTGCCTACGAGCTTTGTTCAAACAAAGTTTTCCGAAATTGAAAACAACCCTTCGCATTCAATATGCGCTCCAACTGATGAATTCGTCAGATTTTGAACACCTTTCCATCGAAGGAATTGGCCAAATGGCAGGCTTCAGCTCACGTTCAAGCTTCTACTCCGCATTCCAAGCAGAAATGGATTGCTCGCCCGGGGAATACTTAGAAAAGAAGTAGAGACGCGATACCTCGCGTCTGTTTAAAACCACAAAGACGCGATACCTCGCGTCTAAATA
Organism: Aquirufa sp. 5-AUSEE-100C1; assembly: GCF_054558655.1. Lineage (NCBI taxonomy): Bacteria > Pseudomonadati > Bacteroidota > Cytophagia > Cytophagales > Flectobacillaceae > Aquirufa > Aquirufa sp. 5-AUSEE-100C1. Next base: position 324,084 of record NZ_JBPXKO010000003.1, on the reverse strand, counting down.
AATTAATACAAGACGCGAAGTATCGCGTCTCTACAATCGGCTAAAGAATCGAGAACTCCACCCGTCTATTCTGTGCTCTTCCCTCCTCCGTCTCATTGGAAACTTTTGGTTTCTTCGAGCCATACCCCTTCGATTGAATACGATTCGTTGGAATCCCCGCATTCAATAAATAATTCTTCACCGCATCCGCACGCGCTTGCGATAAGGCATCGTTAATGGCATCCGTACCCGTATTATCCGTATGTCCTGAAATCTCGATCCGCAGCGTCGCATTCTCCCTCATCACTTGAGCCATCCGATTCAACTCCGGCTCGGATTCCGGCGTTAAGGTCGCTTTATTTAACTCGAAAAAGAGGTTATTGGCCGTAACGGTACTACCCTTAGCGATAGGTGCCATCGCTAAATCACGCCCATCCAACTCTAAATAACGCCCCCGCATTTGACTTAAATCAAGATTCAAGGAACTCGGTAAAAAACCATCGGCCTTAGCCGTAATTCCATAATTGATACCATAAGGTAAAACCAATTTATACTGTCCACTTCCTGGATCTGGAATTGCCTGACCTATGATTTTCCCCGTCTTCAAATCCTCGTAACTCACCGAAGCTCCTTTGGGAACATTTCCACTCGCATCATTCACCTTTCCCGAAAGTAAGACCACCGCCTCCGAAGTCTCAGACGAAACAATCCGCGGGCTCGACTTCACATCTTGCTGGATGACCGGCTTTGTCTCCACAACTGCAGGAGCCTCCGGTTCCTGCTCAATGGCTATCCGATAGATATCCTTCTTCCCCGTCTCTGAACTCGATAAGAAATAGGCATAATCCCCTTTCGCAGATAATGTATAATACGCATCGTAATTCTGCGTGTTCACCGGTGGGCCAATGTTCACCGGCTTCCGCCATGAGGTCCAGCCATTCCCCAAACGCTTCGTCATGTAAATATCTTGAGAACCCAAGCCACCCGGTCGGTCGGACGAGAAATACATCGTCCTTCCATCCGCCGCTAAATACGGGGTTGTTTCCGAAAATTCCGTGTTCACCCCATCTCCCAAGTTGATCGGTTTAGACCAACCCGAATCCCCCAACAAACTCACATACAAGTCGTCTCGGTCACTATTCTTCTTCTCCGCAAATGCCAAAAGCAATGCCTTCCCATCCATGGATAGATAGGCATACTCATTCTTCCCTCGGCTTAATTTTTCATAGCCCGGAATCTGAACCTTCTCCGGAATCGACCAACCGCCCACGACCTTGTTCGCAATCGAAAATCCCCGCGATTCATACACCCCATTGATATAAGCCCCCTTCAATAAAATCGTTTGCCCATCCGGAGAAATCGATAAAATCGTATTGTATTGATCCCGATTCAATACATCCGGCATACGTTTGGCCGTACTCCACACATCCCCTACTCGTTCACTATACCAGATATCCTGCGAACCTGCCACCGTTTCCGAGCCTTGGGTTCCGAAACGATTGGATGGGTGGTTCTTTCGACCAAAATATAAAGTCTTCCCGTCGGGCGCCATCACTGGATTTAATTCTGCAAATTCGCTGTTCACGGCAGAGCCCAAGTTCTCCGGCTTTTTCTGCCCGAAACCCATGAATGCCACCAATAAAAACAAGCTAATTAGCCGCGATATATCCATTTTTTCTCCATTTTTTCAGGCTCATACGCCATGATGTAATCCACCAATTGCTCCGGATTCGTTTCAATCTGCAAGGCATCCAAATTAGGCGCCTTCAAGAATCCCTCATGCACCATGTGCTGCAATTGAGCAATCAAATGATCAAAATAACCATTCGTATTTAAAATAGAAATCGGCATTTGATGAAGGTCCAACTGCTTCCAGGTCAACATCTCAAACAACTCATCCAAAGTCCCAAATCCGCCAGGCAAGGCAATCACGCCATCCGCCAATTCGGCCATCTTTTGCTTCCGACTATGCATCGTCTCCGTCACATAGCATTCCTGGATGCCTTTGTGCTTCACCTCCCAAGGTTCCATAAACGAAGGAATTACTCCTATTACATGCCCGCCCAACCGTAAATATTCATCCGCCAAAATACCCATGATGCCCACACTTCCCGCACCAAAAATCAATTTGCAATCATGCTTTTTGAACGCTTGCATCAGGGCCTTCGCCTCCGCTTCATAAATGGGATTATGCCCTTTGGAAGAGCCACAATAAACTAGAATGGTTTTAGTCATGAATAATCTCTTTTAAAGCCTCGGCGAGGCGTGTATAGGTAAACGTAAATTGTAAGTCTTTTTGTATTTTCTCCGACGAGACAAAATTTCCGCCGGTCACTAAAACAGCCATCTCGCCCAGCACCAAACGCAATGCCCAAGCAGGCACATGCGGCCACCAAACCGGTCGGCGATACGCCTTCGCAATCTGACGCGTCATCTCCTCGTGCGTCACTGGTTTCGGTGCCACGGCATTATAAACACCCTCCGCGCGCTCATCCGTCAAGGCACAAGCAAACATCTTCACCAAATCTTGAATATGAATCCAGGATTGCCCTTGTGTTCCTCGGCCTAAAATTACCCCAGCAAACCAACGAATCGGTCGGGCCAATACCGGGAATATTCCCCCGTTCGCACCCAACACCAATCCTATCCGTAATTTCACGACCCGGGGACCCTGAATTGCATCCACAGCTTGTTCCCAAGCCAGCGTGCAAGCACTTAAAAAATCATTCCCCGCAGGACTCGTCTCCAGACATATCGTTTCCCCAGAATCAGCGCCGTAATACCCAATCGCAGAAGCTGAAACAAAGGTATGTACCTTATGTTGGCGCGTCTTCAAGGCCTCCGCCAATAACTGCGTCGAAGCTACCCGTGAATGAATTAACTCTTTTTTGCGAGCCTCCGTCCAGCGACCATCTGCGATCCCGGCACCCGCCAAGTGCACGATGGCATCAATATTCTCAAGCGCATCTTCGGCTAAATAACCACGCTGAATATCCCAGCCATCCTTACGAGACAATACACGCGTTTGGTGACCCAAAGCATGTAAATAAGTCTGTAAAGCCTGCCCAATAAATCCCGTACCACCCGTGATTAGAATCCGCATTAATTTCCTTTTTTAATGGCTTGGTAAATCACCTCATTGATTTCCGTGCGAATATTCGCATCGGAAATTTTGCTGTTGTTACGCGTTGGATATACGCGGTTCGACAAGAATACATACACCAAATCTTGGCTCGGATCTACCCAGGTATACGTTCCCGTAAATCCCGAATGTCCAAAGCTCGCGCCACTTGCAGACGGAGCGGCAGAAATACCGGGTTTCTTGCGATCCGGTTTATCGAAACCTACGCCTCTTCGTGAATTTTCGTCAACCGAAAGTGGATAAGAGGTCCATTGCTTGACCGTTTTTTCCTCCAAAAACTGTTGGCCTCCATAATATCCATTCTGCAAATACATCTGCATCAATTTCGCCAAATCATTCGCATTCCCGAACAATCCCGCATGACCACTAATCCCATCCAATAAAGCCGCTCCCTCATCATGCACCTTGCCATGAATCAAGGACTTGCGGAAGAGCGAATCGTATTCGGTCGGGACAATGCGACTCAACGGAAAGTGTTTCTCCGCTTGATACACCAATGTGCTCGCACCGAGTGGCTTGTAGAATGTCTCCGACAAGTAATTTGTCCATGTTTTTCCTGTTAAGCGAGGTGCAATTTGCGGCAATAAATAGTAAGATAAATCGGAATACACATATTCCTTTTTCTCCCGTAATGCCGAATTTTTAATGGCATCTGTCACCTGTGCGCTGATGCTACGGTGTGCCCAAAGATTAGGTGCCACCTGAATCGGATATTCCTCGGAAGAAGCATAGGAAAGGGTTCTTGGCTTCCAGCGCGTTATCTCATTTTTCAAGTCGACGCAGGACTCCCAAAGATTTTTCTGCGTACGAATGATTTTCTTGATGCGCTCCTCTCCAGCGGCTTTCGTCAAATGCTTTTCGAGAAAAGTATATTGCATGTCATCCTTGGCATACAACTGATTGAACTTTTTACTGTGCACAATCATGTCGGTGCTATCGATGTAGTCCTGCCAAAATGGGATCCAAGCGCGCAATTTTGCTTGATGGGTCAAGACATCCAAATATTTCAAATCCTTCTTATTGCTCTGCGCAAATTCAGGAATCAATTCGCCCATGGTCGTTTCCAAGGAGAATTTTCCTTGATCTTGCCATTTCATCAACGCAGGAACGGAAGTAGAAATTTTGGTTATTGACGCTAAGTCAAAAATATCCGTCTTTTTTAGCGCTTCATTCGATTCATAGGTTTGCTTACCAAAGGCCTTGTGGTAAATCACTTTACCTTCTTTGGCGATGAGCACAACGGCACCCGGTGCACCTTTGATATCGATGGCTTTTTGTGCCAAGGAATCAACATGTTTATTGAGGTATTGACTTGAAATACCTACCGCCTCGGGTAGAACATTGTACTGCAAGCGACCCAAACTTGGCGTTATAACACCCATGCCCGCCGGATAATCTGCCGAAGCACTGACAGGCAACTTGCCCTCTGAGGCAATACCCCCAAATATGACGGACGCCGCTGCTTCTTGTTGGGCGATCCCATCCTGATAGGTCAACACCAATCCCCCAAAATTTTTCAGGTTCTCGAAAGACTTGAAGGTAAATGGATTAGCGAAATAAGATAGAATCGTATTGGGTTTCGCGAAGCGTTTAATCAGCGCTTGAATCTGGGGTTTGATGGCATAATTATTGACCGGACGATACGAAATCCCGTGTAATCCCGCCAAAACCACGTTGTAATTCTTGAGCGTATTTTCGATCCGGGTAATGGTCGAATCGGCACTGGATTCATCGAGGTAGAAGTGGTCCATCTCGACGTAGTTTTGGGCTAATTTCTGGAACTCCGTCGGGAAAACACCTCCATAATTCGCTTTACCGATCGCCAAGGTGGCAATCTTCAAGGTATCCAAGCGACGAAGTGGAATTAAATCAAATGGATTTTTTAAGACCGTGGTCGATTTTTCGGCCAAAGTACGTTTGAGAATATCAGCTTGAATCGGATTTAATTCTTCAATCAATCGATTCATTTCGATCGATTGGTAGCGATCAAGTCCGGCCCAGGCTTTGGCATTCAGAATCCGGCGAACGCGTTTGTCCAATTCGGCCTCCGTGATTTCCCCCGATTCAAGCGCCTTTTTGATGGCATTGAAAGCGGCTGGGACATCCACAAAAGTCTCTAAAATATCGTTACCTGCGAGGAAAGCTTTCACATTAGCTTGTCCTTCAGGGAACATTTTGGTCGCCCCTTTCATGTCCATGGCGTCGGTAAATACAAGGCCCTCAAATTTGAGGCTATCACGCAGTAAAGTTGTGACGATGGGCTTGGACATCGTGGAGGCAAGCATGGCCGTGGAGTCCAAGGCAGGTATGCTTAAATGCCCCACCATTACGCCTTGCAAGCCTTTTTTGATGAGTTCGCGGTAAGGGAAAAGTTCGAGGGAATCGAGGCGGTTCCGACTATGCTTTAACACTGGAATATCATAATGGGAGTCTGTTCCCGTATCACCATGACCGGGAAAATGTTTCGCCGAAGTGATGATTCCCCCCTTTTGCAAGCCACGCATATAGGCCAAAGACTTTGAAGTTACCGCATCGCGATTTTCTCCAAAGGAGCGGAAATTGATGACAGGGTTATCCGGATTATTATTCACGTCGACGACCGGGGCATAATTGATATGTACACCCATGCGTTTACACTGTTGGGCGATCTGAAAACCCATTTTCTCGATCAGGGCATCATTCCCTTGGATGGCACCGAGGGTCATCTGGTAGGGATAGCGGACGGTTGAATCCAGGCGCATGTTTAATCCCCATTCCAAGTCCATTCCGATGAAAAGGGGCACCTTGGACATCGATTGGAGTTTGTTTACTAAGCGTGCTTGATTTGTTGGATAACCAGCAAATAGCACAAATCCACCCACATGGTAGTTTCTGACAATTTCGAAAAGACGCGTGGTATCATAACTTGGATTGGAGTTTCCCCGGGGCATTAATACTTGACCTATTTTTTGATCGATGGACAGGCTTTTCATGACCGAATCTACCCATTTAGATTTCGTGTGGGGGAAAAGGTCTGTTTGGCTGTATGCGGATTTGCCAGAGGCAATGAATAACAAGGCAAGAAGAATGCGTTTGATCATAGGGAAAATGAGGTAATGGATTGTGAAAATACGGAATCTTTGGGATTTTTCTGCTTGGATTTTCGTAAGCGGGAAAGGAATTGTATTTTTGAAGCTTAATCAGATGAACGTATGAGAAAAAAAATTGTTGCTGGAAACTGGAAAATGAATAAAACGGCTGCGGAGGCATTCGTTTTGGCTACGGAAGTAGCTCAATTGGTGAAGTCGGACGTTCCGGCGGATGTACAAGTGATTATGGCGACGCCCGCATTGTATTTAACAGGTGTGGCGCAAGTCGTAGAAGGAATAGATAATTTAGCGGTGGCGGCTCAAAACTGCCACGAGAAGGCATCCGGTGCATATACAGGAGAGATTTCGGCGGTGCAATTAGCATCGGCGGCTATTCCCTATGTATTGATTGGACACTCGGAGCGTCGTGAATATTTCGCGGAGTCGAATGAGCAATTAGCTGCGAAAGTAGATGCCGCTTTGGCCAATAACATTACGCCCATTTTCTGCTGTGGAGAGAGTTTAGCACTTCGTGAGGGTGGCGACTTTTTGGCTTTTGTGGCGGATCAATTAACGGCGAGTTTATTTCATTTATCGGCAGAGGAATTCGGTAAAGTGGTGATTGCTTATGAGCCGATTTGGGCGATTGGTACGGGTTTGACGGCTTCGGCCCAACAAGCACAAGAGATGCATGCGCATTTACGTGTTCACATTGCTGCTAAATACGGCGCAACGGTAGCCGATCATTGTTCGATTTTATATGGTGGATCGTGCAACGCAAAGAATGCACAAGAGATCTTCGCCGGTCCTGATGTGGATGGCGGATTGATCGGAGGCGCATCGCTTATTGCGGCCGATTTCATTACGATCGCAAAATCATTTTAATCAATAAAACTGCCGGGCTAAATCCCCGGCAGTTTTTAGTTAAAATCCTATCAACATGCTGGTAATCGCATTCGATGCAGATGACACCTTATGGGTGAATGAGCCGTACTTTCGCGAGAGCGAAGAGGCCTTTGCAAGCCTATTTGAGAACTATTTACCCATCCATCAGACAGAGCAAGAATTATTCAAAACGGAGATGGATAACCTTGAATTGTATGGCTATGGGGTAAAGGGATTTATGCTATCAATGGTTGAGACTGCTATTCGAATTACCGGCGGAAATTTAAGCGCTGATGGGACTCAAAAAATTCTGGAAATCGGAAAGGAATTGTTGGACCGCCCGATTGAATTGCTTCCCCATGTCGAACAAGTCTTAAGCGAATTATCGGGGAAATATCGACTCGTAGTCGCGACGAAGGGCGATTTGTTGGACCAGGAACGAAAATTAAAGAAGTCGGGCTTGGCGAGATACTTCCACCACATTGAAATCATGTCGGATAAAAAACCGTCCGACTATCAAAAGTTGATCCAACACTTGGACGTCGATCCAAGCCAATTTTTAATGATTGGCAACTCGTTAAAATCAGATATTTTACCGGTACTTGAATTAGGAGGACATGCCGTCCATATTCCATTCCATACGACTTGGGCCCACGAAATGGTTAGCCACCCGGTGGTTCATCCAAATTTTCGAGAAATCGAGAACTTAACGGAAATTCTTTCCTTTTTATAATTCGAGAAATACCTGGATTGGGATTTAAACGCCCTCTGCGACCACTTCTTTTACGGCAGGAACCATGCGAGTCATCAAGGTTTCAATACCCGCCTTAAGCGTCATTTGTGACGATGGACATCCCGAGCAAGAACCTTGCAATAATACTTTCATTTGACCTGTCGACTCGTCAAAGGAATGAAATGAAATAGCTCCCCCATCCGATTCAACTGCGGGCTTCACATATTCCTCCAAAACTTGCTTGATTTGGCCGATAATCTCTGAATCTGACACATCCCCTTCCTCCGCAAATTCAGAGGCTGGTAGAGAGAATACAGGCTGCTTTTCAGCGAAATATTTCTTTAAGTATTGCTTAATTCCGAATAACTCATCTTCCCAAGCGGCATTTTCTGTTTTGGTCAGAGTAATGAAATTGGAGGTAATGAATACCCGACGAACAAATTCGAAACCAAACAAGGCAACAGCGAGTGGTGAATTCTTTTCTTTGGTAAGCCCATCAGCCGGTTGGGTATAGTCGAAGGACATCCCATCAGGCAGTAATTCCACATTAAAAACAAATTTCATAGAATGTGGATTGGGTGTGGATTCCGTATAAATGGTGACAGTCGAGGTAAGCATAAATTAATGATTATAGAGTGCAAACTAACAATCTGTCAATTTGGTTTCGTAAAATAAAAAAAACCTGACACTTTCGTATCAGGTTCTCTCTGAAATTTCATGTTAAATTATTCAGCAGCTTCTTTTTTCTTTGCTGGAGCTTTCTTCGCTTTTGGAGCTGCTTCAACAGCTACCTCTGCTACCGGAGCCGCCTCCACTGCTGGAGCCACTTTTTTGGCTGGAGCTTTCTTTGCTGCAGGTACCACGGGTGCTGGTGCTGCCACTGCTGGCAATACGTGCACGAATGAACGACCTTTAAATCCTTTTTTGAATGCCACTACACCATCCGCTAAAGCAAATAATGTATGATCTTTTCCAAGACCTACATTCTCACCTGGATTGTGAGCTGTACCGCGTTGACGTACAATGATGTTTCCTGCGATTACTGCTTGGCCTCCAAATAACTTAACGCCAAGACGTTTACTATGTGATTCGCGCCCGTTTTTCGACGATCCGGCGCCTTTCTTATGTGCCATGTTTTTTTATTTTATGCGTTAATACCGCTAATGTTCAATTATTTAACAGAAATACCTTCGATCAACACTTGTGTCAAATCTTGACGGTGTCCATTCATTTTTTGGTAAGACTTTCTTCGTTTCTTTTTGAATACCAAAACCTTCTCGCCACGAACGTGAGCTACGATTTTAGCTTTAACAGTCGCACCAGCTACTGTGGGTGCTCCTACGGAAATCTTTCCGTCATTGTCAACAAGTAATACCTTGTCGATAACCAGTGCAGCGCCTTCCGCTCCCGCCAAACGGTGGGTATAAACGGTACGGTCTTTTTCTACTTTAAATTGCTGCCCGGCAATTTCTACGATTGCGTACATTTTAGATGTATTTAAGTGAAACAATCCCACGAGGCCAGGTCGTTACCTTTACAAAGCCTTTTAAATGGGGTCGCAAATATAAAAAGGATTTACGATAAAGCAAAGCACTACTCGTAAATAAATTCTCCGTAAGCACTTTTAATGGTTAATTTCTTCGCTGGGGCGGCCTCCACACGACCTACCACTTGTGCGGGTATGCCAAATGACTCCGATATCTGAATAATTTCATCCGCGAATTCAGGGGCTACATAGAGTTCCATGCGATGCCCCATGTTGAACACCTTGTACATCTCCTGGAAGCTGGTTCCACTCTCCTTTTGAATCAAATCAAACAACGGAGGTATTGGGAATAAATTATCCTTGATCACATGAACGCCTTCCACAAAATGCATCACCTTCGTCTGCGCGCCACCTGAACAATGCACCATTCCGTGAATCTGTGCACGCATCGCTCCCAAGATCGCTTTAATCACCGGCGCATAGGTCCGCGTAGGCGATAAAATCAATTGTCCCACATTCAATGGGGTTCCCGGAACCGCCTCCGTCAAGGAACGCGAACCCGAATAAACCAAATCCGACGGAACCGATGGGTCAAAACTTTCCGGGTATTTCCCCGCCAAATAATTTCCCAGCACATCATGGCGAGCCGATGTTAAGCCATTGCTTCCCATCCCGCCATTGTACGTCTTTTCGTAAGTCGATTGGCCATCAGACGCCAAACCCACAATCACATCCCCCGCCTGAATATTTCCATTCGAAATTACATCCGAACGCTTCATGCGTCCAATCACCGTACTGTCCACAATGATCGTTCGAACCAAGTCGCCCACATCCGCCGTCTCGCCACCTGTCGAATATATGCCCAAACCATTCTCCCGCAACATCTCCAACACCTCTTCCGTCCCATTGATAATCTCCGCAATGACCTCGCCCGGAATCAAATTCTTGTTCCGACCAATCGTACTCGAAAGCAACATTTGATCCGTCGCCCCCACACAAATTAAGTCATCTGTATTCATCACCACCGCATCCTGCGCAATACCCCTCCAAACCGAAATATCTCCCGTTTCCTTCCAATACAAATAAGCCAACGACGATTTTGTCCCCGCGCCATCCGCATGCATAATATTGCAATAGGCCTCATCGCCCCCTAAAATATCCGGCGAAATCTTACAGAAAGCTTGCGGAAATAAACCCTTATCTAATTTGGCAATGGCCTTATGAACATCTTCTTTCGAGGCCGAAACCCCCCGTTGCATATAGCGATCGGTCGACATATTACGCTTGATTTAATTGTGCAAATTCCTTAGCAAAATACGTCAGAATCACCTGCGCACCCGCTCTCTTAATCGATAATAAACTCTCCAACATCGCCTTCTCCCCATCTAACCAGCCATTTTGTGCAGCCGCCTTAATCATGGCATATTCGCCCGACACATTATAGGCCGCAATCGGCAAATTGGAATTTTCACGCAAAAGCGCAATGATATCCAAATAGGCCAAAGCCGGTTTCACCATCAGAAAATCAGCTCCCTCTGCTTCGTCTAATTCCAATTCAATCAATGCCTCCCGACGATTCGCTGGGTTCATTTGATACGTTTTCTTATCTCCAAATTTCGGTGCCGACTCCAAGGCATCCCGGAACGGTCCATAAAATGCCGATGCATATTTAGCCGTGTAAGCCATAATGCCCACATTCGAAAATCCTGCTCCGTCCAAAGCCTCCCGCAAATAACCAACCCGACCATCCATCATATCCGATGGACCAATCAAACGCGAACCTGCCTGTGCTTGCGCAATGGCCATCTTGGCCAAAACCGGCAAGGTCTCGTCATTCAATATTTGACCGTCACGAACAATTCCGTCATGGCCATCTGAACTGTAGGGGTCCATCGCCACATCCGTCAACAAAGAAACCTCCGGAAAACGACTGGCAACCGCATGAATCGCCTCCAAATACAAGGAGCCCGCACGGTGACTTTCTGTCGCCATGGAATCCTTCAAGGACTCGTCTATTTGGGGAAATAAAGCGAAAGAACGAATGCCCAATTGGACACATTCCTCGATTTCCTTTAACAATAAATCTTGCGAATAACGGTAAATCCCCGGCATTGAGGCAATCGGCGTACGCTTTCTCGTTCCCGACTGCACAAACAAAGGAAATAACATGTCCTTGACAGACAGGCGAGTCTCCTCCACCATATCACGAATAACAGCACTTTGACGATTTCTACGTGGCCTTTGTAACATATCGAATGAGTTAAGGCACAAAGGTAAGAATTTATTACGGCAGTTTAGAAAGGATATCGCTTAATTGTCGCTCCAACAAATGCATTTTATCCAGATGCTGAAGAAATTCAGCCCGCGTAACAAAGCCATAACCCACCTGAGTTTGGTCGGAAACCGAATCAGCAGGTTCCGCCTGAAAAAATTGACCCAAATCAAATTCCAATACCTCAGAAATTTGAACGAGCCGCGTAACAGACAACTCAACCAAGCCCCGCTCCAGCTTTGAATAAGACGAAAGCGTCATGCCCAATTTCAGTGCCATATACTCCTGGCTATAACCATGGGAAACTCGGATTTTGCGAATGCGCGATGCGTATGGATTCATACAGCCAAGTTAGCATGTCGTATATCCACAAACGTTAGCACCAAAACGACAAAACTTGTCGAATTTGGAAACAAATTATCTATTTGTTGCACATTTGAATGGAGAAAGAGCAGATTCATCCACAATTTCCAACACACCGCCGCCTGAAAAAGATAATCCAACAAAATTTAGGAGCTCTTTAATCTCACCCTCCAAGGGTTCCGAAGACTCCACCCACTTTGACCAAAAATCTGTAAGGGGTTCCTCGTAAACCTCCTCCACCAAAGCATAAAAATCTTGCCGGCCATACCCTCGCTTCAAGCGACCATAGCGAGCCTGCATCAGCAACATCACATCCCGCATGGATTTGCTATGCTTAAACTTCCGACGAATCAATAAATCCAAACCTAAAGCAACCAACGCACCCTTAAAATAAATCGAAACACGCTTACCAGGTAGGGCTGATCCATAACCATCCAACCACAAATCGACCGAACTTTCAATCAAGGATTGTTTAGATGTCCCATCCCGTTCAAAATGTAATTTCAGATTGCCGGCCAATAAATTCACATACTCCTCAGCCTTAACCACGTCCGACGCCCACAAGAACCAATCTCCCAAATAAGTCGTAATTCCCTCAACGATCCATCCGGTATCGAAAATGATGGCCTTCGTATAGTCGTAAGGCAATAACTCCTTCGGGCGAATGGTGGCCACATTCCACACATGAAATAACTCATGTGCCCCTAAGCCAATCAAATCCTCATAGGAGTCGCGATCCTCTGGGCCCATCACCATCATGGTCGATCTAGTATGCTCTACCCCATGGTAAAAAGGTTTGGGGCAAATCCACAACATAAAACGATAATCCCGAACCGGAAATTCGCCCATGTAGTCCAATTGATAGGCTACGAATTTTTGATAGGCCTGCAACAATCGTTCCGAAAAATGAACCTTCGGCCCTATACCCTGAATATAAAAATCGGTGCGCCCTGATCGCCAAGTTAACGATTGGATTTTCCGGGCCGCCAAATACGGCGAGTCCACGAGTTCCCGATATGATTTTAGCCCTTTGTTTTTTTCGAATGACCAGGAAATTTCATAGTCCCCTCCTAACACAGTCTCCGATAAAATCGCTACCGTACATGGCCGATTTTCGCCTCGATTCGGAAACAGCAAACAGTTCACAAAATTGATATACACCATCGATTCATCCACCCATGATCCACCCGCATCCGGCTGCTCCGCATGATATCGATAGGAAATGGTCATCGGCTCCAATGATGTGACCACAAAGGTCCACGTCGACAAATCCGTCTTCAAAACCACCCCATGATCACTCGTCACGGTAGCAATATTCTTGGCAAAATGTTGAACCTGATACCGCCCCGGACGCCAAATCGGTAAATGTAATTTCAACGGCCCCAGTCGAGCCGGTTGGAATGTTAATCGAATATCCAACGCCTTCGGCGAAGGAATAATCTGATACGCTAATGTTTTCATGACATCACCTCCTGCAAAACTTGTAAAGATCTCAACTCCCCAAACGACTCCATGTGCAAGCCATAATAATAAATCAAGGCACGCAAAACGGCCGCACGTTGCACACGATTTATACCAAGCGCCTGGCCATAATCCGAATCAAACAAGGCCTGAACAGCCTGCGGATCTAAGTCACTGATTCCCGGAACGCCAGCTTCCCGCAATTGATCCATAAACTCTTGCACCCGCCCCGCATGAAAGCCCAAAAACTCGCTCAACTTCCACAGAAATTGTAAATGAAAATTCTCCATCGACCCCACCCCCTGATCCAAAATCTGAAATGAATCCTCTAAAAAATCAAACAAGACCGGATTGGCCTCCTCCTCCCGCAATACCTTTCCCAATACCTCAGTTAGAAACAAAGCAATACTCGAATACGTAATATCAAAAGGTATTTTCCGATAAGGATAATAACATTTGGCCTCCGAGATTCGGTGAAGCCCCTTGCCAGGTTTGTGATAAACCTCGAGTTCAAGCAAGGTCAAGGGCTGAAACAGGGCAATCTTATGCTTCGCCTTGGCGGAACGAACTCCATTTTCCAGATAAGAGCTAATTCCAAATTCCGCCGTATAAATCGTAACCAATAAAGAAGACTCCCGGTATTTCAAGTAATTGATAACAATACCCTTCGTTTTATTCAGCATGTTCCAAGCCTATTTCCTGGCGCAAACGCTCCAAAATCTCCTCCGTCGTAGCCTCCGAATCAAATCGTATCGGTTCGCGAAACTCAACGGTCAAGGTTGTATTCCGTTTCTTAATCAATAAACCCTTCTTATCAAAAGCTCGACGGAAACCATTGATTCGGACCGGCACGACAATCGGATTTTCGCCCTTAATCAAATGCGCCGTCCCTTTACGCAATGGCGCAAAAGCGCGCGTTGTACCTTGGGGAAAACTAATCACCCAGCCAAATTTCAAGCCCTTTCCAATCTTCTCCACCGCGGCCAAATCCACCTCTCGCTTTACATCCACTCCCTCCGCACGCCACGACCGATTCACCAAAATCGCACCTGCCTGTGCCATCACCCGAGGCAAAAAACCATCATTCTTCATCGTTTCCGATGCAGCCACATAAAACAAATTCGACCGAGGAGCCATTAGATAAATCGGGTAATTAATCGTATTTCGAAAACCCCATTTCACCGAGAAAAAGATATGATACAAGGACACCACATCCATAAAATAGGTCTGATGATTCGGTAAAAACAAGACCCCCCGCTCCGGTAAATTTTCCAAATGCTCCGTCCCCGTAATCTTCGTTTTGTTGTACACCGTCAAACGATTATAGGAGATAAATCCCAAAACCATCATAACAATCCGCTTAAACAAAATCGGATTCCCAAATGGATCCCGCTCCCCTAAACCAAGCGTATCCATGAATTGAAATATTTTCCCCAGTTTTGATTCAGTCATCATTAAAACCCTCCTTTTTTCGCTTTCGTCGTTGGCGGCTCTGTCTTCACTGGTATCGCCACTTTTTTTGTTTTCTTGGTTGGCGTAGCAACCCGGTAATACGCCAAAAATCTTTTCACAAACGCATCCTTTTCGTCCCCCGCAGCCTCAACAACCGTTGATTTGCCCTTTTTGTCAGACTTAACCGCCTCGCGTATGGTGGCTAAAAATACAGGATCCGACGAATATACGCCTAACTCGCCATTAAAATAGGCAAAATAATACCATAAATCTTCCGACAATTCCCAATAGCCATAAAATTCCTCCTTATTCGGCTTTTTAACTACCTCCATGTAACCGCGAATCGCCGCATTAATATCCACAGGCCCCACATTAACCAAAGGTATTCCGCCCACCGAATAAAAAGAAGAGGTATTCGGCGACCAAACCCAAGAAACATTGGAAAAGTTAATTGAATTCGCAAACTCTGGCGCCACCTTATCCAAAGCCATGTGGACCTGATCCATTTTTGTCCGCATCGGCTCCGCTACCGCCTTGCCCAATACCTGATCCACACGACGCAAATACGCGTCTCGTTTCTCTGGGTCATCCGCCGGATCACTTTGAATTCCTTGGTCCAACTGATATTTCAGCATCCGATCCCCCATCACCTTCAATAACTTGGCTGGATATGGAAATTGTAAACTCACCCAAGTGTCCAAACGTGGCAGCAAACTATCCGTCGACATGACCAAATTACCAAATGCACGAATCGACTGATTTCCCGTAAACAATTGAATCGGGCCCTGTGCCTCCACGCGATGTTTATCAATAAACAACTGCATGTCCGATGATTTACCCTTGACCTCATAACGATCATTCGACTCAATCACATCCCCCTCAGATTGAAACAAAACAGGATCCAAGTCGTCCGACTGCGGGCTCAAAAATGTTGGGTACAATTTATTCTGCGCATTGATAAATATTCCAGCCGTGATTGGCCGACCGGCCTCATCGCGCAAATCCTTATTCAAGACCAAATGGGGTTCCTCGCCCTTTGCATTCTCAAATGGAATCCAGGCAGCACGAAAATTGGGCAAACCAATGACCGGACGAATGAATCCCTTGAAATTCAAATTCGGGTTGCGTGTATCCAAAGAGACCTCCCCCTTGAATTGCTGATGCTTACTAAATCGAAGCGGTGTTTTTTCCGCCAACAATCCCTCGGCAGTTACATGCGACTTTCCCTCAAACTGAAAGTTTCGCAAAGCAACGGATACCGTATCTCCATCACTACGTGGAAATTGATAATTAGCCTCGCCTTTCCAGCCCCTGGAATTCCCCTCGACAATCTTCAAATCGGCTAAGTAATGTCGCTTATTCTTGCCGTCTAACAGGGCCTTGGCGCCCGCAAATGGTTTAAATGCACCATCTTTCTGAATCCCCAAAATTCCCTTATCTGGGAACAACAAGGCAGGTCCCACTTCCACTTCTTTGACCCCACTTAACGCTAAATATTGCGCCTTTAAATCATAATTCGCGGTGGATGCTCGAATCATTGAGCCCGAGGAAGCCCCAGAACTATCTAAACTCGTGAGCTCAAAACCCGACTTACCAGCCAACAAAAATCGTTGGTTCGTCAAATCCCATGTACCCTCAGATAGACTACTTTGATACGCGATGTATGGAAACGTAATTTGAGTGCCTAATTCGCCTTTCGCCGGCCGAATCATGACTTTATGCGCCGTCATATTCGCATCTAAACTCACTTTACTCATAAAAACAGCCGGGGCGAAAAGAGCCATCTGTTTGCCAATTTTTAGATTCGCGTCGGCCGAAGACCAAGTCTGTGCATCGAAACGAAACAAGTCCGAATCCATTACGCCATCTTGTAATGTCAAAGTCCCTTTGCCAAAAACACGCTTTTGATGCATCCCAAGGGAGCCGGCCAACTGAAGTTCTTTCCCATACAAAAGAAAAGATTGCTTAACTGGATACATCCACAAGCTATCCTGAGCGGGCGTCCAGGCAAACCGATGTTCCCCAACTTGCATGGAAGGGTAACCTTTGCCCTCCATGGAGGCGCTCGTTCCGCTCGCCATTAATGAATCTGGATAAAAGTGGCTCTCTTTTTGATTAAGTGAAAGGCTCCCAAATTGCATGGTTCCCGAAGCTGATAAACCAGCCTTGTTCATCGTAAGCGGGCTCTTCAATTGATAAACAGCCTTGGACTGATAAATAGCTAAAGGGGATTTTTGATTGTATGAAAAACCAAAGGTTTGGTCAGGCATCAAAACCAAGGAGGATTTCAGAGTAGGAAATATCCCATTGGATATAAAGCTTCCCTCAAACGTAATTTCTTTCTGGGTCAAACTATCTAACTCGATCCTGGGCACCTGAAAAAAGTGCTTCTGCGAATATACCCCTTGCGCTCTCCAAGGTTCATCAAAATAAGATACGACTCCCTTGGGAATAATTAATTTTGGATAGGCCGCTAATCCTTTCCGGCCTGATTTATTGTTTGGCGGAGCGAGTAAAATATGCCCGGCCTCATAGCGAAACTGTCCCCCAAGTTCACGAGTCGTCCCTTTCCGAACAAACGTAATCGAATCAATTTGAGGAAGATTAATGGAATAATCATTAAAATTAAATCGGAAACCTTGGCCACGGAAGCGATAGTTGCCGATCTTAATTTCCCCCATAAAATCAAAATCACGCCCCTGGCCAAAGACAATCTGATTGTTAGAAGGAATGAAATTTGCCTTCAAAGAATCCGAAACCATCACTTCCTTAATCCCCCGAATCACCAATTTTTGTTGGGCCAAATCCACCGAAATATTCGCAGTATCCCTGGCTAGCATCCCACCAAAAGATGGCACATAAAAACGGTCAAAATCCTTTTGTGCAAATTTGACCTGTGCATAATGTCGGCCCAATCGCGTAAAAGAAACCTCACTCGTTTGATCGTCAAAATTCAAATACCCGGCATGTTTGTATTGTTGAAAACCGCCACGCATCCATTGCGGATCCTTCTTCGTGGCCGCTGCAATGTCGTATAAATTCGCTTGGCTGCGCTTGATGGCCGACAAATGATTATACAGAATCCGCATCGGGTCGTAGGTCAAAATTCCTTGCTGGCCATCCAATCTGTCTGCATCGTAAAAATCAAAGGACTCCACCCAAGCTGGATTTTGGCTTTTTCCCGCTAATCTATAAAAGTCCATGACTTGCGTATCAACATGCAATACCCCCAAATCTGCCGATATTGAAACCTGGTGAAAACTGTCCTCAAACAAGATCTGATCCTGCGTTGGTTTGATATGCCAAGAAGATTCTACGGGAATCCAATTCGCGGTGACATAGCCATGAAACAACGAATCCTTTTTGCCTACATAGCCCGTAAACGAACCTTCCTTTATTTGAATCGATTCATTGGATTGTATGGTAATTTGTTGGGCCGCAAATTCGCCCAATTTTTTCTCCTTCGACCAAATCTCCAAGCGCGCAGGTCGGTCGCCAGCACCCAACAATCCCCGCTGATCACCAAATACAAAAAGACGCCCGTAACCCCTGTAATGATTGCTCTGCAAAGGCTTAGCCAGAAACTCCTTGGACTTAAATTCAATGGCAAATCCGGAAGAACCCGCCTTCCTTTTCAAGGGCATGCGCAATGACCCTCGTATTTTCTGTTCTCCTTCCTGCCAAGTCATTTCTTCGCTGACCAAAATACCCCTTCGAGGATTTACTTGAAATCGGGGCAATTCCAAAGACCCTGTATTCAACAATCCGTTCTCGCCAATAAATACACGGTCTTTAACCGAAAAGCGTAAGGTCTTTGCCTGAAAACGAAGGCTATCTTTTCCAATGCTCGCTACGAATTCAACCTCATTCCATAGCAAAACCGGCCCCGGGGTAAATGCTTGAATTTGCATATCCTTGTCGGTGGGTATCTCGGGACTTGGGCTATCCCAATTATCGGAAGCCACAGCAAGCGTACTATCTGGGCCCTGCCAAGCTAGCGACAAATTGCCTTGTACCTGAAATGTGTAATTCCCCGTTTGAACCAATCGCTGGTTGTATTGCCAATTTTCAACTTGCTCGAGAAAGCTGAGTAATGTTTTATTATCCTTTTGCTCAATGAGCTTTTGAACCGTAGATAGTAATTCTAATTGAAGATTCGGATTCGATTGAAGAAAGGTTCTGGCTAATAAATAGGCCAACTGAGGTGATTTGAAACCCGCTTTGCGCAGTTGGAAAACTAGATCGACAAACGCTTTAGATGAGGCAATTTTTGCTTGTTGTGACCAATTCGCAGCATCTGTATTTTTGCTTTGGGCTATGCTGTTGACAAATTCCGAAAAAGCCGCATCCGCCTGTTGGGCATGCAATAGGCCTGGACAAATCGCCAGCCCAATAAACATGAAAAACACACGAATTCGTTTCATAGGTGGTAAAAATACAAAAAAGCGACCACGAAACGCATCAAGTCTTTCCACAGATTTATGTAAATTACCGTTCAAAAGCATTCTTATGTCCAACAGCCTTACGCAATTTGCGCAAATTAAAGCCTTTGTTTTCGATATCGATGGCGTCATGACCGACGGCAGTGTGCATGTCTTAGAAACGGGTGAGCATTATCGTACCTTTCACATCCGGGATGGTTATGCCATTGAAAAGGCGCGTGAAGCGGAATATAATCTTTGCGTAATCACGGGTGGCGGTCATCAAGGGGTTAAAAAACGACTCGAAAACCTGAAATTTCAGGATATTTATTTCGGTTTGGGCGGCAAAGATAAATTGGAAACCTACTTAACTTGGTTAGAGAAAATCGGTCTCGACGAATCCGAAATCTTGTACATGGGTGACGATGTTCCCGACTTAAAAATCCTATCCAGGCCCAAACTATTAAGTACCTGTCCGGCGGATGCAATTCCTGAAATTCAGATGGCTTGTAAATATATTTCCCCTTTTGGCGGAGGCAAAGGCGCTGTACGGGATGTCATCGAAAAGGTCATGAAACTACAGGGTCGCTGGCCCGCATAAATCGCGAAACTATGGCATTAATTGTTCCAATCAAGGGGAAATCACCCCGATTTGGCCCAGAAAACTGGCAGGCAGCAAACGCTACCATTGTGGGTGATGTTACGTTTGGTTCACATTGTACAGTTTGGTATAATGCGGTTGTTCGAGGCGATGTCAATCGCATTCGAATAGGCAATTATTCCAACATTCAGGATGGCGCCGTGATTCATTGCACTTACCAAAAAACAGAAACCACTATCGGAAATTATGTCTCCATTGCACACAATGCGATTGTTCATGGCTGCACCATTGAAGACTATGTATTGGTGGGCATGGGAGCCATCATCATGGATGGCGCACTCATCGAAACGGGTTCTATCATCGCTGCCGGAGCTGTGGTAACCCAAAATACCCGCGTTCCCGCAGGTAGTATTTATGCCGGAAATCCCGCCAAATTATTGAAAACCGTAAGCCCCGAGGCTGCGGAAGTGTTCATGCGAACGGCCATGAATTACTTGGAATATGCGAGTTGGCAAAAGTAGAGACGCGATACCTCGCGTCTAATATGCTCGTAATTTATAAGACGCGAAGTGTCGCGTCTCTACATGGCTGCGGTTTACCTGACGCGAAGTGTCGCGTCTCTACATGGCTGCGGTTTACCTGACGCGAAGTATCGCGTCTCTACATGGCTGCGAGCTTATCCGCAATCGCCCGATCATTCGCTAAACGTGGAACCTTATTTTGTCCCCCCAATTTCCCTTGCGATTTCATGTAATCGATAAAGGCATTTGTGGGCAAAATTGTCAACTTCAGAGGCTGCAAGACCTTTCCTTCAATCAAATCACGGTAATAAATATTCTGCGAAACCATGGAGGCCTCTAATGCCGCACTAAATTTGGCTGGATCATTCGGCTGTTGCGCAAACTCAACCAACCATTCGTGATAGGGTAATTCTCCAGCTGGTGGATTCACCTGCGGAGCCAAGGTAAACTCAACCAAACTCGCCTCTGGACAAGCCTTAAGTGCTTCGCCCATCGCGCGTTCCGCTTCCTCGGAAATCACATGTTCTCCAAAAGCCGAAATAAAATGTTTAATCCGGCCTGTCACCACAATTCGGAACGGATCTAAAGACACAAATTTCACCGTATCACCAATTGAATAGGACCAAAGACCCGCATTCGTCGTCATTAATAGCGCATAATTAACGCCCAACTTCACTTCGGAAAGCATCAAGCGCTTCGGTGTTCCGCTGAAATAGGTATCCATGGGAACAAACTCAAAAAAGATTCCCCCATCTACATTGAGCAATAAACCCTCCGCCCCACTTGAATCTTGAAAGGCAATAAATCCCTCCGAAGCCGGGTAAGTTTCCACGACATCAATATCCCGACCGATTGATTCCATCAATTTTTGTCGGTAAGGCTCAAAATTCACCCCACCGGTCACAAACAATTGAAAATCAGGGAATAAGTCCCCGATCTTCTTCCCCGACAAACTCTCTAAACGATCAAAATACATCTGAACCCAAGGCGGAATTCCTGAGATCAATCCCATCCGCTGGTCAATGGTTTCATGAACAATCGCTTCCAATTTCTCCTCCCAATCCTCGATGCAGTTCGTGGTGTAACTCGGCATTTGATTGCTTCGCAAATAGCCTGGAACGTGGTGATTGACGATGCCCGACAAACGGCCGGTTGGGATACCGTTTTTCTCTTCTAACTCCGGAGAGCCCGATAAAAAAATCAATTTTTGGTCTAAAAACTTTGCATTACCTGAATAATGCACATAATGCAAAAGGGCATCACGTGCTCCCGTGATGTGGTAAGGCATCGATTCCTTCGAAATGGGAATGTATTTGGCGCCTGATGTGGTGCCTGATGTTTTGGCAAAATAAGCCGGTTTCCCTGGCCAAAGAATGTTAGGGGAGCCCAAAACCATTTCATCGATGTAGGTTTTCAGGTCCTCATATTCGGCAATGGGTACGCGAATTTTATATTCGAGGTAATTACGGATTTTGTCGAATTCGTAGGCCAGTCCAAAGATGGTCTGCTCGGCCTTTTTAAGGTTGTTTTTCAACCAGGCTTCCTGAATTTGAATCGCTTGAGCGTGACTCTTCTGGTGTTTCTTGACCACCCGCTTCGCAAAAGGTTTCGCAAAAAAGGACCGAATTCCCATAGTGAATTACTTAAATACGCCCTGAGGATCGGGCATTTTTTCAGCTAAACTTTTGCCTAAATTTAAATCCAATTGTGTGATATCCAGCTTTCGACACTCATGCAAATAGGCCCAGGCATTTTCATATTTCTCCTGTAAATACGCCACTTGGGCTCGCTTCATCCAAGCCGTTGCATAATTAGGCGTTTGTAATAAGGCTTGCTGCAACAAGGCATCCGTCTCATCCAAGGTCCCGCAATCCATCGATTTCAAATAACAGCTCAATTTAACGATGGCCAAATCTACCCGTAAAATACTTTGTGTGCTATCTAAGGCCAGACCTTTCGAAAGAAATTCAATCGCCTTCGGAAAATCTTGACGCTGAAATGTGATTACACCCAGCCCCCAATAGGAGTCAACCGCTTGATTATCAAGCTCATGAACCAAATTAAAACGATAGGTGGCTGTATCCAAGTGACCTGATGCGACAAACTCCCAAGCACGTTCAGAGAAAAACTCGACTGCTTCTTTTCGAGATCCGAAACTCGCATCGCAAGATTCCACAAATTGCTTTAACTCCGCTTGGTCTTTCGACAATAGGGTCGTTTGGCCATAAAGGGGAAGATACTTTGCTTCCTTGGGACTAGCGGCTTGTTGGCCCAGCATCAAGCTGCTCACAAGCATCAATAAAGAAATAAGACATACTTTCATCGCTGCAAATCTACCTTTTCTTTTTAGATGATGGTGCGCCCGGGCGAAATTTTGCATTTTTTCCGGGGCGATTGTTTCGTTGGGGCGGTTTTGGGGTGGAAACAGCTCCACCTTTAGGACCCGTTTTTGTAACCGCTTTTCGATTAGGTACCTTTTGGCCACTAGCACGCGCCTTGATGACCCATTTTTTCTCGTGGAACGCGCCTTTGAAATCGGGATCCTCCCGCTTACGCTGATCATCCACGGCGCGCAACATATCTTGCTGCTCAACAAACGGCGTCTCTTCGCGATCTACTTCATCCGGAAGTTGCTGAATATCAATCTTTTGCTGAATAATTTCTTCAATTTTCGCCCAATGGTATTGCTCTGCCAGCGTAATAAACGTGATGGATTCGCCCACTTGATCAGCCCGGCCTGTCCGACCAATCCGGTGCACATAATCTTCGTAAATTAGAGGAACATCGAAATTAATCACATGGGAAACTTTGGGAATATCAATCCCGCGTGCAGCGACATCCGTCGTTACTAGTACACGAATAAGGCCTTCTCGAAACAGCTGCATGGCATTGATTCGGGTATTTTGGCCTTTATTGGAGTGGATCGCACGAACTTGATCTTCGGGTAAGACTTTTCGAATTAAGAATTTCTCAACTTGATTAGCGACATCCTTGCTCCGACAAAATATCATCACGCGCTCAAAAGCATCTTGCTTTAGAAAATGCGCGAGGGCGTTTATTTTCGTACTTAAATTCGGTGCCTCGTAGACAAATTGAGTGACTTGGCTGGCAGGGGTGGCTTGCCTTGTGATCTCAACCTTGTGGGGAAACTCCAAAAATTCATGCGAGAGGTTCTCCACTTTTTCTGGGAAAGTCGCTGAAAATAGCCCATTTTGACGTTTTTTATACGGGATTTTTTCCAAAATCTCCCGGATCTGCGGCATAAAACCCATATCCATCATCTTGTCCGCCTCATCCAAAATTAAGATCTTCAGATCCTTCACGACGATCGTATCCTTGCGATATAATTCTAAAAAACGACCCGGGGTCGAGACCACAATATCGACGCCGTCTTCCAATGCTTGAATTTGCGCCTTAGGCCCCAAACCCCCATAAAGAGCAAGCATTCGAAGGTCTGTTTCTACTGCCAGGCCAACCATCACCTCGTGAATCTGCATAACCAGTTCCCGTGTGGGCGCTAAAATCAAGGCCCGAGGGTTTTTCCCTTGTGCATATTTACAACGCATGAGCACAGGTAAAGCATAGGCCGCCGTTTTACCGGTACCCGTTTGCGCGATCCCTAATACATCATGACCTTGCAACATGAGTGGAATTGCCTTTTCTTGTATGGGGCTTGGCGTAGTGTATCCCAATGCGTCACACGCGCGACACAATTGAGGGTTTAAACCAAGCGAAGAAAAATCAGTCATATGATATTTAATCTAAGGGCCACAATTGACTCCTTGGAATTTCGTTCAAGAACGCCGCCAGCGGCATTCGCTACAGCACATTCGTTTCCGGCACAAAGGTAGGCAAAATAAATTTGCCTACCTTTGAAACAAACATTCTCTCAAACATGCGTATTTGGGGCATTCGAATCCTACTTTGGGCCATCATCTCTTTCTTAACGGGAAGTTTCGCATCCCTATTTCTCTGGGGGCTGGATGAAATCGCAAAAAATCGACAAGCTTATTTTTTATTTGGACTACCTGTCATTGGATATTTCCTATATTGGTTTAGGCGCTGGGCTTTTACTAAACAAGGAACGAATGACTTAATAAACCATTTACAGGGGGGCGCCTTTCATTCATCTTATTGGCTAGCGCCCTTTACCTTAGTCTCCACATGGTTTAGTCATTTAGTCGGCGCGTCAGTCGGCCGAGAGGGTGCCGCCGTATTCA
The DNA here is from genome assembly GCF_054558655.1 of Aquirufa sp. 5-AUSEE-100C1. Classification (NCBI taxonomy): domain Bacteria; kingdom Pseudomonadati; phylum Bacteroidota; class Cytophagia; order Cytophagales; family Flectobacillaceae; genus Aquirufa; species Aquirufa sp. 5-AUSEE-100C1. The sequence goes on along the minus strand of NZ_JBPXKO010000003.1, from coordinate 299,480 downwards.
TGGGAGGCGCGATCGCTCAAACGAGTTCGGATAAATTTCAAGTTTCGACAGCAGAAAAATCTATTTGGATTCGTGCCGGAATTAGTGCGGGCTTTGCGGCAATTTTTGGAACTCCCTGGGCGGGCTGCTTTTTCGGACTCGAAATCAAGGAAGTTGGAAAAATTCACCTTCGTTCCATATTTGCCTGCTTTGCCACCGCTTTCGCCGCAAATTATGTAAGTCTACACGTGTACGGGACAAAACACGTTTTATATCCCACCATTTTGTTGCCTGACATTTCGGGCCTATTTTGGGCCAAATTAGCGCTTATTGGGCTATTTTTGTCTCTGTTGGCGCGTACTTATAAGGCGCTAGAATCGAATATTTTCTTGGCGACTGAGAAATTGCCCGTACAAGCTGCCCAAAAGGCGATTCTCGGGGGCATCATTTTGTTAGGTTTTTTTCAATTTTCATTTTTTCAAGAGAGCACTGGTTTGGGGTCGGAATTTTTACTCCGGCCATTCGCCGACCATTTTAAGTCGGGCATTTTTGCCATCCAAAAATTAATTGCGACGAGCTTAAGTCTTGGGCTTGGATTCAAAGGGGGAGAGGCAACTCCCTTATTTCTCATTGGTGCCCATGCGACCGCGGGCATCAGCGAGTTCATCCAATTGCCCGGACCATTTTTAGCAGCCATCGGATTTACCTGTTTATACATGGGCTTAACAAAAACCCCCATCGCTGCGACATGTATGGGTGTGGAACTATTTGGACACGAGACTTGGTTTTGCTTCCTAATTGTTACCCTCATAGTAATGTATGTATCGGGCAAAAAGGGGCTCTTTCACGCACAATCCTGGGCAAGTTATTTACCTAAATTACGCAAATAATATGTACAATTACATCTTCGACGAGTATCCTAATTTTCAAGAAACCCGTATCCTAACGAGGCGATTCAATCCGCAAACCTGGGAAGTACTCATCCGCGAATGGTCGGATTCTCCCTATTTGCGTATACAGAAAATTGGCGAAAGCTATGAGAAAAGGCCTATTCACGAAATTCAATTTGGAGAAGGTCCCATCAAAATTATTGCTTGGTCACAAATGCATGGAGACGAAGCCACGGCAACTATGGCATTGTGCGATATTTTCCGCTTTTTAAACACAAATGAACTAGAAAACCAAAAAATAAGGGAAAAATTGCATCAAAATTGTACGATTCACTTCATTCCACTACTTAATAAAGACGGTGCGGCGCGCTGGACGCGAGAGACGGCATTAGGTATCGATATGAACCGAGATGCGGTACATCAATATAGCTCAGAAGCAAAATTACTTTCTGACTGGGCAGACCAAATAAAACCCGATTTTGCCTTTAATCTACATGATCAAAATCGACTATATTCCGTAGGAAATTCTGCACACCAAACTCATATAGCATTCCTTGCCACAACAGGGGACGAAGCTGGAACATGGACTGAATCCCGCAAACGGGCTGGTCAATTAGCGAATCGATTAACCCGTTTAACACAAGCTAAAATACCCAACAAGGTTGCCAAATGGTCTGACGAATTTAATGCACGCGCTTTTGGAGATAACTTTCAAAAACGCGGTTATGGTCTACTATTGGTCGAGTCGGGCGGTGCAGGATGGGACCTTGAAAAACAAAGTCTCCGAAGGCTACATGTAAGTATATTAATCGATGCTTTTTACAGTATTGCCACCGGCACTTACCAACAAGAAGCGCTCGAAACATACGAAGCATTAGAAACCAATGAAAGACAAATTTTCGACATCAAACTAAGCAATGCGCCTTTAGACATGTCGGGAAATGTCCGCGCAGATATCGGTATAAACCTGGTGGAAAAAGCCATAGGAGAGGAACATATTTCCTACGCATGGTGTATCGAAGAAATAGGTGATTTAGCCTATATGCATGCGCTAAATAATATCGACGCCAGCACATTTTCGTCGAATCGACAGATAACACTCGGAGAGGAATTAACTGAATTGACCTTCACAAAAGATGGCCAAATCAGTTTTGATTTACGTAATTTTACAGCCAAAATAAATAATCTATGACATCATTACCCGTAATTATTATTGGAGTTAATCCATTTGCCTTGGAAGTGGCACATATATTCCAGCAGAACAACGTCGTTATCTACGGCTTTTTGGACGATGACATCAAGAAAAAAGACACAATGATTGGCGAAATTCCCGTACTAGGAACGACCGAAGATGAAAGCTATTGGGGGTTAATCGGCAAATCTTGTGCTGTATTTATTGCCTTAGAAAACCCTACAGAGCGCAAGAAAATGATTGAATTAATCGAAGAAGATCGTAAGACAAAACCCGTACACGCCATTCATCCTAGCGTCCAAATTGCTAACGTGAAAAGCTTAGCATATGGCATATTCATTGGTGCAAATTCCGTCATAGGAGCTGAAACAAAAATATCGGACCATGTAGTTATCGGACCAAGCTGTATCATTGAAACTGGTGCTGTCGTTGATGAATACAGCCAAATTGGTGCCGGATCAGTTGTCGGAAAAGAGGCCCAAATTGAGAAAAATGCATTCATTGGAATTCATTCCACGATTGTCGGTAGCATTAAAATAGGTAAGGGTGCTACGGTCGGAGCGGGATCTGTTGTAATTGAAAATATTCCAGCGAGTAAGCGTGCATTTGGCAATCCAGCAAAAATACTATAGTTTTTGAATGTTGTGTGGCTCAACAAGGTTCATGAAATGGAACCGCAAATAGAGTTGGGCCACAACAATAACATCCTCCATACAATACGACTCTATCCGAGCTAAATTGTCTTCTTTGTAATAAACACCGTGTACTTGATCGCCCGACAAGTCTGATTTAGCTCCTTCAATTCCCATCATTTCGGCCAATAATTCGAGGGAAGTATAGTTCTTCCGGTCTCCAAATCGCCACATTTCCATCGTGTCCTGATGAATAATTTCCCATGGTTTTTTACCCTGAACCTGAAGTGCCTTGGGAATTTCGAGATTATTTGCCAGCATTCTTCTACACAAATAGGGGAAATCAAACTCCTTGCCATTGTGTGCAACAAGCGTTAATTCTTTTGATTTATAGGTCTTCGTTATAAACGCCCCAAACTCTTTCAACAACTCCTTTTCGTCATGATGCGCGATTGTTTTCACCTTCAAACAAAGTTCCTGGTCCTTATTTACGTACAAGAAACCCATTCCAATGACAATAATCCGACCAAATTCAGCAAATAAAGCAGCGCGATCTGCATATAAATCCTCAAGGGATACATTATCTGAATTATAAAGATTCTTCGCCTTTTTTAGCCAAAACTCTTTCATTCGTTCGGAAAGTTGGAAAAAATCCGATTTTCCAGATACCGTTTCGATGTCGAGAAATAGCGTGTTCTTGAAGTTCATTTTACGCGGGGTTTGGCAATGTTTCACGTGAAACATTAACTTGGTTAAACTCGAAAAGCGCACATAAATTACCCAAAACGAGCTTCTTTACTTCCGCTATATCAACGCTGCGCCCCAGCTCTTGCGAGAGCGAGGTTACGCCCTTGGTGGCAATTCCACACGGCACAATGTGACCAAAATAGGAGAGGTCGGTGTTAACATTCAAGGCAAATCCGTGCATACTAATCCAACGAGATGCTTTGACGCCAAATGCACAAATCTTTCTTGGGTCGTCCGACTCGGGGTCTATCCAAACTCCGGTAAGCCCATCAATTCGTCCGGCCTGTAAGCCATAAGACGAACAGGTTCGAATGACAGCCTCTTCAAGCATTCGCAGATAGAGGTGTATATCGGTAAAGAAATTCTCTAGATCAAAAATGGGGTATCCGACCAATTGTCCCGGCCCATGGTAAGTAATGTCGCCGCCGCGGTTTATTTTAAAAAAGCTGGCGCCAATTGTATGCAGAAAGGATTCTTGCATTAATAGATGAGACTCATCGCCGCTTTTCCCCAAGGTATAAACATGCGGGTGCTCACAAAATAAAAGGAAGTTCGGCGTAGGCTTTTGGTCTATTTCATCTAAGCCTCTATTCGACAATTTTATCCCTGCCGTATGGGCCATCAATGATTCTTGAAGGTCCCAGGTTTCCTTGTAGGCGACAAGGCCTAAATCAACAAATTGGACATTTTTATTCTGCATGGAAAATTATCAAAAACAAGCTCGGCCGCTTCCCTTAGAAGCCTTTTATTTGAAAAACAAATATACAAGAATGGCGAAACATTTACGACTAGGCTGGCTTGCGGAAAACCTGGCAACTGATTATTTGCGGCAACAAGGGTATTATATCCGAGAAAAAAATTACCGAGCTGGAATCGCGGAAGTAGATCTGGTCGCACAAAAATCCCAAACCCTGTGTTTTGTTGAGGTTAAAGCCAAAAAGTCAGGTGGGTTTGGGACACCCGAAGAACGGATCGATGCTGGGAAAATTCGTCGCTATCATCAAGCCGCAACGAACTATCAAGAGGATGAAAATTGGTTTGGGGAAATCCGGTTCGACACCATTTCCATTACTTTTTTTCCACAAGCTGTACAAATTGAGCATTTCGAGGATGCTTTTTCGTAAATTCGTGGTTTAGTTTACAAATATGATCAGTTTTCACACCGAGGACGTTTCTTTTAATCTACCCGATAAGCTTAAACACAAGCAATGGCTTCAAGCTGTTGCCAAAGAGGAGCAAAAAAAAATCGAGGAGCTAAACTATGTGTTTTGTTCTGACGACTATTTATTGCAGATCAACCAGGAATACTTGCAGCACGATACCTATACAGATATCGTCACCTTTGACAATTCTGATAATCCCAAAATTATCGAAGGGGATATCTTTATTTCATACGATCGCATCTTGGAAAATGCCGCGAAATTTGGCACCGAAAACAGCGAACTGCAGCGCGTCATGGTTCACGGCTTATTGCACCTGTGTGGTTATAAAGACAAGGCGAAAGCGGATAAAAGCTTAATGACCGAAAAAGAAAACTACTATTTGGAAAAAAGATAACACGTGTTCCACGTGAAACAAAAATAAAAATGATGCAGAATTCATATGATGTAATCGTAGTAGGAGCGGGGCATGCGGGCTGTGAGGCGGCGCATGCGGCGGCGCAAATGGGCTCCAAGGTTTTGCTGATTACGATGAACATGCAAACCATTGCACAGATGTCTTGTAACCCGGCGATGGGTGGGGTTGCGAAAGGACAGATCGTGCGAGAGGTAGATGCGCTGGGAGGGATGTCGGGAATTATCTCGGACAAAACGATGATCCAGTTTAGGATGCTTAATCGCTCGAAGGGTCCTGCGATGTGGTCGCCACGTTGCCAGTCGGACCGTGCGCGATTTGCCGAAGAGTGGCGTTGGGCCTTGGAGCAAAATGCCAATGTTGATTTTTGGCAGGACTCGGTCGAATCGCTACTTGTGGAGGAGGGTGTTGTGAAGGGGGTAAAGACGCGGATGGGCATGGCATATTTTGCACCCACGGTTGTGTTGACAAATGGGACGTTTTTGAATGGCCTTATTCATATTGGTGAAAAGAATTTTGGCGGGGGTCGAATGGCCGAACCAATGGCTGGGGGGATTACGGAACAATTGATTCAATTGGGTTTTGAATCGGGACGAATGAAAACGGGAACACCGCCGCGTGTAGATGGTCGTAGTTTGGATTATTCCAAAATGGAGGAGCAAAAAGGGGATGAGAACCCCACTGCATTTTCCTATTTGACGAAAACACCCCTGAAGGAACAGCGCTCTTGTTGGATTACACACACGAATGAAAAAGTACACGAAGTCTTGCGAAAAGGTTTTGATCGCAGCCCAATGTTTGCAGGAAGAATCAAGGGGTTGGGGCCGCGTTATTGTCCATCCGTAGAAGACAAGATTAATCGTTTTGCGGATAAGGATTCCCATCAAATTTTCGTTGAGCCAGAAGGTTGGAATACGGTTGAGATTTATGTAAATGGATTCTCAACGTCATTGCCGGAAGACATTCAGTTCGAGGCTATTCGTTTGATTCCGGGTTTTGAAAATGCAAAATTATTCCGCCCGGGTTATGCTATTGAATATGATTACTTCCCGCCGACACAATTAAGTTCGACTTTGGAAACAAAACGGGTGTCGGGTTTATTCTTTGCTGGTCAAATTAATGGAACAACTGGTTATGAAGAGGCTGCATGCCAAGGCTTAATGGCGGGAATAAATGCCCATCAAAAAGCGCACGGATTAGATCCATTTACCTTGTCAAGGTCAGAGGCGTATATCGGTGTGTTAATTGACGACCTTATCAACAAAGGTACTGATGAGCCTTACCGCATGTTCACCTCACGCGCCGAATTCCGAACCCTATTGCGACAAGACAACGCCGATGAGAGACTAACCGAAAAAGGATACGCACTCGGACTGGCAACACAAGAACGCATGGATACCTATGCGCAGAAAAAACAACAAGTTGCCGAGTTGTTGGAAACCATTCAAACAACAAAAGTAAAGCCGGCCGAAATCAATGATTGGTTGGAAAGCCAAGGAACAGCAACGCTAAAAGAAGGAGCTCCGATAATCAATTTACTAAAGCGGTCGGATTTGAGTTTTGAACAAATTCTCCAACATGAGATTGGACAGAAGCTGAAAGAAACCTATACGCAAGAGGTGCTAGAACAAGTAGAAATTATCGTCAAGTACGAAAGCTATATCGAGAAAGAGCGCTTGATGGTCAATAAGATGAAGAGCATGGAAGATTTGGCGATACCGGCCAACTTCGATTATGATAAGATAAAAACTTTATCCACCGAGTCCCGAATCAAGCTTAAATCCATTCGTCCACAAACGATTGGTCAGGCTAGTCGGATTTCAGGCGTGTCTGCCGCCGACGTATCTATATTACTATTATTCATGGGTCGCTAACTATGGAAACATTATCATCATGTCCTGCGTGTGGAGAAAAGAAAATGACACGCGAGTTAGACGCTAAAGATTACACGGTATCGAAAAATACGTTTGGAATTGTGCGTTGCTCGTCCTGTGATTTGTTATTTACGAACCCTCGGCCAGAAGCAGAGAATGCCGGATACTTTTATAAATCTGAAAACTACATTTCACATAGCAATACGCAGAAAGGCTTCGTTAATAAATTGTATCATGCCGTTCGAAATATCACGCTAAAACAAAAGACCGCGCTTATCCAAAGTGAACAAAAAGGCGAAAAGAAACTGCTGGATATAGGCTGTGGCAACGGACACTTTTTACATGCCTGCCAACAAGCCGGGTGGAAGATCACGGGAATGGAACTAGATCCCGATACGGCAGTGAGAGCATCCGAGTTAACCCAACAAAATATCTATCCCAATTTGATGGCAATTCCAACGAAGGAAAAGTTTGAAATGATAACGCTGTGGCATGTGTTGGAACATGTCTATGAATTGGACGCCTATTTTGAGTTCTTTAAAAATCGGATTAATGATGGCGGAAAATTGCTTTTAGCATTACCTAATTCGAAGTCTTTTGATGCGGATTACTTTAAGGAATTTTGGGCAGCATATGATGTTCCACGACACATTTATCACTTCAATCCAGAAACCATTCAGTCGGTGGCCAAAAAACATGGCTTTGTTCTGAAAAAACAAAAGGGTCAGATTTTCGATAGTTTTTACATTGCTCTATTGAGCCACGAATATAAGACGGGAAGCAAAAAACTGATTAGCTCATTTTTTATTGGGCTTTGGTCCAATTTGTTTGCCTATTTTAAAACGGGGAATTATTCGAGTAATATCTATATTTTTGAGCATGCTTAAATTCGTGCAACACATCGCTTTCGTATCCTTCATGCTATTCATTAGCCTGAACCTTTTTGTCCGCTGTGCTCAAACGGCCAGCCCTCCAGGAGGAAAAAAGGATACTTTAGCGCCCAAGATTGTCAGCACAATTCCATTGAACAAAAGCAAAAACTACAATAGCAAAAAGATTGAATTAAACTTCAATGAATACGTCAATATTCGAAGTCTCAATCAAGAGCTTTTAATCACCCCCAATGTAGGAACCTACGAGACGCGCATTCGCCCCATGGGTTTGACGATTTTGTTGGATTCAAGTCTACAAAAAAATACAACCTATACCTTCAATTTCAGAAACGCAATTGAAGATATGTCGGAGCGCAACATTGGCAAAAACATTAAATTGGTTTTTAGTACGGGTTCAGACATCGATTCCTTGCAGATTAGTGGAAATGTGAAGAGCCTGGAAACCAACAAAAAATTGGAATCGGTTTTGGTGGGCCTATACCCTTACACAGATACCCTGCGAATTGATCAAGCAAAGCCTTATTACTTCACGAAAACAGATACCTCGGGAAATTATCAAATCGAAAATATTGCGGCAGGGAAATATTACATGGCTGCATTTATCGATGCCAATAATAATTTGTTGTACAACTCCAATAAGGAGGCTGTCGACTTTATGACTCAGGACTTCATCGATTTAAAGAAAAATTATAGCCAGGACTTTCGCATCGCATTACAAAATCAGGATCCACTTAAAATAAGTAAGACAACGAGTACGGCAAAAACAATACTTTATGAACTTTCCCGGGGGGTTAAATCAATACAAATAGAACCTAAGACACTCGCCTATCAAGTAGAGAACAATCGAAACCTGCGCTTTTATGTGGGAAACGTGGAGCAAAAAGATACCGTTAGAATCACCGCGAACGTGATCGATTCCTTGAATCGTGTAACAAATCTCTCTTTAAAATTAAAATTCCGGGAACCCAACAAAAAAGAAAAAATCACAAGTACACCCTTGCGTTTTGAGGTATTCCCATTGGGAAATCGTCTATTAAGTCCTTCAGATTCCATAAGCATCAAATTCCAAAAACCGATTGCGCTCATCGATACGAAAGGTATTCGCTTTGGTACGGGTCCCGACGAAGAAATCCAGTTGCCAGATGATGCATTTGCTTGGAATAGTTTTGTAAATGAATTAACCATTCATCGTAGCTACTTGCCACTAAGAGCGAAATTTGAACTAAAGCTCGCCAAAAATACGTTCATCAGCGTTGAGAAAGACACCTCACAAGTATTTTCACAGAACTTTGAATTTCAAAATTTAGAAAATTATGGAAGTATTTCAGGCAGCGTCGAGGGAACATCGGGTCAATACATTTATCAATTAATTAAATCGGATAATAAGGTCTTGGCTTACCAACAAATTGGAGGATCCAAATTCGACTTTCCCCACGTGGAACCCGGAATCTATGAGTTACGTGCCATTGAGGACAAAAATAGCAATGGGCTATGGGATTTAGGCAACTTTCGAACAAAGACCAAACCCGAAGCGATTCATTATTTCCCTACGAAAATTAAACTGAAGGCTAATTTTCAGATCACGGATGTGTTGATAAGTACGAAATAAACACCCATTTTATCCACATTCACTGTGGATGATTGTGGATAAATAAAATGACTAAGGACCGAATGTGTATAAATCGATACTTATCCACGATGATTGGTCAAGTTATCCACAAGAAGAAAGTCTAAGAATAAAATATAAGTGATTAAATTACAGCTAATTACAAAGTAAAATAAGACTTATCCACTTATCCACATAGAACAACAAAAAGAAACAAAGAAAAGATTTTAAAGATTTTTTCTTTTTTTAATTTACATGTGTGGATAAAAGAAGAAAGGGAAAAACACGCTGGCGGGGTATCCCATATTTAATGTTTTATTGATATTTTTTTCGATTTTTAATTAAAAATAGGTCAGAATAGCATTAAAAGTTAATCCCGATTGTGGATAACTTGTGGATAAGCCTATTTTAGCCAAATTTGTGTACAAAATTTTCGCATTATAGTACAAATGGAAGAGCTGTTTTGTTAACTTTGACTTAACAAATCAACAAATAAAAAACCATGCTCGACTTTTCTAATTTCAATCGTGTTTTTGATTTATTGCCTATTTATGATCGACTTCATAAATCGGATTTATTTTGTCTAAAACGTAATGGCGAATGGCGTCGTTACAGTTCAGAGGAAAGTTTAGAAATTATCCAAGATTTAGCTTTGGGCTTATTAGATCTTAAAGTAAAGCCTGGTGACAAGATTGCGATTATATCCGCTAATCGTCCCGAGTGGAATTTCATTGATTTTGCGATTCAATTGGTAGGTGCTGTATCTGTTCCGATGTATCCAACGATTACGGTAGAGGATTATACGTTTATTTTCGAAAATGCGGAAGTGAAGTATGTTTTTGTAGAGGGAGAGGAATTGTATTTGAAGGCGAAAGAGGCGGCTAAGGGAAACAAGAAGATTAAGAAGATATTCACTTTTGATCCGGTGGATGGTACTGATATGTGGACCGATGTGAAAGATGCAGGTTTTGGAAAAGATCGTGCGCCTTTGAAACCACTAATGGATGCTGTGAAACCGAGCGATTTGTTGACATTAATTTATACGTCCGGAACAACCGGTCGGCCGAAAGGCGTCATGCTAACGCATCACAACATTGTATCCAATGTTAAATCATTGATTCGTGGAAAGTTTTTCGATTTAAGTGCGAAGGATTGTGCCTTAAGTTTTTTACCACTTTGTCACATCTATGAGCGGACAGATATCTACATGTATATGTCGTATGGGGTTTCTATATATTATGCGGAAAGCATGGAAACCATTGCGGATAATATCAAGGAAGTAAAGCCATCGATGTTTGCCTCGGTTCCTCGTTTGTTGGAGAAAGTATATAACAAGATCTTAGCGAAGGGTAATGAATTGACAGGCATTAAGCGGAAACTGTTTTTTGGAGCTATTGAATTTGGCTTACAATATGATCCGATGGTTAAATTGGGCTTGCTTGGTTCGATGAAATTAGCGGTTTATCGGAAGTTAATCTTCAGTAAATGGAAGGAGGCTTTGGGAGGAAACGTACGTTTAATTGCGTCGGGTTCAGCGGCCTTACAACCGCGTTTGTCGCGTGTATTTTGGGCGGCGGGAATTCCGGTGAGTGAGGGCTATGGTTTGACGGAAACATCACCTGTTATTTCGGTATCGCAGGTAAATCCCCCAGATTTTCGAATTGGTTGTGTAGGAAGCTTGGTGGATAGTATTGAGCTGAAGATTGCGGAAGATGGAGAGATTTGTGTTCGTGGTGATTCTGTGATGGTGGGATATTACAAGAATCCAGAGGCTACCGCTGAAGCGATTGATCCTGAAGGCTGGTTCCACACGGGCGACATAGGCGAAATGGTGGAAGGCAAATATTTAAAGATTACAGATCGCAAGAAGGAAATATTTAAGACGTCGGGCGGGAAATATGTAGCGCCTCAATTGGTCGAGAACAAATTGAAAGAATCAGCCTTCATTGAGCAATGTATGGTTGTGGGCGAAGGTCAGAAATTCCCATCAGCCTTAGTTATTCCTGAATTTAATGCTTTGGGTGTCTGGTGTAAACAGCACGGAATTGAGGTCGGAACCCCTGAGGAATTAATACAAAACAAGGATGTCATTCGAAAGCTAGAGGAAGAAGTTATGTCGACGATGGGATCGGTGGCTAAATACGAGCAGGTAAAGAAAATAGTCTTATTGCCTCGCTTGTTTACGGTACAGGACGGTGAAATTACGCCTACATTGAAGTTGAAACGTAAGGCCATTTATGCCAAACACGAAAAGGCAATTCTGGCGCTTTACCAATAAAAACAATGTGTTTTCACATTTTGGGTTGAGTGCTCCGTATAATTTTCGTAATTTTGGGGTTTGTAAGAAATTCCGTTAGGAATTATTAAATTGGATGTATGTCAGAGCAAAAGAAAGTAGCCCTCATTACGGGAATTACCGGTCAAGATGGGGCGTATTTAGCAGAGCTATTGTTGAGCAAAAATTACGTCGTTCACGGAATCAAACGTAGAAGTTCATTAATTAATACACAGCGGATTGATCACCTATACGAAGATCCGCATGTAAACTCGTCGCAGTTTCATTTGCATTACGGCGACTTAAGTGACTCGACAAACATTATTCGCATCATCCAAGATGTGCAACCGGATGAAATTTACAATTTAGGTGCGATGTCGCACGTAAAGGTTTCTTTCGACGAGCCTGAGTATACAGCGCAAGTAGACGGAATCGGTACGTTGCGAATTTTAGAGGCCGTACGATTATTGGGCCTATCCAAGAAGACAAAAATCTATCAGGCATCTACGTCTGAATTATATGGCTTGGTACAAGAAGTACCTCAGTCGGAAAAAACACCCTTTTATCCACGTTCTCCTTATGCCGTAGCTAAATTATATGGCTATTGGATTACGGTAAACTACCGCGAGGCTTATGATATGTTTGCGGTCAATGGTATTCTATTTAATCACGAGTCGCCTTTGCGTGGCGAAACTTTTGTAACGCGTAAAATTACGCGTGGCGTTTCGCAAATTGCTTTGGGCCAGATGGAGAAATTGTATCTGGGGAATCTAGATGCTAAGCGTGATTGGGGACATGCCAAAGACTACGTAGAAGCGATGTGGTTGATTTTACAGCAAGAAAAGCCTGAGGACTTTGTCATTGCAACGGGCATTACCACAACGGTGCGGGATTTTATCCGCATGGCATTTAACGAGGTAGGAATCGAAGTTGAATTTAGCGGCGAAGGAGTTAACGAAGTTGCCAAAATTAAGGCCTGCAATAATCCGGCTTATCAAGTAGAAATAGGCAAGGAAGTGGTCGCGGTAGATCCGCGTTATTTCCGTCCGACTGAGGTTGAGTTGTTAATTGGAGACCCAACGAAAGCCAAAGAAAAGTTAGGCTGGAAATTGAAATATGACTTACCTGCCTTGGTGAAAGACATGATGGCGGCCGACGTACAATTATTTACCAAATAGAACATGAATCCATCGATAGCCATTATCGGATTGGGCTATGTGGGATTTCCCCTAGCTGTAGAGTTTGGTAAATTATACCCAACGCTAGGTTTTGATATTGATGCCTCTCGAATTGCCGAATTACAATCAGGAATCGACCGGACACAGGAAGTCAGCGCGGCGCAATTGGCGGAATCAGTCCAATTGCGTTTTTCGTCGCAAGTTACGGATTTGGCTTCTTGTAATACATTCATTGTGACGGTTCCTACGCCCATCGATCATTTCAAGAAACCAGACCTAAGCCCCTTGTTAAATGCATCCGAAATGATTGGAAAGGTGCTCAAGAAAGGTGATGTCGTGATTTACGAGTCAACGGTTTATCCGGGCTGTACGGAAGAAGATTGTGTGCCGGTGTTGGAAAAGCATTCGGGTTTAGTGTTTAATCAAGATTTTTTCTGCGGGTATTCGCCAGAACGGATTAATCCGGGCGATAAGGTAAATACCTTGACTAAAATAAAGAAAGTTACCTCGGGCTCAACGCCGGAAATAGCGGAGTGGGTGGATCAATTATATCGGTCGATTATTGTCGCGGGAACGCACAAGGCTTCATCACTCAAAGTGGCGGAGGCTAGCAAGGCGATTGAGAATGCACAACGAGACGTGAATATATCCTTCGTGAATGAATTGGCCCTGATATTTGATCGCATGGGAATCGACACGACGGAGGTATTAGAGGCGGCGGGAACGAAGTGGAATTTCTTGAATTTTAAGCCAGGTTTAGTGGGTGGTCACTGCATCGGTGTAGATCCCTATTATTTATTGCACAAATCGGAAAGTTTAGGGTATTATCCACAGGTAATATTGTCGGGCCGCCGGGTGAATGATAACATGGGTATTTTCGTAGCGAATAAGCTTGTGAAATTGTTGATTCAAAAAGGCAAGAAAATAGGCGGAGCCAAAACCTTAATGCTGGGAATTACCTTCAAAGAAAACTGTCCAGACATTCGAAATTCGCGTGTGGTAGATATTTACAAGGAGTTGGTCGATTTCGGTATGGATGTCGATGTATATGATCCTTGGGCGAACGCGAAAGAGGTTGCACATGAGCACGGAATCGATTTGGTTTCTAGCTTAGGCAAGGGTTATGACGCGATTGTATTAACGGTGGCTCATCGCGAATTTCTTGACCTCGCATATGGCAAACTAAAAGCCAAAGACGGGGTGATTTTTGATATCAAATCGGTTTTGGATAAGTCCACCGTAGACGCTCGATTGTAACATGGCTTGGTATGCGGTGTACACAAAATCGCGCACGGAGAAGAAGGTCACCATGCGCTTGCAAGAGGCCGGTATCGAGGCCTATTGTCCCGTAAATAAGCGCGAAAAACAGTGGTCAGACCGAAAAAAAATCACCGAAGAGCCCTTATTTCGTTCCTATGTTTTTGTAAACATTGATCTTGACCAACAAGGTTCGATAGTGCGTCGGACACTTGGTGTCGTTAATTTCGTGTATTGGTTAAACAAGCCTGCGGTTATTCAGGACGACGAAATTTTAGCTATCCAACAGTTTTTATCGGAACATGCGGCCGTCGAGGTCTTTGGAAATACCCTACAAGTTGGGGATTTTATTACGATCGACGCCGGGGCATTAAAAGGCCAAAAGGCGGAAGTCGTGGGTGTTAAAAATCGCCACGAGGTTCGTTTACGCATTGATTCCTTGGGTTTTGAGCTGGTGGCGCGGGTTCTGTAGAGACGCGATACTTCGCGTCTGTTGGTTTTATATAATTAGACGCGAAGTATCGCGTCTCTACAATAAGGTGTTGATTAGACGCGAAGTATCGCGCCTCTACGTAGTAAAATTTTGCCCCTTTTTTGTATTTTGCATTCCTAAAATCAAATTCATGCGTTTTCGCGCGGTAGTACTATTTTCTTTGTTGGCCTTCGGTGCTTTGTCGCAAGATAAATCCGTCCCTAGTTTAGAGTTGGGCATGGGATTGAATTCCGATACGTATGCTCCGTTTTGGTTGCGCGCAAATCAATATGGAGCCGTTCCTACGAAGGAAAACTACGGCACGGCAGCTGTTTCTTGGAGTGGATTTACACAAGTGAATAAGCGAATAAGCTGGGGTTTTGGCGTTCGTGCGTTGGTTAATTTATCGGAAACGAAGGCGGATGTTTTGTTGCAAGAGGCTTACCTGAAAGGGAAATTGGGCATATTCGAATTGCAGGCTGGACGGAAAAAGCAAATTCAAGGATTGGCGGATTCAACACTTAGTTCGGGCTCCTACATTTGGTCCGGAAACGCCCTACCTATGCCTATGATTAATTTAGTCGTAAATGATTATTGGGCGCCAAAATTCGTAAAAGGGATTTTGGGATTCAAGGGAAACTATGCGCACGGCTGGTTTGATAATCAACGAAGCGATGTGGCTGATATTTACTTACACCAAAAGTCATTTTATGGTCGTTTAGGTAAACCGAACTGGTTGTTTAAATTCTATGGGGGGTTTAATCACCAGGTTCAATGGGGCGGAACGCTTAAATATGCTGACCCAGGGAATGTGTCAGCGAAGAATGGAAAAATTGCCACTGGGGTGAAAGAATATTTTTATATGATTACCGGTAGGAGCATGAATACTGTCGGCGGCGATACCGCAAAATACGGAATCAATGACGGTTGGAATCGATTGGGGAATCACTTGGGATCTGTGGATGTGGGCATGGAGATTGATTGGTCAAAGGCCAAAATCTTTTTTTACCGCCAAAGTGTTTACGAGGACGGTTCCTTATACTACGGGAACAACATTACGGATGGTTTGCACGGGATTTCCTTTACGCGCAAGGCGAAACAAGGTTTAACCAAAGTGGTGTTGGAGTATTTAAATACCACATCGCAGGGAGGAACAATATTTAATGATTCGGATGTTAATCGCGGATTAGATAATTATTTCAACAGCAGTGTTTATCGAGACGGTTGGACCTATGCAGGAAGAGGCTTGGGAACCCCCTTGATGACGCTGGATTCGGAGACCGACTTAACCAATACAGATCTTACGTATTTTGATAACAATCGCGTGGAGTCGTTTTACGTCGGAATAGAAGCTAAGCTAGGCGAAAATTCATTTTTAATTCGCGGATCAATGTCAAATGCTTTTGGTACCTATTCTTCGGTGATTAATCCTGCCAAAAGACAATTCTCGGGGGCCGTTCAATGGCAACGTCCCGTGCAAATTCTAGGATATAATGCGCAGCTAAAAGCATCGATCGGCGCAGATCGTGGGCTTTGGACGCCTCAGGTTATCGGAGGAAATGTGTCTGTTCTTATTCCGCTAAACTAGCCGAAAAACAAATAGCTGACCCAAATTGCAGTCGCGATACCGACGAAATCTGCGAACAGTCCAGCCCACAAAGTATAACGAATATTGCGTACCTGTACCGAACCAAAGTACAAGGCGACCACATATAAAACTGTTTCTGCGGAGCCCTGGAAAACACAAGACAATCGACCCACAAAAGAATCTGACCCGAAGGTCTTCATCGTATCAATCATCATGGCACGCGACCCACTACCACTCACGGGATGCAATAAGGCCGTTGGCATGGCATCCACCCAGCGATTATCGATTCCTGATAAATCTACTAAGTATTTAATTCCGTCTACCATATAGCCTAATACCCCCGAATTTCGTAGGCAGGAAATAGCCACCAGCATCCCCACGAGGTAGGGAATAATTTTCACCGAAGTTTCGAAACCGCCTTTGGCGCCTTCTACAAAGGTTCCAAAAATATCGATTTTCTTACGCATGGCTGCGGCGATAAACGAGAAGATCAATAGGAACAAAATCCCGTTTGAGATGACCTTGGATTGCATTTCAATCGCCTCCTTGGACAAGGAGCTGAAATACCACAAGACAGCACCTAAGAAGGCCGTAAGGCCGGCGAGCCAGGCGAATAGCGTGGGCTCCAACAAGTTGATTTTTTGTTTGATCGCGACAAAGATTAAACCGGTAATCGTTGTGGCATAGGTTGCCATGAGGCATGGAATAAAGATATCGGAGGCATCTTGTGCGCCATAAATGGCCCGCTGGGCCATGATACTCAAGGGAATCAAGACGGGTCCGGCGGAGTGTAGAACCAAGAACATGATTTGGGAATTTGACGCAGTCTCTTTGTTGGGATTTACGTCTTGCAAGCTCTGCATCGCCTTTAAACCAAAGGGTGTCGCGGCATTATCCAAACCCAGTAAATTCGCGGAAAAGTTCATGATCATTTGCCCATGAACGGGGTGGTCTTGGGGAATCTCGGGAAATAGGCGTGAGAAAAATGGACCAATGCGCCGCGCCAAAAACTGAATGGCACCCGCCTTCTCCCCCACTTGCAAGATACCCATGAAAAAAGTCATGACACCGGCGAGTGGTAGGGCGATTTTCATGACGGCGATTTCGGCAGAGTCGAACATTCCGTCGACGAGAATTTTGAAAATTTCCGCATTGCCGAAGAAAAGGTATTGAATAATGGCGACCACAAAGGCCACCCCGAAGAATAAAAACCAAATCCAGTTTAATGCCATAGGGTCGAGGAAATTTGGTTAAATTTAGGGAAAATCTCTGATTTATATGCGCACCCTATTCCTTCTGCTCCTCTCCTATGCCGCTTGGGCTCAAAAAACGAATTGCTCCTATGAGCTTGCTATGCAAACGCAAGGGCTCCTGGAAGTCACATCGAACGCCCCGGGAGTCATGGTGGAATTGAAATATGCGACGGCCGACAATTTCATGGGCAAGGACGTCTATGGTTGTCTCCAACACGCGTATGTGCAAAAGCCGGTTTTGGCTATGCTGAAGAAGGCACAGGCCGCCTTGGAAAAGAAACACCCTGGGTATCATTTATTGATTTACGATGCGGCGCGCCCCCTATCCATTCAGTGGATTTTATGGAACACATTGACGCAATATAAGCCGGCAGAACGACAAAAATATGTGGCCAATCCGAAGGAACACTCCATCCATAATTATGGATCTGCATTGGACCTAACCGTTGCGGACGCACAGGGAAAGCCTTTAGATATGGGAACAAAATTCGATTTCTTTGGGGATTTGGCCTACCCTTCTAAGGAAAAGGCTCTTTTGGCGGCCGGCAAATTAAGTCAAACCGCCTATCAAAACCGTCTAATTTTACGGGATGCGATGCAAGCGGCAGGATTTATGCGCATTGAATTTGAATGGTGGCATTTTAATGCTTTTTCAAGGGCGGAGGCCAAACGGCGTTTTCCCGTGGTGCAGTAATCTCGGATTTTATCAGCGACTCTTGCCGTTTATCCAAAAATTCATTTGGCTAAACCGGCATTTGTGTATTATTGTGAACTAATTCTATCGACGCCTATGTCTATTAAAAAATATCTTTCATTTGCCTTGTTGACGGGAATGTCTTGGGGCGCCCTTGCGCAGACTGCGATTCAGGGAAATGCGCAGGTTCAGCACTTGAGCTTAAGCCAGGCGGTTGACATCGCGCTTCAGCACAATTTGACGGTTAAGTCTTATGAAGTGAGTTTGAAGAATGCGGAGTTGACTTACCAACAAGCGAAGTACAACCAATTACCATCTTTGGGGGGAAATATCAATCAGGCGGCGAGTTTTGGTCGTTCCTTGAATCCATTTACCAACGGATTTGATTCGCGTAACATCAATTACAATAACGTGGGTTTGAATGCGAATGTGACGCTATTTAATGGGGGTCAATTGCGTAACAGTATTTTACAGAATGAGTTTGCTTTGAAGGCAACGCAACAGGATTTATTGTCGATGCGCGAGAACATTGCTTTGCAGGTTGTGCTTTCGTATTTGTCTATTTTAAATGCGGAGGACCAGTTGTCGATTGCGAAAGCGCAGACTGAAATCACCAAATTGCAAATCGATCGCACGCAGAAATTGGTGACAGCGGGTACCCTACCCGTTTCGAATGTCTTGGACCTAAAGGCGCAGTTGGCGAATGAGGAATCCAATGTCGTGTCGTTCCAAAGTACCCTAGACATCAACAAATTGACTTTGCAACAATTGTTAAATGATTCGAATATTAAGGCCTTTGAATTGCAGCGCATTCAGGTGCCGGTACCATCTTCGAAGTCGTATGATTTGTCGGTGAATGAGATTTACACCAAAGCGCTCGAAATTCAACCCTTGGTGCGTGCGGCAGATTTCCGCGTTCAAGGTGCGGCGAAGAGTGTGGATGTGGCGAAGGCGTTTCGTTTGCCTACGTTGTCTTTGAACGGCAGCTGGTCGGCGAACCAATCCAACGCCTTGCGGTCTATCGAATTATTGGGAACGCAGACGGTGAATTTGGGAACGGTGGCGATTGGTGGAACGACTTATCCGGTGTCTACGGTTCAGCCTAAGTATGGCGAGGGAGCTACGGTGGGTTATTTTGATCAATTGAACAATACGCAAAACAAGGTGGTTTCGTTGAATTTAAATATTCCGATTTTTACACGTTATTCGAATCGTACACGGATTATGCAGGCGGGCTTGCAGAAGCAGAATGCGGAGATTGAGGCGGATCGGGCGCGTTTGACTTTGCGTCAAAACATTGAACAGGCCTATGTGAACATGTTGAATGCCGCGAATAAGTATGAGGCCTCTGCACAACAGGTTTCGGCATTGGAGGAAAGCTTCCGGGCGTCTGAGAGTCGGTTTAATGCGGGAACGATTGATTTTGTGAGCTATAATTTACAGAAGACGAATTTGGATAAGGCGCGTTTGGCCTTGATTCAGGTGAAATACGATTTTGTGTTTCGGACTAAGATTTTGGATTACTACCAGGGGAAGAGTTTGACTTTTTAGATCAAATTTTTAGAGACGCGATACTCCGTGTCTAAATATCCAAATCGTAGAGACGCGATACTTCGCGTCTAAATATCCAAATCGTAGAGACGCGATACTTCACGTCTAATAAGTATAGAATTTAATTAGTGAAAGACGCGAGACATCGGGTCAAAATAGTAGAGAATTTTTTAACAAAAGACGCGAGGTATCGCGTCTCTACAATAATTAACAAGATGAATAACAAAAAAACGTATCTTATCATTGCTGGGGCGGTGGTATTGATTTTTGGAGGATTGGCTTTGGCGAAGAAGATGGAGTGGATCGGGAAAGAGGAGCCGACGGAGGTGGAGTATGCCAAAGTGCAGAAAGGAACGATCGTGGAGAAGGTTTCGGCATCGGGTAAGATTCAGCCGGAGGTTGAGGTGAAGGTTTCGCCGGACGTTTCGGGGGAGATTGTATCATTAAATGTGGCGGAAGGGGATTCCGTGGTAGCGGGTCAGGAATTGTTGAAGATTCGTCCGGACAATTATGTGTCCTTGTTAGCCCGTGCTGAGGCGCAGGTAAACGCCCAGAAGGCGGGTTCGGAGCAGAGCAAGGCGGTGCTGGCACAGAGCGAGGCGCGTTTAAGCAAGGCAAAAATTGACTTTGATCGGAACAGTCGTTTACATAAGGATAAGGTCATTTCCGATGCGGATTTCGATCAGTTCCAGTCGGCCTATTTAGTTGCCAAACAAGACTTGGAGGCGGCGAAGGCGAATGTGAAGGCAGCGAACTTTAACGTTAAATCTGCGGAGGCGGCGTTTAAGGAGGCGAAGACCAACTTGACGAAAACAACAATTTATGCGCCACAGAGTGGGATTATTTCGAAGTTGAACGTGGAATTGGGCGAGCGTGTGGTAGGAACGTCGCAGATGGCGGGAACGGAGATGTTGCGCATTGCGAATTTGAACAACATGGAGGTTCGTGTGAATGTGAATGAGAATGATATTACGCGGGTGAGTTTGGGCGATACGGTATTGATTGATGTGGATGCTTTTTCTTCGTCTGAGCGTAAGTTTAAAGGCGTAGTTTATGAGGTGGCGAGTTCGGCGAATTCATCGGGAACGGCAACTTCGGTGACGACGGATGCGGTAACGGAATTTGAGGTGAAGATTCGTGTTTTGCGTAGTTCCTATGCGGACTTGATTAAGGGTAAATTGTCGTATCCCTTGAAGCCGGGCATGACGGCGTCGGTGGAGATTTTGACGAATACAAAATCGAATATCTTGACGGTGCCTTTATCGGCAGTCACAACACGTGATCTAAATGCTCCGGCGGAGGCGAAGGAAGGCGAAGAGAAGCCATCTGAGGGCTCAACGGTGACGACGCAGGAGGATGCCAATGCAGCTAAGAAACGCAAGGAGAGTATCAAAGAAGTAGTCTTTGTGGAGGAGAAAGGAAAGGCGAAGCAGGTTGTGGTGAAGACGGGTATTTCCGACTTTGAGAACATTGAGATTATTTCGGGATTGAAGGAAGGCCAAGAGATTATCTCGGGTCCTTATGCAACGGTAGCGAAGAAGTTGAAGGACGGCGAAGTGGTTAAGAAAAAGGACGCTAAAAAGGCAGAAAAGAAATAAATTTGAAAAAAAAGAGGGGGCTATCTTGCATTTAATGAATTAGCCCCCTATTTTTGCAGTCCCAATAGGAACAAAATTCCTTCTTAGCTCAGTTGGTTAGAGCACATGACTGTTAATCATGGGGTCCCTGGTTCGAGCCCAGGAGAGGGAGCAAACAAGAAAGTCATCAGAAATGGTGACTTTTTTCGTTTAAAAACCTTCCCTATTACATCCATTCATCGATTTTTGTGGTTCGAGCTCAGAAGAGGGTTTGGTGATTTTTAGACCTTTTTCTAAGAGGATTATATCTGATATTTTCGTTTTGTGCCAAGAATGTGCCAAGAGTTGTTTTTAATCAACGTGATTTCACCTTTTTAAAGTGAGAAATCATCCTGTAAATTGGAGGAAGTTTAATACCTCTTCCTATGACGAAAATTAACAGCTTATCCCGCAAAGAACTCTATGACCTAGTATGGTCAAAACCAATTTCAACCCTATCAAAGGAACATGATTTAAGCGACCTCGAATTGAGGAAAATCTGTATTGATTACCAAATACCCCTACCAAAGAATGGACATTGGTCTAAGCTAAAGTATTCAAAGCCAGTTAAAATCATTCCTTTCATCGAGGACTTTGATGGTTCTAACATGATTCAGTATGTTCCAAAGATAAAATCTACAAAGGAGTTGGTTAAAAAGTTTAAACCAATTAGAACGGAGGTGCCATTAAAGTTGACAAATCCGTTACCTGAAATATTGGAAGCGGAAGCCGAGTTAAAGCAATATAAGTTTACAAGTTGGTGGCCAATGACTCGTTCATCAGAAGTGTTAAGTATAAAGGTGTCGAATTTCAAGTTGTTGAATCGAGCATTGAGGATAATGGGTTTCTTTTTAAAATCAATTACCAAGCGTGGATTTAGGTATGAAATTATACGGGGTTCATTAAGAATTGAAAAGTATGATATTAAATAAACTATCAATTGTCGAGAACTCAATAATCGTAAATTCTTCAAGGACAAACATGGTTGGAACTCACCCTCTTTAACACCTAATGGATTACTTTCTATTAACATTGAGGGTTACCGTTCCAAGCAATGGAAAGATGGTAAGATAAAGTTGGAGGAGCGCATAGATATAATTGTACTTCAATTGGATGATTACTTCATGAATGAGAAATTATATCTCATTCAAATTGAACATAATAGTCGTGAGAGAGAAAGGCTTGAGAAAGAGAGACTTGCTCGACAGAAAGTAATTCAAAATGATATTGACGAGTTTAAAAAATTAAAGATGAATGCTCGCCGGTACCATGAATGTCAAATGATGCGTGATTATATCAATGCCGCGTCAAAATACCGTGATGAAAATTGGATTCAATGGGCAAGCGATGCGGTTGATTGGTACGACCCAATCATATTAAAACCACATGAAAAACTTGATTATGCCGATAGGTCGTCCTTGGAACTTATGAGGCGGGTTTTGTGATGATACCAACATCTTGATAATCTAATCCCAAGGTGTTAAATCATCAAGTTTTAAAGATACATTTGAGAGTTATAAAGTTTTCAGAATATTAGTGGTGGTCAAAAAAAGGAGTTGGATTATATCCTCTCCTTTTTTGTTGATTTTAAAAAATGGAAAAACTTCTTTTCGTCTCACTAATGGCCATCTTTCTAATGGACTGCGATACCAAACCGATAGATTACAATAAACGTATCCGCAAATCCTCATACGTTCGAGCTGGTTCAACGCAGACGGGTCGCCTAAGCAAATACCACACATGGCGGGGAGTTAGTCTCTCCAGTAGAGTGTTTAATTATTGGCTTATCTCTTGAAGTTACTATAATCGTAATAAGAATAGAAGGAAGTTGAGAAATAAGTAGGGAGATAATCCCCCTACAGTAATAATAACGGAATCAAGGATAGTGCCACACCAATTGCCGCAATGGTCCAATAGGTGTTCATTGTCTTTTTTGTAATCTTTAAGGTTTCGACCTTAACTTCCTCTTGCATTTCTGCCTTTCTAAATTCAGCACAATCCTTTTCCTTTTGGTTAAAGTATGCGAATTCACGCTCGGTCATTTGAGCAATTGTTTTGGTCTTTAAAGAAACATAAAGTGAATCACTACATGGAGATTGTATAGGTGATTGAGAAAACCCTAAAATTGAAACAGAAAGTAATGCGATAGTGAATACTAATTTTTTCATGGTGTTATATTTTGGTTGTATCCAAAGGTTAAAAATGTCTCCGCCATCTGAGTACACTGATTGGGTTTTACATTCATTAATGCTTGGAATGTGTTTTCATATCCATCTGGTTTTGAAAACAATGTAAAGCACAGGCCACTCCTTTTAATGATTTATGAACATTGCCAATAACTACTCCTTTGGCATCTTTGATATTACACGTTTCCTTGTCAAAATCAACTATGGTGAAAATAATATTACCTTTTTCATCAAAATACGTTTTCCCGTCTTTACCCATTTTACCCATTATCTTTCCATTTTCGTCTTTTAGAACTCCATTAGCACCAAGAAACCCAAGTTTTTTACCCTTCGAATCACTAATAATTTTATCTTTCGAAACAGTACCGGTTTTTACTCCATCGAAGTATATATCCCCCTTGGAATTTAGTATCAAATGGCCTTTGCTATCTCTTACCTGCTGTGCCGACACTGAAAGCGCAATAAACATGCTGAATACAATCGACAAAATAATTGATGACTTTTTCATGATTTGTTTGTTTACATTGTTAAAACCAATCGTAACGAATTAAGTACCGCTGAACTAATTTTGCCGTATGACATTCATCATCATTTCATTCATTTTAAGAAATTACACGTTTTATCATTATTTGTGAAATTAATCTAAGAGCACTTTATTTAATTTAAAGGAAGTATTAAAATTTTGAGCCAATTAATTAAAAAATGAAACAAATTCGTAATTTAAGCGTTTTAAACATTGTGTTACAAAAATTCTACATACTGCTCATAATTACATTTCTTGGCTGTCTAACGACGCCCATGAAATCCTATGCGTGTGGAACAAAATCAAAGAATGCGGAGAAATCTTGCTGTTTAAAAGACATGCCTGAGAAATCTAACAAAAAGGATTGTTGCAATAATCGTAAAGTCACCCAACAAAAGGAAGACAATAGTTGTGGAGGGAATTGTGATAATTCTAAATGTAGTTGTCCCTCAACTTTAACTTCGCTGGTTTTGTCCAATTTTTTAGTCCCCGTAGACATTAATACCTTTACGGCAAGAGAAAAAGTAAAATCTTATTATAACGAAACCTACCATTCTTTTGGTTTTGGTTACATTTGGACCCCTCCCAATATAGGCTAATTTATTGCCATGACAGCCACAGGACTGTCTCAACGGAAGCAAAATATTGCTTTAGAATCAATTATTTCTAACAGTAAAATTCTTAAAAAATGAAATCAATAAAATTATTGATGGCAATGGTATTATTGCTATCCATCTCAACATGTTTCGCAGAAATTAAAAATGCCAAAGTGGAAACGGTGCATATCTATGGCAATTGTTCCATCTGTAAAAGAACTATTGAAACGGCTGCCAATGTAAAGAATGTGGTCCAGGTAGAATGGAATAAGGACACAAAAATGGCAGTCCTTACCTATGATGAAAAACAAACAAATCAAGTTGAAATCTTAAAGCGCATCGGTTTGGCGGGGTATGACAGCGACAAATTTCTCGCTCCTGACAATGTATATTCTAAACTTGAAACCTGTTGCCAATATGAACGGGCAGGAAAAGTTGTTGCAAAAGTTGAAGACGTAAAAACGGTAATACTTGCCGCAGAAGAAAAAGTTGTCGCACCAAATTTAGAGATAAAAACAGAAGGGGAGCAACTACAACTAAAAGAAGTCTTCAATTCTTATTTTGCAGTGAAAGATGCTTTAGTTAAAACAGACGGCAATATGGCAGCAACTAAAGCCATTTTACTTTTAAATTCCATAAACGCAGTTAAAATGGAAAATTTAACGAAAGATGAACATTCCGAATGGATGAAAGTGATGAAAGATTTGGTTTTTGATGCGGAACATATTTCAGAAACTAAAGATGTGGGTCATCAAAGAGACCACTTCACATCTTTATCCAAAAATATGTATGCGGTAATGAAAGTGTCCAAACAAGATGTACCGATATATTATCAATTTTGTCCGATGGCTAACAAAGGGAAAGGTGCAAATTGGTTGAGTAAGGAAAACATCGTTAAAAATCCATATTATGGCTCTAAAATGATGGGATGTGGTAAAACTGTTGAAACCTTGAACTAAATGAAGCTATACATAAAAAATATGGTTTGTAATCGTTGTAAAATGGTTGTGAAGTCTGAGTTGGAAAAACTTGGACTTCACCCAATTTACATTGAGTTAGGTGAGGTGGAAATAAAAGAAGAAAATATAGATTCCATAAAGTTTGAGGTAATAAAAATCTTTAAGTCTATTGGTTTTGAATTAATTGATGACAAAAAAGTAAGAGTAATTGAACAAGTAAAAAATCTAATTATAGAATTGGTTCATCAAAAAAACAATGACTTAAAAGTTAATATTTCTAATTATTTATCACAACACCTAAATCAAGAATACAAATCTATAAGTGCCCTTTTTTCAGCAGTGGAGAATCAAACCATTGAGCAATTCTTTATCAAGCAAAAAATTGAAAAAGTAAAAGAATTGCTCATATATGATGAATTAACATTGAGCCAAATTGCCTACCTATTGAATTACAGTAGTGTTGCATATCTAAGTAATCAATTTAAAAGGGAAACAGGTTTTACAACGTCCTTTTTTAAGCAACTTAAATCAGGTAAAAGAACCGGTATAGACAGATTATAAGACAGGAAATCTTATATAATTTTTAAAAAATAACGTAACATCCCGATGGTTTTAATTTAGGAAATTTCCGTTTTTAAAAAATCTGTTAAAAAACACGAATATGATACATACATATCAATTAACTGGAATGACCTGTACAAGTTGTGAAGCAAAAGTAAAATCATCGTTAGAGAGGGTTGAAAACGTAACTAAGGTGGAAGTTTCAAAGGAGGACAGTAGGGTGACAATTTCAATGGATAGGCATATTAGCTTGTCAGATTTTCAGAAAGTGTTAGATGCAAAATATACCATTTCTGCAATAGAACACATTGAATTAGAGGAGCAAGCAAAATCTTGGTTTCAAACCTATACTCCTATTCTGTTAATATTTCTCTATATCACTACTATTACATTATTAATTCAACTAAAAAACGAACAATTTATTTTAATGGAGGCGATGCAGCATTTTATGGCTGGGTTCTTCTTGGTGTTCTCGTTTTTCAAATTATTAAATCTAAAAGGTTTTGCTGAAAGTTATGTAATGTATGATGTGGTAGCAAAGAAAATACCCATTTGGGCATATTTATACGCTTTTGTAGAAGTTGGCTTGGGCATTTCTTATCTTTTAAATTACAATCCATTGATAACAAATACATGTACGTTTGTAGTCATGAGTGTAAGTATATTAGGGGTTTTGCAGTCGGTATTTGATAATAAGAAAATACAATGTGCTTGTTTGGGGGCAGTTTTTAATTTGCCAATGAGTACTGTTACAATAATCGAAGATGCATTGATGATTGTAATGAGTGGATATATGATTTTAAATTTATTTTAAACATGAGATTGATACTAATAATTGCCATTTTATTCCTTTTTTCGATAAATATATATGGACAAAATGTAGTCCGTTACGACCTTTACGTGAAAGATACTTTAGTGCATTTTGCCGGCAAAGAAAAACGTGCGATTGCGGTTAATGGTCAAATACCTATGCCAACTTTGACTTTTACCGAAGGAGATACGGCTGAAATACATGTTCATAACCAGCTTAAGGAGGAAACATCGTTACATTGGCACGGGCTATTTTTACCCAATAAAGAAGATGGGGTTCCCAACCTGACACAAATGCCTATTCGGCCAAATACAACTCATATCTATCGTTTTCCCATCATTCAAAATGGTACGCATTGGTATCATTCGCATTCAGGATTACAAGAGCAAATAGGAATGTATGGGAATTTTGTCATGTTAAAAAGACCCAATGACCCCACCTTTAGAAAGGGAATAGATGATTTACCAACACTCCCCATCGTTTTGAGTGAGTGGACCAATCTAAAACCTGAGAACATCCATAGAATGCTCCATAATGCTAATGATTATCCTGCATTGAAAAAGAACTCCGTTCAAAGTTATAGTGAAGCAATTTCTGCAGGTCATTTTAAAACTAAATTGAAAAATGAATGGAAGCGAATGTTGGCTATGGATGTGAGTGATGTCTATTATGAAAAAATATTCATTAATGGTCAACCGAGTTCACAGCTTAAAAGTATCTCAGGATACAAATTAAGAGGTGGTGATAAAGTTAGATTAAGAATTTCAAATGGTGGTGCATCATCATATTTTTGGCTTACCTATGCAGGTGGAAAAATTACTGTGGTTGCGAATGATGGTAATGATGTGGAGCCGGTTGAAGTTGATAGATTAATTATAGCAGTTTCGGAAACCTATGATGTCATTGTTACCATTCCAGCAGATAAGACTTCATATGAATTTTTAGCAACTACGGAAGACCGGACAAATTCCGCATCCATTTATATTGGGAATGGAATAAAACAGTTGAAATCACCTTTACCCCGATTAAAGTATTTTGAAGGGATGAAGATGATGAATGACATGATGAAGATGAATGGTGAACTGGATGATATGGGTATGGCCATGAGTTTAAATCAAATGGACATGAATGTGGTGATGTATCCTGAAATAACGGGCGATGCTAAACCAAAACAAGATGACAATGACCCCAATCGTTATAATGCCAATGCACTGGGAGATATTGTAACTCTGAATTATGCCATGTTGAAGTCCCCTACTATAACAGCATTGCCCAAGGCAGCTCCCGTAAAAGAATTATACTTTAAACTGTCGGGTAATATGAACCGGTACGTTTGGAGTTTAGACAATAAAGTCGTTTCAGAGTCGGATAAAATACTCATCAAAAAAGGGGAGAATGTGCGAATTGTAATATACAATGGTTCCATGATGCGCCACCCAATGCACCTGCATGGACATGATTTTAGATTACTGAATGGTCAAGGACAAAATGCTCCTTTAAAAAACATAGTTGATATAATGCCGATGGAAACAGACACATTAGAATTTAATGCGAATGTTGAGGGAGATTGGTTTTTTCATTGTCATATTTTATACCACATGATGAGTGGTATGGGGAGGGTATTTAGTTATGAAAATCAGATGCCCAATCCATTGATTCCCAATCCCAAACTTGCGCAGCGGAAACTGTTTGCAGATGACCGTAAATTTCATTTTATGGCTGAGAATGATTTTGCAACAAATGGTAATGATGGAATGGCTATGTTACAAAATACAAGGTGGAGCATTGGCTCTGAATGGCGATTGGGGTATCATGATTTTCATGGATATGAGGTAGAAACACATATTGGTAGATACATCGGTAAAATGCAGTGGTTAATGCCATTTATCGGCTTTGATTGGCGTTATAGAAAGTTTGGAATAGATGAACAGGAAACAAATATATTTGGACAAACCAATAGCAAGGACTTAAGAAGTCTTGTTACGGTCGGTGTAAATTACACGTTGCCGTTACTTATTGTAGGACAAGCTGAAATCTATCAAGATGGAAATATTCGTTTTCAACTTATGAGAGAAGATATGCCAATTACCAAACGACTTAGAATGAGTTTTATGCTTAATACCGATAAGGAATACATGGCCGGTTTTCGTTACATCGTAAACAAAAACATGGGAATTACATCGCATTATGATAGTGATATGGGATTGGGAGCTGGAATTACTTTTTCGTATTAAAAACTTTTAAATTGTATATTGAGAGAATTCAAAATAACAAAATCATGAAAAAAATCATTGTTTTAAACCTCTTGTTGGCATTTCCTATTGGTGTTTTTGCCCAACACCAAAACCATCAACCCCCAGCCGATACAAGTAAAACAGCGGTCAAACCCAAAAGTCCCAAAATGACCGCAATGACAATGGTAGGCACAAATCACGTGCATGTAGATTACGGTTCACCGAGTGTAAGAGGACGGAATATTTGGAATGGTTTAGTTGCCTATAATCAAGTATGGTCATCGGGAGCTCACAAGGCTACATGGATAGATTTTGGCCAGGATGTAATAGTTAAAGGTAAAGTTATTCCAAAAGGTAAATATGGATTTTTTACTATTCCAGGTAAAGAAACGTGGACTTTGATTTTGAGTAAAACATGGGATATGCACTTAGCAGATGATTATAAAGAAGAAAATGACATTATACGAATCAAGGTAAAACCCTTCAAAGGCGACAAATCAGTTGAAGCACTCACTTACCAAGTATTACCCATCAATACTAACGAGGGCAAGATAAAATTGAGCTGGGAGTATTTGAGTGTTGAGTTTCCGTTTAAAAATAAGTAACTGATATTTTTCGTTTTGTCCTAAGAATGTGCCAAGAGTTGGTTATAATCAAAGTGATTTTACCTTTTGAAAGTGAGAAATCATCCTTTAAATTGGAGGAAGTTTAAGACCTCTTCCTATGACGGAAATTAACAACTTATCCCGCAAAGAACTCTACTGACCTCAAACCACAAATCCAATATTAAAACCTCCATATGATTCGATAGACCTAATTTCTACTAATCCTTGTGATGTAGGGTTGTAAATTCACGAAAAATTAGGTGTTGAAAATTGAAGTACGACATGCATTGCTGACTTCATCTAACTTAAAAGAAGTAAATCTAATTATCTAAATCATCCAGTTCCTCTAAATCGTAGTCTTCGAGATTGAATTCGAAGTCTTCGTCTCGCAGATGAATGTTTCTTCTCAATGGACCGGTATAGAACATGTTTCCATTAACAAATTCAATGTATTGTTGTGGGATTGCTGAAATTATGGACAGATTAAAAATAAGTTCTTTCAACGAGGTACTCGTAATTGCAACCATGTCACTTTCTTCCAGTTTTAGTTCTTCTAATACTTTGTAGAACAACCCTTCATAGAATCTAACCTCCTTTAGAAGACCAAGGTTTCCAATTGTTTGCGAGGCATCAGGATTGGTAAATGTTACGTTTAAGACCTTTAGTTTTGATAAATTCTCATTGTCAAAATTGTCTTCTATCTGAGTAAATCCTTGTAATCTCATTTCAGTGTATTCTTTACTTTCAATTCGTTTATTATGTTCTGAGATAGGCGTTCAAACTGGGATTCTGAGAGAATGATTTTCTTCGAAATAGTCTTTGACGTCATGGTATTTTTCATAAATGTCCTTTACCATAAATACCGGAAAAATTGCCAAAATTTTTAAAATGGGATTTCACCTTAAAAGGTATTCGTAAGGTTTTTAGGGGTAGACATTTCCAATTTTGGCTAAAATTTGGTCCGGATTTTAAACGAGGAATTGAACCGAGTTTAAAAACGAAGGTATTTCATATATAAGGGGGGGCCGGTTTAGGGACTTCCTCCAGGACCTCCCGCAGGGGCTCCGTAAGGGGACCCTGTTTATCTTTCATTTTACCGGGAAATGTACAAATGTCCTTTGTGTCTTGGTAACCACTTAATTTGATTGTACCATTTACATTATCAACATCAATTTTTTGACCTTGGTAATCGTATTGATATGAAGACCTGTAATCTTTGAAATTTCAACAGATTTGTAGTTCTTCTTTAGTAATTCCATTGCATGTCTATTTTTTGACTTGGACAAGAATTTTAGCGGGTCTTCACTTGTACCGTGTTTTCTTCCTAAGAATACGTTGCCTTTCAGTTTTGCCAGTTCAATTCCTTCTTTCTGTGCCGACTTAATCATGTTACGATTCATTTCCGCAATTACAGACATCATGGCAATACACATCTTAGAGATTGGATTCTCTGTTCCATCTTGGTTTAAAGTTGATAGCCCTTGTTCAATAAAATGAACTGGTATTTTCCTCTCGACCATAAAGTGTAGAAAATCTACAATTCCTTTTAGGTCACGACCGCATCGGTCGATTTGCCAAAAGGATACAGAACCTACCAAATCCATTGATATTAGTTTGAATAGTTCCTTTCCACCGGGTCTTTCAAATAATGCAATCGCTCCTGAGATTTTGTCCTCTATAACCTTGTCGTAGTTAGCCCCTTGAACTCTTTGTCTATCTAAGTTTTGGTCTATCGAACTGGTACGGACATATAGAATACTAAGTTTTTTCATAATATTAGACTTATGGTGTTATAACCCTAAAATTATGCCTTAATACGCTAGAATGCTGCATTTTTTGTTCAATTTCTACATGAGAGAGCTTCACATTTCAAGGTATACTCTAATATTATGTGTTTGAGTTATGATTTAAGAAGTCATTCAATGCTTGGTATGACATGTTCCGGTATTGGTATTCTTTCTTTGCGTACCTCCGGTATTTTTTTGCTTCAGGATGGTCGCAACTAATCAATTCAAGAAATTGCTCTCTAGTTAATTGAGATAAAGATGTGATAACACCGGGTGCCGGTGAATATTCATCTGAGGAAATGTCATTTTCTGTCATTTTTTCTAAAATGGTTTGAGTTTCGAACATGGGTCAATTCCCACCACGTTAAATTTCGGCGAAATCTGTTCTATTTTAGTCCCTAAATTGTGGCTGGTGATACCAACATCCCAAATTTCAATTTTGTTACCTATTGGAAGTTCCACCTATGGCCGGTACGATAAAAACTACCTTTAAATTACAGGAAGTGGGGTTAGTTTTCTTAGCAATTCCTTAGCATTGGAGCCTTCCCTTTTTTATTCATTTTCGATATATTTATTTAAAAGGTAAAAATTAGTTTGTAGTGGAGCTGATTTATACCATAAAGATTTAGAGTACTCCCCCTCATTAAAGTAACCGTCCACTACCGGTGAAATAATGGGGGATTTTTAATTACATGTTTTCTTATTTCAATGGTGGTATTAAAAACATTAACCCAAAAAGACACATCGATTTACCTACACTGGTAAGGTTGATAAAGAAAAATCCTGAGAAACTTAAAATCGAAAAGATTCGAGAACTAAGAAGGAACGGCAAGAAATATAAGGCACTTAAGGATACTCTTCCTAATGTAACTCCTAATTGTATGGTTAGGGTCCGCAAACTTAAAGATGCGGAATACAATCTGATTGCATTATCCTCATACTTCTACTTTGATATTGATGACTATCCAAACTCACAGCAGTTAAAAGACCGGTTCATTTTGGAATATGGACATCTTGCATCCCTTATTTGTATTTCTCCAAGTAGCGGTGGTATTACAATCATTTTTAAGGTATCCAATCTTTTAAAGACTGAGAATGACTTTCTTGTTGCTCGTCAATATATAATAGATAATATATTGATTAATGTGAAATATGATACAAATGCAGAAGATATTGCTCGAGCTATGTTTATTTCTTCTGACCCTGAATTATTCTATAACTATGAAAATGAATTAGATATTCCGGTTGAATTATTTAAAAAGACAGTAACAACTAAAGAAAAAAAGTGCCGGTTGAAAGATAAAAATCCCCTTACTGGTTTAATACCTATCTATTGTGCACCTCAAGAACACTTCATACCCATTCCAATTAAAGAAGTACTGGAGCAACTTATATTTGAAACTCCTGTTCAAGTTGATAATCCAATCGTAGATTTTAAGGAAGTTAAATTTGTGGAGATACGATTTAAATATCTTATTAAAGATGGATTGAAACATAAAACCTTTACAGGGATGATTCATAAGTTAATGTTTCTTAATCCAAATGCTGATAGACAATTGCTCTTATCATACCTATATCATGTAAATAATGAATATACCGGTAACAAGAAGATGGAGTTGAAGCGACTAATCAATTTGTTTGATTTTGTTTATAATAATGCAATGTTTCTTGGAAACTCAGATGTTAAACAGTCGTCTTTGTGGATGGGGCAATATCCTTCATGCTTTGTTGTATAAAAAGCAAATTCAGCCTCCTGCAAGGGGGCTGTAAATGGAATGATATTTAATTGTAGTGTTTGTTGCATAAGCCAATCTTTATTTTATCAGTTAGTCAATAATATTACAAATATTAGCCTCCTTTATTTAAATATATACATTGCAAATTTAAAACTTCATCCGTTGTATTCGCACCGCATTTAATATTGCTAATAAAGCCACTCCAACATCCGCAAAAACGGCTTCCCACATGGTGGCTAAACCACCTGCACCCAATACCAATACAATGGCTTTTACTGCAAATGCTAAAATGATATTCTGTATTACAATGCTCCTGGTGGCTTTGCCTATTTTAATGGCGGTTACAATCTTTAAAGGCTGGTCTGTTTGTATCACTACATTGGCTGTTTCTATGGCTGCATCGCTGCCCATTGCACCCATTGCAATGCCCACATCGCTTAAAGCCAATACGGGTGCATCGTTGATGCCATCGCCTACAAATGCAATGATTTTTGTCTTGTCCTGTTTTAGTTCTTCTACTTTCTGTACTTTGTTTTCTGGTAGCAAATCGCCAAAGGCGGTATCTATGCCAATTTGTTTTGCTACTTTTTGGGTAATGGAATTTTTATCGCCACTAAGCATTATGGTTTGTTTAATGCCGTTCAGGTGCATTTGCCTGATGGCTTCCTGTGCATCCTCTTTTACTTCATCGGCTATCAATACATAACCTGTATACTGGTTGCCTATGGCTACCACTACAATGCTTTCTATAATTTCGTCAATAGCTGCATCGTATGTGATATTATATTTCTTTAGCAGTTTTGTATTACCTGCCAATACTTCTTTCCCGTTCACATTTCCCTTTAAGCCATGCCCTGAAATTTCTTCTATCTCTGTCGCCTGGTAAGTTTGTGTTTCGTTCTTTTCATACTCGGCAATGGCTTTGGCAATAGGATGTGTTGATTTGCTTTCTAATGCAGCTAATGTTTTTATGAAATCTGTTTTGTCCATTCCGTTAGTTACAATTGCCTGCACTTTAAAAACACCTGCCGTTAGTGTGCCGGTTTTGTCCATCACAACGGTATTTATTTTGGTCATTAACTCTAAATAATTAGAACCTTTAAACAAAATACCATTTCTTGAAGCCGCACCTATGCCGCCAAAATAGCCCAATGGAATAGAGATAACCAATGCACAAGGGCAACTGATAACTAAGAAAATTAAAGCCCTGTACAGCCAATCATTAAACACATAATTGCTTAGAACAAAGTAGGGAACCACCACCAATGCTACTGCCAAAAAGAAAACGATAGGTGTATAGATTTTGGCAAATTTTCTTATCAGCAATTCTGTTTTTGCCTTTCTTGCAGTAGCATTTTGCACCATTTCCAAAATCCGTGCAAGGGAACTATCGGCAAATTTTTTGGTTACTTTCAGTTCAATTACTTTATCAAGGTTTAGCATACCTGCCAATACCTGTGCTCCTTTATAAATAGATTTTGGTTTGCTTTCTCCTGTAAGTGCTGCGGTATTGAAGCTGCTGCCCTCACTTAACATTTCACCATCTAACGGAATTTTTTCGCCTGCTTTAATTTGTATGGTTTCGCCTATTTCTACTTCTTCGGGTTTTATTTCTTCGTATTTATTATTCCTTAAAACGCTGGCAGAAGATGGACGGACATCTAATAAGGCTTTGATATTGTTTTTTGCTTTATTAACTGCTGCCTTCTGAAACAATTCACCAACGGCATAGAATAACATTACCGCAACACCTTCGGGATATTGACCGATGGCAAAAGCCCCCATAGTGGCCAATACCATTAATGTAAACTCGGTGAAGAACTCTTTTTTAAGACTGGCTTCCCATCCTTCTTTTATTACCGGT
Organism: Aquirufa sp. 5-AUSEE-100C1; assembly: GCF_054558655.1. NCBI lineage: Bacteria > Pseudomonadati > Bacteroidota > Cytophagia > Cytophagales > Flectobacillaceae > Aquirufa > Aquirufa sp. 5-AUSEE-100C1. Next base: position 264,346 of record NZ_JBPXKO010000003.1, on the reverse strand, counting down.
AAACCAACAGGTAGGTATGCAATAGCATACCATGCAAGGCGTACATAGTTTGTAAAGAATGAGGGTTTGAAATAATTATCCAACGCAATGCCAATGAGCAACATAACGAAACTGATAATGGCTGGCAGGTATTGTTTCCATACACTACTATGAGCTTGCAATTGGACTTTATCTTGTCCACTATCAATGGTTTTCTTTTTATGCAGCAGTTGTTCTGCACCTGCTTCGGTATAGATTTTTTCTTCTAATGTGCAGCAGGTCATCCTGCCTTGTTCATCGTAAGTATGCTTATGATTTGGGGCTGTATTTATCATTTTATGAAAATTGATTTAGTTATTATTATTCTTCCTCTTTACCACCACTGGTTTTTGATAATACATAAAATGCACCTTTGGTTGCAATCCTTGCACCTTTCGGTATTTCTTCCAATGGCGTAATTTCTATGTAGCCCAATTCTGTTACACCTGTGGTTACTTCTATCTTTTTAAACTGAATATGCTTTTCAGCTTTGGCTTCTGTATTCTTTTCTGACTTTTCCCCTGCTTCCTTTTTTTCAGCCTTCTCTTTACCTTCGCTTTCCTCATCCACAACCATAAAAATATATTGCTTGCCTTCTGCACTTACCACTGCATCAACAGGAACTGCCTGCACTGTTTGATTACCTACATTAATCAATGCAGATACATACATACCCGGTAACAATTTGATGCCGCCTGTATTGTTGATTTTGGAATGTACAATTACCGATTTGTTTTCATTTTCAAAAGATTGATTGATACCGTAAATAGTACCTGTTATTTGCTTATTGTTCTGATTGGATAGAATGAACTCTACTGTCTGCCCATTCTTTACTTTAAACAAATCCTTTTCATACACCTGCAAATCACAATGAACTTGTGAGTTATCTACAATATCCATTAAGGAGGTTTGCATATCAATATAGCTGCCTGTTTTTATGGGAATATGCCCTATTACACCACTGATAGGTGCAGTGATGGGAATTTGATTTACAAAATTCCCGTTTGCTACAGATGCAGGACTGATGTTTAATTGCTGTAATTGTGTTTCTATCCCTTTCAGCCTTGCTTTATCCGTTTCATATTTGGATGCTGCCTGTTGAAACACTTTTCCTGTACCTGCACTTTTGGTATTCAGTTCCTTTTGGCGTTGGTACTCCTGTTCAGAATAAACAAATTCTTTTTTCAGCATGAGGTAGTCCTGCTGCAACTTCACAATGTCTGTGTTTTCTAATATTGCTACTGTTTGCCCCTGGCGAACATAGTTGCCTTCCAACACTAATATTTTTTTAATGATGCCGGACACCAATGAATTTACATCGGCTTTATTTTGTGGGGGCACTTCCAATTGTCCGCTTGACTTTACCACACTGTTTAGATTTTTCATTTCTATTGTACCTAACTCAATGCCTACGGCTTTCATTTGCTCCTCCGAAACTTCTATGGTTTCTGAATGGGTTTCCTCAACTTTAGTTGTTTCTTTTGTTTCCGTTTTATTGCCCGATTTGCAGGATGTAAAACCGATTGCAACTACAAAGAGTGCAAATGCTATGATTGATTTTATATTTATTGACTTCATTTTATTTATTTCCTTTTAAGTAGTTTAACAATATGATGGACTGATTGAACTGGTTTACTGCATCAGTGTATTGCAGCCGGGTATTGATAGCGGTTTGCAGGTTTTGGATGTACTCCATATACCCAATTTCGCCTTTGGTATATGCTGTGTTTGAAATCCTGATAATATCGTCTGCCTGTTTTAAACCTGTGGTTTCGTAATACTGCAAACCTTCTTTTGCTTTCAGGTATTCGTTGTATTGCACTGCATAACTACTTTGCATGTATAGCAAGGTTTGCTGCCGTTCTGTTTCAATCAACGTATTATTAATTTTGGCAGCTTTTATTTTTGCTTTTTGTGAACCAAAGAATAACGGCACTCCAATACCTACCTGAAATCCTGCTATCCTTGTACCAGGGAAATAATTACGGTTAATTTTTGCTGGGTCAAACCCTTTGATAATAGCCTGATGATAATAGCCCACATTCAAATCAGGAAGTAGCTTGCTTTTCTCCAAATTTATTTGTGATGTACTTACATTCAGCCGTTGATTATAATACTCTATCAGCGGATTTGATTTTATTGCAGCCGTGTCAAACTTGTAATCATCCGGCATCTTGGGTAATTCATTTTCTTTTGGCATTACCGGTTCGGATGTATTCAGCCATTTCTGCAATACCAATTGATAACTGCTTAATGTTGTATTGGCTTGCTTTAACTGCAATTGGTTTTCTTTGTATCTGCTTTCGGCTTGCATTTTCTCCAACTGGTTTGTTTCACCTGTATTATAGCGAAGGGTAGCCCGTTTGAGAAAGTTGCTGTAAATACTATCCTGCTGTTGCAACAGCTTTATTTTTTGTGAACTATAAACCAAATTGTAATAGGCTTCGGTTACTTCTTTTATTATTTCATTCTGTGATAGCAATTTTGATTTTTGTGCTAATAATGTTTCCTGTTTCAGTAGTTTATTTTGATTAGCATACACAGTAGGGAAAGCAATGGTTTGAGTAATGCCTATGCTGTTATCAATATTGCCGCCACTTGTTGGGTCTTGCACTAATTGCAGGTTTGTTTTATCAGGATTAAAACCTGTTTTTTGCAGTACCTGAGATTGCCGAATGTATAGGTCGGCTCCCTTTATTTGCAGGTTATTTTTTAAAGCTATATCAATACATTCCTGTAAAGTTTTTTGATTGCTTTGTGCATAAGATTTTTCTGCAAACAAACTGATGAATGTAAACAGCAACAACACAGCCGCTGTATTGCCGGGGAGTTTTGTTTTTTTCATTTTATTTAGTTTGAAATTAATTTTAGTGTTGAATAAAATGTAGAGTGCAGGAAGTACAAGCAAGGTGAAAAGCGTAGCTGTAATTAAACCGCCAATAACTACGGTGGCTAATGGCTTTTGCACTTCACCACCTGCACCTGTGGAAAGTGCCATTGGTAAAAACCCTAATGATGCAACTGCTGCCGTCATAATTACAGGACGCAGCCTTATGGCTGTACCTTTTCTTACCCTTTCATATATATCGGTAATGCCTTCGTCTTTTAACTGGTTGAAGTAACCAATCAATACAATGCCATTTAATACTGCTACACCAAACAAAGCTATAAAACCAACACCTGCCGAAATACTGAATGGCATACCTCTTAGCCACAAAGCAATGATGCCACCAATGGCGGATAATGGAACTGCGGTAAAAATCAGGAATGATTGTTTTACACTGTTGAAAGTAAAGTAGAGCAATACTAAAATGAGTAATAATGCTACCGGCACTGCAATACCTAACCTTGCCTTTGCTTCTTTCAGGTTTTGAAACTGACCACCATAGGTATAGTAATAACCTGAAGGTAGTTTTAGTTTTTCATCTAATATGGGTTGTATTTCTTCTACCGTGCTTTCAACATCTCTGCCATGAACATTGAAACCTACAAAAGTTCTACGCTGCCCATCCTCATGACTTATTTGTGCAGGGGCTGTTTTGAATGAAATATTTGCTACCTGGTTAATAGGCACTTTGTTGCCTGATGGCAATGGCACATAAAGGTTTTCAATATTGCTGAAGTCTTTCCGCAAATCTTTTTGCAACCGTACTACCATGTCAAACCGTTTATCTCCTTCAAACACAACACCTGCCACATTTCCTGCAAAAGCAGTTTTCAGCACCATGTTTACATCACTGATGTTTAATCCGTATTGTGCAATTTTATCACGGTTATACTCCACTTGTATTTGTGGCAAGCCGCTTATTTTTTCTACAAAAGGTTCACTTACTCCTTTTACATTTTTTATCAAACCTGCTATTTTATTTGCCTGAGCATTCAGTATTTCCAAATCTTCACCATAGATTTTTATTGCCACATCCTGTTTGATACCTGTAATTAATTCATTAAACCGCATCTGCATTGGTTGTGTAATTTCAAAATTTACACCGGGTAAAATGCTTAGTGCTTCTTCCATTTTTTCCATCATTTCTTCCCTGGTATGTGCAGATGTCCATTCTTCTTTAGGCTTCATGGAAAGCATCATATCGGCTCTTTCTATCGGCATCGGGTCGGTTGGAATTTCAGAACTCCCTATTCTTGTTACCGCCTGTTTTATTTCAGGAAACTTATCCTTTAAAATTTTCTCCGCCTTGCCAAATGTTTCTACTACCTGCGTTAATGATGTGCCTTGTGCCATGCTTATTTCAACGGAAAGGTCGCCTTCTTCCAATGTCGGGATAAACTCACCGCCTAAGCTGTTGAACAGGATTAAGCTGCCGGCAAATAATACTACCATAGCAGCCACAATTGTTTTTTTCCAATGCAAAGCCCAATTGAGTAATGGTATGTAAAGTTGTTGCAAGGAATCAATTATTTTATCTGATATATTGCGTTTATGTGTTGCCTTTTTACTGAGGAACAATGCACTCATCATTGGCACATAAGTCAATGAAAGAATAAATGCCCCTAAAATAGCAAAGGCAACTGTTTGTGCCATTGGCCTAAACATTTTGCCTTCAATACCAACTAAGGCAAAAAGGGGCAGGTAAACAATCAAGATGATTATTTCGCCAAAGGCAGCACTATTTCGGATTTTGGATGCGGCCTGAAATACTTCTTCATCCATTTGCGGCTGTGTAAGTTTTTGCAAATCGACATGATGATGTTTACTCATGTAAATGCGGTGTACAATTGCTTCTACAATAATTACCGCACCATCTACAATAAGCCCAAAATCAATAGCTCCCAAACTCATCAGGTTGCCACTTACACCAAACAAATTCATTAAAATAATGGCAAAGAGCATCGCTAAGGGAATAACAGAAGCTACTATCAGCCCTGCCCTAAAATTTCCTAACAGCAACACCAATACAAACACTACAATCAGTCCTCCTTCAATCAAATTCTTTTCTACCGTGCCCATAGCCCTGTTTACTAATTCTGTGCGGTCAATAAATGGTTCTATTACTACACCTTCGGGCAATGATTTTTGTATTTGTGCCATTCGCTGTTTAACATTTGTAATTACCTGTGCAAAGTTTTCTCCTTTCAGCATCAGGGTAATACCTGCCACTACTTCGCCTTCACCGTTTCTTGTAACTGCACCGTACCGTGTTGCACTGCCAAACTGTACCGTTGCCACGTCCCGGATTAATACAGGAATGCCGTTTACGTTTTTTACAACTATTTTTTCAATATCACTTAATGACTTTACCAGTCCCAAACCACGAATGAAATAAGCATTGCTGCGTTGTTCTATGTAGCTGCCCCCGGTGTTTTCATTGTTACTCTCTAATGCTTTGTAAATTTCAGGTATGGTAATATTCATTGCATTGAGCTTGTCGTTATCCAAAGCAATTTCATATTGCTTTACATAACCACCCCAACCGCTTACTTCTGCCAAACCTTCTGTACCTGCCAATTGCCTCCGCACAATCCAATCCTGCATGGTACGCAAATCAGTAGCGGTGTATTTGTTTTCAAAGCCTTTTTTGGCATGAATGATATATTGATATATTTCACCCAATCCCGTAGTAATAGGCCCCAAAGTGGGCTCACCCAATCCTTGCGGAATTTGTGCTTCGGCTTCTTTAAGTCGTTCACTTATTTGCTGCCTTGCCCAATAGACATCAGCATTGTCTTTAAAAACAATTGTGATTACGGATATACCACTACGGCTAATGCTCCGCTTTTCAATTACATTGGGAATATTTGCCATTGCCAACTCAATAGGTGTGGTAATAAACTGCTCTACCTCCTGAGCACCTAATGTTGGAGCTTGTGTAATTATCTGTACCTGGTTGTTTGTGATGTCGGGCACGGCATCAATTGGTAACCGCATAGCGGATATAACGCCCCAAATAATGAGAGCCAATGTAAAAGCCCCCACTACAAGTTTGTTTTTTATTGAGAACTGAATTATTTTTTGAAACATTGAAAATTTTATTTGTTTATGAATTTTATGTATTGGTTAATCCATGCAGCAATAGCGAACAACATCAAGATGCATATTATCGCTATCCCTACCGCTTTGAATACCTGCAATAGAGTAAGCGGTTTACGCTTTTTCTTTTTGCTTTTAATGGACAATTTGTTTTTGATTTATATGATTAATCACGGCTATAAACCGGGAAGCATACCACAACGTAAAATGAATTACATCAAACTATAAAGCCTGATGAATAGCATTAAGGAAACGAAATGTTGTGATTTGTAGATTAACCTATCTTAGGCGGTTGCCAAACAGAATGGAAGTCGTAGGAGTTAAACACTATTTCGTAATGAAACTTCACAGATTGAAATAGCATTTTAGGCATTTTGTACAATGCCAAAGGCTGAGAAAAAGCCGATGCAGGACAGTGGGAACAAGTACAGAAGGGAGTACAGGCTTCGTCACCAGTTTGGTGTTGTTGTTGCTGAGTAGTAGCAGAAATCTTTTGCTCAGCCATTACATTACGCTCCTGCCTGTCAATGCATGGAAGGCATGACAGCACCAAAAGGTAAATGCTCATTATGAAGGCAAAAAATTTCATTGCGTCAAATATAAGCAGAAATATGAAAGGTTGTACCCCCAACCTGCAAAACTTGCAAAGTCTTCAAAGTCTGCAAACTCTGCAATGTGTAGAAGGGTTTGAACTGGTGGGGCAAAAAAAACCCCCGAAGGAACAGTTTCAAATGCGTTGGTATGAACCTGCTTTGATTTTGGTAAGGGTGTACCCGGTTGCAGATTTTAGCACATCATCAACCGTTCTGGCAGATAGCTTAAACTTAGTGCCTATTTCGGTTGCTTCCTTCCTTGTAAATTCTTGGGGCAAAGCCTCAAAGAATTTGCGTTTGCCATCGCCTGAATGAAACTGCATGGTTTCATTTTGCTTGGGTAGGTTATTGAACATTAGTAAACTATGCTCTAAGTAGGTTTGAACTATTAGTAAGACTGTATTAAAATCTTCATCGGTACAAATAATTGTAGCGGTCATTTCTCCGTTTTCAAACTTTCTTAATGCTGATAGTATCATGCAAAGCCTAAAGAAAATTAAACCCATACGATAAACTACCCCTGCTGCATCTTCACTGGTGAAAGTAACAACCTCTGAAAGCATTAAAGGAAATTCTGTATTGATTGTGAGCCATTGTGAGGGGGGTAATTCAATTGTAGTGTGTGATTGTTCCATTAGGCTTATCAAGCCTAAAACCTGTTCAGAAAGTGCCTCAAAGTGGTCGTTAAAAACAATGGTGTTGCTCTGCGGTGATGGGTCTTGCCATTCAATTTTATTTTTATAAGCATAGAATAAGAAACGGCTAAACAAACCATCTTCTGCGGATGATAATAACCTGGGAGCTTGTGCAGGTGTGCCTGTTAAGGCCACCGCCAAACATGGGTCGTTTATTTCATCGTATTGGTTATCTGTTTTTCGGGTACTTGATACTGTTTCGTGGTGAAATGCAGTTCTTAGAATGGTTGAATAATCGCCCCAATCCTGTTTTTTTGCTCCACTCATTGTATCGGCTTCTGTTTCGCAAATAATGCCTTTGCCGTCATTGGCTTTTAAGTGTTCTATCATTCTTGCCTTACTGCAATCGGCTGGAATGAATACTATTTTGAAAGGTGGCTTTTCAGGTTTTTCGGGTGCTGGCTCTCCTTTGCTCTTGGTACGTTCCAACTGTTTAAAATCTGCCATTTCATTCTCATGTACTTTTTGAGCATCCCTGCTTTGCTGCAATATCTTCTGATGGTACTTGTCCGCTAATCGCTTTGCATTTTTCAATACTCCTTTGCCACTTGCTGCCGGTGCAATGATGAAAGTGTACAAGTGAGGAAAAACTCTTTCCTGAAAATACACACCAGTTACGTTTGGTAAACAACCGCTAAGAATAGAAATAGCACCAGTAAAGAATACATCTCTTTTACGTTTGTCGGTAAATGCCCTCGCACCTTCTTTAATGATATTAGGCAAAGCCTCAAATACTTCGTCAGGGATTGTAGGAGTAGTTTTTAAATAATCTTCTAAAGGGTCTTCATCTGTTTGAGGGTGCAACTGCTAAGACTATCAATGCGACTCTTTTGACTTGCGATGGAGATTTTGACCACATTCCAAATTCTATGCTGAAGGTTAAGAAGTTTGAGTACGCCAAAATAAACATAATTTGACAGTTGGATGAAGAATTATACCAATAAACATTACAGCTCAAATAGACTTAATCTTGATATTAAAAATATGTACACTAGACTTTTAGATACAAATAGTCCGGCCATAGATAAATTCTGTCAAGAGCATAAATACATTTACCGTTATTTGCCTTTTGAAAGATTTTTGGAGGTACTTCATAAAAAGCAGCTTGCATTCATATCGCCAATAAAATGGAATGACCTCTTTGAGATTTACTGGTGAGTTTTTTGGTGAATTCACTGCATGTAAAAAATCAAACTTGTTACCGGGATGATTAAATTGGAAACGTGGTCCCGGTATCTTCATTTTTAGATGAGCAACAGTTTAGACCGTCAGGATTCCTCTTTTGATTGCTGTCTTTTTAACTTTCAATATGGTGTTGGTTGATGTATTGTTTGTTAGTCCTGATACTTGGCGGATTGATAACCCTTTTTTCAGATACTTTAGTACCTGTGGGTACTTGCTGAGTAATTCCTCTTCTGTTTGAAACGAACCTACCTTTCTCCCGATAGGATTAGTCTTACGGTACTGCTCAAAACCGGAGCGTAATCGTTGAACAATATTATTCCTCTCCAGTTGGTTTAACGTGTTTATGATTTCCAACATGAACTGGGTCATAGGGTTGATATGGCCTTTATCATCCAAGGTCTCTATGTTAAAGTTCTTGATGAATATAGACACCTTCATAGCATTACATTGATTCAATATCTGTAAGACCTCAAGAGAATTTCTGCCGATACGACTAAGTTCCCAAATTAAGATTTTCTGAACGGGATTGTTTTCTATGTAGGTTAACATGGATTGAAGAACTGGTCTTTCAGATGTCTTTTTTGTGCCGGAGATAGTTTCCTCAAATACATTTAAGACTTGATAGTTCATTCTTTCAGCGTATTCCTTTAGTTCTTCAGTCTGGCGAAGTGTGTCTTGGATTTGGGTGCTGACCCTACTGAACACCACAACTTTGGTTTTTTGTTTCATTTTATGCTTTTAGCCAAAGTTAGAGCAGTATTTTGACCGGTGCGGCATCTTTTTCAAGGTTTTTTTGAGACAGTTTTAATTTGAGACGTTTTTATATCGATTGAAGAACTCATTCAAGGAATGATATGATTTCATTCTGAACTTGAACTCTTTCATTGAATAATCTCGGTAATTCTTTGCCGCAGGATGGTCACTTGACATCAGGTCATGAAATTGTTCTTTGGTTAGTTGGGAAAGGGAAGTAATTGTACCTTCTGCCGGTGAATATTCCTCCGAGGAAATGTCATTTTCTGTCATTTTTTCTAAAATGGTTTGAGTTTCGAACATGGGTCAATTCCCACCATACCAATTTACGGCGAAATCTATTCTAAAATAGACCTTGAATTGTGGCTGGTGATACCAACATTCCAAATTTCAATTTTTTCACCTGTTGGAAGTTACACCTACTTCCTTTACGACAAAAACCTCCTTTAAATTACAGGAAGTGGGGTTGGATTTCTTAGCAATTCCTTAGCATTGAAGCCTTCCCTTTTTAATCCATTTTCGATATATTTATTAATACGGTAAGAATTAGTTAGTAGTGGAGCTGATTGATACCATAAAGATTTGATTACCCCCCTCATTAAAGTAACCGTCCACTACCGGTGAACTAATGGGGGATTTTTATTTACATGTTTTCTTATTTCAATGGTGGTATTAAAAGCATTTACCCAAAAAGACATATCGACTTACCTATATTGGTAAGGTTGATAAAGAATAATCCTGAGAAGTTTAAAATCGAAAAGGTTCGAGAACTTAGAAGGACCAGTATGGATTACTCAACCCCTAAGAGTTATTTACCTTACATTACACCCAATTGTTTGGTTAAGATTCGTAACCTAAAAGAATCGGACTATAATCTAATTGTACCATCATCGTACATCTACTTTGATATTGATGACTATCCGAATTCTCAAAAACTAAAAGACCGGTTCATACTCGAATATGGTCACCTAGCTTCTCTTATATGTATATCATGTAGCGGTGGAGGTATTTCTATCTTCTTTAAGGTATCTAATCTACTTAAGAATGAGAATGACTTCCTAATTGCTCGGCAATACATTATTGATAACATATTGGTTAATGAAAAGATTGATACCAATGCTGGTGGTATTGCACGTGCCATGTTTATTTCTTCTGACCCTGATTTATTCTTTAACTACGAGAATGAATTAGAGGTGCCAGTGGCATTATTTAAAAAGAGCAAGAAGAAGATTGATAACTGCCGGTTGGAAGACAAAATATCTAATGGAGGTATGATACGTATCCATTGTGCACCCCAAGAACCATTTATACCCATCCCAATCAAAGAAGTTTTAGAGCAATTGATACTGGAAACTCCAGTAATTGTGGAGAACCCGGTAGTAGATTACAATGAAGTCAATTACGTTGAGATAAGGTTCCAGTATCTTATTAAGGATGGATTGAAACATAAGACGTTTACTAATATGACTCACAAGTTAATGTTTCTAAATCCTTCTGCCGATAAACATTTGCTCCTTTCATATCTCTACCATGTGAATGAGGAATATACCGGAAATAAGAAGATGGAGCTACGTGAACTGATGGGTTTATTTGAAACCATATACCATGGTGCAACATTTCTTGGGAACTCAAAGGTTAAACCGGTCCTTAAACGTATTCATTATAATAAGGATTGTGATGCAACATTCAACAAACGTAAAGTCTCGGGTAAGATTAGAGGGGTTTTAAAAGAGAACGAAACTAAGCTAAAAATTAGGGCAGCAATTAAGGAGATGGAAGCCAAAGGTATCCCCATTTCCAAGTCAAGTATATCTAAACATTCAGGAATTCACCGGGGAACAATCATAAAACACATGGATACAGACCTTCATGACATAAAAAATATTATAGACGAAATCAACGATTCTATTGAATGAAGGCATATTTCAGCTTCCTTTAAATTAAAGGAAGAAAAATAATTTAAAATATATTTGTAAGTTTTTTTGAAAGTACAACATTGTTCTTACCTTTGTCAAACCAAACAGGCAAATTATATATGTCATTCATTCAGGAGGTTCTTACTTACGGTAACGAAATTGTTCAGCATGCGCTGGATGCCATGAATGGGTATGAGGGTAATTACCAGCAAGCACTTTTACTATTGTTGTTAATGCCCAAGGCAACCAATAATAAGTTAAACAAAGAGATGACTGATAAATTCTTTGACGAATTTCCGGCCTTAAAATCGATTCCCCCTGCTAAGAAAGTAGTTGAGTTTATATTGGAAGATAATTTCAAAGACGAGATATATAACGATACAAGCGACATGAGTAGGTGGACAAAGTTGACTCGATTGAAGCAAAATATGTTAGACTATTACACACATAATGTCTGTGAGTCGAACCAAGGTGGTCAGTTTCATGAGTTCCATACCAAGTTTTACCAAATGAGTCTTCAATTGAAGAGACTACGATTAGTAATTCAACCGGAGTTTCATGTTATAAAGAACGTTCACCCTGTGAGCAAAATACCGTATCTGTCTGTTAGAGGATTCTGGCTTGATGATAATGACAAGAAGGTAAAGGTATTCACTAAGTCATTGGGAAGAGAAGATAGTTTTTTAGATGGTAAAAATGATAGCGAAATGTTGAAGGACGCAGCAATCCAAATCCAAAACCTTGCGTATTCTAAGTATCATGAGTTATATAGTTAGTGGTTTTTTTTATTCACAATGTAAGTCTTTTAATAAGTTAAACATGTAGAAATTAAGTAAATTGTAATCATCAATTAACTCGGGAGTGGGTGGATTGATAATGGCCGGCGCCATGAAAGGTCAAGACGACTTGAAGTAGACTTCAAGTCTAGTTTAGCGCCCTATTTTTTTATCATCTTTGTAAGTAAAAATTAAAGACTTACATATAAGCAAACAGAAAATGAAAGAGTATAATTTATTGAAGCACGCATCTCAAGTTTTTGTATTACCGATGGAGGATATTCGAATTCACCCTGAAGTATTATCAATCATCAAGCCAAAGAAGATGGACCACATTGAATACACTATGGAAAAGTATAAACAACTAATGCCAGTATTAGGAAATTTGGTTGATGGTATTTTCTATATCACAGATGGAGTTCTTCGGTATGAGGTTGCCAAGAAATTAGGTATGCCGACACTAAAATGTCTTGACTCTGATACCCTAGACAAAGATGTAATTCGGGTAAGAATGACAAGTAATCAACGTTCTAAGATGTCATACATGGAGATGGCTACATACGCTGAACACACTTTAGGAGTAATTGGTAAGTCGCAGGGCAAGAAAAGAAAATCGTGGCTTGGTATGGAGGCAATCGAGGACGATGAAAATTTTGGATTAGCGGGCAAGGACCGTTATGAACTTACCTGTCATCTTCTTGACTTACCAATTAAGGCTTCTTCCTTACGAAAATTGATGGAAGTCAAAAGGTTCGAAGATGAGAACCCCGGTAACAATTTTGGTATTATGTCAGGTTTAGAAGAAGGAAATTACAAGATTGATAAGGCGTATCAATTAGTTGTAGAATTCAATTTTAAAAAGAATGAAGGATTTACTGAAATCGAACTTTATCCAATCAAGACAGAGAATTATGAGGTAATTCATGGGAACATTGAGGATGTTACTTTGCCTGAGAATATGGAAATCGACGTAGTATTCACATCTCCAGTTTATTACAAGTTACGTAAGTACGGCGATGACCCAAATGAGATGGGATGGGAAAAAACACCTCAATTGTATGCTGAAAGACTTGTCGATAGTTTGATGACACCTTATAATCATTTGAAGGAGTCAGGTAGTATGTTCGTGAATCTTGGTGAAACCTATGATAAAGGTCGATGTTTGGCCGTGATTGAACATGTTGTTATTGAGATGGTAAAGAGAGGTATGTTTTATGTTGACCGAATTATTTGGAAAAAAGATGCCAACAAGCCGATTTCTAATCAAAATCATAGATTTCAACCTAGTTATGAGGTAGTTCTTCACTTCGCAAAATCTAAAAATTATTACTTTGACAGATTTCGGGTCAAAAAAGATGATATTAATTATAAAATTTCACGTGGTTGTAAGGATTACGGTTGGGATGGTGTTAATTACTTCGTTCCCAACTTCTACAAACAGTTGCGCACAGTTTTGAGTGAAAATGAGTTACATGATATTGTCACCGTCCAAACAAACTCAGCGAGAATTAAACATGTAAAGGGAGAGCATTATCATCCTGCAACCTTTTCCCAAATGTTACCGGCTATTTTTTTATCAACGTTTTGTCCCAAACCAACTGTGGATTACAAACCTTTAGTGTTTGACCCGTTCTTAGGTGGGGCAAGTTGTGGCAGAACCGCCTTGATGATGGGGTATCGTTTCTGCGGAGTTGAGCTTTATGAGAAAAATGTTGAAACTTCGAAACGTATTTTGGCAGAGAGTTTACAGGAGTTTGAACCTCGGGCATTGAATCAAATTGAAGCCGAAATGGTATATGAATTAGTAGCATAATAAAATCCCCCCAAACAATATTATTTAGAACATCAAATTAATATGAAACGTTATCTCGGTCAAATTAACCATCAAGTAAATGATGAGTACTATACCCCTCCAATTTTAGTTGAGCTGATTCTACCTTATGTAAAGAAGGAATCAACTGTTTGGTGTCCATTCGATACCTCCGAAAGTGAATTTGTTATCCACTTGAAACAAGAGGGACATAGAGTGATTCACTCACATATTAAGGATGGTTTTGACTTTTTTGAGTTGATGGCACCGGAATGTGATTATATAATCTCTAATCCCCCATTTTCACGTAAGAATGATGTATTCAAACGATTATTTATGATAGGTATTCCTTTTGCGATGGTTATGAATGTTCAAATTTTAAATTATCATGAGACTGGTGACTTATTTAAGGATTACAAATTTGAATTATTATTACCCACAAAAAGAATAAGTTATGATGGTTCTCATACTCCTTTTCTAAGTGGATACTTCTGTCACAAGATGTTACCGGTTCAACTCATGTATGTACCTGTTGAGCATACAAATATTGGCCGACACTTCGTTCCCTCAAGAATGTTGAATACTTTGGAACGAAAGAGAAAAAATAAATTAAACATTGGCAAAAAGTAAATTATATAAATGCTGCCCATATATTTTCGGCAGTTAAATTTGGCGCCGTTTTTCAACAAACTATCATGAGAAACTTCATTTACGACTACACTAAGTACCTAACCGTTAAGATGACATGTGATTATCTTAATATATCACGTTCCACATTGGGGGCATGGATGAAAGATGGGAAGATACCATTTTCAAGGATTGGTCGTTCACCTCGATTCGACAGAGATGAACTTGACCAATGGATTAAATCAGGAGTAAGAACAACTATGGACTTACCCCCATTACCAACATTAAATAGAAAAGTACGCTATGGCAACAATTAATATTAGATTAGATAAGAGAGGGAATAGACCCGATAAACATGGGAGATTTAATCTTTCTGTCATTGTTCAACACCAAGGGGAAGTCTTATACTTGAATGTTGATAAGCTGACGGAACAACAGTATAACCACGTTTTTGTTAAGCGTTCGTTGGATGATAAGAGTAAGGAATACCGTCAAAGATGTGATGAGTTTTTAGATAAGGCGGAGAAGGTATTCACAAAAGTAATACCATTTGATAGACAACAGTTTAGAGAGGAGTTTTTTAAGGAGGAGGTAGTTGAACCGGTCACTAAGATTACACCAACACAAATGACCTATTTCGAAATGGCGGAATATTTCAGAGAGAATAAGAGATTAAAACCTGCTTCGAAAAACAGAATGAAGACCGCAAGAAACCAGTTGGAGAAGTTCAAGCCAGGGTTAACCTACAAGGACATTACCGTTAAATTTTTACATGATTTTGAACATGAGGTTACTAAACGAGGCGGTTCACCAGCAACCATTTCAGGTTACATGACTGATATTCGTACGGTTATCAATTACCACAGAAACATCACCAAGTTTATTCCTCAGGACTATGAATATCCATTTGGAGCAGGAGGTTATGGTATCAAAACCTATTTCCCTTCGAAGGTTGTATTAAGAGCGGAGGAAATACAAGCAATTGCGGAATTAACAGAGTTTGAAACGAAGGAACAGGAATGGGCACGTGACATTTGGTTGTTCTTGTACCGGTGTAATGGAATCAATTTTGTGGACCTATTGGCGATGAGATGGGACCATATCAAAGGAGGTAGTTTTAGGTTCTACAGGACCAAAACTAAGACTACGAGACGAAGTAATATTAAACCCATCGTTGCTCCAATTACAGACAAACTACAGGAGGTGTTAGACAAGATTGGTGTTAAGGATAGTCCTTTCATTATCGGTAAGATGAAGGATGGATATTCCGATACGACTTTGTCAAATAAGTCACATAAGCTGTGCGGTGAAATTAATAAGGAGTTGAAGTATGTTACTCAAAAATTAGACCTCTCCTTAAACCTTGTGTTAGATATTGCGCGGGATTCGTATGCTACCACTTTGAACCGTAATGGACGTTCAATAAACCATATTGCTGAGCACTTGGGTCACGCCACTACAGTGGTAACTCAACACTATGTCGGCCAGTTAACGGTGGAGCAGTCAAAGGAGATTAATAGTTGTTTATTCTGATGTTTTCCCATATTCAACATCAAGTGTTGTCATTGCCATTAATGTTTCGAGTGAATATCTTTTATAAAATTTTAAAAAGGATAAAAAGAATAAATATGGTAAAATAATCATAACACTAGTTTTCTTCCAACTTATGCTTTCAATTGAAAAGCCTTGTAATGTGAATGTATATAAGTTTACCCAAAAAAAGACAACAAATAAAAAGGAAACGCATCGTAGAAATCCATATAGAGCAACATAATTTTGAAATTTTGGATTATGAGATTTGGTTCGCTCAAAAGTGTAGTGATGCATAATGGTAAAGAAATCGACATCATCCGGATTGATTGTCATTTTCTTCATGGTAGAATTTTTAGATAATTTGTTATATGCTTGTTCACTTTTTGCTTTAATAAATGAAATAGAAAAATCATCCAATGTTCGATTATTCCAATAGTTGAATCCAAAGTGTTTACCTAATATATAGTCTATTATCGTAATTGGAAATAATGCTAAGGCTAATAAGATTCTAATAAACTTTATTGTTTTTGTTTGATTCGCTAAAAAGTACTTTGGGGGCTTGCATCCAAAGAGAAATTTTGATGGATAACCATAATTCCAAATGGCGTATTTTTCAATTGTATACGAAGAAATAAAACTTATTAAGTGCCCAGTTATGTATGAAAGAATAATAAAAGGTACTGAAGCTGTTAAACTTTCGTAACAAGATATTTCATCGTAGAATGTTTTAACATCATAATTTGAGGAAACAAAAATTAGCCCATATATAAGTGTAGTGCCAGGAATTAAATAACCTAAGAAATCGTAGATTGAAAATGGATTTTGTTTGATTTCCATATTTTTATTTTAGATGATAACTAAAATACAGAATTTCTGCCAAGAATCCCGCCAAGAATATCAGACAAAGGTGGACAAAGTCGGACAAAACAAACTAATTAGTATTTGATTTCTACCAAATCAGTGTTTAAACCCTGTATGGTAACATATCATTATGACCCTTAAAAATCTGTTAATCATGGGGTCCCTGGTTCGAGCCCAGGAGAGGGAGCAAGAGTGCACAAGGCGACAGAAATGTCGCCTTTTTTGTTGTCTATTAGTGAGTTAGGATAGTTGCATTTTTTATAAAATTGACTAATTCAATGACCTATATTCGAAAGGCGTTTTACCAACTCTTTGTTTGAAAAATCTTGTAAAATGAGATGGTTACTTAAATCCAAGTTGATATGATATTTCACTAATTGATTTTGAAGTATCATATATTTTTTCTTTCGCAAGTTCTATCAATTTAAGATGGATTAAATCTTGTGCTGAATTACCTGTTTCTTTTTTAATTAAATCACCAAAATATTTTGGAGATAGGTGAAGTTCATTGGCAAAATAGGAAACAGATGGCAACCCTAATTCTTCAGATTTGTTTGAGTTAATATAGCTTTCAATTAGTTCTTCAAACTTGTTTAATATATCTTTATTTTCAAATTCCCTGGTAATGAATTGTCTATCATAAAAACGGCGACAATAATTCAAGAATAATTCAATGTTATTTACGATTAGTGTTCGGCTGTGTTTATCGATTGGCTTTGAAAGTTCTTGTTGAATTTTGATTAAACAATCAAGGAGCTCATTACGTTCTAATGAAGAAACATGTAGCGCTTCGTTTGAGTTATAAGTAAAAAATCCATATTCTCGAATTGATTTTGATAGTGAAGTGCCCCTTATTAAGTCAGGGTGAAAACACAATGCCCAACCTGATGGCTGAATTAGTTTTTCATTTGATGAAAATCCAAATAGTTGACCGGGTGCAATAAACAAAATTGAGCCATCCTCATAATCGTAGTGGCTACGTCCGTAAGTTAATTCCTCGCATTTTGTATCCTTCATAAACACGATATACAATTCTGAAAGATATTTTGATTGCTTAATAGGGCAGGATTTGGATTGGTCTAAAACACTCACTAGAGGGTGTAAGGTAATTTGTCCCCTTTCGCTATTAAAAATTGAAACACTTTTTATTTTGGTAATTTCTTGCATGTCACTCATCGAATAATAGTATCAAATTTACTTTGTTTTAGGATGAATATGGCAGAATAAGGAAAAATGGTAAGAGAATACGGAAAGGGTATAATCTTGAATGATTTTAAATCCTCGAAATTTGTAATCTAAAATTCTAATTGATGGAAAAGATTGTAAAAGTAATATTCGCCATTGTGTTTTTTGCCTCCAATACAATAAACGCTCAAAGTCAAATGGATAGCGGGAAAATCGGTAAGAAGTTTCAAGCTAAAGCACCTAAAACTGTTCATTTTGGTAAGGAAGCATTTGTTAAAACAAACACTACAATCATCAGATGGCTGGGAATGGCAGGTTTTTTCGTTAATAGTAGAGGTCAAAATTTTATGATTGATCCCTTATTAGAAGGATATGATTTACCATTATTGATGGATTTCCCAATAAAACCCAATGAGGTACCAAAATTGGATGCAGTTTTTGCAACACATAGTGATAATGACCATTACAGCGTAGCAACTTGCAAAAACATGTCTGCGGTAACGAAGGAGTTTCATTCTACCACATTTGTAGATTCTTTGATGCGAAATGACGGGCTAAATTCATTTGGACATTATATCGGTGATGAATTTCAAGTCGGTAATATAAAAGTTAAATTAACTTTGGCAGACCATGATTGGCAAAACAATTTTCCAAAATCTAGCCAAAGATATTATTCACCTGGGGATGCATGTGGATTTTGGTTTAATACACCCGATGGTTCCATTTGGGCACCAGGAGATTCAAGATTTATGCAGGAACAATTACACATGCCCACTCCTGATTTGATACTTTTTGATTATTCAGAAGATGCTGATTTTCATTCAGGACTTGAAGGTGCAGTAAAAATTGCCAATGCTTATCCCAACACGCCATTACTATTGGGACATTGGGGTTTTGTAGATGCTCCTGATTTTAGTCCATTTAATGGTGACCCTGAAAGATTAAAAAGTAGAGTAGTTAATCCCGAAAGAATTGTGGTTTTGGCTCCCGGTCAGCCATACCAATTAAAGAAGTTGAAAAAGTAAATTTATGAACTCGAAAATTTCAGTAGCCTCTATTCTGCTATTTCTGTTAATGTTTACCTATAATCCCCTAACAGCTCAGAAATCAAATACTATGTATAGAATTGCAAAAATTAAAGTAGATGAAAATCAGCTTGAAAATTACAAGTCTGCACTTCAAGAGCAGATGAATGCTGCAATTAAATTAGAGCCGGGTGTATTGTCCTATACTGTTGTTGCCGATAAAAAAGATGCCACATCAATTACCATCTTTGAGGTTTATGCTAATTTAGATGCATATCAGTCCCATATTTTAACTCCACATTTCAAAAAATATAAGGAATCAGTTAAGGATATGGTTTTGTCATTAGAGTTAATTGACACAGATTTAGTTGTAAGAGCAAAAAAACCCAACTATTAAAAACTTCCTGCAAAATTACACGAAGTTCAACACTTTAATTTCCAAATTGTCACATACTCAATCATCGCATTATAGCTGCATCTTTCTTCGAAAAGGGGATCCAAACTGGACAAGACATCAGAAATGATGGCTTTTTCTTTGTCCGTCAGTGAGTTAGGGTAGTTGCAGCTGCTTTGTAGCATTTTATTATATTTATAAAAAAAAATTTATCATGAAAAAAATGACCTGCAAACAGCTCGGTGGAGCTTGTGATATTGAATTTTTAGGAGAGTCTTTTGATGAAATAGCAAACCAAAGTAAAAAACACGGAATGGAAATGTTTCAAAATGGGGATACTGCACATATTGATGCAATGAATGAAATGCAAAAGATGATGAAAGAACCATCTGACTTTGCTAAATGGTTTGAAAGTAAAAAGGAAGAATTTAATAATCTAAACAATATTTAACCTTTCAATTTCCTAATTGTCACATACTCAATCATCGCATTATAGTTGCATCTTTCGTCGAAAAGGGGAGCAAGAGTGCACAAGGCGACAGAAATGTCGCCTTTTTTGTTGTCTATTAGTGAGTTAGGATAGTTGCATTTTTTCAAGTTCAACCTTAAGAAGTATCTAATTAATTTGTAACTTTTATTGACCTTACTCGTTTAAATTAGTATGAAAAAATTTAAATATTTACTTATTGTACAATTCTTCATTTTGCCTATTATTGGTTTTTCTCAAAATAAAGAAGGTGTAAGAGCTTTGATGCAAATTAAAGTCAATTCAGAAGGTAAAACCCCTGTTCATAGTATTCAAGTTTATATCTCAAAAGGAGATTCTGTTTTTAATAAAGCTGTACGTTTTTCAGATGGAATGAGTGTAGATGCCCAAAAGGATATCTAATATAAAATTGCTAGTATCACTATTCAATGACTTCTGTCTTGTCCTTGAAAAATACAAATAGCTTGATTATCTCCTACCATATTTATGCAGATATCTGTAATGCTCTTGTCATATTCTAAAAAGTGATTTTTTTATTTGGGAGGAGGATATAATGTTAACTTTACGTAACAACAAAGCCAGTATAATCACCTCGTTTAAAGTCTTGAAAATCTCATAGTTAGGCACAATTTTACCGCAGAAACAAAAAATGTATGAATATGAAATTCCTTTTTAAATTATTACGAAATCTTAATTCAAAAACTTTTGACAAAGGAGAGAGCATAATAAAAAAAGGTGATAAAACAAATAATGTCTTCTATATCCGAAAAGGGTTGGTACGTAGCTTTTTAATAAATGACAAAGGCGAAGAAATTACTTTTCAGTTGTTTGCCGAGAAGCAACTATTTGGAAATGTTCATATCATTTTGTTAAATGAACCTTCCCAGTTTACCTTTGAAACTTTGGAGAAAACAAAAGTGTACTTTACAGATGTAAAAACTTTTCAAGATTTAAGTTCTGACAATTTAGACTTTCTAAAAATGGACAGCAGGATTTTTGGTCGACAAATTTTGAAACAAGCTTTTCAAAGAATTGATTCCTTTATTTTTCTCTCACCTGAAAAGAGATACCAACAATATCTTAAAGATTACCCAAATATAATTAATCGTGTGCCCGACAAGTACATTGCTAATGTATTAGGCATTACACCTGTTTCTTTGAGTAGGATTAGACAACGTATTTCAAAGAAAAAATATTAATCAAAACCTTTATTATCTTTTGTTAATGAGTTTATCCTCTTTGGGAGTATAAATTTGCATCATTGATTCATGTAATTTTTAAAAAATGAAAAAAAATATTTCGTTTGTTATAGCTCTATTAATGACTGTATTTGCAATGGCACAAAAATCTACTGACAATTTTACGGGTCAATGGAAAACTGCCCAAGGTGCCATAATTGAAATAAACAAATCGGGTTTAGCATTTATTGGAAAACCACAAGGAAAAGATGTGGTGGTACTCAATAATTTAACATTTACCAATGGCAGGTGGCAAGGTATTTTGAGCAATCCGAAGAAAAACACAACTGCAAATTGTGAATCCTATTTAGAAGGAAATAAAATCAGATTTGTGGTAAGGAAGGGAATGATGAAAAAAGAAATATTTTGGTCGAAAACCAATTAATGCATAAATATTTATTCAAAAGTTTGTAATAAAAAATATTTATTAAGTAGCCTTATGGAATTTGAATTTGGACAATACAAGTTGTATGCACTAGTGTTTATTTTCGGGTTAATTACAGCCGAAATTATTTGGAGTTGGCGAAAAGATAAAAATGCTTATGGTGTAAAAGACACCCTTGCAAATCTGAGTATTTTTGCAGGCTTTCAAATATCTAAATACCTTTTTGCAGGGTATCAGTTATGGATTTTTGGTCTCTTTTACCAATTTCGGCTGTTTACCTTTGAAGAATCGGAACTTATGTTTTTAGTTACTTTTTTAGGTGTAGATTTTTGTTATTATTGGTTTCACAGATGCTCTCACGTTGTAAAGTTTTTCTGGGCATTTCATTTGGTACATCATTCAAGCCAACATTACAACCTTACAGTTTCTTATAGACTTAATTGGTTAGGAGCTCTGATAAGTCCTGTGTTTTACATTCCGCTTGCTTTTTTAGGACTACCACTTGATTTTATAGTTATTTGCTATTCGCTTAATTTACTATATCAATTTTTCCTACATACCGAAACGGTAGGTAAATTGGGATTTTTGGAAAACATAATTGACACTCCATCCAACCATCGAGTTCATCACGGTTCTAACGACATTTATATTGACAAAAACTTTGGCGGCACGTTAATAATTTGGGACAAAATTTTCGGGACTTACCAACCTGAAACAGAAAAAGTAAAGTATGGAGTTACCTCAGGATTTGCGGGTTACAATCCATTTTTTTTAGTATTTAAAGGCTTTATAGACTTTATCCGAAATAAGATCAATTATAAAGGCTGACACTTTTACTTATTCAGTTCTAACCTAATTCTATAAAAGAAGAAGTTGTGCTGCATCTCTGAATAACATGGGGAGCAAGAGTGCACAAGGCGACAGAAATGTCGCCTTTTTTGTTGTACTTCAGTCAGTAAGGCGTGCTTCCTCTATTGATTTTCTATATATTTTTCTTCATTCGATAGAATCCATTGTTTGAAAACATAATTTTATGACGCGACATTTCGATAAACCCTTGTCTTTCATATAATTTTTTAGCTTTAGGGTTATCAAAAGCAACATCTAACCATAATGAATTAATGGATTGCTTAATTGAATATTCCTCAACATAATTCATCAACTTAGTCCCAATACCTTCACCTCGTGAAGATGAATCAACAGAAATGTTTTGTATATAAATTCCATCAATTTCTGATTTATCATTGATTGATTTTAAAAAAAGAGATTTAAACCAAATTACGATAAGCTCTCTAGTGGAGAACACCTTAGTGAATGCTTGATTTTCTAATTTTTTATCTAAATTCTTGGGAGCATAAAACAGAAGCAATCCTTTGATTTCGTCTTCGCTACTTTTGTAAACCAGGACATTTTGAAATGAAAACACATTATCTGTTCTCTCAACAAGGTCTTTAATTTTTGGAATGGCAACTGTTCTTTCTCCAAAAATAAAAGGGATTATATTGTCTGTTTCAAATATAAGTCGGGCAATCTCGTGTGTATTATCTGATGAATTTGCAAAATTTATGACAGTGTTCATAGTTTAATTAGTTAACTAATTTATCGATAGGCTATTCCATATATTTACGGGTACGATTTCCTTATAGGTTAGTAATTTTTCTTTTATCAAGGCAGCTTTCTCTGAGTTTCCTCGTTCTTCATAGTGCTTGAACTCAAAATAATATCCCCAAAACTGGACAATAGGTTCAGTATCAGATTGAATTAAAAATAGCTTTTCAATAGAAAGATTTTTATAATGATTATCGATCAATAACTGGCTAGTGGTTTCAATATACGATTGTTCAATATCACCAGTTTTACCTTTGTCATATAAACGTTGCATCCTTTTTCTATCAGTGAAAAAATTGCCCGATTTTTCAGGAATAGTGGTTGCAAAAAATAACCCAGTTGAGATAATTCCTATGATACCAAAACTTGAATTAAATAAGGTATTCGTATAAATAAATAGGGTGATAAACAATAGGCCGAACACTAAAGAAAAAATAGGTCCTGCAATTAAAATCAATGCAAACTGCTCTTTTAGTTTATTCGTAATTAGTATAGGAGAAGAGGCAGCAACCCCGCCAAAATATTGTAATTCTTTATTTAGGTAAAATTTTATCTTATCATCTTGTCGTTTAATACCTAAGAAGGCAACTACAAAAAGCTGAAGTTTAAAACCTTGAATTAAACCTGCAACCAAATGCCCTAGTTCGTGTAAGAAAATGGCAAGAAAGGGGCAAATAATTACGGATATAAAAAAGATAACGGATTCTGAGTTAGTGGTCGGGAATAACTTATAGATAATATCTTTTGGAATAAAATAATAGGCTCCTCCCATAATCCCCATGCCCATCACCATCCCCAATAAACTTTCTTTAACTAATTTATTGTTCATATATTAAAAAAACAGGTATTTAAAAATAGGAAGAATTTAGTTTTACTACACTACCTATTATATAAGCGGCTAAATGTATGGATTTACATCATTTTAATTTATTTATATTACTTTAGGAGCATGTAAAAAATGAGAATGCATTAAACTTATTTAAACGGGAATTATGAAACTTCAATTTTTGAACGCAAACAGTTTTAGTAAAGTTAGCCTTCTAGTTATACTTGGTTTTGGGTGGATGGAGAAAGTATTTGCTTGGGATGGTGTTCCTGAAGGTATTTTTAAAATGGTCGGTTCGAATGTTCTTACCTCTTGGATGACCACTTTAGGTCCCATGGGCCCCAACTACTTTTTAGGATATTTTGAACTCCTTGTGTTTTTGCTTTTGATCTTTAAAGAAAAGTATGGGTCCATATTATCCTGTGTAATTTTTATAGTCACCCTTTCTTTTCTATTTAATGGGTTCTCATTCTCATTAGTAAAGGACATCACTATGTTGGGGATATCTATAGACTTGACCATAAAACATTGGGGGAAAAGTATAGATTGATTTTCAAATGCAATTTATTTGAATGAACTATTCTGATTTTTATTCATATGAAATCACTTTTGCCAAACTTTAAAAGAACTTGCCTAATCGTGGGTTATACATTTATGTTATTGCCCATGAGTCTTTTCGCGAAAGGATTGATGGTGAGTATGGCTGAATTCAAAGTGCCCAAAATCATTTTGGACTCAGCGCATTATTACGATGCGATTCTGTGGGTATATGTGCATATGATGGTCATAGGCTTACTGATCGTGATTATTGGTTATTCGGTCAATGATTTGAATAAACAAAAATGGATCGCGGCTTTACTTTTTATGGTGACCGCTTTCTATGTTTATTTGGATTTTCGAAGTGCCGACTGGGCTTATGGCAATGCACTGTATCAAGGGGAATCATCCATCATTCCCGCGATCATTGGCCTATTGGTTAATCTACTTTTCTTTCAATTAGCGTTACGACTGTTTTTTGGTAGTAAACCAACTATTGGGGATAGCCAAATTTAGCGTTATCGGTATTGCGAATCAGTCTGACAATTGATTTTAGGCAAGCCCTGTCTAGGGTTGCGCAGCCTGTTGGTTCATTTATCTTATTGAATTATTATCTTATTTTTGAATAATGGCTCGATCTCCCGGGAATGCCCAGCAAGAATTAAACAATTGTTTATGAAGAATGTGTTAATTAAACTCCAAAAAATGACGGCATTGATGGCTTTATTGCTATGCATGTACGTTGTTGTACGAGTTATTTTTATTTACACAGTTTCCAAATCCTCGGGGGAATATATCCCTTTTTCAAAGTATCTCATTTACATAGGGAATGGCTTTCGTTTTGATGTAGCGGGCCTAAGTATTTTAAATAGTTTGTTTATCATCTTCTTTTTTTTCCCGCATGGATTTACCGAGTCTAGGTGGGTGAAAAAGGGCACCCTATACTTATTTATCATCAGCAATGCGCTCGGATTATTGGTGAGCCTTAGTGACATTGTTTATTTTCCCTATGTTCAAAAAAGAATTCAGGCCGACACATTTTTATATTTAACGGGCGAAAAGGGAGACAACATTTACATGATTTTATACATTTTTATGAAAGGCAATTGGCCTTTGATTGTGTTGTATTTTTTGATGTTGTATGTCCTTATTAAATACGCCAATCGCATTCTGGCAAAGGTCATTCAACAACATCAAAAGCTAAAAGACTATCTAATTGCGACCGCTTCCTATTTGCTCCTTATTGGTTTATGTATTTTGGGAATAAGGGGCGGCCTCCAAATGAAACCTTTGGATATCATACATGCTTCTGAAATGGTTTCGGCCAAAGAAGTCCCCTACATTTTAAACACCCCCTTTACGATTACCAAAACCCTAGAAAAGGGCTCTTTACGCCCCGTCGAATATTTCCCCATGAAGGTTTACTCGTCTTGTGAATTACCCCTTTCGGTTCCCCAAGTAAAGGACAAATTTGAAGCGAAAAATATCGTTATCATCATTGTAGAGAGCTTGTCTCAGAGTTATTTGAGTTATTATAAGGGCACGAGCGAAACCCCATTCTTAGATTCTCTCTTTAGCAAAAGCTTGGTATTTAATAACGCCTATGCCAATGCAAAAGAATCTATCCAAGGAATACCTGCCGTGGTGGCAAGTATCCCTTCCTGGCAAGACGACTCTTATATTTTTTCTCAATATGCCAACAATCAAGTTCAGTCGATCGCAAGCCTCTTAAAGCCTTATGGCTATCATTCTTATTTTTTTCATGGCGCCGGAAAGGGATCGATGGGATTTGATGCATTTACTTCGTCTGTAGGGTTTGATACGTATGTGGGGAAAGAAGACTATCCAACGATGGATGAATATGATGGTGCTTGGGGTATTTGGGATGAACCCTTTTTACAGTATATGAATACCCTAGTAAGTAAGGAAAAAAAACCCTTTGTTTCCGTTTTGTTCACGATCAGCAGCCATCATCCCTATCGTACGCCAGCAAAATATGGTAATCGTTTCCAAATAAAGGGACATCCCATTAATTCCGTTGTAAAATACACCGATTTTGCTTTGCAGCAGTTCTTTGAAAAAGCAAAAAAAGAGGCGTGGTTTACTAATACCTTATTTGTCATCACGGCGGATCATACGGGTCCCAATACCGGGGATAATTTAACCAATAAAAAAGATGTCTCCATTCCCATTGTTTTTTACCAACCCGACGGGGCTTTGGTAGGCGAAAGGGATGATGTTGCCAATCAAATAGACATCATGCCTTCCATATTGGATATTTTACATTATAACAAGCCCTATTATTCGTTAGGCAAATCACTTTTTAAAGATGATTGCAACCGATATAGCATCAATTACAAAGCGGGCCTTTACCATTGTTACAGCCAAGAATATTGTTACCAATTTAATGGGGAATCCTGCGTGGGTTTTTACCATGTCAGCAAGGATCCCTTATTTAAACACAATTTGCAAAAAGATAAATCGTATCGTAACGCACTCATCGAGCATCAGACCTATATCAAAAAGCAAATCCAAGCATTTAATCAATCCATGATACGAAATACGATGACATTCGATCGCTTTGTCAATGTGCACAAAATCTTTCAGACTCAATGATCGATAAATTTTGCAAGCCCTTCGTTGAATTCGATGAGAGTATCGTAGTATTAGAAAATAATGTAGGCAAGCATTTATATTTGATTAGCTTTACGGGCTCCTAAAACTCAATAAGCATCTACAAAATGAAATATATCGTCGCATTCATGTCACTTCAATTCCTGGTATGGAATGCAAATGCCCAAGACAATATTAACATTAGCTTCTCGAACGATTATAAGGATGTGTATCACCTTTCGCTAATCATCTACACGCCGGATGGGAACATTCAAACCAGGGTAAGCAACCTAAATCCGAATCAAATCAAATCGTATTCTTTACCCCTTAATACCGAAATATTTATCGCAGATTGGAAACAAGAAGCCTTTGCGATGAAAGGGAACGATATCAAATCCACAGGCGTAAAGCCCTATATTGTACTCAAAGAGTCTGATTCCCACCGAATCGTTTCGTTAAGATCCGTTGCGGTGCACCATCCGATAAGGTATTAAATTCCTCTATTGAGTTCCATTACTCCTGATTTCTTCTGCAGTTAATAGGATTTTGTCTCCCTAAGAGACCTTTCGATTATTTTTTGGAAAAATCATGTACACGTATTATCTAGTTCAATACCTATTTAAAAACCTGTTCTTACTCTGAGCTTTTTGTCTCATAATTGTCCATGAAACTAGCGGAATTTTCTGTGTGTAAATGTATATGTACAAAATTTCAGACAACACAGTTTACTTGCAACTTATTTCCAAGTCAACGCGCTTAAATCGTTCCTTAAGCCTACATAGCAAGTACTTCAATTTTAATAATTGAAGGGGTCAAATATGACCTTGTGTCAAATATGACCTTTAACCAATTTTAAACATGAAATTAAAGAAAGAGGAGCTTGTTGTTAAGATTGGTACAAAGATCCGGGAGAAACGCATTGAGAAGGGTTTATCCATCGAAAAACTTGCCAATGAAGCGGAAATCGAAAGCAAACAATTGCGCAGAATCGAACTCGGGGAAATAAATACGAGTATCTACCAGATTTACAATATCACGCACACCTTGGCGATTCCCATGCGGGATATTTTCATTTTTTAATCTAAGCCCTCATCTTAAAAAGTGAAAAAAAATCAAAAACAACTCGGTAGAGAAAAAATCCTTTTATTGGCCATCGTGGTCATTTTTTTCCTCATTGTTTTGTTTTTGAGGTTTCAAATTTCGGCTTGATTCCTGATTTAATCCGACTAATATTTCGTAGGATCTGGGCAATTATCCCTATAAAAATCCACATCTCTTTGCGAACAAACCCCCGGATAATCTCCGTTCATCCCTTGCAGATCTCGGATCAATTGAAAATGTAAATGCGGTGGCCAGTTCCCATTCTCATGGGCCTCTCCCAAATGGCAAAGTTCTTGCCCTTGCGAAATCGAATCCCCTATTTGTATGTGGGCCAAATCCGCACTCGCCAAATGCCCATACAAGCTATAAATTTCTTCCACAGGATGATATAAGATGATGGTCGGCCCATAATTCCCCGAACCCGGATTAACCCGAAAGCTGTGCACCACTCCATCCAAAGGTGCCATAACCGGCGTGCCAGCTTTCGTCCAAAAATCCATTCCCAAATGAATGTTTCGGAAATCTGCCGAATCCGTCGCAAAGTTGTCATGCGCCTCGTAAATCACTCGATGTTCCAGGTAGCCCCCATAGCCAATCTTTCCATCCAATTTTGCATCGATGTATTTGGTAAATGCCTCAATATCTCCAAAGATTTCGGCGTTTAAATCTGTATTCGCAGCGCTGAGGTCGAGCGCGATGCTATTGGTTGGATTTAGGCTTTGATAAAACAAGCGATGAATCATGGCAATCTTATTTGGTCTTTTCGGCCACTAAAAATTTATTGACATCCAACCAATGCGTGAATGCATCAAACCATTTATTACTCGTTCGATTCGGGTTGCCTAAACCAAAGCCATGGCCACCGTTTTGGTAGAGGTGAAACTCGACGGGCCGACCTGCCTTAAACCAAGATTCAATAATCCCAAATTGCGCGTTAAATAAGAAATCATCCGATGCGATGGCGTTAAACATGGGGGGTGCGTTTTCGGGTACTTTGACAGGCCCCATGCCTCCATAGATCGGACCGATAAAGGCTAATTTCATCGTTTTCGAATGGAGTGTCGCATGCATCGTCAAACCGGCTCCCGCCGAGAATCCAATCATACCGATACGCTTGGTATCTACACCCCACGCAGAGGCATTTTTGAGAATCAGCGCATAAGCTGCTTCGGCATCTTCCAATTGATTCGATAGATCCAATTGTGCCATGGGATTCGTATTTTTCGCTGTGCTATCTGTTTTCTGAGGAGCCGGACGTGGGCGATTCATCCAGGCGGTGAAATCCTCCAGTTTTTCGGCCGTCGGGAAAAGGCGGTATTTTAACACAAAAGCGGTTATGCCTTTTTTGGCAAGTGCCTCGGCTACTTCCCATCCTTCGTTGCCCATGGAAAGCCAGCGGTATCCTCCGCCGGGTGCCACAATCACCGCGGCACCATTTGCCGTCCCCTTTTCCGGAAAGAAGGGCGTTAATGTGGCGGTGGAAATATTACGTGCCATCGGATCCCCCCATTGGCGGAACCAAGTCTCAGGGGCGGGTTGGTCCTTCACGGAACCGGTACCCAAAGGAATTGCATTAGGTTCTTTGGGGGCCTCCAAAGGATAGATGGTTCCATCTTGGGCGAGTGTAGTCCAACCAAGGAACACGAATAAAAGGATAAATACACTTTTCATAGGGTAGGTTAATTAATGATTGATAGATTATCCAACGGATAATTAATAATACGAAATTAATTTCTAGTTATTGTACTTAATTACCACTTGAATTGTGGAACGCCTTTCACACGGGAATTAATCGTGTTGTACTTATATGCATGCTTATTGCAATTCCACGAATTGAACATATACCCCCAATAAAATATGCCAAAATAGGTAGTGGCCCAATCGCAAACTCAACGAAGCGAGAAATCCTGCCTTTTTGAAATAATACGCCTGCAAAGCGTTCATGCCTAAACCCGTCAGGAAGGCATAAAAGATGTAAGCAATTTGACCCGTAGGGAATTGCTCCAGCGGTTCTCGAAGTGCGGTAAGTATAATTGCCGACCACATAAAACGGTCGTAATATTTCCCATTCGCAATCTTGTTTCCTAGCAAAAGTAGGAGGGTCATCGGAATGAGTCGGTAAAATACTTCTACCTCCAAAGCCCCCGAAAAGAACAAGAAAATCGAATAGGGGAAAGGCTGTAAAAACGGAGGGAGCTCGGTATATGATTCGGGATGTTGGAGAACTTTAATGACCAAAATATCGAGGATTCCAAATAACGCCCCGAATACCAGGGGCCGTAAAAACCGATGTTTGTTTGGGATATTTGTATCGATGAAATTAGGCAAGCCAGCCGCGGATTGCAGGAACAGAAAGGGTACTCCCAATCCGAGCCAAGCTATATTTTTCCATTCCCAAATTCGCAACCCCGTATAACTTGTCTTTATTTCCTGGGCATACAGAATGCCTACAGCCGCCACGAGTAAACATGCCGCATAGATGAAAATGTTTAACCTAGCGGATTTCATTTCAAGACAAATGCATTTAATATCTCGATAAACACCAAACCCAATACGATGGACAAGTGCGTCACTAAGGCTAATTTTTGCCAGCCGGGTCTTTCCGCCCAAGCTTGTTCCGGGTTAAATGGATCAAATGCCAAGGCAATTCCCAAATAAATGAGCGCATCGCCAATGGATTTTTGGTACAGTTCTACACAACCCAGTAGGACAAATCCGAGGTAAAGAAATTTATTGATGCCGTATTTTTTCATGTCGAAAAATACAACACATCACCTATTTTTTGAAATCGAATTTACATAAGTGGCAGAATTTCATTTATTTTCCGCTGAAATTGCATTTATACACATGAATGATTTTTATCAATTACCGACAGCCTTGCTTTGGTTGGCCACTTTACTGTTGTTGATCCTTGGCTTTGCCCCTGCTATCCTCATCATCGAATGGGCCTATACTTCTCCGGTGTATTATCTGCTTTTTCTGCCTTATATCCCCTTTGCCCAATTTGCCTTTACTCCCTTTTTTACATTGATAGGGTCCTATAGATATTATTCCCCCATGCTATTGGGTTATATGGCGACCGACAAGCAAATCGATTTACACAGCGGAACAAGTTTTGATTACCTGATGGTCATGCGAAATACGAAAGCGGGTCGAGGCTTTCGTAATACGATATTCATGTATCACTTGAAGGGCATCCTAAAATTGATCGAATTGATTGAGTCGAAGCAGATTTTACCGTCCGTGCAGGTTGTCGGCACGTCCTATTTTTTCAATCAAAGAACCCTCCGAAAAATGGGATTCGAAATGCAAATGGCATCCGGATTTTACACGCTAAACTTATACCTCAATTTCATCGATTTATGTTGGATGTATTCGGTCTCACAGGGCAAGTTTGCCATTCCCAATTTAAGCAATGCGCAGAAAGCCTGGACCACGGGCGAAAGGCTAGTGGAACACAAGCCACAGATTGAAACAATTTATAACTACCTGAAAAATAACACGACAAGGTAAATGTCGGCCAAATGACGCTTTCCTGTCAATTTTATGATCAATCCTTTAAACATATTTGCAAATGGAATTTGGTGAACGAGTAAAGGAACTACGAACCGGGTTAAATTATTCTCAAAAAGAACTCTCTGAAAAATCGGGCTTAACGCTTCGGACCATTCAGCGAATTGAGAACAACGAAGTCAAGCCGAGCTTATACTCCCTAAAAGTGCTTGGAGAGGCTTTAAAAGTAGACCTTTCGAATGTAGCACCGAAATCGGACGCCAAACCTTATGAATTTAATTTCACCATTAAAATTACGGATATGAACCAACTCATCTCAGACCTGAAAACACTCATCAAAAACAACTGGAAAATCATTCTTTTGATTGTTTTGGTCATTTATTTGATCTCCAACTACACCGACTTCAAAACCGGGATTATAGAGGGATGGAATAATAAATAAGCTAATTTGGCCGACCGCATGGTCGACTTTTTTTATGCCCAAATGTTCCCTCTCCCGAAATGGGAACAAGGAAGGCCTAATTTAGTCTTCATTTCCTTTCAGATTTAATAGGTTTGGGTAAACAAATGTTAACCCATGAAAAAACTTATTTACCTCCTATTTGCCTTGTGCCCTATGCTGGCTCACGCTCAAACCAAAAAAGAATGCGCCGAGCTGCTGCAAGCGGAACAACATGTGGCCGCCAACATCAAAATGTATACGGAAACCTGGGACAAAATCTTTAATCAGCGCGACATCGACCAAGTCAATGAAAAGAACTTTGCAGCCGACGTGATTTTATTAAATCAAAAAGAAAAAATAAGGGCCCAAGGTATCGAAGAATTTAAGAAGTCATTTAATTATTATTTAACGACCTTTTCCGATATCAAATTTACCTTCATTGATGTTTGGGGGCACGGCGACAAACTAGTAAAACACTGGAATTTTAAGGGTACTCATACCGCCACAGGCAAGCCGATGGACTTGTCGGGCGTAACCCTGGTTAAAATGAAAGATGGTAAGATTATCGAAGAACAAGATTTTGATGATAACCTATGGTACAACCAACAATTGGGGCAATACCTCGTAAAATAATCGCGATGAAACAGATTAAACTTATATTCCTAGTTCTCTTCATTTTTGCTGCGCTACGAGTTCAAGCGCAATATCCTTTGGTCAACAAATTTGAATTGGATTCAAAATCGAACAAGACACATTACACCATCGAAGTTTCGGTACCCGAAAATTACAATGCCTCCAAGAAATATCCCTTCTATTACATTTTAGATGGATACTATTCCGCAGCCATGGCACATGGTGCGCACCGGGTTTTACAAATGGAGAATCTTATCGAGGACGTGGTCGTTGTGACCATTACGGGCCCCGAAAAGACGACCAGCGAGTGGTTGATTAACCGCTGGCCCGACTACACCTTTACGGTCGACACGCTTAATGACGTGGGCGCAGCGAGGTATTTCAAATTACCCGTAGGTAGTCTCCATTCAGGCAAAGGAGATGCATTCCTCAAAACACTTACCCAGGAGATTTTTCCCTTGGTGGAGGGGAAATACGGATGCAATGGTGATCGAGGAATTGCTGGGCATTCGTTGAGTGGTCAATATGTGGCTTACCTGATGTTTGGGACCAAGGATCTATTTAAGCGATTTGCGATTAATAGTTCTTCCCAACGACTTTGGCTTCAGAATGAAATCCGTCGCATCGAAGCCAAATATGCTGAGACGCATAAGAGTTATCCGGTGCGCGCGTTCTTATCTTTTGGGAGTTTAGAGGCGAAAGACGGGATCGAGGATTTACGGGATTTTGAAGGCGTATTAAAAACACATTATCCGGATATGAAATCCCAATTTGTGGAATTTGCGGATGAGACGCATGTCTCCGTGACGCCGGCCATGATCACACGTGCCATGTGGTTTCTTTACAAAAAACAATAAAACTTAAACAAACATACCATGAAAAAAATCATCCTTCTTCTTGTGTTTGGCTTGGGCATTAGCCGTGCGGCATCCGCACAACATGCCATCAATTCAGTCCATTTTTACGACGTAAAAAATGCGGACATGGAAAAAACCTACATCGCTAGTTTAAAAGAAATCAATGCCATCATGGCGGAGATGGGTTATCCCAAAAACTATTACACCCATTTGAAATTGGCGGCGTCGGATACGACAAGCAAATACCGCAGTTGCACGATTGGACACTGGAGTTCAGAGGCGGAATACAAATTGATTCACGACCATCCGAAGTTCAAGGCTTGGTCTGAGAAGAATAAAGGTACCAACGCCGTCTTCATTTCGGGTCAGTTGTACCGCAAGTTTTATGCGGATTAAGGGAATAGAATGGCAAATAAAAAGGGCTGCTTCCATTTAAGAGGCAGCCCTTTTTGAATTATGGTTGCGTTAAAAAGGCCTTCGAGTAATTAATCTTCATCGCATCCATAGAGGGCAAATGACCCGTTAAGCGCTTCTTGAAATCTGCGTAGTTTTTGGATTCCTTTGCCGACCATGCTACTTCTGAAAGTGCCAATGCGCGCGGATAGGTCATGTATTCTGCGTAGCCAATATTGCTGATGTATTCCGTCCAGACATTGGCCTGAATACCTACGACATGCTTAGCCTCTTCTGCGGTCAATTCAGGCAAGTTGGGCTCAAAAGAATAACACTTGCTCAAAGGCAAATTTCCGCCTATCGCAATCGGCTCCGTTTTCGGATCCGCTTGGTAATAATCCAAATAGAAATAGGAATTCGGAGACATCACCACATCGTGATTTTGCTTCGCCGCCTCGATTCCTCCCTTCGTCCCGCGCCAGGACATGACCATTGCATTCGGAGATAGACCCCCTTCCAGGATTTCATCCCAACCTAAAAGCTTCTTGCCTTTTGACGTGACGAATTTATCGATCCGACGAATAAAGTAACTCTGTAATTCATGCTCGTCTTTGAGCCCTAATTTCTTGATTAAATCTTGGCAAAACTTACTCTCCTTCCATTGTGTTTTTGGGCATTCATCCCCACCGATGTGAATGTATTGTCCCGGGAAAAGTGCCATCACCTCCGTCAAGACATCTTCCAAAAAGGTGAAGGTTTCCTCGCGCGGGAATAAGACATCTTCCGACACCCCCCATTTTGTTTTGACCTGGTAAAGCTTGTCGGCATTCGCCCCAAACTGTGGATAAGCCGCTAATACCGCCTGCGAGTGACCCGGCATCTCAATTTCAGGGATAATCTGGATGTATTTTTTGGCCGCGTACGCCACGATGTCCTTCACTTGTTCTTGTGTGTAGAAACCTCCGTGCGGTTTACCGTCGTACTTTTGGTCCTTGTAATGACCCAGCATACTCTCTTTCCGGACCGAGGAAATGGAGGTCAACAAAGGATATTTTTTAATTTCGATCCGCCAGCCTTGATCCTCCGTTAAGTGCCAATGAAAGGTGTTCATTTTGTAAATCGCCATTAAATCGATGAAGCGTTTTACGGATTCGACTGGGTAATAATATCGGCCCACATCGAGCATCAAACCTCGGTAGGAAAATCGTGGCTCATCCTTAATTTGGACATTGGGAATCGCGATAGCTCCCGCCAATTTGGTGCCCGAATATATTTGTGCAGGCATCAATTGCAGGAGTGTCTGCAATGCATAAAAAGCACCTTTGCCAGTCTTCGCCTGAATGGAAATTTTACCCGAGCTGATTTGAAGCGTATAAGCCTCCTCGCCCAAGGAGGTATTTTGGGCAAATTGAATCGATCCACTTTTGGCCAATTTCGTGCTAATCGGATAAGCGCTCGCTTTTTGAAGATAGTCCTGCAATAATTCCGCGACTGGCGCGAATTCCGGATGCGAATAAGTAACATTCGTCGATTTCTTCACCACAAATTGACCCGTCTGTGGCACAACTTCCTTCGGCAAAGGAATGAGGTTATAGCTGTTTTGGGCGAAGCCGACAAAAGATATGCAAAGCAATAATGCGATCGTTTTCATAGTTATCTTGATAGGTTTTGTGTTTGAATTTAGTTAAAAATTTGAGGATTCATATCCCTAATTGCCTGAAACAGGCATATTTAAAATAACTAAAAATTTAGTTAGAAATATTTTGTAACTAAAAATTTAGTTATACATTTGTCCCAACGAAAACGTAGACAGATGAAAAAACTAACGCAAGCGGAGGAGCAGGTCATGCAGGTCATTTGGACTTTACCAGAGGGTGGATACCTGAAAGACATCATTGAAATTTTACCTGAGCCCAAGCCCCATTCCAACACGGTCGCGACCTTGTTGAAGATCCTTGTCGAAAAGGATTTTGTGCAAATCTCCAATCCGAATCGCAACAACCTCTATTCAGCCAAGGTTTCAAAGGCGGATTATTCTGGCCAACGGATGGCGGGTCTCGCCGAATCATTTTTCGAGGGATCTTATGCCAATGTCGTTTCTTTCCTCGTGGATAAGAATCAGATGTCGATTGAAGACCTAGAACTTTTGTTGGAAAACCTAAAATCCAAAGGCCATGAATAAGTCGGAGCTTTTCACCTACCTCCTAAAATCGACGATTTTATCGGGGATCTTCTTTGGCTATTATTGGCTCTTCCTGAAGAACACGATTTACCATGCCTATAATCGCTTTTTCTTGCTAGGGTCCATGCTCTTAAGTTTATGGATACCCTTCATAAAATTATCGATGTTTACCTATACGCCAGAGGAGCTTGCCGATGTGCCGGCTTTGCGCTTTATTAACCCATTACCCGCAGCTCTTGTCGCCCAATCCGAGTTCGCATGGGAGGTCATCGCCTTAAGTCTCATTAGTGCCTTATTGCTTGCCTACCTAGCTTATTCTGCGTTTCGGATCTACCTCATTAAAAGGACAAATCCCGTGACGCACATGGAAGGATTCGATTTCATCGAAACGGAATTGGAGGAGGCGCCGTTTTCCTTTTTCCAAAACCTCTTTTGGAAAAAATCGCTCTCCATGGATGACGAAACGGGACGCAAAATATTCCAACACGAGTTGGCCCATATCCAGCAATGGCATTCGCTGGACCGACTCATCAGTCAATTGATCTGTTCGATTTTTTGGATGAATCCCTTTAACTGGATCATTCAAAAAGAATTGCAAAATATCCATGAATTTATTGCCGACCGCGATGCGGTGGGGACGGACGAGGTGGATGCCTTTGCCAAAATGCTTTTACAATCCTATTATGGGAATCATTTTTTAAACCCGACTCACTCTTTTTATTATTCATCCATTAAACGACGAATTATCATGCTAACAACATCGAAATCACCCAAATACGCCTACGCCAGAAAGGTAGCCGTATTGCCACTTGTCGCCTTGACTTTGGCGGTATTTTCCCTTCAAGTGAAGGCACAAGAAAAGAAGGCCAAGAAAGCATCAGGGGCGCAGTACCTCGTAACGATGCGTCCGGATTCCACAACTTTTACTGACCCGAAAACGGGCAAAAAAGTATTCTCGGTATCGACCAAAGATATGCCACCTCCACCGCCACCCGCTGCAGCGCCGGCGGCTCCGGAAGCTCCTGAACCAGTACCTACCGTTAAAATGGTTTATGTGGATTCGACAACCGTAGAATTTAAAGGATCGAAAGACGGTAAGAATATCGTTTTCCGTGCCGAGAAAGTGGGAACTAGCGCCTCTTCTCCCAATGAAAAATCGGGTATCATTTTGAAACCATCCGCTTCGTCGCCTCAAGCAAAACCCTTGGTGGTCGTTGATGGCGTGGTGATGAGCAACTTGGACTTGGATAAAATCAGCCCGAGCAAAATCGAGTCGGTGAATGTCCTCAAAGGCGAAAAAGCCCTTGCCAAATACCCCACGAATGGGGCCAATGGCGTGGTCGAAATAACCACGAAGAAGCCCTAGTGTCACGAGTTTAGTTTAAAAAATGAAAAGGATTACGAAATAGGCGGTGAAATTCACCTGCCTATTCCCGTTTGGGGGTATCAATGTTTTTGATATTAGTTGGTTTTCGTGTTCATTTTTTATTCAAATTTGCAGGCAATCTCATCGACACAAGCTCTTGAAATAACCTGTGTATAAACACGTTTTGGCCCTTTGTTTGTTCGCCGTTGTGAGTCACACGTTGGCACAATCGGATACCCTGAAATG
This sequence comes from Aquirufa sp. 5-AUSEE-100C1, assembly GCF_054558655.1. Classification (NCBI taxonomy): domain Bacteria; kingdom Pseudomonadati; phylum Bacteroidota; class Cytophagia; order Cytophagales; family Flectobacillaceae; genus Aquirufa; species Aquirufa sp. 5-AUSEE-100C1. The sequence goes on along the minus strand of NZ_JBPXKO010000003.1, from coordinate 226,562 downwards.
GCATGTTGACGTCTATTCAGAGGTCTATTATGTCCATGCTGAAAAAGGTCAAAAATCCCCCATTTTTTACAATCACACAACTACCCAACAGCCCGCACTTAACCTGGGGATCTTGGATTTCGCGGCGGAGCACAAACGATGGTCTCTGCAAAGCGCGATTATGCTAGGGACTTACGCCCAAAAAAATTTGGCGGCGGAGCCGGAGTTTTGGAGACATGTCTATCAACTAAGCATTCAATATCAGTTGAATCCATCGAATCAACTCCAAGTGGGGATTTTCCCATCTCACATTGGACTTGAATCTGCAAAAAACATGGATAATGATCTCTTTTCGCGAAGTTACTTGGCGGAGAATTCGCCGTATTACGAGACAGGGATTGCCTGGAATTATACGCCTAAATCGCCATTTTCCATGCGCGTGTTGGCACTCAGCGGTTGGCAACAAATTGCCAAATTTAATCCGGCTTTAGGCGCACAATTTGGATACAGTTCCTTATCCGGCTTGAAGATTAATGCGAGCCAATTTGTAGGAAATCAAGGTAAAGGCACGCGGGTCTTTTTTAACCAATACGCCCAAATTCCGATATCAGCCAAATGGAGCGGAACGATCGGTTGGGATCTCGGATTGGAATCAGGAAATACCTGGCATGGCGGATTAATGTATTTGACTTGGAGGCCTGCTTCCCGTTTGCGAATGAGTGGTCGATTGGAATATTATTCGGACCCTCGTGGAGTTATCATGCCCGCGGCATTTGAAGATGTGACGCGATCATTAGCCCTTGATTACACACTAACTAAAAAAATCTTACTACGTTCAGAAGCCAAGCATTCGAATAAATTTGGGAGTGAAATTCTATTTGGACTGATTTTTAATGCTACATTAGCCTCTAAATTTCATACGCATTAACTACCAATTTATGAAGTTCGAACAAATTTTCTGGGTGAGTTTTGCCTTTCAGCTCATTGGCCCTCTTTTTAAAATTATGCACCTGCCTATTGCGGAGGAATTATTGATTATTGGGGTTATTTCTCATTACCTTGTCGCGATTCTTGCGATGTTAGAAATTTGGCAATCGGCAAAAATTGAACGTAACGAGAAAATCATGTGGACGATTGCCTTTCTTTTTTTAGGCGGATTAGTTGGATTACTTTATGTATTCGTTGGTCGAAAACGTATTAATCATGAACGAAAAAACCTCTTTTTTTCAAAAGTACCGCAACGAAATCATCGTAGGGGTCTTGGTATATTTATTCTTGCTTTTGCGGCATATTTGGGACTAGATTTATCGTCCAAAACAAGTTGGGAAGCCCCACCAAATTCAACAAATTACTTACTTATGGTATTTCCAAAACTCTCTCTTCTTTTAAATATTCTTGTCCTGATTCCGGTTTGCTCGGGAATTTATTTAAAAAGTTCATGGACATTAAGGTCCTATGGGACAGATACGCCCGCCCAAAGGATTCTTCTTTCCATTTACTTAGCGATTCTGATTTCCTCCGCAATCTTAATTTTCAAATTTGACCCAAAATTTGTGATGGCGCTATTAACGGTCCAAATCATTTATAAGCTATTGAGCCCTTTTATGGTTGGGTCATTTACGAATCCTGTGATTATCAGCAATATCTTTATTGCCTTATTTCACATGGTCAGCGTTTGGAAATTATCCCGGTAAAATTAATCATCCACTCTACCCCATACTTATCCCGAAAGGCACCAAAATACGAACCCCATGGACTGTCGCCTTGGGGGAATTCTACTTCGCCGCCCACGGATAGTCCCGCGAAGAGCGCATCAGCTTCTTCCCGACTGCCCGCTTGGAGGCTAATCTTGCTACGATTTTCGGATTCATTCACGACGCCTAACATGCTGGGAACGTCACTGCCGGTTAACAAAACCACGCCATCAAGTACTAAGCTAATGTGCATGATTTTAATCAACTCATCTTCCGGAAATGAAAATCCCTCGGTTTGTAAATCTTTGAATCGCATGATACCGCGAAGCTCACCGCCGATAGTGGATTGATAAAATTCAAAGGCCTCCTCGGTATTGCCATTGAAGTGGATGTGTGGATTGATTTTTGTCATGGTTATTCGCCCAAATAAGGGTCTTTGATTTTTTTATTTGAATATGTGATTTCACTAAAGGTCACGCTGCACTCGGTCCCCGTAGGCGATTGCGACAAAAAGCCAATCTTCAAATTCTTCGTGCTATCAAAGGTAAAGTGTCTAAACAAATACCAGTTTTTACCCGTCTGAGAATAATATAGTGTAATCACGTTGTCCGCCTTGGCGATTTTAAAATACACCTTGTTGCTATTGATTTCTACGGAATTACAATCGTCCGAAATGCCTTTGGTTACGACGCTGACCACTCGCCTAGCTCCCGTATAATCCTTTTCAAAACAACATTTTACCCAGTTCAAACTGTCTTGTTTCAACACGAGTGCACCTCCATCCCACTTGTTCGCAAAGGCGTGTTCCACCGCCGCAGTAAACACGAAATTCGAATCCGCTTCAAACAATAATTTCGGGGCATTGTCAGTATTGTAGGTAACATTCGGATCCCGGAACATGTCGGTCTTTTCTCCAGAAGTAATGCGGAGAATGGACTTATTGATCGTAAAAGATTTGGCTTTGTTTTCCCAATGCAACGCTTTGGGAATACCCGGAATTTCTAATTTTTGGCCCATCGTTTTGTTGTTCATCATTAAACTCAAAATGGCAATAAATAGGGCGAATGGTATTTTATTCATGAGTTAAAAATTGCGTTTTTTCTTTTCTTTGACGGCATAATCCACCGCCCTTGCCGTCAAGGCCATGTAAGTCAAGGACGGATTCTGTGTCGAGGTCGAGGTCATGCATGATCCATCCGTCACAAACACATTCGAACAATGATGCATTTGGTTGAAGGCATTCAGCATCGAAGTCTTTGGGTCCTTGCCCATGCGGACTCCACCCATCTCGTGATTCTCGTTTCCAGGGAGGCGTTTGGTATCGATTAATTGGATGTTATGGAAACCTGCCGACTCATACATGTCCGTGAACTGCTGGTGAAAGTCCTTCAACATCTTCTCGTCGTTCTCATCATAGCCAATCGAAACCCGAAGCTGCGGCAAGCCATATTTGTCTTTGGCTTGTTCATCCAAACGTACCGTCGAATGCGCCTTCGGAATCGTCTCGCCCATCATGCCCACATTAATATGCCAGTTGGCCAATTTCGGTTTAACCAAAGCCTGCTTCAAGGACTCTCCCATCAGGTCTTGGGCGTTCTCCACTGCCCGACTCGCCGTTAGGTTACTCGCATAACCCCGCAAGAAATCGGTCTCCTGCTGGTATACATTTCGGAATCTGGGTATATACCCCGAGGTAGGCCGTTTGCCTTCCGTGGTGACGTCCAGCATTCCGTCAAACTCGGCGGTGATCCGACCGCGATACGAATGAAATGCCATGTGCGTTCCCAAAATGCCTGAGTCATTTCCGAGGCCATTCGGGAAGCGGGATGAAGTCGAATTCAACAAGATTAGATTGGTCGCCAAAGGGGATGCATTCACGAAAATCACAGAAGCAAAATACTCCTCCATTTCGAGGGTTTGGGCATTGATGACGCGTACCCCCACCGCCTTTTGCTTTCGCTCATCGTAGATGATGGAATGCGCAATGGAGTGTTCCTTTAGCGTTAAATTTCCGGTTTGATAAGCAGCAGGTAAAGTAGCCGAATTGCTGCTGAAATAAGCGCCGTATGGACAGCCGCGTTCGCATAGTGTCCTGCTTTGGCATCGGCTTCGACCTACCGTCAAATGAATCTTTTCGGCTTGACTTAAATTCGCCGTGCGGGCGCTGATGACATGACGGTTCGGGTATTTGTTTTTGACAGTTTTGCCAAAGTGACTCTCCACGCAATTCAATTCATAAGGTTTTAAAAACTCGCCGTCAGGTAAGGTTTCCAAGCCATCTTTATTTCCAGAAATACCGGCGAATTTTTCAACATAAGAGTACCAGGGTGCGATATCTTGATAACGAATGGGCCAGTCGACCGCGAAGCCATCGCGTGCCGGACCGCTGAAATCAAAGTCACTCCAGCGCTGGGTATGTCGGCCCCACAAAAGCGATCGACCACCTACATGATAAGCTTGAATCCAATCATAGGGTTTGTCTTGGATGTAAGGCTGTTCGCCGTCTTTCGTCAAGAAGTGTGAAGTCGCTTCGGAAAAGATGTAGTTCTTGCTGGCGGTTTTGTATTCCTTTTTGAGGTCAATCGGCGCCTGTCCGCGGTGTGGATATTCCCAGGGATTCAGCATGGCCGTGGGATAATCGATGACGTGTTTCACGTCCCGACCACGTTCTAGGACCAAGGTTTTTAGCCCTTTTTCGGTGAGCTCTTTCGCGGCCCAACCACCGCTGATTCCCGAGCCGATGACGATCGCATCAAACGTACGTTTTGCTTTGCTGTCCATGGTTAAACCCAGAAGTTTGAAAAGTTTTTGGCATAATGCGGAATGGCAATTTCCGGATCTTCAATTTCCGGATGCCAATGTTTCTCCCATTCAAAACTGTAATAGCCCGAATAGCCTCCGGTTTTTAAAGCATGCAAGGCCTCTTGGACGGGAGCGTTTCCTTGTCCCAAGAGGGTATATTTTTCACCGCTTCCGCTAAGGATAGCGTCTTTGATGTGGGTATGCAGAATGTATTTTTTTAGGACTTGGTAAACCTGGGCTGGAGGTTCTTGGGTGACCGACCACATATTAAAGAAGTCCCAAACAAGCCCAATGTTCTTGTGATTCGTTTCCTCCATGATGTGTAAAAGCATATCGCTTTTGATGACCTTTCCATGGGATTCCAGCAGCACTTTCACTCCCGTGTTTTTGGCGAAATCCCCTAATTCTTGAAGGGCGCGAATGATGGCATCCACCGTCTCGTTTTCAGGTTGATCTTTAGGTAAGTCATTCGGAAAGACCCGGATAAATGGACAGCCCAATTGGCTCGCGAGTTCAATGTATTTTTTCGCCTCATCGAGGTTGTTTTGGCGCTTCGTTGGATCGAGAAAATGCATGTTTGCCGATGACCCCAAATTCACAATCTTCAATCCGGCGTCAGCGACTTGTCGGCGAGTCGCCCCCATATTCGTCGCCAAAAAAATGGGATTATTGGGCAGATCCAAATCCCCTTTGACTCCCCGGATTTCAATCCCTGCGTAGTGATTTGCTTGGGCACGTTGGAGGACTTGTGTAAAATCCCAAGCAGGACAACCGAGTGTCGAAAAAGACAGCAGCGGTTTTTTGGTCTTTGAAAAATCAAAAGCAGAAAGGGCCAAAAGCCCGGTGCTTTGTTTTAAAAATTCCCGACGGGTGTTCATAGGTTTCAAGTTAGCTCCTTGAAATTTAGTAATTTATGATGAGTTTATCGAACTAATTTTGATAACCCATCGACAGGCCTATGTCGCCTTTTACGACAAGCTCAACACTTACTTCCTTATCGGTATTATTTTCAATTTTCAATGCGGTATTTTGTTCGACGCGTATTTGTATCATTTGATTTGGGCCAACGCCAAGGGGTGAATGTTTTCCGCCGCTGATGGGTGCTTGCCAAACGGTAATCGGTGAATTTGAAATATTTTTCAACTTTACCCCAAATTTCCTATGTTCATTATTGCCCAAAATGAAAGTATCATGTGCCTTGATGAACGTTGTTGAATGCAGTTTTTGGAAGGGTAATGCAGCACATGCCGATAACATTAGGCACGCGATGATTAGCAAATAGTGTAGTTTCTTCATTAGTTTGTATGTGATTTCTATTCCTTAACTCAACTATTAACTTTATGTTAGCTGACATTGTTCCGAAACTACCCATGCGCAATAAAAGTGAGACACAGGATTTTTACATTAATCATCTTGGGTTTAAGGAGTTGAACGATTACGGCGATTATATTCTTTTACAGAAGGATCAGATTGAGATTCATTTCTTTGAATTTAAGGCATTAAATCCAAAGGAAAATTATGGACAAGTATATATTCGTACATCGAATATCGACGATTTTTACCAAAGCCTAATCCATCAAAATTTACCTATTCATCCGAACGGTCCATTGCAAGTAAAGCCTTGGGGACAAAAGGAGTTTTCGTTGTTGGACCCCGACAACAATCTATTAACTTTTGGTCAAACCCTTCATTCCTAACGGCATGAAAGAGACTCCTGCACATATCGAAAAAATGGCGAAGTTAAGTTTTGCATCGGTTTATCCGCATTATGTAAATAAGATTGAAAGAAAGGGTCGAACCGTTGTTGAACTTCATGAAGTGATCAAGTGATTGACCGGATTTAATGCAGACGACCTTAACAAACTAATCGAAGAACAGGCCTTGTTCAGTACGTTTTTTGAGCGGGCCTCTTTGCATCCGAATGCGCCTTTAATCAAAGGGCTTATTTGTGGCTATCGGATTGAAGAAATAGAAGATCCATTGACTAAAAAAGTGCGCTATTTGGATAAGCTGGTCGACGAATTAGCCAAAGGAAAACCCATCGAAAAAATCTTACGTTAAAACTATGGATAGCAAACAATTATTTATGGATTCTTTGTTGGCTGACGCCCCTCCGGCTCATTTTTCTGCAATTTTAAAAAGCCTGTGGTTTGATGCGAAAGGGGATTGGGAAAAGGCGCACGACCAGGTCGACCAATTAGGAGGTTCGGATGCGGCTTGGGTGCATGCCTATTTGCATCGCAAGGAAGGGGATCTCTGGAATGCGGATTATTGGTATGCCCGAGCAAAGAAAAACAGGCCATCCATATCCTTGGAGGCTGAATGGGAAAGCCTTGTTGGCCATTTTGCTTAGTTGGTCAGCCCTTTAATTCTTTCAGGAATTCTGACGGTGTTTGATTCATGCAAGCGATAAATGCTTTATTGAAATTCGAACGGGAAGAAAATCCAGATTTGGTGGCGATGGTTTCGATGGTATATTTTGACCATCGACCCGATTTAACCTCCGAAACGGTATATTCGATTCTCAATTTATTTTTCCAGTCATTGAAATTAGTATGCAGAAAGTCTTTGTAGTATAGTGAAATTTGGTGCGCGGGAATTCCAGTCTCTTGTGTGATTTTAGTCACCGTAAACCCCTTCTCTAAAAAACGAGAATCTTCAATATATGCGCGGATAATTTGATCGATTTCCAGCAGCCGCTCTCGAGAGATAATGGAATCTTCTGTTCGGCCTTCTTCATTTACTTTTTTGGTAGGCTTTTCAACCGTTACTTGTTCCCGAAATAGAATTTGAGGGAAAAAGAGTAGAAGTAGATTTTGAGCAGCGGATAAATAATGGAAGAAATTATTGACTGTTTTGAAAGAGATACTTGTAAATAGGTTTATATCAAAACTTTGTACGAGTAATTTATTCAAGATAAAAATGAACGAGAGGCTGTTTAGCAAGGTTGCGATGGCCAGGACCATGACCATAAAATTTCGTTCATTGAACTTGGCTTTTTGGAATTCTAATTCATGTCGTTCATTGAGATAAACACTGACCGAGTAAAGGATGAATAATAAGTTAAAGATGGGTCTGAATAAGGATTGATAGTAATAGGGAAGAAAAAGGAGTTTTGCTTGATATAAGGCTTCTGCATTTTCCAATATGGATCTACCAATTATTAATTTTTCGGAAAATGGAGTAATTAGGTAGGGAAAAACATTAACTAAAATAGCCAAAAATGGCATAAAGAATAAAAGGTAGCGGCCCTTAAATCGATAATCCTTACGGTGACTAATTAGGTATAAATGAAGGAATGGTAGTGTTAGAAAATAAAAGGGAGTAAAATTGATAGCAAAAAAAGCAGCTAACGTGGCATTTTCATGTTCGAAAATGATGTAATAAATCAGCGAAAATAAATTTGCAAACAGCAAGTATCCAGCCAAAAAGGCATTCATACTTTTCTTGTAAGATGAAAAAATTAAGATAATCCCCGCAAAAATAAACCCTAAAAGGGAAACGTTTAGGAGCATGGGTTAGGTTGGAATTAGAACACTTCGTGCGAATATAGAATATTTTTTCAAATATTTCCTTTTCACTTATTAAACGGTAAAAATTGAGGTCAATAGGGTGAGCTTTCTTTGGTTAAAAATAGATTAATTTAAATTCAAGCCAAAACTTAAGCCAATCCAAGGTTTTTGATGGTAAATCCAATTGTTTTGATTCGAATCAAGTAAGTGATCCCAGCCATAGGCTACCCCCACCGTGAAGTTATTGATAGCGATGATGCCGGCAATTCCTTTGGTCATTAGGATACCTTGGTATTCATTAATAATTGCGGAATTTGTTACATCTGCGTTTATGACCGAATTTCCGATTCCGATTAGTCCTCCCAAAGAGAACCCAACATGTTCAATTGATCGGTTTCTTGTACCACTGGGTTTTATTGGGTAGTTTATTTTAAATAAATCATTTCGTAAACCAAGGTATAGCGAAGCATTAATTTCACTTATTAATTGGTTCGGGATATTTTGTTGGCCGCCACGAAACTTGACGGGAATAGTTAAAACGTCAATATCAAAGCTTGCTTTATGTAACAAATATGATTCGTCTTTTGTATTTGTAAGAGGAATATGGAAAATCGCTTTTTGCTCGCTAAACCCAATCAGGGTATCAGCGTGATTTTCTATATAAACGGCTTTACGTTTTTGAGTATTGATGTAAGTAAAATTTCCATTGGTAAGTTCATTTTTGGGTAGTTGTTTTAATACGCCACAGCTACTGAATAAGAAACTTACGATTGAAAATACCAGAATTAGTCGCATATGAAAAAGTGTATGCTGCAATTTAACTTCTTTCTTTGTATAATTGAAAAGACAATAAATAAATCAAAACAATGGGAATACACGTTCATGTCTCGCCAAACCAGCAAATCACCTGGGTGGATGTTTCTGCTCCTACCAAAGAAGAATTGGAGGAGTTGAGTAAAAACTATGCCTTGAACCCCTATGCGATTTTAGCTTGTTTGCAGCCGGATCATTTGCCGAAACATGAAGACATGGATGGCACGCATTTCATCATCACACGCGCTTTAAGCCAGCCCTTGCCCAAGCAAACGATTTCGATACAAAGCATCTCGACGAAGATTGCCTTTTTTTATCGCAAAGGGCTGTTGGTGACTATCCATCGCAAGCATCATGATTTTATCCCTGATGTTCGTGAGAAATATTTCGAAACGGGAATTTATTTAGAGGAAGAACTTATTGTGGCCAAATTACTTTGGCACATCTTGCATTCCTATGAGATACAAGCCGTTTACCTTTCCAATGAGATGGATGTCTTTGAGAATAAAGTATTTTCTCAAGAAGTAACCCCGCACATGCTTTCGGATTTATACCAAATGAAACGAAAGGCCTTAATCAGCAAAAAACTCTTGCTATTTAGTCAAGAAGCGGTGAGTTCATTGAAGTTGAATTCCGGCGATTTAACCGTCATTCAAGACGATCGAGACTTGCATGTCAAGTTGATGAATATCTACGACCAAATCCACGAAGATGTCTCAAACTTGGTAAATTTTTACCTTTCCATCTCCGCCCAAAAAACAAATGACGTCATTAAGGTCTTGACCATTTTCTCGGTCTTCTTCATGCCGCTGACCTTTATAGTGGGAATTTACGGCATGAATTTTGAGCACATGCCCGAATTAAAAAGCCCTTATGGCTACCTAGGGGTTTGGCTTTCCATGGTAGGAATTAGTGCCTTTATTTATCTCTGGTTTAAGCGGAAAAAGTGGTTGTAAATTATTGAGCTATTAATTTTAAATACATATATTTGTACATAAAATTGTACAACATGTTAACGACTACTTTATCGGATTTCAGGAAGGATATTAAATCGTACCTTGATCGAATTACTAAGAGTTTTGATACCTTAATTATCAATCGCGGAAAAGACTCAGGTGTTGTCATCATGTCGCTTGAGGAATATAATTCACTCCTAAATACACAGCATGAGTTATCATCTCGCAAAAATCAACAGCGATTAGATGAATCAATACAAGAATTAAAGGCCGGGAAAAAACTTGAGAAAAAACTCGTAGTCGAATGAAAATTGTTTTCACGTCTCATTCATGGGAGGATTATCTCTATTGGCAGAAAATTGATAAGCAGAAATTAAAGCGTATCAATGAGCTAATCAAGGATATTACCCGTAATCCTTACGCAGGTATTGGCAAGCCAGAGGCATTAAAATATCAATATGCTGGATTTTGGTCGCAAAGAATTGATGAAGAGCATCGGCTTATCTATCGGGTTGTCGATGAGGAAATTCAAATTGCCAAATGTCGCTTTCACTACGACTAAACGCATTTATTTCACAAATCCCGCAATCGAAGCCGCTACTTTACCTGGCACCTCTTCCATCGGAACGTGGCCCACATTCTTATAAATTTCGGTTTGGCTTCCTTGAATATCGCGCTGAAATTGTGCGACGTTATCCACGCTGATGAGGTTATCCTTGTCGCCCCATAGAATGAGAGTCGGTGTTTTAATATCCTTGATCCGAGCAATGTTGGAATTTAAGAATCGCTTCGAATTTCCCTGGAAAGAACCTTTAAATATCAGCAAAGCTGCCGCGCGGTTTCCCTCCCGAATTGCAAAATCGTGAAAGCGTTCTACTTGCTCATCCGTCACCCGAGCCTGATCATAATAAACGGTCTCCAAACTTTTACGAACCAAGAATTTTGGTGTAGCGTACAACAATAGATTATTGATAACGGGCGTCGAGGCAATTGTGAAACCTAAAGATCCACTCTCTCCTTTTTTCGGATATCCAGCTGCATCAACGAGGACCATTTTGGCAAGACCTTGTGGGTTATGCAAGGCATAGTTCCAAGAGATCGCACCCCCCATCGAATTACCCACCAATATAAAGCGCTTGATCTTTAATCGCGTCGTAAAGGAATCGATGAATTTCGAATAATAATCAAAATTGTAGGCATTCTCCGGCGAGGGACCCGTCAGGCCAAAGCCCGGCAAATCCAAGCTAATTACCCGCTTTTTATCTTTCAAACCAATCACTACGCTGTCCCAAGTATTCAAGGACGAAGACATGCCGTGCAATAAAATCAAAGGTGTCGAATCCGACTGAATTCCTTCATCGCGGTAATGTACTTTCATGCCTAAAATCGGCATGAACTTGGAGTCTTTGTTGGCATACAAGGGAATCAATTCCTCCAGCGGCCGATCTCGTTCACATACAATAAACAATAAAATGAAGATTAGGGCTAAGAAGCCTCCGAGTATTTTAGCGATTGTTTTCATTCGTTTGTTTTTCCTTTTAATAAGGCGAAAATAGCCATGGCATGTCCATGTCCTAAATCGAATTCATCCTTTAGCCAATGGGTTATTTCGGTGGCTTTTACACAAGGGGCACCCTCTTTAACAAAGCCTTTTTCTTCGGCCATGGCTTTAAAATCTTCCGGACCTTTTCCGGTCTTTGCCTGTATGTTGTCGAGGTAGGCTTGAAAGGACACGGTATTGTGATTTATGGCCCAAAACTACGGCAATCTTTCGAATATTTGCTAGCTTTAAGCATGAAAAAATTGTTATTAAGTTTTGGGTTTTGGCTTGTGTTTTCATCGCTTTGGGCCCAAGAAAAATCCTGGGATTTAACCAACGTCATCATTACCCAGTTGACCGAAAATACCTTCGTTCACACCTCTTTTCTTCAAACTAATGATTTTGGGAAAGTCCCTTGCAACGGTCTGGTCGTTCGCAGCGGATCGGAAGTGGTCATTTATGATACGCCCACAGATGATGCGGGTTCGAAAACATTAATTGATTGGATACAAAATACCCTGCATGCGAAGGTAAAATACATCATCCCGACACATTTTCACAACGACTGCCTAGGGGGCCTGCAGGCCTTTCATGACCAAGGAATTCAGTCAGTCGCGAATCAAAAAACGATTGAATTGGCTGAACTGAATAAGGTTGTGGTTCCGAAGCAGGGCTTTGGCCAACAAACCAATTTGGCCTTCGGGAAGGGCCAAGTTGCTGTTCGCTATTTCGGGCCGGGGCATACGCAAGATAACGTGGTTGGGTATTTTGACAAAGAACAAGTGCTCTTTGGAGGCTGCCTGATTAAGGAATTGGATGCGACCAAAGGGTATTTAGGCGATGCGCTTGTCGGAGAATGGTCGGCCACGGTGGAGCAAGTTAAAAACGCCTACCCAAAACTAAAGTGGGTTGTACCTGGCCATGGTCAGGTGGGCGATGTATCGCTCTTGGATTACACGATTCAATTGTTCTCAACGCGCCAGTAGCTCCGCGGCGAATGTTTCGTATAGGGTGTCCAAGAACCGAGCTAATTCCCAGTCTTTTTCAGTCACCTGATTTCCGGCATCGTGCGTCGTAAGTTTGACATGCAACTGATTGTAGGTATTCGTCCAAATGGGGTGATGATTTTTTTCGCTGATAAACGGAGTGGCCAATACCATGAAGCGCATGACATCTTCGAAGCTATCTAGCACAAAAGTTTTTTCGAGGGAATCGTTATTCTGTTGCCAGTGTTCCATGATTAGTTTAAATTTCAGCTATGAAACCAAGCATACTCCTGATTGTTTTGCTGTTGACGGCAAATTTATCAAACGCACAAAGTTCGTTGCCCGACTCGAAAACCCTCGCATCCAGTGTGGGGAATTGGAAAGGTACCTTAACCTATTTAGATTACAGTTCAGGAAAGCCTTTTTCGATGGCCGCTAATCTGATCATTCGTCAGACAAAGGATCAATCGGGCTACATTCGCCGTTTCGAATACCCGAAGGAACCGCATGCAAATAGTTCAGATACGCTATACATCACAAACCAACAATTTGGGGATGGCCAAATCGTTTCTTTCCAACAACGTGCGTCTGGAGATTTTACCTTGGTAACCGAGCGACAAGGCCAGGATGGGAATGATCATAAACCGGCTCGAATTCGACTGACTTATCACATCTCGCCGAATAAATACCAGCTTATCAAGGATGTGCTTTTTGAAGGATCATCGACTTGGATTAAACGACATGAATATCTTTTTTCACGCTAACGTAAACTTTTTCGATTAAATCGAGTTTAGCATCTGCACTTCACTATAAATCAGATGCTTATGAAACGTGGCGAATTTTTATCTACCCTAGCAGGACCTATTTCCATGGCTTGTTTCGCTTGTTTGGCGAGCGCATGTTCCAAAGATGATAATGGCGCTCCCAGTATGGTAAACAACCCTGGGACATCTTCGGGCTTTACCATTAATTTGGATTCAGAATTAAAATCCGTCAATACCTTCGTGGCGAAAAGTGGTTTTATCGTCATTCGTATAGCTACAGGAAATACAGCAGCTAGTTTTGTGGCCTTTTCATCGGTCTGCCCACATGCAGGAGCGACCGTGGAATACAACGCAACCACATCATCCTTTTTATGTGCGGCGCATGGCTCTACATTTAATTCCGCAGGCGATCGATTGCAGGGTCCTGCACCGAAAGGGTTGAGTAGATTATCGATTGAAATTACAGGTACTACCTTACGTGTGAGCGCCTAGAAATATAAATTTCGTTTATAATTATCATAACGAAATTAATTTTTTTTAATGATTTTGCCTGTTTAAGTTTGTGACGTTAACAATGAACAGACAGGTTACGTTTGAGTAATTTAATTAATGAAAAAGGGTTGTACATTAAAGCCAGGCTAATTTGCCTGGCTTTATTTATTCAAAGTGTTTTTGTCTAATGGCATCCTTTTCTTCCATGACATAATTTAGGAAAGCCTTGGCCACCGGGGAGGGGCTTTTCTCTTTATGCCAAACGAGCTTCCAAGAGGATTTAATGGGTAAACCATCGTAAGGGATGATGGCCAACTGGCCATTTTTTATTTCATTTTTGATCCCATACATCGGCATAATCGAATAACCTAAGCCCGCCATGATGGCTTGCTTAACAGCTTCGTTCGACATCAATTCAATTTTTTTCAAGGTTTGAATACCCTTCTTCTTTAAGAATCCCTCCATAATTTTTCGGGTTCCGGAACCGTTTTCTCGGAATATTAACGGCAACTCTTTGGTAAAGGCCTGAGGAGAAAAAGTGGGGTTCAAGGCGGCTGTTTGAACATTGCCAACTAAGTATAATTGGTTCTCTAAAATGTCAATGTATTCAAAACTCGGGCTCTCTAAATTGGTAGAAATTAAACTGAAATCTACTTCATTATTCTCCAAACTATGAATCACTTTTTCACGATTCGTCACTTCAATACTGATTTCCACACCCGGATTCGATTTCAAGAATCCCGTTAAGAAATAAGGCATTACATATTTACCTGTCGAAACAACTGAAATCTTCAAACGACCCAAGAGCTGATCTTTGAAAGCCATCGTTTTGTAGTTGATGGCATAGACCTGATCGATGATGCTTTCGGCCGACTTGGCGATTTCCAACCCAAAATCGGTCACATAAATCTTTTTTCCGATGATCTCAATTAAGGGAATTTCGAATTGAGCCTGGAAGTTTTTCACCTGTATCGAAACCGCTGGCTGCGTGAGGTTTAACTCTTCCGCCGCCTTTGTGATGCTCAACGTTTGCACCACCTTTAAATAGATCTGTAACTGATTTAGGGTATAATTCATAAATAATCATGATGTATTGTATAATAAACTTAAATAAAAATTATTTAATCGAGGCACCTTACTTTGTAAAAAATATACCTTGATGCATTTAACCAAGCGAAAAATTCAAATTACGCTTCACTTTTTGGCCTTATTTCTCGGCATAATAGCCTTCCTGCAAGTGGAAGATCCCATTTTGGATAAACTTGGGATTAGCCTTTTAATCTTCGTGAGTTTAAGCCTAATCAAGTGCCTTCAAGAACCCAATTAACCTGCATTTATGTCAAATTTCGAATTACTTATATTTAATCTTAAAAATCCCACCCTCTTATTTTTTCTTCTCGGGGTCGTTGCTAAAATCATCAAAAGTGACCTCGAAATTCCTTCCGCCTCAAAAAGCTTTATTGCACTCTATTTGCTCTTTTCCATTGGATTTAATGGAGGTTCAGAATTGGCAGTAACGGGTATTACCATGGAGGTTATTGCGCATTTGTTATTTGGGCTCTTTTTAGCCACGCTCATTCCGATCTATTCATTTTTTATCTTAAAAACGAAGCTTAATTCCTTCGATGCCGGTGCCATTGCGTCCTCTTATGGTTCTGTGAGTGCAGTTACCTTTGTTACCGCCGCGGCTTTGTTGGAAATGAATAAATTGCAAGTAGGCGGCGAAATGGTCGCCGTGATGGCATCCATGGAATTTCCGGCCATCATCATGGGAGTTATTTTAATGAATATGTTTCCGGATCGTTCCCCGATCAAATCCGAAAAAGCACCCTGGCGTTCCGCGCTAAAACACTCCCTAACAAATGGTAGTGTGTTGATGATTTTCGGAAGCTTGTTGATCGGCTTTATCTCTGACTCCCATCAATCTGAGGGTATAAAACACTTCACCTCCGATATCTTTAAAGGATTTCTTGCCATCTATTTATTAGACATGGGGATGGTAGCCGCCAGTCGCTTCTCCGCCTTTCGAAAACAAGGCCTATTTTTAATTGGTTTTGGAATGCTCATTCCACTCATCAATGGTGTGCTCACGGCCTATTTCAGCCAATACATCACGGGTAACGAGGCAAACCGTTTCGTGTTTGCGGTCCTTGCTGCCAGTGCCTCCTACATTGCAGTTCCTGCTGCCATGCGTTTGGTAGCTCCCAAAGCGGACCCAGGAATCTATATTCCCATGGCCCTGGGTGTCACCTTCCCGTTTAATATTACCATCGGTATGCCCCTGTATTTGTTGATCGTCCATGGATAGTATGCAGTTTTTTCAGGGAAGAACCTTGGTGGTGGCGAGCCAACATGCCAAAGAAAGCGTGATTGGCCCTCGCCTCTCGAAGGCTTTTAACCTAAAGGTTTCATCAGCCCCCAATTTAGATACCGATGCGCTCGGAACTTTTTCCGGGGAAGTTGACCGACTACTTTCCCCCATCGATGCCGCACGCGCGAAGTGTCAGAAAGCCATAGATTTAACGGGTTGTAATTTGGCCATTGCGTCCGAGGCGTCCTTTGGACCACATCCCATCTATCCCTTTGTAGCTGCCCACGAAGAAATTCTGTTGATGCAGGACCGGAAAAATGATTGGGAGTTTGTCGTGAAGACCCTCGAGACAACGACCAATTATAACACGTGGACCATCCGTTCGGTGGAAGAACTGACGGATATCCTCGAGCCCGCTAAATTCCCCAGCCATGCCTTAATTGTCAAAAAATCAGCGTCTGATGCGAGTCATTGTGTGAAAGGAATTCAATCAAACACCTTGCTGGAGGAGACCGTGGAAGATTTTTTACAACGTTATTCAATTTGCCAAGTAGAGACCGACATGCGTGCGATGCATAACCCAACGCGCATGGATGTCATCGCCCGTTTGACGGATCAAATAATCGAGCAAATCAACACAAGCTGCCCTCAATGCGATGCGCCTGGTTTTCGAATCAGCGATATCATTCGTGGATTGCCGTGTGCGATTTGTGACCATGAAACGCGCGGAATTCGCGCAGAAATTTATACATGCTCACACTGTCTGTTTGAGGAGCCGCGTAAAAAAGTTGGTTCTCCCGAAAAAGAGGACCCCATGTATTGTGATTACTGTAACCCTTAATTCATTATGATTACCTCTGATATCAAAATTATTCGAGAGCGACTATTAGAGGGGGATGTCATCGGACTTCCCACCGAAACCGTCTATGGCCTTGCGGCAAACGTATTTAATTCGTCGGCCGTGAAACGCATCTTTGAAACGAAACAAAGGCCAACAACCAACCCGCTCATCGTTCACGTAGCATCCATTAGCCAAGCGCGTGCCCTCGTGAAAAATTTCCCTGAAAAAGCATTACTTTTGGCTAAGGAATTCTGGCCTGGTCCCATGACACTTATTCTCCCGAAGAATCAAACAGTGAGTGATTTAGTGACAGCCAACCATACCCGTGTCGCGATTCGGATTCCTAGTCATCCACTTACCTTGCAACTATTAAATCACCTCGATTTCCCGCTCGTAGCACCTAGCGCGAATCCCTTTAATCGGATTAGCCCTACTACCGCGGAACACGTGGAGTCTTATTTTCCATCGATTTACACCTTGGACGGCGGACCTTGCCAGTCGGGCGTCGAATCCACCATCCTCGGCTTTGAAGACGACGAGGTTGTCCTTTTAAGACATGGAGCCATTCCCATCGAGGCCATCGAAGGAGTTGTAGGCCGAATCTTAAATCGAACACATTCCAGTCAGGAGGGAGCATTACCTGGCCAACATAAAAAGCATTATTCCCCCAACTGCGAGTTGATCGTCACCTATGAACCCCTGTTCATGTTAAGCGCCGTCAAGAACAAACGCGTTGCCATCGTTTGGTTTCAGTCGATTCAGATTGAAAGTATCGACGTAGAGGTCAATAAGGTTTTATCACCTTCTGGAGATCTTGCGGAGGCCGCGCAGCATATTTTTTCCGTGCTGCATGAATTAGACCAAATGGGTATCGAAATGATTATCGTCGAGCGACTACCTGCCCATGGGTTGGGATTAACCGTTAATGATCGATTAGATCGCGCTGCTGCCAAATGAAAAAATACTTAATCACGAACGCCCGCGTTGTCAACGAAGGCGAAATAAAAGCATGCGATGTGCTCATCGCTGGGGATCGCATCGAGCGAATCGCCCCATCCATCTCGGATTCTACGGCGGAGGTCATTGACCTGGCGGGTAACTATTTGATCCCCGGCATGATTGACGACCAAGTCCATTTCCGCGACCCCGGATTGACCTATAAGGCGGATTTGGAAACGGAGTCCCGGGCGGCTGTCGCCGGAGGGGTAACCTCCTTCATGGACATGCCAAATACGGTTCCGAATACCTTGACCCGGGAATTGTTGGAGGAAAAATACCAACAAGCCTCGCAGAAATCCTTGGCCAACTACTCCTTCTTCATGGGTATTACGGCAGCTAACCTAGAGGAGGCGTTGCGGGTAGACAACGAAAGTGTTTGCGGCATTACGGATGATGGGCTCTACCTGGAAAAGCAGGAAATTCTCGCCAATAACCCCGAATACCTTGAGAAACTTTTCTCACGGGCAGAAACCTTGGTTGCCTTGCATAGCGAAGATGATTCCATTATTCGGGAGAATTTAATCGCAGCGAGGAATCTATTTGGGGACGATATTCCCATTGAGATGCATCCCAAAATTCGTACGGTTGAGGCATGTTTGGAGGCCACCAAACGGGTGCTGGAAATTCAGGCACGATACAATAACCGACTGCATTTGTTTCATATTTCTACGGGCGAGGAGGCAAAATTATTTTCGAATGATTTGCCCACCATCGAAAAACGTGTCACTGCCGAAGCCTGTGTGCACCACCTTTGGTTTAACCATGCGGATTACCGGGAGTTGGGGAGTAAAATCATGTGGAATCCCTCGGTGAAGTGGGAGGACGACCGACAAGAATTATTGCGCGCGGTGCAGGATGGTCGATTGGACATTATAGCCACCGACCACGCTCCTCATGCCTTAACAGAAAAGTTTGGGCATTACCTACAAATTAAATCGGGCGCACCGATGGTTCAACATGCCTTGGTGGTTTTATTTGAACTCTTCGCGCGAGGAGAATTGAGCTTGACCTCACTCGTGGAAAGAACCAGCCATCGTGTTGCGGATTGTTACCGCATGAAAGACCGCGGTTATATTCGCGAAGGTTATTTCGCAGATCTTGTGGAAGTGGAAACGAATCATCCTTGGGTAGTCACCCCTGATTCTTTGCACTATAAATGTGCTTGGTCACCATTGGTCGGCGCGCGTTTTCAATCCGTCATTAAACGAACCATCGTCAGTGGAAACCTCGTATACGAATCGGGGAAATTCGTTTCCGACCAAAAAGGACAAAGACTTCAATTCGCCAAAATCAGATAAATCCATGAAACAAGTATTCATCACCGGAATCGGAACCGACGTCGGGAAAACCGTTATTTCCGCCATCCTAACCGAACATCTCCAAGCCGACTATTGGAAACCGATTCAGTCGGGGGATTTACATAACTCCGACAGCATGAAGGTAAAAGCGTTGATTTCAAATTCGAAATCTGTTTTTCATCCCGAGCGCTACCGCTTAAACAATCCCTTATCTCCGCATGCTTCGGCAGAGATCGATGGGATACGAATTTCCTTGGATGATTTTGAGTTGCCTCAGTCGGATAACAATCTGATTGTAGAAGGTGCCGGAGGACTCTTCGTTCCGATTAATGAAAAAGATACGGTTATCGATTTAATCGAGCACTTGAACATTCCGGTGGTTTTGGTCTCCCGAAATTACCTGGGCAGCATTAATCACACGATGCTTTCCATCGAGGCCTTGAAGGCGCGCAATATCCAGATTGAGGGGATCATATTTAATGGGGCTTTGACGCCGGCCACGGAACGCTTTATTGAAGAAAACGCCAACATCCCGGTACTGTTTCGGGTAGAAGATTTACCGGAAATTACCCCGACGATCATTCAAGAAAAGGCGGGAAATATCAGCCCATTTTAACGTTAATTTCAGGCTTTCGCTCAAAGACTTGTTGGGCCATCCCATTGTCATAGCAGGTAGAACTAACGCATTGAAATGCCAGCGGATTTTCGAGTTCCCCAAACAATTTGACACCATTCCCCAATAGTACGGGAATGGTCGTTATGGTCATGGACGAAACTTTATCTGCCTGCAAAAAAGATTGAATCACCAGCCCGCCATCGAGGTATAAATGGGTATATCCTTTGGCTTTGATTTGCTCCTCGACTTCGTGCAGATTTCCTCGGACGAGAAAAGCCTGATCGGCTAATGCGGCAGGAATTTCTTGGAGTGTTTGGCTCCAAATAAAGACCGGTTTGGTGTAGGGCCAGGCAATGCCAAATCCAAGCACCGTTTCGAAGCTTTTTCGCCCCATCAAGAGGGCGTCTATGCGGTCCATAAAGGCGCAATACCCCATATCGGAATTGCTGGGTATGGGATAAGTATCCAGAAAATGTACCGCCCCTTGGGCGTCTGCGATATAGCCGTCGAGACTGGTGGCGATGAATACGTGGTGGGTACTTTTCATTGTTATACGGGATTTTCAAAAGGGGCAGAAAATAGGAGGTAATAGACTGTACCTAAACCGATTAGACAAAAAAGTAAAATTAGCCCGGCATTCACATATTTTATTGCCATCTGTTTATGCATCCAAAAACCCAATACACCACCAAGCCCATTTAAGATAATGTCATCCACATCGAATATTCCTACGCTTAAACTTATCTGGATGATTTCAATCAGTCCGCAACATGCGCAGGAAAGGAGCCAAATTTGGCCTGAATGGATTTTTGGAAAGCATATTGGAAGTAAAAAACCGATGGGAGAAAGCAATAATAAATTACCCAAAATATTAAGTCCGGAAATCAATAAACCCTTTTCCCCATTTAGGTAAGCAAAGATGGTATGTAATGGGATCCAATTGGCCGTACCCGACTCTGCTCCCCCAAAATAAAATCTCATTTTCCCTATTAAAATCATATCCATGTCTTTTAATACCACAAACTTGATTAAGATTAGTAGGTAAAAAAGGAGCGTGATTTTTGATAAAAGCTTCATAAAAATTTAAATCGTCTTTGCCCAAAGGTAAATTAAAAAGGGATAAAATGGGTATTTAATTGAATTTCAGTAAGTTTGGAATAAAGAACCTATTTAAACATTGATGAAGCAATTACAATCCCTAGACTACCTAGTCTTTTTCCTGTATTTTATATCCGTAACAGGCTATGGTTATTGGGTTTATCAGAAGAAAAAGAAAGCCGAAATCTCTACTAAAGACTTTTTCCTCGCCGAGGGTTCCTTGACCTGGTGGGCTATCGGAGCGTCGCTTTTAGCATCCAATATTTCTGCCGAACACTTTATAGGGATGTCGGGCTCCGGCTTTGCCATAGGTTTAGCCATCTCATCTTATGAATGGATGTCGGCCGCCGCACTCGTCATCGTCGCCGTATTTTTCATTCCCATCTTTTTGAAGAACAAGATCTACACGATGCCGCAGTTTTTGTCGCAGCGCTACAACAATACCGTCGCGACAATCATGGCCGTTTTTTGGTTATTACTCTATGTCTTTGTGAACCTAACTTCGATCTTGTATTTGGGGGCCTTGGCGATTGAAAGCATTACGAATATTCCATTCCTTTATGCGATGATCGGCTTGGCGCTCTTTGCCATTTTCATCACCTTGGGAGGTATGAAGGTGATTGGTTACACCGATTTTATTCAGGTGATTGTCTTGATTTTCGGGGGCTTGGTGGTGACCTATTTGGCCTTGGACATGGTGTCGGATCGATTCAACAGCGGAGGCGTTTTCGGGGGCTTGTTGGAGTTAAGGTCGCAGGCCGACGACCATTTTCACATGATCTTTTCGGAGGGCGATAAGTATTACGATGCCTTGCCGGGTTTCGCGATTCTGTTTGGCGGGATGTGGATTAATAATTTGAATTATTGGGGTTGTAATCAATACATCGTGCAGCGGACCTTGGGGGCAGATTTACCAACGGCCCGTTCGGGTATTTTGTTTGCCGCATTTTTGAAATTATTGATGCCTTTGATTTGTGTGATTCCAGGCATTGCCATGTATGTGTTATACCAAAATGGAGCCTTCCAAAACGAGATGACCTTGGGTGGTGTGATCAAGCCCGACCATTCGTATCCTACACTCATGAACCTACTTCCGGCGGGTTTGAAAGGACTTTCCTTTGCGGCGTTGACCGCAGCGATTGTGGCGTCATTGGCCGGGAAAAGCAATAGTATTTCAACGATTTTCAGCTTGGACATTTACAAAAAATCCTTGAATCCGAATGCCTCAGAAGCTCAAACCGTTTGGGTTGGACGCATCGCCATTTGGGTGTCCTTTGCCGTTGCTTTGTTGATCGCTCCCCAATTACGCCAGTTGGAGCAAGCCTATCAGTTCATTCAAGAATATTCCAATTACCTCACACCGGGCGCATTCGCCTTGTTCTCGCTCGGGCTTTTTTGGAAACGTACCACCTCGACCGCAGCGATTGTCGCGGCCGTGGCATCTATTCCCTTGGTCGTGTTATTTAAAAATCTGCACACCTTTATTGGCGGCAATCCGATACCTTTCTTGAACGTGACAATGTGGGTGTATGTGATCTTGGTACTTTTGATGGTTTTGATTTCGTTGGCTGATAAATCGAGCGTGGATAATCCGAAGGGATTGGCGGTGGAGCGGGCCGACTTCAAAGTAAGTAGCCAGTTTGCCATCATATCGATTTTAATTATGGGCATCGTAACGGCCTTATACACCGTATTTTATTAATTTATATCTTTGCCTTTATGGATACTATCGCAAAAGAAAAATCTGAGTTTCGTAATTACGAACAGGGAGATATTACCGCTGCTGTGAAAGAGCACTATCGAAAGATGCGTTCACGTCAAACCTATGACTATGTGCAGCGCATGAAGAAAAAATATTTAACTTTTGATCACCCGATGGACCTTTGGGAAATGATGGAGCGTTTAAATGTTTTGGTGGATGTTTCCGATCCCGATTTAAATCTTCCCAACATCATTCACCTGTTGCAATCTGCGGAAGGACTTCGTGCCGAAGGAAGACCGGATTGGATGCAATTGGTGGGCTTGATTCACGATTTGGGCAAGGCGATGTATTTATTTGGAAGCGATGAAGATGGCACCTCACAAGCTGAGCAATGGGGCTTGGTAGGCGATGTGTTTGTGGTGGGATGTAAGTTGCCAGATTCTTGTGTTTATCCGGAGTTTAATGCTTTGAATCCCGACATGCAGGATCCGCGTTATAATACGGATTTAGGTGTTTACGAAGCGGGTTGTGGATTGGATAATTTACACTTGGCTTGGGGACATGACGAGTATTTGTATCAGGTTTTAAAGAACCATAAGGATAATAAAATTCCCGAAGCGGGGATGGCGATGATTCGTTATCACTCATTCTATCCTTGGCATTCCGGTGGAAGCTACCGCCAGTTTATGACAGCCAAAGACGAGCAATACATGGAGTGGATTCGCGATTTTAATAAGTACGATTTGTACACCAAATCACCTGTCGTTCCTGTATACGAAGAGTTGAAATCGTACTACATGCCGATTGCCGAAAAGTATTTGGGTAAGGGGCCGATCAACTGGTAATGACAGTTTAGTATTCAATTGAAAAGGCATACCGCGATAGCAGTATGCCTTTTTTATTAGTTGGCGAATTTCAGATTCAAACCGAGGTACCAGGTCCGTCCATCGGCAGGCAAAATCCCAGGCCCCGGATAACCTCCTGAACGCCGCGTGAAATACCGAGCATCTGCCACATTGTTCACCCCAAATTTCAATTGCGCGTATTTTTTAAACTTGTAAGAACCCGAAATGTCCTGAACTTGGTAAGCGGGAATAAATCCTGTTGTTGCGGCCGCATTGGGTTTCATCGTATTGCTGGCATCTGCAAATGCGGATCCGATGTCGCTGATTTGCCAACTCACCGATAGGCCTTTTTTGGAATAGGTAATCCCATATCGGTTAATTTTTTCGGGGGCATTTTCTACCCGTTTGCCGTTCAAATTTCCCTCCACAATTTGTCCATTCACCACCGAGGTTGTTTTGAAATCGAGGTAGCGCGCATCGATCGAAGCGATGGATGCAAACATGGATAGATTTCCCCAGCGTTGGGTTTTTAACCAGGCGGTCGTTGGACTAAATTCCACATACGCTTCGAATCCTTTGGAAACCGAATGACCCAGGTTCGTCCGGAACTGATAGATTTTTCCATCCAAATTCGTGCGGGAAATAGTCCCCACTCGGTTGTCGTAATCGAGGTAAAAATAGTCCACATCAAAGGTCAGGTAATTCCCGATTTCCCCGCGATATCCCAAGTCAAAATTAAAGCCCTTGGCATCCTTTAAATTCGGGTCGATGACATCGGTGGTCGCCGGAGGCAATAAGTCGGAGGCCAAAACCGGTCGGTAAGCCTGTGCAATGTTACTGTATAATTTAGTATTTGCACTAACCTTATATTCCGTTCCGGCTCCGAAAAGCATGAAGGTTCGGCCTCGGTTTGTCGGCGTGGCTGCGATGGGCTGGCCAGATGCCGTTAAACCCGATTGCCCCATCATGTGCGTGTCGATCTGCTCCAATCGTCCGCCAATCGTGATTAATAAAGATTCCGATGGGCGTAAAATGGATTCCGCAAACGCGGCATAGTTGGTGTTATGGAAAGTCAAGTTTCTGGTGAAAAGACCTTGTATCGCAAAATTCATATCGCTGTCTTTAGTCCCCACGCCCAACTGCTTTCGCTTAATCTCTCCTGAAAAATAGCGCAATCCAGTTGCGAGCGTATTCTTCCATGAACCTATTGAGTAGTTGGTCAAATAGCGTAGCTCAAGGCCATTGGTTTGGTAAAAATCTTGATCAACTTGTCGGTTACCCATGGGGTCGATTTCGGTAATGGCTTTGGTGAATCCTACTGAGCTTCGCTCCGCGGTTGTTCCAAAGTATTTCAGCGATAACTTCGATTCTGTGCTAATGAGGTAGTCGGCCGTCAAAGCATAAATCAACCAAGGATTGCTGAACCAGTTTCGCGCGCGCTTGCTTTGTTGGGCGTTCTGCGCGAACTCCACATCGGTCAATCCGCCGGCTTGTTGGCTCTGTGTATACATATAGGTCAACTGTGCTCCAACTTTTAATTTATTGCTTACGGCATAAGACAATTCGGCATGCGAGTGGTCGGTGTTAAAGTAGGAATTCTGGCGCCAGCCTTTCCCGAGTCTTTTTTGGTAATAGGTCGTATAGCTTAAGCGGCCGGAAGTTCCCCCGAGGTAATTGAAGGAGCTAAAAAGTCCATTATTTCCAGTGGTATTTTGGCTTTCTACGACAAGCTTGGTGGAAATATCGGGTTTGCGTAGGATAAAGTTCATGAGGCCACCGAATTGCGGGCCGTATTGCAATGAGCTCGCGCCGCGGATGATTTCGATGCGGTCAACGACCTCCATAGGCGGCGTATAATAAGCTTCCGGGTAACCCATCGGGTCAGGTGTGATGTCGTAGCCATCCATGCGCACATTAAATTCCCAGGAGCGATTGGGAGATAGGCCGCGGGACGCAACTCCGAGTTGGATCCCTGAACCATCACTCTCCCAAACAGAAATACCCGGTGTCCGCGAGAAAATCTGGCGCGAATTGTTCATCGCCAAGTTTGCTTGCAGATTATCGAGCACGATGACTTCATTTTTTTTCCCAGCTGTGATCGTATATTCGTTGACCTGCGGTAAAAATTCATTCCCCTTGACACCGGATTGTGCAAAGACGGAAACCCCGCTTAATTCGGTCGCATCATTCAGGGTGAAATTGGAGATGTTTGATTCGCCTTCTTTTAAGTTGATTTCTTTTTCGGCCGACTGCAATCCAACGAAACTTACTTTGATCGTGTATTTCCCGGGCTTCAATCCTTTGAGAATGTATTGTCCAGCGTTATTGCTTTGTACCCCTCTAACGGTTCCGACAAGTATGATAGAAGCGCCGGGTAATGCCTCATGTGAAGCCGTTTGAACAAGTCCGGAGATTTGAGTTGATTGGGCAAAAGATGTCAAAGGAAAAAGCCATATGAGCCCCAAAGTGATATATTTCATGTTATACTTATTTAGACTAATTTTAAATAGAGCACAAATGTAGGTTGGGGCTTTTGTTTATGCAAGCTTATTTAGAATTATTTTAAATAATAACAAAAATACCTTAGAAACGACATAAATGATACCTTTGGAATATAAAATTCACGGGTATGTACATCTCATTGACGGGTTTAAAGCCCAAAGGGTTCTTTGCTTACATTCGTTTTTGGCTATTAGCCATTCCTTCCTTTCGGCAGGCCCAAACGGCACCTGGCAATCTGCATTGTGATGTCAAGAAGGTGAAGGAATATCAATGCACGATCACGGCTTGGGACAGTCGAGAAGTGATGTTGAACTACTTACGTAGCGGCGCCCATTTAAAAGCCATGAAAGCTTTCACGAAAATTGCGACGGGGCCCACCTATGGCTATGAATCCGATACCATCCCCACTTGGGAGGAGGCCTATGTGTTGTTAACCGAAAAAGGGAAAATGCATTAATAGAAGAGCAATTCATCCACCCGGAGCCAAGCGCCCTTGCCCTTATTATCCACAAATGCCGGTAGGCTACGTAAACGGGTCGCTTTCACGCGGTAGTATTTTGCCGTAACGCCTTTTAAAGGAATGTTAATTCCCTTTGGCGAATAGCCATTTTTTTCCTTCGGCTGTTCTGGTTTGAATCGCGAAACTAACCGAAGCTTCGCCGCATCATCTCCCGCCCAAACCTCGATGCTCGTCGGCGGAAACACATCCGAATCCGTCTTTTCCAAATAGGAGAATGTCACCCCTTGAATACGGGTTGGTTTCGCAAATGACGCCACCGCATCAAAGTCCGTTTCCTTAAAGCCCATCCATGTAAAATTGGATACCCCTTTCACCTCTCTTGCTCCTGGAATAAAATCCATCAAACTTGCTCCTCCGGCCGCGGGATACTTCGGATCCGTTTTCGAAAGCAAATCAATTCGCGAAGGAATGTATTGGGATTTATACACTCGGACGTCGATGGGGTTACTGGCCAACCAGCCTTCTTTGGTCGCGATGATACGCACCTTGGTGAAGTTTTTGATATCGATGGACGCTCGAGTTTGCAGACTCGATAAGCTATCCGGCAAGGAGTCATTCACGGTATAACGGAAGAGCACATCCCGCAAGGTATGTTTGAAATTTAGCTTTTCGCCCGGACGTAATATCAAGTTTTCATTCACCAAAATCGGCGGGTTGATTTGCAACTTTTCATCCTTAGGAATATAACCCTCATCGAAATGTATCTTCGGGAATTGCTTTCGAAATGCACTCATTTCGCCTGCCGAGATGCCCGTATTCCAAACATGAATTTCTTTTAATGCCGATAAATTTGAAAGTAATTTCGCAAGCCCCGCCCTCGTCACCTTCGTTCCCGAAATCGATAATTTTTCCAAATGGCTTAAGCCCGCTAAACTCGATAAGCCTGCATCGCCGACCGCGGTAAAATTCAGATTCAATTTTTCCAGATTCGTGAATTTCGCGACTTTCTTTAGGTCTGGATCTTGGATGGGCATTTTGGATAATTGTAGGCCGACCAACTGATCTTGCACCTGGCTTAAATTTTCCAACGTCTTGGGATCAAATTTCCCGGCCACAAAGAAGTCGGCCGACAAAGCCGGCGAATCATAGGCCACCGGATAAACCGTGCAATAAGGAGTATTGACTGCTTTCAAATCCGACTCCGAGGCCTCTGAAAAATCATAGCTTTTAGTCGTTTCGCTCAGCTGTGTTGGCTTAATGAGCCCCTGAAATTCCTTGCTGAATTCGCCCAATTTGCGGTCAACGGAAGCCCCCTCTTTTACCCACAAAGTCAAGATCGTAATTTCATCGGGTGTCAATTGAACCTTACCCAGCGGAGGCATGTGCTCCTTCGCATTCATCGGTAATTTGATTCGCTGGATCAAATGGCTATTCAGTGCATCTCCCGCCTTCCAAATGGGGCCATGCTTCCCGCCTTTTAACAAGCCCGCAATACTGTTCATTTTAAGTGCCCCTTTTGTCTTTTGGTCATTGTGGCATGACTCGCATTTGGCCTTTAAGATAGGCTGGACAATGTCCTCAAATACCACACTTTCCACACTGATCTCGGATTGCTGCGCGCCGAATTTCAGGTAATCTTCCCCATGCGTAATGCTCGCCCCCGTATGACCTGCGATGACCAAGGCGATGAATCCCAATACCGCTCCGAAAATAAGATTGCGACGTAAAAGCACCCAGCTAAAATACACGAAGGAAACCGCGACTCCCGACCATTGATGCCAGTCCAAGGCAGCTGCTTCATAGCCTCCCTCTTTGGATAAAAATAAACCGAATATGGCGGTAAGGCTTGAGAAAATAGCGGTCAACAAAAGCAAAAAATCGGCTAAAACCTCAAAGGAGGCCAACTGCTTTTGGATGGCGAATAAGCCCAATAAAAGTACTCCAAACCCGATAGGCAGGTGTAAAATGAGCGGATGCAAATGTCCGATTCCCGCTAAGGGCAATTCAATCCTCGATTGAAAAATCAAGAGAAAAACGAGGAAACCTTGCAAGGCCCACAAAATGATATTCCCTATTTTTTCGATACGTTCCATTAGGCGATTAATCCAGGTAAGACATTGCCTGCGATATCCGTTAATCGGTAGCGGCGACCCAAATGTTTATACGTTAATTGTTCGTGATTAATACCCATCAAGTGCTGCACTGTCGCATGAAAATCATGGATATGCACCGGATCTTTCACCACATTATACCCAAATTCATCCGTCTCCCCGTAAACCGTTCCCGCCTTCACACCGCCACCCGCCATGAAAATACTGTAGGCGCGTGGGTGGTGGTCCCGACCGTAATTGTCGACCGTATATTTTCCTTGGCAATAATTCGTCCGACCGAATTCTCCGCCCCAAATCACCAAGGTTTCATCCAATAAACCCCGTTGCTTTAAGTCGGTAATCAATGCCGCCGACGAGCGGTCCACATCTTGCGCCTGCATCGCCATTTCCTTCGGTAAGTTTCCATGGGAATCCCAACCCTGATGGTAAATTTGTACGAAACGAACCCCGGATTCCGAGAGTTTTCGGGCCAGTAAAACATTCGCCGCATAGGTTCCCGGAACCAAACATTCTGGTCCATACATCTTCACGATGTGATCCGGTTCTTTCGACAAATCCGTCAATTCCGGAACAGCCGTCTGCATGCGATAAGCCATTTCATATTGCTGAACTTTGGCCTCTACCTCCGGATCTTTGTTCTCCGAAAATCCCTCGTGATTCAATTCGGCCAGTTGGTCCAACATCTTTCGTCGTCCCGCCTTATCAATTCCATCCGAGTCATTCAAATAAAGTATCGGATCCTCCGAACTACTGAATACAACACCTTGGTGTGTCGAGTCCAAAAAGCCATTTGTCCAAAGCTTCGAATAGACTCCCTGCCCATTTCCCCTACCGCGTGAAAGTAACACACAAAAGGCCGGAAGATTTTTATTCTCACTCCCCAAACCATAGGACATCCATGCCCCCATGCTCGGACGGTTACCCACCTGTGCTCCCGTCTGCAAAAAAGTCAAGGCCGGATCGTGATTGATCGCATCCGTATTCATGGTTCGGATCACGCAAATGTCATCCGCCACCGAACCAATATGCGGGAATAAATCACTGATATACGTTCCCGATTTTCCGTATTGCTTAAAATTGTAAAAGGACCCCACCAAAGGAAATTTATCCTGCGAGGCTGTCATCCCCGTCAATCGTTGACCGCCTCGAATCGAATCCGGCAAATCCTGCCCAGCCATCTTGTTCAAGGTTGGCTTGTAATCGAAACTCTCGTACTGCGACGGTGCTCCGTTTTGGCAGAGGTAAATCACGCGCTTTGCTTTCGGTGCAAAATGGGCTACGCCCAAGGGCAATGATTGCAAAGAGGATTCGCCCTTGAATAGGTCGGGGACCAACAAAGATCCTAAGGCCAAACCACCAATGCCCGCTGCGGTCTGTCCGAAGAAATGCCGGCGGGTAATGTTCAGTCGGTTTTTGAAAAATTCGTTTTCCATATTACACGCGCATGATGGCCTCCTCCATGTTATAAATTAATTGAATCGTCAGCATCATCGCCGCCGTCGACCCGGTAACCGCCGCCTTATCCTGTTTGTACTCCCCGATTTGCATCAGTTTTTGAACCTTCTTCGGGTTTTTCATGCAGGAGGCTTGTTCTTCTTCGTAGTATTTTTTCAGCAGGGCGAGTTCTTTTTCTTTAGGGGCCCGACAAATAATTCGTCGGAATGCCTTCGTCAATTTCTCCTCCAAAGTCCCTTTTTCATGGGAAAATTGACTCGCCAAAACCCGGGAGCTTTCCAACACATGCGGGTCATTCATCATCACCAAGGCCTGCAAAGGGGTATTCGTACGTCCGCGTTGTACCTCACATTGATCACGATTACTCGCATCAAATATCAACATCGTCGGCGGAGGAACTGTGCGCTTAATGAAGACATACATGCCTCGTCGGTATAAATCCTGGTTATGATCCTGGATGTAATTCATTAAAGATCCTCGACCCGATGTAGCAACTTCCCAAAGTCCTTTGGGCTGGTAAGTCTTCACACTCGGCCCGCCGATTTCCGGATTTAGAATGCCCGCGGCCGACAAGACCTGATCTCTTACTTGTTCAGCCGGAATGCGAATACGGGACATCCGAGAAAGATAGATGTTCTCGGGATCTGTTTGTAGCGAGGCCGAGGTCACGGTAGAGGCTTGTTGGTAGGTTGCCGACATCACCATTTGCTTCACCAATCGTTTGATATTCCAGCCATGACTTTGGAAATCTACGGCCAACCAATCCAATAATTCCGGATGGGTCGGCAGTTCGCCCTGCATCCCGAAATCGCCGACTGTTTTCACGATTCCCCGACCGAATATTTGTGCCCACATGCGGTTCACGAATACCCGAGCGGTTAAGGGGTTTTTCGGATCTAATAACCAACGTGCGAGACCCAAACGGTTTTGACCATACTTCGCTGGCGAATAGGGCAAGATGCTTTTGGGGATTCCGAAACTTACTTCGGGGCCGGGCATGTCGTAATTTCCGCGCGACAAGACATAGGTAGGCCGGAGCTTACTTGAGTCGGCCATGACCATGACATCGACGGTGGCGGTATCCTTTTTGTGGATAAATTTCAAGATGGATTGCACGTCCTTCGTCGTGATGGACATGTTCGGAGGATCTGCGAAGGAGGCATCAATGGTACCAAATAAGCCTTTCTCGGGAACTTGATTAAAGAAGGCATAGGTGCTGTAATAGTCCTTTTGGGAGATCGGGTCGTATTTATGATCGTGGCAACGTGCGCATTCGAAAGTCAATGCAAGAAAGGATTTCGAAAAGGTATTTGTGCGGTCATTCACATATTCGACGCGGTATTCCTCATCGATCACACCGCCTTCCTGGGTAATTTTGTGATTTCGGTTGAAGCCCGTGGCGAGCAACATCTCCTTGGTCGGGTTCGGCAAAAGGTCCCCGGCCAATTGCCAAGTGACGAATTTAGAATATGTATAATTCGAATTGAAGGCATGTATCACCCAATCCCGCCAAGGCCACATGGTGCGTAAGCCGTCATCTTGATACCCATGGGAATCGGCATAACGTGCCAAATCCAACCATTGAATGGACATTTTTTCGCCGTAATGCTTACTGCTCAACAATTCATTGACAATCTTTTCGTAGGCCTGCGGGCTTTCGTCCTTTAAAAAACGATCCTGCATTTCGATGGTCGGAGGAAGACCGGTCAAGTCCAAACAAACGCGCTTCAGCAATTGCTCCTTGCTCGCCTCCGGACTTGGTTTCAAGGATTTTTCGGCCATTTTCGCATAGACAAAATAGTCGATCGGATTACGAACCCAATCTTCATCCGCATCGGGCAAAGCCGCCTTAACCGGTTGGATAAAGGCCCAGTGGGGTTTATAAACCGCACCTTGTTTGATCCATTTTTCGATTAAATCAATCTCGTGCTGGGAAACCGTCAAATGCGAACTAATCGTTGGCATCCGAAGGGAAGTGTCTTTCGTGATCAAACGCTGAAATGCATCCGAGGCCTCCGGATTTCCGGGTACGATGGCATGCATGCTGGGATTGTCCTTGAAGGCGGCATAAGCTCCTTCGGGGGTGTCCAATCGTAGATTCGCTTTTCGTTTGTTGGCATCCGGCCCATGGCACTTAAAACAACGGTCGGAAAAGATGGGTCGAATGTGGTAGTTGTAGTCGACGACATCCGGCATAGCCGTGTCTTGCGCTTGCGTATCCGTGCAACGCGTGTAGGCGAAAATACTCATACCAATGATGATAAAAATGAGTATGAAACGGATGGACCTATTCATGTTAAATGCGCTCTAATTTGATAGGATAAGTTTTATTAGATGCCCATTGTGGAACATAAATGTTTTCATCAGAATCAGAATAGACGTCATGAGGATGAATAAATACGTGATTTTCATCCTCTTTATGTTGGGCTTGCAAAATCCCCTTTTCATAAATGGGAGCTGATCCGCCAGGTGTTGAAACCACCTGCATATTTTTGTCTAGGATTTGGATATAGCCAGACCCAACAAGCGATTCGGCTGTACTACGAAAACAGGCGGCTAGGATATATTCTCCATGAAGCACTGGCCGACAAATATATGAACCTGGATAATGATAGCGAGTAATGAATTTGCCATCTAGCGTAAATCTTTTCAACGAATTGTTAACACGATCTGTAATTAACAAGGTGGGATTGTTTGCGTCACGGGTATCCACTAAAACACCATGGCAGCAATTGAATTTGTCGTCGGAATAGGTGTTTGTCTTACCACCAAAATGCCGGATATATCGCCCTGTTGAATCGTATTGTATGATGTAGTTTGCCCCATAGCCATCGGCCACATAGATATCCCCATTTTTGGGATTGATAGCAGTCTCTGTCGGCAAAAATTGATTAGGCGCATCGTATACACCAGTCTCTTTCGGATATTCAATTTTAAATATTTCACGACCTTTAAGATCTGTTTTAATCACTTGGTGGCGTGCTGTATCGCAGATCAATAAATATTGTTCTCCCCCTTCATTCAGAATGGAAAGTCCATGGCCCCCTGGGTAGGAATGCCCCCATGTATCTAAAAGCTTTCCAGATTTGTCATAAATTAAGACATTGTTCTTTGTTTCGTTCGTCAAAAGGATCAATCGCCCTTTGGCATCCTCTACCATTTCATGGCAGTCGTTGACGGGATTTTTCCCGGCATCTAGAATTCCCCAGTTGGGAATAACTTTATATCGAAATGATCCATGGCCAAGAATAATTTCGCCGGCTTTTGGGGCTATTTTTTTCATAGAATGAGTTGGTAAAATCGAACCACAAAGGATTGCAGCACTCGACTTGATGAAGTCACGACGCAGGATAGATAGGGTCATAGCCGAAAAGCCTTTTTCGTAGGTTGAGATTAATACCAAATATATAAGTTAAATTTTATAAATTCCTGACAAAATACTATAAACATGAAAAAGCTACTCGCATTGATTTTGTTGCCTTTTATTTTTCAGGCCAAACCCTTGCGGGTAGGCATCGCTGGGATGACTCACGGCCATGTGGGGCAGGTGTATACGGCCATTAAAAAGCCGCAAGCAGATGTGATTATTGTCGGCTTTGCGGAGCCCAACAAAGAATTAGCACTTTCGCTTTTAAAAAAACAAAATCTGCCGGACTCCTTGTGGTTTCCATCCTTGGAGGCACTTATTGCGAAAACCAAACCGGAGGCGATTGCAGCCTTTAACAGCATCTATGAACACCTCGAAGTGGTCAAGACTTGCGCACCCAAGGGAATTCATGTGATTGTGGAGAAACCCTTGGCGGTGAACATGGATCATTTGAATCAGATGAAGGCCTTGGTCGCGAAACACCCGATTCACTTATTGACGAATTTTGAGACCACCTGGTACCCCTCGCATTCGAAGCTTTGGCAAATGGCTAAAGAAGAAAAGTCCTTGGGTACCATCCGAAAGGTTGTCATTATGGATGGACACTGTGGCCCGAAAGAAATTGGTTGTTCGCCTGAATTTTTAAACTGGTTAACCGACCCTGTCATGAATGGCGGCGGAGCGATTATTGATTTTGGTTGTTATGGTGCGAATATCATGACTTGGCTGATGGATGGTCGTAAGCCGATTTCGGTGACGGCGGTCACCCAACACCTAAAACCGGATGTTTATCCGAAAGTGGACGACGAGGCGAGTATCATCTTGACTTATCCGGATTGCCAGGCGATTATTCAGGCATCGTGGAATTGGCCCTTTGACCGGAAGGATACGGAGGTGTATGGAACGAAGGGGATTTTGGTGGCCGACAAAACGAATAAAATGCGGTACGTTACGGGGGATCGTTTTGGTCAGGAAGGGATGTTGGAGTTGAGCCCACTACCGCACGATGTCTCGAATGTCTTTCCGTATTTAGCGGCGGTCGTTCAGGGGCGGGTGAAATCGAAAATGGATTTGTCGTCCTTTGCAATCAATCAGGTTGTGGTGGAGATTTTGGAGGCCGCAAGGGAGTCGGCGAAAACGGGGAAACAGGTAGTTTTAAAATAAAATGGACCGACAAAAAAGTGTAAAACCTAGTTTTAAACTATATTTGCGGAAACAAAACAAGCGCACGTATGATTATTGAGCCTAGAATGAGAGGGTTTATCTGTTTGACATCTCACCCAAAAGGATGTGAGCAGAATGTTATCAATCAAATTAACTACGTAAAATCAAAAGGATCGATAGAGGGCCCAAAAAAGGTCTTGGTGATTGGAGCATCGACCGGTTTTGGTTTAGCCTCTCGCATCACGAGTGCGTTCGGTTCGAATGCTGCGACGATTGGCGTGTTCTTTGAAAAGGCACCTTCGGAAGGGAAAACAGCCTCTCCAGGCTATTACAATAGTTTAGCGTTTGAAGCACAAGCGAAGCAAGCCGGTCTATATGCGAAGAGCATCAATGGCGACGCCTTCTCAAATGAGGTGAAAGCGCAAACAATCGATTTAATCAAAACGGATTTAGGCCAAGTGGATTTGGTGATCTACAGTTTGGCATCTCCCGTACGTCAGCACCCCGTGTCGGGCGTGTTGCATCGTTCGGTGTTAAAGCCGATCGGCGATACATTTAGCGACAAGACGGTTGATTTCCACACGGGGATTGTTTCTGATGTGACGATTACCCCTTGCAATGAAGAAGATATTGCGAATACAGTTGCCGTCATGGGTGGTGAAGACTGGCAGATGTGGACAAATGCCTTGTTGGAGGCCGGTGTTTTAGCCGACGGCGCGATGACTGTTGCTTATTCTTACATTGGGCCAAAAGTAACCGAGCCCGTTTACCGCAAGGGAACCATCGGTATGGCGAAAGATCATTTAGAGGCGACTGCCTTCAAGATCACGGAGGATTTAGCTAAAATCGGTGGAAAAGCATTCGTTTCGGTGAACAAGGCTTTGGTAACTCAAGCAAGTTCTGCGATTCCTGTGATTCCATTATACATTTCTTTGCTTTACAAGATCATGAAGGCTAACGGCTCCCATGAAGGATGTATCGAGCAAATCCAACGTCTATTCAGCGCGCGTTTGTATAATAATGGTGGAGTTCCTGTCGATGAAAAAGGACGTATCCGCATCGATGATTGGGAAATGGATGATGCCGTTCAAAAAGAAGTGGCGGAATTATGGAAAAGCGCAACGACCGAAAACCTTCCAGCCATTGGCGATTTGAATGGATATAAATCGGATTTCTTGAATCTATTTGGATTTGGTTTGGATGGCGTGGATTACGCGGCGGAGGCCAATGAAAATGTAGCGATTCCGGGTTTAATCACGGTAGAAAAATAAAAGGAAAGCCATTCGCCAACTGACGAATGGCTTTTTTTATGACTAAATAATTTTTTCAAGGGCTAAGGTCCCGAGTAAACCCACCACCGCTAAGATGGTCTCCATGATCGTCCACGAACGCAAGGTGTTCTTGATGGATACGCCAAAGTATTCCTTGTAAAGCCAGAATCCCGTATCATTCACGTGTGACATGACCATCGAGCCCGCCCCAATGCTCAAAGCAAGGAGGTTGGGATTCGTTCCCGTTTGTGCCAAGAGTGGCAAAATTAAACCTGCCGTTGTGATTCCCGCGACCGTTGAGGAACCCGTTACAATCCGTAGAATCGCTGCTATTCCCCAAGCAATCACCAAGGGATTGAGGGGAGAGTTTTGGACGCTGGCCAACAAAGCATCACCCACGTGCATCGACTGCAACATTTCTTTAAAGGCTCCCGCACCGGCGAATGTTAAGAGCAAAGGCGCGACTTCTTTGATGGCATCTAAGAGCCATACTTGCATGGTCGACCAATCGATTTTCCGCCGGAAACCCAAGAGGAAAATGGCCATAAAAAGTGAAATGAATAAGGCGACGATCGGCTCGCCGATGAAATCCAAGACGGTCGATTGATTCTTAAAGACCGACTTCAAGGCAATGAGTAGGACGGGCAATAAAAGTACCCCAAGGCTAGAAATTAATCCCGGGTTTTCGTTCTCGGAACTTTCCTCCACGAAGGACATGGGTTCGGATGGAATGTTTTTGAGGGTTTTTCCAAAAAGCCAACCCGAGGTTAACATGGCCGGAATGGAAATGAGGATTCCATAACCCAGGGTCACACCCATGTCGGCCCCCGGCAAATGAGTCACCAAATAATAAGGCGCCGGATGCGGAGGCAGAAATCCTTGCGTGATCGAAAGAGAGGCCAGCATCGGGATACCCAGATAAACCGCTGGGATTTGATAGCGTTGTGCGGTCGAGATGACGAGCGGAGCGAGCAACAGAAAAGCGACCGAATAAAACAAAGGAAGCCCCACGATAAAGCCAATGATCATAAAGGCGACCGGTAGGTTTTTGGGCCCAAATAGGCCAACGAGAAATTCGGAGATGACCCAGGTGGCCCGACTTTTTGCCACCATTTTCCCGAGCATGGCACCGAGGATGATGATAGGTACGATGGAACCGAGCGTACTGCCCATGCCTTTTTGGATGGCGGCCATGCTGTCATCTATCGACATGTTTCCGGCGATGCCGAGTCCAAGGGAGACCAATAGGAAAGCTAAAAATGCCTGCAATTTCGCCACCGAGATCAGGAGGACTAAACTAATGATTGCCAGGCTGATGAGAATCCAAATGCTCATGCGTGATGTATAACCTTGTTTTTACGAAGATGGGAAATGACTCGCAGAATTCCCGGATAAATCCGCGATAAATTTGAACATGTTCCCTTACATTTGGTTTACATTTCTGAATTCAACTAAAACGATGAAAAAAGGTATCCAATTTATTCTCTCTCTCCTGTGTTTGATCGCATCAACGACATCGGTCTTCGCACAAAATGCTAAAGCCTCCGATAAGAATGGCCCCACGAGACCTATTGATTCGGTCGCGGTGAAAAAACCGGCCTCCAAAATCAAGGCCTACGAACAAGTCATTACGAAGGAAGCCAAATCCAAGAAGGGCTTGTTTACGACCCATCAAGTAGGGGATAAATATTATTTCGAAATACCTAAAAAACTCCTGAACAAAGACATGCTTTTGGTGAGTCAAATTGCCAAACTTCCTAGTGGTATTGGAGGAGGTTATGTCAATGCAGGCACATCTTCCCGCGAGCAGCTCATTGTATGGGAGAAATTCCAAGAAAAGATTTTAATCAAAGTTAAATCGTACGCGGCTGTAGCTGCTGATTCCCTGCCGATAAGTCTTTCCGTCAAAGCGAATAATTACGAACCGACGCTTTACGCGTTTGATATTGAAACCTATAGCAAGGATTCATCCATGGTGGTAGACGTCACCAAATTTTACAGCAGTGATATTCCGGCCATGAGTGGTTTGGATGCCAATCTACGTGAAACGCACAAGGTTAAAAACCTAGATCCATCGCGTAGTTTTATCCGTTCCATCAAATCTTTCCCATTGAACATTGAGGTGTTGCAAGATTTTACCTTCAATGCTTCCAAGCCTTCGGCGACACCTTATACGGAAACCATCAGCATGCAGATGAATCAGTCGATGATTCTATTGCCTGAAAAGCCGATGAAGCCGCGTTTATTCGATCAGCGTGTGGGTTATTTCACACAAAAGCAATACGATTATTCGAGCGAAGAATTGAAGTCGGACCAAAAAACCTACATCCAGCGCTGGCGTTTGGAACCCAAAGATATGGAGGCTTACAAGCGAGGCGAATTGGTAGAACCGATCAAACCGATCGTTTATTACCTGGATCCTGCCACGCCGATGAAGCTTCGGAAACACATGAAAAAAGGGGTGGAGAATTGGCAAAAAGCTTTCGAGGCAGCCGGATTTAAAAATGCGATTATTTGCAAGGATCCACCGACCAAAGAAGAAGACCCTGATTTCTCGCCAGAAGATATTCGGTATTCGGTGATTCGTTACGTGGCAAGCACGACGCGTAATGCAACGGGTCCTAGTGTGGCCGATCCACGTTCGGGGGAAATTATCGAGAGTGATATCATTTGGTACCACAATCACTTGCGCTCATACCGCAACCGCTTTTTATTAGAAACGGGCGCATCAAATCCGAACGCACGTACCTTGGATACCCGCGAGGAGGATATCGGCGAAATGATGGAAATGGTGATCTCGCACGAGGTGGGTCATGCCTTGGGATTCCCGCACAACATGGGGGCGAGTAGTTCCTATGAGGTGGAGAACTACCGCAAGGCCGACTTCACAAATAAGGAGGGGATATCGGCGAGTATTATGGACTATGCGCGTTTCAATTACATCGCTCAGCCGGAGGACAAAGGCGTACGTTACATTCGCCAAATGGGACCTTATGACGATTATGCCGTGAATTGGGGTTACCGTGTTTTACCGGATGCCAAGACACCGGAAGACGAAGTGCCTACGTTGGACAAGTGGATTGAGGCCAAAGCGGGTGATCCGAGATTCCGTTTTGGAAATCAAGGAACGACCTTTGACCCGAGTTCGCAAACGGAGGATGTGGGAAATGACCCAGTTCGTGCGAGTACTTATGCCGTGAAGAACTTGAAATATGTGGCCAAAAATCTTTCGGATTGGACGAGCAAAAAGACGAATGATTATGAGGATTTGATTGAATTAAACGATGAATTATTGGGTTGCTGGTCGCGCTATGTGGGCCATGTCACCACAATGGTGGGGGGTGTATACGAGCAATATGCGAAACCGAATCAAAATATTTCGACCTATGTGCCGGTGCCGAAAGCGAGCCAACAAGCGGCGGTGAATTGGATTATCAATAATGCTTTTTCAAATGTAGATTGGTTGATCAACAAAGACGTGGTGACGCATCAAATGGCTGGCTATACGGATCGCATTCGCAGCCTGCAAGTAAGTCCTTTGAATCGGATGTTGAGCCTCGAGACTTTCGCGCGTTTAGACAATAGCGGATTGACTTCGGCAAATCCTTACAAGACGATTGATTTGTTCCAAGATTTACGTGGAGGTATCTGGTCGGAATTAGCGAAAGCTAAGAGCATCGACCGTTACCGCAGAAATTTACAGAAGGCTTATTTAGAGCGCATGAAGGCGTTGATGACTGATCAAGCTCCTGCTCCTGCGGCAGCTCCAGGTGGGCCGGCACGCGAAAGCTATCCGATTGCGCAATCCGATGTTCGTTCGATTGTTCGTGGCGAATTGAAGGAATTATTGGCGGCCTTGCAGGTGGCTAAAGTCAAGTATGCCGATAAAGAAACAGCCTACCATTTGGCAGACTGTATCGATCGAATTCAGACGATTTTGAATCCAACCAAAGCCCTGAAATAGGGGCTTTGGTTTTATTCCAATAAAGCATTTACACACCAAAGCAAGGGGCCTTGGCCGTGTAAATCACCCGTGATGCGCTTGCGATCGAGGTAATATTGGTGGTCATTTTTCTTGTTTGTCCCCTCGCAAATCTCCGTCAGGTCGCCGTTTTCATTGATGTAGTCCTGCAATTTGATCCAGGCTTTTCGCGCCGCGGTTCCGTAGGTCTTTTCGTCTAGCCAACCTTTTTTCACCCCGACGATGAAGGCAAAGGTGAACATGCCTGTGCAAGACGTTTCCGGCCAAGCATTCGGGTCATTGATCAATTGATGCCACATGCCGTTTGGGTCTTGGTGTTTTAATAAAACGCTCATCATGTTTAGATATCCTTCGAGAATGCGGGGATAATGCGGATTATTTTCGGGAAGGACTTTAAGCAGGTCGGCCATGCCGGCGGCCAACCAGCCATCGCCGCGTCCCCAATAGAACGGTACGTCCGGAGCGTGGTAGAAAAGCCCATCCTTATTTTGTAGGGTGTCCAAATAGGCCACCATTTCATACGCTGCGCGGTCGATGTATTTCCGGTCTTTTGTCGTTTCGTAGGCTTTGGCTTGCACGGCGGTGATCATGTACATGTCGTCCATCCAGAAGCGGGTGACCCAACTTAATCCGGCGGCATACCAGTTACGAACTTCGGGTTTTAGGGCTGCGTATTCCTCCGGACTCAAGGTTTTGAATTCCTCATCCGCATAGGCCATGCCTAGCGTTTTAAATTCCTGTTTTCCATTTTCCAAATAGACTGCCAATGGAATCGCCCCAAAAACAAAGTTGTCCACGTGGTTTTTCTTGGGTTGAAGGTGGGCTTCCTCTTTGAGTAGCAAATCGGTTTTTGCGTAAAGGCGTGCCTGTAAATCTTTATCGTGGGTCCTTTTTGCAAAGCCCAAAGACCCTAACCAGGTACAGACATCCGGGTAGGTAATCTGAGTAGCGGGGGGATTCGGGAAGGTCACGCCATAACGGGAGTGCGGAACGGCCATGAAGCGCTCGGCGGTGCGTTTACCCACGGTGATGGGGTCGGCTTTTTTAGGCCAATTGGTAAATACTTTTTGCGCCATCAGGGGCGCGCTGATCAACAGAAGGAGAAGGATTTTTTTCATGCTTATTTGGCACCGTCGAGGTTGCTTTGTTTAGTTTGATCGATTTGAGCGACTTTGCCTTTGGCGTTTGAAATTTTCAATACGACAGCATTGGGCCATTTGTTATTGGTATAGAATCGTTGCCCATTCACCGCGCTAATGGTCAGTCCGAGTGGCCCGGCACTGACATAGGTTTTCGCGTCAAAATTCTGCTTGTA
Source organism: Aquirufa sp. 5-AUSEE-100C1 (assembly GCF_054558655.1). NCBI lineage: Bacteria > Pseudomonadati > Bacteroidota > Cytophagia > Cytophagales > Flectobacillaceae > Aquirufa > Aquirufa sp. 5-AUSEE-100C1. The sequence continues at coordinate 185,687 of NZ_JBPXKO010000003.1, read as the reverse complement.
TTCCACTAATTCAGCTTTATACCCGAGAATTTCTACAGTCGTTTTCTCGTTGCCGATGATATTATTCAACACGAAATTTTTCCGTTCGCCGTATTTCCAATCTTCTTGGGAGGAGCGCAGTATGAAGGCATAAATGTATTTTTCGTCGTTTGATTGCGTGTACCAAACGCCTTCCTCGCGGATGATGGGCAAGGGTTTTACGGCATAAATCGCCTCCGAATAGGCGAAGTTCCACAGGGCGATTTCACGCAAGATGGCTTCCTGTTCGATTTGAATTTCGCCGTTAGGTTTCGGACCTACGTTGAGGAGAAAGTTTCCGCCTTTGGCGCGGATTTCGGCCAACATATTGATGACCTGCGTACCGGATTTTTGGGGATCGTTGGTGGGCTTATACTGCCAGTCGGTCCCCATCGTATAACATGCCTCCCAGGGGCGTGGCAAGGCCGTGTTGGGCGTTGTTTGTTCGGGGGTTTTCATCGCGTCGCGGGTGATGACTAGATCGGGATTAATAGACCAAGCGAATTCGCGTAGACCGTCACCGGGTCCGTCGATGAAGAGGATATCGATTTTGCCGTATTGGGTTAATAATTCTTTGAGCTGAGCCTTGTCGTATTCCATCAAACCGGGATTGGTTTTTGGGTAGTGGGCAGGATTTTGTGCGCGGCCGATGGGTTGCTGGTGTTTGTGTAAATAGTAGAAATCATCTGGGGAAAAATAGAGTCCCACGGCGATGCCTTCGGCGCGGTAGGCCTCGACGATCTCTTTGGTGATGTCCCGTTTGAAGGGGGTATTCATCACGTTGAAAGGCGTGGTTTTCGTTTGGAACATGGCGAAACCGGCGTGGTGTTTCGCGGTAAAAACAACGTATTTCATGCCGGCGAGCTTGGCCAAACGTGCCCAATCTTTGGGCTTAAATTGTTCGGGATTGAAATAGCTGGGGAGTTCTTGAATGTATTTTTCCACGTAGGCGTCGGACGCACCGGCGAGGGAGTGGCTAATGACACTGCCTAAACTTACGTCCACGTTCCAGTGGATAAACATCCCAAAACCAAGGTCTTGAAACCATTGTACCCGTTCGGGTTTATTGGCGGTTTGCTGGCCGAAAACGGGTAGGCTCAGCAAGCAGAGCAACAGCAACTTTTTCATAAATAGGTTTATTTACTAGAAAGTCGCGGTTGCTTGAAATCTACTAGGTGGCTGATAATGAGCTTATAAATTATCAGCAAAAGGCTGGCTGTAATGTCTTTTGCCCGTTGCCTGGTATAGCGCATTCGCTAACGCCGCAAAAACAGGTGGGTAGGCGGGTTCCCCCATTCCTGTCGGATCAATATCATTTTTCACAAAATGGACATCAATTTTCTTGGGAGCTTCGTGATGCCGAATCATGCGGTAGTTATCGAAATTACTGCTTTGCGGAACCCCTTTTTCAATCGCCATTTTTCCATACATGGCTGCGCCAATTCCATCTACGATTCCGCCTTCTGAAAGATTTTTAGCCGCATCTGGGTTGATGACGATCCCGCAATCTACCGCACAACAAACATTTTCGATGATGGGATTGCCGTCTTGCATGCGTAATTCGAGTACATGCGCGGCATAGGAATCATGACAGAAATAGGCGGACAAGCCCATTTTTTTTGTTTTTTTCCGGGTATCCCATTGGGATTTTTCTCGAAGTAATTCGAGTACCTTGATAAAGCGATCAGGTTCGTATTCGTTATTTTTCCCAACGGGATTTGTTTGGGCACGTTTTAAGAGATCTAAGCGAAAATCAAAAGGGTCTTTGCCTGCTAATTCGGCCACTTCATCCAAAAAGGATTGCTCGGCTGCCGCCATGAAGTTGGAGCGCGGAGCTCGAAATGACCCAACTGTAATATTGCTGTCTATGGTCCAATCTTCCGCCAAATAATTGTCTACTGCTCCGGCAGGGAATCGATTAGGGTATAAGGGAGACTCGGGTGTTCCGCCTGTTTTGACATGGAATCCAATTAGTTGGTTATTTGAATTCAAGGCTGCTCGAAACTTTGCGCTGTAAGTCGAACGGTAAATTCCGGCGGTCATGTCATCTTCCCGACTGTATTGCAGTTTAATAGGAGCCTGCATTTTTTGGGAAATTAAGGCCGCTTCCAAAAGCCAGTGGGCGTAGGAACGCCGTCCAAACCCTCCACCCAAGCGAGTCATTTTGATGTCAATATTTTCCACTGAAATACCGAGACGCGCGGCTAGGGCTTGCTCCGTATATTCAGGTTTTTGTAAGGGGCCTGCCAATGCTACCTTGTCGCCTTGTACGTGAGCGAAGAAGTTCATCGGCTCCATGCAGTTATGCGCTAGATAAGGCCCATAAAAGGTTCTTTCGATAACCTTTGCGGCGGATTTGAAGGCAGTATCGATATCGCCATCTTTCCGGCGAACCGTTCCGGCTTGTTGCATTCTTGCATTCATGGCCGTTATATGTTCACTTGAGCTCTCAAGTCCACCAGGAACTTTTTCAACGACTTTTCTCCCCAACATATCACGCGATTGCGTAAAACTAGCAAAGGGTTCCCAATTTACTTGGAGGGCCTTTTTTGCCTGCATTACTTCCCAGGTGGAATTGCCCACAATGGCTACGACTTCGGGGAAAGTTGTCGTATCAAAGAAGGTTTTTTCGTATCCATCATTGAAAAGCTTGATTGGGAAAATGGCTTTAATCCCTGGCATTTTGTGCGCAGCTCCCGTTACTATATTTTTAAGTCGTAAGCCAAATGCCGGAGGATGTACAATCATTGCATAGAGCATACCTTTAACTTGGGTATCGATTCCAAACAATGGCTTGCCTGTGACAATTTTACGGATATCTACATTCTGTTTTGATTTCCCAATTATCTGGAAATCACTTATTTTTTTTAATTCGACTTGTGTAGGGACGGGAATTTGGGAAGCCGCTATGGCCATAGATCCATAGCTTGCCGATTTACCTGATGCCTTGTGGTTCAAAACGCCTTTATCGGTGGTGACTTCGTCGACAGGGACTTGCCATTGTTTGGCAGCTGCCTCACGAAGGAGTTGGCGCGCTGTCGCACCGGCTTGTCGGAGCGGTTTCCATCCCTGATGAATTGCTTGACTGCCTCCAATGAATTGTCGGGTAAAGTGCTTGGTATCTAAATCCGCTTGGATGACTTGCACCTGTTTCCAATCTACGTCCAATTCCTCCGCGACAATCATCGGCATAGAGGTCTTAACTCCTTGACCACCCTCAGGGTTGGGGGACATGATTTGAATGAGATTGTCGGAGGTAATTTTGACAAAACCATTTAATTCTTGAGTAGTTGCGTTCGCTTTTTCTTTAAAACTCGACAGAAAAGTGAAGCTCAACAATAAGCCTCCGCCGCTTAGGGCCGAGGATTGAAGAAAGGTACGGCGATTCATGTGCGATGCGTTTAAATGGATTGGATTTAATTTAAACCTTTATTTTTAAAAAACGTTTCAAGCAAGTCGGCAATTTGTTGATTGTTTAAATCGGAAAAGGGAAAATGCGTGTTTCCTTTTATTCCAATTTCAGGCAGGTGAACGACTGTGACATCTCCTCCATAAGCATTTACCTTATCCCGCCACTTTCGAGCCATTTCAAGGCGCGCACGCCATCCATCGGCACCTGGATTTTCATCATATTTTTCCGGAATAAAATCACCGTAATAAATGATGATGGGAATTTTGGTTAGTTTTAAAAAGTCTTCTTTGGAGACCGATATTGCTGTCAAGGCACCCGATGAACTCGGTATTGGTTCGGGCACTTCGCCTTCGGGGAATACGAATCCGCTGCCGGGTTCATAAGAGGCAATCGCCTTAATGTGAGGATTTTTGATGGCTGTCGCCCAGCCGAAACCACCGGAATGGGAATGTGTAACGAGAATCCCATCTCCAATTTTATCAAACAATTTGGATGTCGCTTGGATGATGACTTGTGTATCAAATCCTCCAATGTTTGGAGTCATTTGACGGAAATATTGATTTCTGGTTTCCTCATCTTGGGCAAATTGTACTCCTGGGTAGTAATTATTACCCACTCCGACGCGGAATGTACCCCACCACATTTGTTCATCTGGCGTTGGATTGATGGTCGCGGCTACCGTACTTCTGCCGGCATTACCCCGACGAGGTTGATCGATTAAATAAACGCTATATCGTTTACGCAAGAAAATGTTATTGAATCCTTCTCGGCCGTCAGGTGTGCTTGTCCAAGTTCGAGAAAATTGACCGATACCGTGCCAAAAAACCAAAGGTAATTTGCGCGCCTTCACGGGAATTTGATAAGTAATGTAGGCATGGTCCCCGTGAAAAGTCTGCCCCTCAGGCCCTCGCTTAATGGGGTCATAGGTGCCAGGATTCGTAATGACTGTACCCCCAACAGCAAAATTTCCCTGCTCTTGAATGAGCAAGGGGCGCTTTTGTGCAATAACAGGAGATGCAAATAGTAATGAAAAAACGACAAAAAGGTACTTCATTCTTGTTTAGTGTTTGATTTCGTGGGTGTCACGTACGCTGCTAAATGTTAAATCCAACAGTTTCCACTTGTCCCCATTTTTTTGATAAACTTCGGTTACTGTAAATTCGGTTATAGCCACTTGTTCGCGAACGATTGCATCTAATGTAATTCGATTCCAAACGATTGCAGTATTTCCAAACAGCTCCACCGCTGTATCTTTAACGGTGGCTTTTTTGTACCAAATTCGCCCTGTTTTGATGATATCAAGTTCTTCATCCTTTTTCCAGGTTCCGCTCATGTGAACGAATTTTGACTTGTCGTCAAAGAGCTCTTTTAATTTATCGACATCTTTATCGGACATCCACTGCCATTTATCTTGTGAAAGTTTGATTAACGATTGCGCTTCATTGCTTTGTTGGGCCATTCCCACCTGAATGAAAAGTAAGGTAAATAGGAAGGCTAAGACTGTTGTTTTCATGTAATTATTCGTTTTAAAATTTATTCAATTAAATGCCTCTCGACTGGATTGTCCCTCTTTTTTTCATCGCTTTTTCGATGACATCGAATCGAGCTTTGCGCGGGTCTGGTTTGCCAATTGTTTTGCCATCCAATTCTACATCCAACATGTCTTGATTTTGTTCGTTGTATGCAGGCCAACTCGGTAATCCATCGCCGTTGGGATTTCCGGTTTTGGCAAAATTAATCCAATATTGATTCATTTTTTTAGCAAGCTCATATTCGGACTCAGTTGGCTTGGAAGGAGGGCCAAAACGTGGTGCGTCCAGCGTGTTGAACACATAAGAAACTTCAGATCCATGACCTGCGCCAAAGGGAGAGCGTTGCTGGTTGGCCGGTGACACATATCCAAATTGATACATAAAGGTAGGCGCTTTCTTAGAAAGAAATGCCATGGCTGTCATTCTTGCGGGTTCGCCCCAAACCCAATCCGTATTGAATTTCGTGATGACTTCATTAAATGTTTTGTTGTTTTCTGGGTCATATGCCTTTTGGGCTTCTGAAGCTAAATCGCCCATGGAAGCAAATAATTCCTCCTTCGTTTTGGCATTACTAACAAAGGCCCCGCCTATTTCTGCACTACAATTACCAATCATCAATGGGATGTTAGGCTGTCTGCCTGCCATGTAAGAGCTTTCAGCGGTTTCAACAACCAATTTGCCATCAAGAATGGGTCCAGAATAGGTCCTCGGCCCATTGGGGCCATCGGTCTCTTGGCCTCCATCTACGATATCCTCTACATTTAATGCTCTCAATTTTGCTAAAGCTTCGGAATCAGTTCCTTCTATACCTTTTGATTTTGCAAAATTAAGTCCAATTGTCTCTGCCGAAACTTTATATAAGACATCTGCATTTTCTTTATTTATCGGCCGACCAGTTAACACGCCATCTCTTCCACCTCCAGATTCACTAATAAGTTTTTGAAATAAACCCTTTGCGGAAGGAATAGTTAGCAAGGAATGAACGGAAACTCCGCCTGCAGAAAATCCAAAAATGGTCACATTTTTGGGATTTCCTCCAAATGATTCAATGTTATTTTGGATCCATTTTAATGCGGCAATTTGGTCCATATATCCATAATTACCTTTTGGCTCATTCGGAAACTCTTTACTCAAAGCGGGATGCGCGAAATAGCCCAAACGACCTAAGCGATAATTGATTGTCACCAAGATCACACCTTGTTTAGCAAATGAATTTCCAAAATTTTGTGGGCTTGAGCCACTTCCACCTGTAAATCCGCCACCATGAATCCATACCATAACAGGCAGTTTGGAATCTTTAGTCGTTTTTTCCGGCTTCCAAATGTTTAATGCTAAGCAATCTTCTGATGCGTTTGCAGATATCTTTTGTCTTCCTCCTGGACCATATCCCGCTTGTCCACAGTCTTTGCAAAATGTCGTAGCATCACGTTCTCCCTGCCATGGCTTGACGGGTTGTGGTGGTCGCCAACGAAATTCGCCGGTTGGTGCAGCAGCAAAGGGGATTCCTTTAAATATCGACACACCTTCTTCCGTGATTCCACGAACATAACCGGATTGAGTCGAGACAACTGGGGCAGTTTGGGCCCGAATGAATAAAGGGGCAAAAAGCAAAATGGCCCATTTCAATGTTCGTAATTTTTGCATGTATCCAAGAGGTTTATTTATCCTACAAATCTCTTCTGATTACAAGGGAAACCAAGTAGATAAATTACCGCATTTTCTACCATTTTTACTGATACCCGTTTTACATGCGCCGAATTTGTTTAAATTTCGTTTACAAGCTTTTTTTCTATGGTTAGGAACTATTCCGTTGATTCGATAAGTCAGTACAATACTGACAACAATCATCCCACGCTACACCCTTTGGTGAGCGTCATTGATTTCTCCAAAGCCGCCCCACGTTCCTGGGGGGAGGAGATCAATCGAATTAAATTTAATTATGGGCTTTATTGTGTTTTCCTGAAGGATATTAAGTGCGGGGATATTGTGTATGGCCGTCATACCTACGACTATCAAGCAGGCACTTTGGTGTTTTTTGCACCGGGTCAAGTATCTGAATTTGAGATTCCGGCTCCTGTCTATCAACCGAAGGGATTTGGGCTCGTTTTTCATCCGGATTTAGTACATGGGACATCCTTGGGGAAAGCGCTTGCGACCTATCATTTTTTCAGCTACCAGTCGAATGAGGCTTTACACATTTCGGATGCGGAACGACAAGTCGTTTTGGATTGTTTTTCAAAGATTGCGTTTGAGCTAAGCCAAAGCATGGATAAACACAGCAAGAAATTGATCACAGCGAATATCGAGCTGTTTTTAAACTATTGTGAACGCTTCTATGATCGGCAGTTTATCTCGCGTGAACACGTTAACAAAGGTGTTGTTGCACGTTTTGAAGAGTTGTTGAATCAGTATTTTTTATCGGACCGCGCGCAAACTTTAGGTCTTCCTACGGTCGCCTATTTCGCCGAGCAATTACATTTATCCCCGAATTATTTTGGTGACTTGATTAAAAAGGAAACGGGACAATCGGTGAAAGAGCTTATTCAAAATAAGTTAATTGATGTCGCTAAGGAATTGGTCTTTGATGGCGATAAAACGGTCAATGAAATTGCGTATGAGTTAGGGTTTAAATACCCACAACACTTTACGCGCCTATTTAAGCAGCGTGTGGGTAACACGCCGCTCGCTTATCGGAATTTAAATTAATATGAAACATATAACTTTAAATAACGGAGTTGAAATGCCTATTTTGGGCTTTGGTGTTTTCCAAATCGCAGATGCAGCGGCATGTGAACAATGTGTTTTGGATGCAATCGAAGTAGGCTATCGTTCCATCGATACCGCCGCATCGTATGGAAATGAGGAGGCAGTAGGCATGGCGATTCGGTCTTCCGGGATTTCGCGGGACGATTTATTCATCACGACAAAAGTATGGATTCAGGGGAATGGCTACGAGGGGACCCTAGCTGCTTTTGAGAAATCGATGAAGAAGCTTGCCTTGGATTACTTGGATTTGTATCTAATTCATCAACCCTATGGCGACGTTTTTGGCGAATGGCGTGCTATGGAAAAGCTGTACAAAGAGGGACGAATTCGTGCGATCGGGATCAGCAATTTTCATCCGGATCGAGTAATGGACTTAATGAATCATACGGAAATTATTCCGGCAGTGAATCAAGTGGAGACGCATCCATTTCAACAGCAAATTGCGAACCAACAATTCTTAAACGAGCATAAGATTCAAATTGAATCTTGGGCGCCATTTGCTGAAGGACGAAATGCTTTGTTTGAAAACGATACCTTGAGTGGAATTGCCAAATCACATGGGAAATCAGTCGCGCAAGTTGTATTGCGCTGGTTGACCCAGCGAGACATCGTCGTAATTCCCAAAACGGTTAGTCGAGATCGAATGATTCAGAATTTTGAAGTATTTAACTTCAACTTATCTGATTCGGAGATGAATGCCATTCAAAGCTTAGATACACAAACGAGTAGCTTTTTCGATCACCGCGACCCGGCCATGGTACATTGGTTGGGCAACCGAGTAATCGATTAATTCAATTGTTTGATTCTTGTAATTAATGCCAAATAGAAAACGATAAATTGCGCTAAATACGAAAACTATGATCAAGAAATTCACCATTCGAATCAATAAGAAATCCCACACCGTGACGGTGGATGAGAACATGCCATTATTATGGGTGCTTCGGGATATTTTGGACATGAAAGGCACGAAATACGGTTGTGGCGTGGGATCTTGTGGAGCATGTACCGTTCACCTAGATGGCAATGCCGTTCGTTCTTGTCAATTGCCGATTTCGGCTTTGGCCAAACAAGAAATCACAACCATTGAAGGTTTAGCCGAGAAGGGAGATCATCCCGTACAAAAGGCTTGGTTGGACGTCGATGTCGCGCAATGCGGCTATTGCCAATCCGGTCAAATCATGAGCGCGGCGGCGTTATTGAAGAGCACGCCAAAGCCGTCCGAAGAGGATATTGAGAATTTCATGGCAGGAAATATTTGCCGTTGTGGAACCTATACGCGTATTAAAAAAGCCATTCAATTAGCTGCAGCCTCGAAATAAGATGAAAAAGACCGAATCAAATTACAGCAGACGCTCGTTTTTAAAAGTTTCGTCCTTATCTGGCGGAGGCTTGATGTTGGGGATTTCTTGGTTCGCTTCAGCGAAGTCGGAGGAAACCTTGAAGGCATTAGGCGCAGAACCAACTTGGGAGCAATTAACGAGTTACATAAAAATCACGCCCGACAATGTGGTGAAGATTTTCTCGCCTAATCCTGAATTTGGCCAAAACGTGATGACTTCATTGCCGATGTTAATCGCGGAGGAATTGGATGTCGACTTCAAAGCGGTACAAGTGGAACAAGCGAATTATAGCCTTGCCTTATACAATCGCCAGTTTACGGGAGGAAGCCAATCAATCCGACAAGCCTGGAAATTATTGCGTACGGCGGGAGCGTCTGCGCGTCAAATGATTTTGACAGCGGCGAGCCAGGAGTGGAATGTACCCGTGGCAGAGTTAACGACTGCGAACGGGATGGTGATGAACTCCTTTAGTGGGAAGCAAGCTACTTATGGTTCATTTGCTACGGCCGCGTCTAAGTTGGCCGTACCGAAGGATATCATTTTAAAAGGGAATAAAAGCTTCAAGCTTTTGGGAACGCCACAGAAAAATGTGGAGGGGCCAAAAATCGTGAAAGGACAGCCTTTGTTTGGGATGGATTATCAGGTTCCAGGCATGCTAATTGCGATGACGGAACGCCCACCGGCTTTCGGGATGCGCTTGAAGTCATTTGATGCGACAGCAGCGAAAAAGATGCCGGGAATCGTCGATATTTTCCCTATTCAGGTGTATGAGCCGACGCAGAAATTGGCCATGTTTGATACGCGTACGTTCAATGAGGTAATTGCCGTGGTGGGTAAGAATACCTGGGATGTGATGAATGCGCGCAAGGCCCTGAAGGTGGTTTGGGAAAATGCACCAGAGACGAAGGAGTTAGGTATGAATGGGCGAGATAACGTGGTTCCGGCAGGTCTGGAAAGTACGAAGAAACATTATGCCCAAATGCTAGAAATGGATAAGAAACCCGGACGTGTGGAGCGCAAGGATGGTGACCCAGAGAAGGCATTTGCGGAGGCGAAGCATGTGATAGAGCGGACATATACGGCGCCGTTTTTGGCACATAATATCATGGAGCCTACAAATACCTTCGCCCATGTGCAAGGAGACAAGGTTCGTATTTTGGGGCCCATTCAGGGTCCAGATTTTGTTGCCAACACCGTAGCTGCTCGGTTAGGGATTCCAAAAGAAAATATTGAGATTGAGTTGGCGCGTATGGGTGGCGGTTTTGGCCGCCGGGCCTATGGCCACTACATGGTGGAGGCGGTTTTGATTTCGAAGCAAGCGAACGCGCCGATTAAATTGATTTATAAGCGGGAAGATGATGTGAGTGGCGGTATCTACCGACCAACCTACCAAATGACTTATCGCGCGGCGTTTGATGAGAATAAGCGGTTGACAGCCATGCATATTAAGGGCGGAGGCGTACCGGAATCCCCTTTACATGCAAATCGTTTCCCGGCAGGAGCCTTGGATAATTACTTGGCGGAAAGCTGGTCTATCCCATCAAATATTACCATCGGAGCTTTCCGTGCACCGCGTTCGAATTTCAATGCGGCGGCGGAGCAGTCGTTTTTAGATGAGATATCGGAATACATGGGTAAGGATCCGATTGCCTTCCGATTGGAATTATTGCAACGTGCTAAAGACAACCCGGTAGGTAAAAGCAACGATTACGATGCCGCGCGTTACATGGGCGTCTTGGAATTAGTTCGAGATAAGTCTGGCTGGGGAAAACCCGAAAATGCGGGCAAGAAACGCGGTGTTTCGGCGTATTTCTGCCATAATTCTTATGCCGCCCAGGTGATTGACTTGCAAGTCAAAGATGGTCAGGTCATCGTCGATCAGGTGACATCAGCCTTGGATTGCGGCGTCGTGGTGAATCCGGAAGGGGCAAAAAACATGGCCGAAGGCGCGGCGATTGATGGAATAGGGAATGCTTTATTTGGTCAGTTGACCTTAACGGATGGCAAGACGGATCAGAAGAATTTTGATACTTACCGCATGATTCGCCACAATGAAGCACCGAAGAAAATCGACGTGCATTTTGTGCAAAATGAGGTAGATCCGACGGGATTAGGCGAGCCACCGTTTCCTCCGATTTTCGGGGCAATGGCGAATGCCTTGTATAAAGCAACGGGTAAGCGTTTTTACCAACAGCCTTTCCAGCCTCAGCTGTAGGAGTAGGCTTAAAAAGGGAATTAGATCTTGATGTCTTCCGGCTTGATATGCTCAATTTTGCCGTTTCGGGAGACAACAAGGTTGGTTCCCTTTTCCTTTTTCAATTGAGCGGGAATATTCCTCATTACGGCAACTATACGGTTGTATTCCTCTTCTTTGGGCCCTACTGGCGTTGTTATAGTTGATGCCATTTCAGTGGGTTGGTAATGATGATTGACTCATCCGAGATTATTTATTTCCTCATGCAGCAAAGCTACCGGTAATTAGGATACGTGTTTATTCGTTTTTGTAATTTTTCAGTTACCCGATTAAATGATTTTTTGCATCAAAATATCCGTTTGTGCTTCATCCCCAAATTGGAAGATATGCTGGCCGAATTCTACAAAACCTAGTTTCTGATAAAACTGTATGGCGCGCTGATTTTTCTCCCAAACGCCCAGCCAGAGATAGGGGGATTTGCGCTTTTGTGCTATAGCCAATGCTTTTTCAAAAAGCATCAATCCCACACATTTCCCCTGGTATTCCTGGAGTACATAGATCCGTTCGATTTCAAGGGCTTGAGGATCTTGCGCCTCACTTTGTGCCGTCCCGAAATTGACTTTTAGGTAGCCGATTACATGGCCTTTGGTCAAAGCTAGATAAAATTCCGACTTGGGGTTTTTCAGTTCTTTGGAAAGTTTTTCGGTTGCAAAGCCAAATTCCAAATAGCGCTTTAAATTCTCCTCCGTATTTCCCTCCGTAAAGGTTTGGGTGAAGGTTGTCCGACTGATCAACTGCAAGGCCGAAAGGTCTTGGCTTTTCGCTTGTATGATTTGAATCGTATGCATGACCATCAAAGGTATTAAAATTTTTCGCGTTATGCTTTCATGAATTTAATGTAATTTGAACCATGACATCATCTCGCAAAAATTCCCTGACTGCTGGTATTCTTTACCTATTGACTTTCATTTCCATCCCCACCTTATCGCTCTATCACGCGATTCACCAAGCGGATTTTAACACGAGTCAGGCGCCCGCATCTGACGTCGTGCTGGGCGGAATGTTGGAATTACTCATGGCCTTGTGTTGCATCGGAACCGCGGTGGTTTTGTATCCCGTCTTGAAGAAAGAGCAGGAAACCTTAGCCTTGGGTTTTGTAGCGACGCGAATCTTGGAAGCCTCACTGATCTTTGTGGGCGTGGGCGCTTTACTGACTGTCTTGAATTTGCGGACTTTGGGTCCTGAGGCGACGGTGCTCAGTCGGGGCCTCGTGATGTTCTATGACCGTATATTTTTAATTAGCCAAAGTTTTATTCCCGCCATCAACGCGCTTCTTCTCGGAACTTGTCTTTATAAAATGAAGCTCGTTCCTCGCATTCTTCCGATCATCGGAATCATCGGGGCGTTTACATTGACTGGGGGAGATGTTGCCGTATTGTTCGGTTTGGCCGGCCAAAGAGATCCGATGATTGCCTTAACCGCTGTTCCAATTGCCTTGTGGGAATTTTCCTTAGGTCTTTATTTAATATTGAAGGGTTTTAAAGACTAATTGGGGTTTGTCGGTTTGAATTAAATCGATCCCTAAACTTTTTGCTTTACGATAATTGGATACGGTATCCAAAGGGCCTAATAGATCCACAAAAACGCGTATGCCTTGCGTATGTGACTCGTCCACCATTTCTTTCGTTAGGGAATTGAAATCCGCATCAAAGGCATATGGATGCAAGTCTTGTATTTTTAGGTTTATTTGATCTTGTCGGCGAAGACTCGGCATTACTCGCGCGCCCGGATAAGCATTTTTTAATTCGGATAAGAAGCGATCATTTCCATAAAAGCAGGAGCTATCCGCTAATTGATAATGCTGCAATACGTTGATTAGTTTGCTAGGCTCTACTTCCTTGCAGTCGACGTACAAGTAGGTTTTCTTACGATGCCATGTATTCCAATGCCTAACTAATTGGCAAACTTCTGATAAGCTTGGAATTCGTTCATTTTCATAACCTGGTGCACTTTTTCCTGCAGATAAATTTTTTAAGTCGGCGAAAAGCCAATTTTTTACAGATCCCGTTCCGTTTGTGGTTCGTTCTAGACTTCCATCGTGTAAAATGATCAGCTCGCCATCTTGCGTCGTGCGAACATCTATTTCAATGAATTCGACCTGTAACTGGAGTGCCTTTTTATACGTTGACAGGGTATTTTCAGGTGCCGTTCCTGTATTTCCGCGGTGTGCAGAAATCATCGGTGGCAAATTGGATTGGGCTGAAATGCTTACTGCGCTTCCAGCCCCCAATAAGATGCAGATCAATAAAGTATTTTTAATGAACGATTTAAGGTTCATTTATTTCGCGTAATCCGTAAATGAGTCCGTTGCTGATTTTGAACGAATTTCGATTTTGGGATTTGTTAATGCAAAATCGTCGAGGTTTTCGATGCTACGGTTGCCTACTGTAATACGGATGTAATTTTTACCAGAAACAAGATCCGATGCACTTAGTAAAAAACTCAATTTTGCAGCTTGTGAGCCGATGGGGGAATTAACGATCAAGTCATTTTGAGTTTTCACTTTAAAGAAATAAAATTTGGCACCCTGACTAACATTTGGGAAATATATATTCGCCTGAATCGCCTTGCCATTTACAATAATTTCGGGCTTATCAAATGGATTGATGTGGTGCGCATCCATACTTACTTGGGCAAAGGCAGCATCAGAATTTCCATCGTACGTAAATGTCAATAATCGCGTGATGGTACTGGCAGCATTATCGCCTAATTTGATGGTGTCTGCAGAACTTGTTAATTGAATCGAGGCATATTGCGCCTTCACTTGAGTTTGAATGGCTGCAAAGAAAATTACAGCGCAGATTATAAAAAGTTGTTTCATTTTGCTTGTATTTAATGAAACGCTAATTAGCATTAATTTGAACGAATGTAGGTTATGAAATTGTTAAAAACTGCCAACTAGCCTACTCGAAAACAGGGCTATTTTTTTCCAAAAAAAGGGTCAAATTCAAGCAGAAATGAGCTTGAAAATTCTGCCTACTTTTTAATCAAAAGCAACTAATTCCTTAACCGTTTCATTAAATTCCGGACTGTCATTTCTGCTATTTTTGATTAGAAAATCAATAAAAAATCTAGCGTTATGGAAACTCCTCTAAACCTCACAGAACCTCAAATGGAGCTCGTTAGAGCCGTTTTTGAGTCTTATTCTTCCAAAGTGAAATCGATTTTTGATGTGGATTGTTACATCGATCAAATTTTCGAAACCTGTATATTTAAGTCAGAGGTCTTTGATCTTTCGAATGACGATGAATCGGGTGATTTAGCGGTATGCTATTTCAATTTGATTTATGATTACTTAGACATGGTTTACGAAGAGGTTGCCTAAGTTCTGATTAGAACTTTTAGCCTTACATCAACACCCCCGCGCTTGCCTGCAAGGTGTAAATCGATTGAAACAAATAAGCCTGCAAGTCCACCAGTTTTTCGGCCGCTTCCATGGCTTTGGTTTCTCGACTGTTTATCAAGAACAAGGACGACTCGCCCTGTTGGAACCGCGTTTCTTCCGCTTTGACCAAAGCTTGGTAATTGGCCACCGCCTGCTCTTGCGTCTGAACCTGTTTTTGTAAGCTGATGAATTGATTGTAGTAGGAACTTACTTTTACCTGAATCTGTTGGCTTTTTTGCGAACGATTCAAGGTTTCTTCCTCGAGCTTTAGTTTCGCTTTTTGGAAATCCCCCCGGCCTTGCGACAGGCGTAAAGGCATTTCAAATTTGATGCCGTATTGGAAGTTGTTATCTAATAGGCCTGTGCTGTGTAGCTCGAAGCTATTACGGGAAAGTTGGTTGTATTGCAGGTCCAACTTCGGTAGAAGACTCTGAAATTTCAGTCTACGCTCAATCGTTAAAATTTCCAGTTTATTCGTGTAGGCATTTAACGACGGGTGGTTTTCCTGCGCTTTGGTTAAGAGCGATGGAAGATTTAAGTCAAAATTAGCGAACAAGGTTTTGTCGGTCAAAGACCCATCCGGCGTCACGTCCGCAGGCAAATCCATGGGAATATTCCCTTCTTTCCACAAGTAAACCGATAATTCCAAACGGGAATTCTCATAAGCGACCCATTTTGCTTGGTACAAGTTCTCAAAGAATTGCTGCTGCGTAAATGCCTCCAAGGTATCTACAGCGGGTCTTTCGCCTAATTCTACACTTCGTTTTACGAGTTCAACGCGTCTTTTTGCGACGCCTAAGTTGTTTTCTACAATTTGTAAAACGCGATGACTTTTCGCCCAATTCCAATAGGCATTCATGGCCTCGTTGATCAACTCATTGAGTACCAACCGTTGCTCTTGTCCGGCCATTTGAATGCCGATTTTCGCTTGTTGGAGTGCCGCTCGACGCTTATCGATGACCAGGTTTTTGGCCAAGGGCACGCTAATTCCCATATAGGCGGTTTGGCCGGAAGTTTGGCTGGGGTCTAGTCGGCCGCCATTTAGGCTTTGGCTACCCGCACTTAATTCGATTCCGTACCATGTTGGGATGTTTAATTCCGGCGCATGGTATTCGTAATAATTTTTCCCATCCAAGGTTTTCTTGCTGCTGTAGTGGCTTAAAATGGGATCAAAACCACCCCGCGCGCTTAATAATTCGGCGTTCGATTTAAGAACCCCGATTTGCGCTTGACGAGCCTGCGGGTGATAGGTTTGTACGATTTTCAGGAAGGCCTCTGGGTGCAGGGTCTTCGACTGGGAATTAGCCAAGAAACTTATCAATAAAAAAAGAATCAGCTTACTTCTCATCTTTCTTTTCTTCTTTTTTGACTGTGTAATAATCCGCCGGGAAGCCGTTGATGTTTCGCCATAATTCATACCAAAGTGGCACGTCGTTTAGCAGCGCAATACCTTGTGCCCCTGCCCCTAATTTTAATTGAGGTGGCCAGCGTTTTTCTTTGGGGTCTTCGACCACAATGACGCGGAATAAACCCTTATCATTAATTGTATTTTCTACCGCTAGAATCTTTCCCCCAAAGGTTCCGAAGCTTTGATTCGGCCAACCACCTGCGAAGATGATTGCCGGGAAACCATCGAAAATAAATCGAACCGTTTGACCCGGTGCTACCAGCGGAAGATCCACGGGACGTACATACATTTCAACTGCGTATTGCTTCGATTTTGGGACAATCGTTAAAAGGTCTTCGCCCTCTTTGATGATCTCACCAATACCCGCTTTGTTGGCCTGAATGATCTGGCCATCCTGCGGAGCTAAAATGTAATACATTCCATTCCGTAGCGTATAATTGGAAACTTGATTCTCCAATTTCGCTACCTCTCCCTTGTTATTTTCGATTTGTCCGAGGCTCTGAAAACGCTCACTCTCAGCCTTGTTAATTTTCTCGTCGTATTCTTGCTCGACGCTATTCAATTCAATTTTGGTATTCGCCAAATCTTGTTGGGTTTGCGCGACCTTATTTTCCGCTGATATCTTTTTCGCCTGCGCATTTTGTACGGAAACGCTCCGTTGCTGGAACTGAGTTTGGGAAATTAAGCCCTCCTTGTACATCTTTTGGTTACGATCATATTGATCTTGGGCCAATTGATATTCATTAGTCACTGCGGCTAGTTCCGCTTTTTCGCTCGTAATTTTCTGTTGCAATTGAACGAGTTTGTTCGACAATTGAGACTTCTTCAAGGTCTTCGCTTGACGAAGGTTATTGATTTGTGCCTCCGTGGCGGTCACTTTTTGGGTATAATAATCCAAGGAGTTTTTCTTCGCGTCCAATTGGGTTTGGGTACGTGCGATCAACTGTGGATCGAGGTAATCTGCCTTGATCTCACTGATTTTTACCAATGTATCCCCTTTGGAAACGAGGTCCCCTTCCTTCACCCACCAGATAGCAATTTTACCCGCGATGGGGCTATAGATCTTTTGGGGTTTCTGTTCCTGGAAAAGTCCGGTTACATTTCCTTTGGCTCGGATATTTTGGGTCCAGGGAAGGAAAATGATCGCAAGGATCAGCATTAGAAATCCGATAAGCCATGGTTTCAATTGGGTAGACCGATCCAATCGGTAAATGGCCTGTTTTGATTTATATTTTTCCATGTTGAAAAGTCAATGATTTATTGGGTTTGAACGATGGATGGATTTGATTCGATACGACCACAACCGTACATTTTTCACCTAATTTGTTCAAATACTGGCTGATTTTTTCACCAGTTTGTGAATCAATCCCTAACCAAGGGTCCTCCAAAAGCAAGAGTCTTTTTTCACCGCAAATGGCGCGAAGTAAGAGGATTTTTTTCACCCACGTTTGTGGCGTTTTCTTGCCAATGGGCTCAATTTGTGTCTGAAAACCTTTTGGGAAATACGAGATGAAATCATCGATGCCCAAATTGGTTGCCGTTTCCAAAATCAATTTCGGCGTGATATCCGCCTGACCCAATTGAATATTCTCAAGGATCGTGCCGCCAAAAATTTCTTGGCCATGGAGTAACACGCCTGTATGTTGTCTCAAGGTCTGAATGTCATAGTTTTGAATCGGAACTTTATTCACCAATAAATTACCCATGAAATCCGAGTAATTTCCGGTCAACATCCGTAAAAACAAGGATTTTCCAGAGCCTTCTTCCCCTTGAACTTGTACCTTGTCGCCTGACTCAATATGCATGTTTAAATCATTCAAAAGGGGTACACCCTCTTCGAATTCAAATTTGAAATGTTGCATTTGGATTTCCAAACCACGATCTGATGTCAGCGTCAAATTGCCGGAGGATTCCAATGGAATCTCGGTCACCGATGAAATCTTTTCTAATCCCGTTAGGACATCATAGGCGCTATCCATGCTCGTGATGAGCTTCTCCACCGCCGCGATAATCATTAAGATAACGATTTCTGCCGCGATGAATTCCCCAATGTTCAATTGCTGGTTAATGAGTAGGTAGGTGCCTAATGTCAACATCAATACCGTCAAACTCACCTTGAAGAAGATCAGCGCGCGGTATTGTAACAGGAGTACTTGAAAGTGTTTGGTACGCGACTGAACATAGCCGAGAACGTTTTGGTCCGTTCTGCTGATCGTTAACTCCGCTCCCCGACTAAACTTAAAGGATTTTAGGGTTCGCGCCAATTCGCCGAAGAATCCTGTCACTTCATATTTGTAGTTGGATTCCTCAATACTTGTCTGAATCCCAGAAGGACTCGTATAGCTCAAGATGAGTCCGAGAATCACCAGAAGAGCGATACCCAAACCGATGTACAATGGGTGATAAAGCGATAACAAGATGATGCCCAAGATGATTTGCACCGAGGCGATGGGAATATCGAGTAGGAGTTTTGAGAAGCCTTTTTGAATGTTTAGGGTCTCAAAAAAGCGGGTAATTTTCTCCGGCATGAAATAGCCATCGATGTATTTAAGATCTACCTGTGGAATACGTTCCGCAAAATCGAAGGCATACGAGGCGAAAATTTTCTGTTGAATCGACTCAATAATCTTCATTTGATTCATTTGCAGAATTCCTACGAGTAGGACACCGAGTACCACGAGAAATATCAAAACATAAATGGAAGTCACCATGGTGGCACCCATGACCAAACCAATGATGGTTTGCACGCCCAAGGGCAAACTTAAATTCACCAATCCACTTAGGGCTGAAAAGAGGTAAATAGAAACGACTTCTTTCTTGTAAGCACTTAGCAAGTGGCTTAATCGCTGAAAGGGATGCTTTTTTGTCATGTTCGATTCAATGTATTTGCAAAGCTAAATATACTTTTTCGTATAATAGTGTCCCAAACTTCATTAGCATCATTAATGTTTGTATGGATGGTCTTAATATTTGTTAATGCTAATCGTCCATTCTGTGGATTTCATGGACTTTTGTAATTATCAATAAATTAAAACTTTTCGTTGGATATTATGTTTTAAACGAAGCAGATTATCATTTATGCAAGGCGTTAAGAAACAACATTTACCCTCTAAGACCTGCCCCGTATGCAATCGCCCCTTCGCCTGGCGTAAGAAATGGGAACGGAATTGGGATCAAATTATTTATTGCAGTGAAAAGTGCAGACGTAGCAAATAGATTTACCGACGAGGATATTGACCGAATCATTCAAATGGCTTGGGAGGATCGGACGCCCTTTGAGGCAATTGAATTTCAATTCGGCCTCAAAGAAAAAGAGGTCATCGAATTCATGCGTCTCAATAGCAAGGAATCTAGTTTTCGGATGTGGCGCAAACGGATGTCGGGCCGTGGCACCAAACATTTACAAAAACGGGTTGCCGTAGACCCTCGCTTCAAATGCACGCTGCAACGCAGTATTAGCATGAATAAAATCAGTAAGCGCTAGTGAATTTCCCAACTACCCTTGAAGCCGTATTTGAGCGAATCGACCGATTCGATCCTGAGCGTTATGCCCGTTCTCGGAACTTTATCCATGGGGCTGTTTCTTACCTTTCGCCTTATTTATCGCGCGGGTTCATTACGGTCCCTCAAGTTGTTGAGCGATTAAAAGAACGCGGTTTTGGGATCGAACAGGCCGAAAAATTCATTCAAGAATTAGCGTGGCGGGAGTTTTATACCCGAACCTGGTTTCAGAAAGGCGATCAAATTTTTGAAGACATTCGTCACCCACAGGAAGGGGTTTTGCATTCCGGTTTGCCCGCTGCTGTCCTTCATTCCTCGACGGGAATTCAGGCACTTGATAAGCATTTGGCAGCGTTCCCCGAAACTGGCTACCTGCACAATCACCTAAGGATGTACCTGGCAGCTGTTACCTGTAATGTGGGGAAATACCATTGGTCGGCACCTGCATCCTGGTTATACTACCATTTATTGGATGGGGATTTGGCGAGTAACGCCTTGAGTTGGCAATGGTGCGTCGGAACCTTCAGCAATAAACTGTATTATGCCAACCAAGAAAATATCAATAAGTATGCGGGAACGAATCAGGTAGGAACTTTCCTCGACTATTCGTACGAGGATCTGCCCATGCAGTCGGCCCCCGAGGTGTTGAAAGAATACATCAAACTTAAATTGGAATTTATTCCACCCGTGACAAAGCCATTGGAAATAGATCCTGACGTTCCCACATATATTTATACCCACTATACGCTTGACCCGAGCTTCCATGCGGATGAACCCGGGAATCGTATTTTGGTCTTAGAACCGAGTCATTTTGCTAAACATCCGATATCTCCGAAAGTCCTGCAATTCATCCTGGATTTGGCGAAAAATATTTCGGGCTTACAGGTTTATTATGGGGAATATGCGGATCTAAATGTTCCTGGAATTTTCCGGGATCATCCGATTAATGCGCATTTTCAAGGGTTAAGGGAAGAACATCCGACTTTGGTTCCGGGCCTTGTAGGGGAGTTTGCGAGTTTCTTCTCCTATTGGAATAAATTAAGTAAAAAGCTTCGTTAAAAATGTTTCCGCGTTGCTTAGGTGGGCCGACTTTTTTTCCTCAGGCATCTTATCCCAGGTACTAATTAGCATCGCCCAGCGGGGATTCTTTCGGAATGTCTCCCTTTGCTTATCCAAGAAGCGCCAGAAAAGGCCATCCCAAATTTCCTGCCATTCTCCTTTCGGGTAATCACTCATTTTTAGGATGTAATTCGAGCCGCAGATATAGGGTTTCGTGGTCATCAAGCCACCGTCACTGAATTGCGACATGCCATAAATATTAGGCACCATCACCCAATCATAGGCATCGATGTACATTTCCATGAACCAACGATAGACGGCATCCGGTTTGATTTCGCACAATAACATAAAATTTCCGAGCACCATTAGGCGTTCGATGTGGTGATTGTAACCCGTTTTTAGGAGTTTTTGAATGGTTTGATCGATGGGTGCTAGGCCCGTGGTTCCGTCATAAAAGGCCTTGGGCATTTCGTGGGTAAAATTCCAGTAATTTGTCGTGCGCTGCTGAACCCCAATCTTGCGGTATAGTAACTGAACGAATTCACGCCAGCCGAGCACCTGACGAATAAAGCCCTCCACACTATTCAATGGCCCGCCGGATGTGGCTACCCGTTCGATGACCTTGGCCGGATTGAGCAAACCCGCATTAATTAGGGGACTTAAAATGCTGTGGAAAAGGGTTTTTTCGTGTGCTTTGATGGCATCCTCGTAATCGCCGAATAGATGCATGCGTTCCCGTAGGAATAAGTCTAAGGCCGACTCCGCTTCGAGGTGCGTAACTGGGTAATACGCGCCCGAAAAGGGCAAGTCGCAAGTCCCCGGATTGTTGGGGAAGTGATGCTCTACATATTCAATGGCTTCTCGAATGTATTGGTTGGGTTCTTGGATCGGGAAAGGTGCCGGGATAAAGGTGTTTTTCGGAATCTTCTTCCGGTTTTCGGTGTCGTAGGTCCATTGCCCACCCAGCGGCTTACCGTCGTCCTCCAATAAGATGCCGCGGTCTTTTCGCTGTTGCGTGTAAAAGGCCGTTTGAAAATAGGGCTTTCGGGTACCGAGCAACGCCGTGTCGGTATTGAGAAAATTTGGGCTCGGTAATAATTGCACGTCGGCTCTCCGACGAAGCCGTCGTTCCACCAGGTAATCATTCGGGTCAAATAGCACTACTTCACCTGAAAGGGAGGCCGCTAAAACAAGTTCTGAGGAACGTGGATCTTGGGATTCAATGTATTCGACGTTCTTTCCTGCGGCCCGGAGCCGGTCGGCAAAGGCCCGCATACTCGCCCGGTGAAAGAGCAGTTTTTGCTTGTGGAAGGCGTATTGTTTGAAGAATAAATTCGATTCAACTACATAGAAGATATCCGCCACTTGCTCGAGTGTCTCTTCAAATAACTGATGGGGAAAGATTAAAAATGCACTCATGTGTTCGGATTATTCACGTGTTTTTCGAGGATTCGCGCCCCCTCTTGTCGGGCCTTCTTCGTCTTCCGCAATCCCCAAACCTGATCGGAAGCGGTCTTGCGCGTTGCTTCTAAATCGACCACGGGTGCAGGATAATCCACGCCTATTTTTACGCCATAAAGCGTTTGCTCCATATCACTTAGTTTCCAAGGTTCGTGGATGAGGGTCGCAGGTACTTGTGCGAGTTCGGGTACCCATTTTTTGATGAACACCCCGTCTGGGTCATGCGCAAACGAATTCTTAATGGGATTATAGATTCGAATGGTATTTATGCCCGTTAGTCCGGCTTGCATCTGAATTTGTGGGTAATGAATGCCGGGTTCATAATCCAGAAATTGTTTGGCCAAATGAATCGCCGCATCCCGCCAATCCTGCCAAAGGTTAAAGACAAAAAACGAAACGACCATGGCCCGCATCCGGAAATTCAAGTAACCCGTCGACGCGACACAGCGCATGCAGGCATCGACTAAAGGCACTCCAGTTTTACCAGTTTGCCAGGCTTGAATCAAGGCTGGGTCCGCGGATTTTTGGAGACTTTGGTAGGCTTTGTTGACCGGTTCAAATTCCATCCGACATTCATCTTCGAATTTCTGCATGAAATGGCTTTGCCAATGCAGGCGGGAAATGAAGTTTTGCAAGGAGCGTTTATTTTTCGCCTTGGGATAATGCTGCAGGGTATAGGTATAGGCCATGCGCATGCTGATGTTACCGTAGGCGAGGTAGGGGGAGATCCGACTGCAGGCTTTCCGACTCGCCTCCGGTTTACTGATGGAGGAGCTATATCCCGGATGCCGTGTTTCGATGAAACTTTTCATGTATTTCCAGCCCCAATATTCGCCACCCTCTTGAAAAACGGGATTTCGGGTTTTGATGGCCTCCGGTAATTCGGGACCTTTCAAGCTGTTATAAAAATCCGCAGGTAGATGAGCTAAATTCCAATTGTCTTCGCGCTGAAAATAGGGTTCATGGCGCATCGTTTTTTCCCAGCGTTGCTGCCAAGTTTTGCGCGATTTGAGTCGGCGGATAACGCCATTCGTTGGCGTTTCATTCCAAACGATTCCATTTTTTTGGCAGAAATTCTGCATGTGTAAATCCCGCTGATAACTGAGGGCATTCCCAATCTCTTGGTGGGAAAAGATTTGTTGAATGTCGTAGGTTTTGTTTAGCGTTTCCATCACAGGCTGCACCTCTGCATGGAAAAGGTAAATCTGACCATTTCGATCTTCCAATCGGCCCTGCATTTCCATGAGCGATTCATGGACAAATCGCCAATGCCGCAAATCGCTGTCGGCCGATTCCATCATTGAAGGCTCAAAAAAGTAGACCAATAACGCGGGGATATCGGTCGACAAAGCCCGAAACAAAGGTTCGTGATCCGTGAAGCGGAGGTCGCGTTTGAACCAGACGATATGGATGGGAGATTTGGGCATACCTACTAAACTTTAAAACCTTTGGGATGTTTTAAAAAATAAAAGTGTAGTTTTGCAGCGTCTTAATTCCTAATGTATCAAAATGAAACAATATCTGTTCGCCGCCTTATTATGTTTTGTCACCTTCCTTTCAAATGCTCAAACGGGTAGTATCGAAATGAGTTCGGGGGGATTCTCTTTTATTCCTGCCTTTACCTCGAAGGAACCGAATATCATCATCAATGCGAGCACGAATCCGAAGAAGCGCTTAACAGGTTCTTTGATGTATATGATGCGTATGAAGAGTATGACGCCTACGACGGTGGCGCTCTTTACCCGCTATCGATTTATCGATCGTAAGTTTAAGGCGATTGTTGGGATCCATATTCCGGCATTCCAAATGACGGAGGAATACAAGGTGACGAGTTTCTTTGGTCGGGAATTAACGATGATTTATCCGTTGAACGACAAGTGGAACATTGGGTCATTTATTCTCAATGGAAATGCGCGCAATACAGATTTTAAAGTGACGCTGATTTCTGGGAACACGAATTATCATTATAAAAAGTGGAGTCTATTGACCCAGGGATATTATTTAAGTGTGGGGGATTTGACGGGCGTTGCCGAGACCATTACCTATGACTTGAATAAACATTTTCAAGCGAAGGCTTTTGGGAATTATACCCTGACGGATGGGCAGGCCATCGCGACGGTGGGCTTGAATTATAAGTTATAGGAATTTGTTTGGGGCCGGAAGTACTTTTGGGTGGGTGCAATATAAAAAACCGTATCCACAAAATAGAGCATCCCATTTTGGGTAAGCACGTTCTCATCGTGTAAATCTTCCAAAATGAGCCCTAATTCTTCATGGTAGTAATCATGATTTTTGGTGTTACGAAAACCGTTATACTCCAAAAATAATTTGACTAGATTTAAATCAGTTTGTTCTGTTGCTTTTACAAAGGCTTGTTCTACAACGGCATATACTACGTTTTTGTCCTTGTAGAAACCCAATAATTGATAAGCGGTATCTGGGAAAAACAAATTATTGAGCAGCAGATTGTGCAAATAATCTATCCAAGATGCATAATAAACAGCATCATTCAACTTCAAAACAGTTGCCCCGTCCTTTAAGTAAACCTTTTGTTCAGCGCCTTGCGAAACGTAATTTTCGACATTTATGGGTGATATCCAAAGGTTGTTTTGGTCGGCAAATTCAATTAGGCGCTTTGTTTCTTGTTGCTTGATTTGCTTGTATTCTTGAGCCAAAGTGCCTGAGCCTTGGCTTCTTTAAAGGTAACTACAGGTTGTTTGGATAAGATGGTGGTACTTAACTTGGCTCTCTCCTGAAAGGATATATTGTATTTCATCTTTCATGTTATTTAGGGTATTACAAAGGTAGGAAAATTAAGCATCCCTTTTAAGAGATGCTTAATACCTCCTAATTTACTGAGTCTCCCCAAACATTCAAATCAGCTTGTTGATAATCTTAATAACTCAATCCTTGTCCGAAGGCAAACAGGCCATAGCCCGGTCCTTCCATGTGACCAGGTACGTCGGATTTATTATTCTCCACGGCGGCTTGACTTACCGGAGTCGTGAATGGCATTTTCCCAGTCGGGTTATACGCTCCGCTCACAATATCCAATAATGCCTCCGGCGTTGTTCCAAAAGTCGCAATGACCGATTTTACTTTTCCCTTGTCGATTTCTTCAATCACCCATGGATTCGTGTAATTGATTGCAACGATCGTTGGCTTGGCATTCAAGATTTCATTCACATGATTTACATCGATGCGATTCGCCGATAAATTCAAATCGATTTTCGAACCTTGTGAGCTAAATAATCCGCCTGCGGAAGGAACCAACCACAATAAAACGACATCAGCTTCCTCCTTCGTAGAGACAAACTCCAAGCCTGGATAATTGGGCTTGATTACTTTCACCGCTTCTCCGCCACTGCGCCCAGGTTGCGAATAGGTCTCAAAATACACCTTGGTTTTCTTCGCCAAAGGTAAACGCTTGTCATCGTTGCGCAACAGCACAATCGATTTGCGCAAGGCTAATTCCGCCGCCGCAACCGCGTCTTTATTTCCGACGATTTTCTTTGCCTCTTCCACATCCACATACGGATTTTCGAATAAGCCTAACTCGAATTTTTCAGTCAATAATTTCGCAACCGATTGGTTGATACGCTCCTCGCTAACGAATCCTTTCTTCACCACTTGAATCAAGGTCGTTGGATCCGCTGCACCCGAGAAAATATCCACACCCGCATTCAAAGCTTTTTGGTAACGCTCCTCAATGCTCAAGTTTTCCACGCCCCAAGGCATCATTTCAATGGGGCCCGTATCTGAGTTGATGATACCCTTGAAGCCTAACTTCGCTTGTAATAAATCACCGATCATCGCCTTGTTGAACGAGAATCCAACCTGTTCAAATTCCTTTCCTTTCGGAGCCGAATAATAGGGCATGATGGCCGAGGTTCCTGCTGCAATAGCTGCCTGGAAAGGCTTCACGTGGTAGTCGAACATGCCCCCTGGATAGTGCGCAAATTTACCCCAGTCGAAGTGCGAATCTTGTCCTCCTTCTTGTGGGCCACCGCCTGGGAAGTGTTTGGTGGTCATGGCGACCGACTTATTCGATAATTTGTTTCCTTGGAAACCTAATACGATTTGGGTAATCATTTTGGATGCTAAATCGGCATCCTCGCCGAAGGTTCCTTCCACACGGCCCCAACGAGGTTCTGTGGCCAGATCCGCCATGTACATATAGCCCTTGCGTAAACCTACCGCACGCCATTCGCTGGCCGCCGTTTCCGCAAATTTGCGCGTTAAATCGAAATCGCGCATCGCTGCCAAACCTAATTCACCCGGCCATTTCGAGAAGGATGTTAACCCCACGCTTAAACCCACTGAGGCATCCGTCGTCACGTGATTACGTGGGTTGGACGCTACGATTGCGGGAATACCCAAGCGTGTGCTTTCGCAAAGTGCTTGTAAATTATTTGACCAGCTCGCTAAAATCGCGGGTTCCGCATTGGCACGAAGGATAAAATGACGTAAGTGAAATTGCGTCACACCTTTGGTGGTGCCGGCTGCCGACATGTTCGGTGCTCCCAGCGGTTTGCGGGTGAACATATTTGTGTTTTGCACCAAATCCTCCTCATTAAATCCATCAGTGATGGTGGTTTTCGGACCACCTCCTTGTACGCCATTGGCGAAGACTTGATCACCGCCCATACGGGTTGTGCTGATCAACATGAATCCCAATTTTTCCTCGAGGGTCATTTGGGAGACCAAGTCTTTGACACGCACGGAAGTTGGCAAACGCCAATCTTCATATTGATCCAATTTATTATTCTTGTTTAAATCCTTAAAGGATAATTTCCCGATGCGCAAGGTAGGCGATTTCATCGCCACTAACACCGGTTGTGTTTGGGCAAATAGGTTGCCTGATGCGAAAAGCAAGGCTAAGAGGATACGTGATTTCATAGGATTTTTCTTTCTTTGTATAGGAAAGTAATTCCGTACGCAATTCTAATCATATGAAAGACCCGAATGTAGATGAATTTATGCAAAGTGCCGACAAGTGGCAGAAAGAGATGATTTACTTGCGTAGCATTTTGTTGGATTGTTTATTAATTGAAACCTACAAATGGCGTATGCCCATTTACATGTCGGGCTCCAAAAATGTCCTTGGAATTACGCCCCTAAAGGATCATTGTGCGCTGAATTTTTTCAAAGGAGCCTTATTGCAAGACGAAGAAAATTTGTTACTCAAACCTGGCGAACACACGCAGCTGGGTCGTTGGATGAAATTCGATTCTTTCAGCGATATACAAGCCAAAGAAGACTTGATTAAAGCCTATGTGATTGAGGCGATTGAGGTAGAAAAATTAGGTATTACACTTGAGAAGCCTACGGAAATCCCCTATCCAGAAGAGCTAAAAGAAATTTTTAAAGCGAAGCCTAGCTTGAAGCAGGCTTTTGAAAAACTGACTCCGGGTCGCCAAAGAGCGTATCTTCGCTTCTTCACCGATGGGAAACAATCCGAAACACGGAAGTTGCGAATTGAAAAAAATGAAAAATATATCCTAAAAGGAATTGGTATCACCGATTGCATTTGTGGCTTGACAAAACGGAAGCCGAGTTGCGATGGATCGCACAAAGCCATCAAGCATTTTAAAAGATGACGTAAACAAGTCAGGTAGCTGACGTTTGTTGATAGGTAATTTAAGCCCAAATTTACCCCATGAATTTTGGAGAACAATTAAAGGAACTACGTAGCTCGAAGGGACTCACGCAGAATGAACTGTCTGAAAAAAGTGGTGTCGCACTTCGGACCGTGCAGCGCATGGAGCGCAATGAGGTGAAACCGAGTCTGTATTCAATGAATGCAATTGGCGAGGTGCTTGGGGTCAATTTACCTTTGTTGTATGCTCCGGATGACGAAACCGAAAAAAGAAATATCATGGAAAGTACAGACCAACAATTGTGGGCGCTCGCGAAAAGACGGGCCAAATTTAAAAGAGGTATTAGTGCCTATTCATTAGTCATTCCGTTTTTGTGGATAATCTGGTATTTATCAACACCTCAAGAATTCCGCTTTAACCATATACCTTGGCCGATTTGGCCGATGTTAGGCTGGGGTTTGGGATTAGGCATCCAATATGTCTATGCCTATGTCATCGAGGTAGGATCCTTGGAACAACAGGAATACGACAAACTAAAAGGTCGAAAATAGAAAGCCAGCCGCAATTTGCGGCTGGCTTTTTTCAAACCTCAAACAACCCTATTTAAATGTTACATCGAAACGGTCTAGGTTCATCACTTTAGTCCATGCTGCGACGAAATCTTTTACAAACTTGGTTTGTGCATCCTTCGTTGCATAGACTTCCGCTAATGCACGGAGTTCTGAATTCGAACCGAAAATCAAATCGGCACGTGTCGCTGTTGCAACCACTTCACCTTTTTCATTTTTACCTACATATTGTTCCTTCGCTTCGTCTGTTGGCTTCCAGGTAGTTCCCATCTCCAACAAGTTCACAAAGAAGTCATTGGTCAAGGCATCTTTCTTCGTGGTAAACACACCGTGTTTCGAACCATTGTAATTTGTATTCAACACACGCATTCCACCGGTCAATACGGTCATTTCTGGCGCAGTTAATGTCAACAATTGGGCTTTATCTACGAAGATTTCCTCTGTTGAAATCGTGTAGCGCGCCTTTGTATAGTTACGGAAACCATCGCCCATGGGTTCCAATAGGTTGAATGATGCTACATCTGTTTGCTCTTGGGAAGCATCCATACGACCTGGGGTAAATGGAACCGTTGTTTTCACACCCGCATTCGCTGCTGCTTTTTCAACGGCAGCTGAACCACCTAACACGATTAAATCCGCGATTGAGATTTTCTTCTTACCTGATTTTGCATTGAACTCCTGTTGGATTTTCTCCAAAACCGCCAATACTTTCTCTAATTGCTTTGGATTATTAACTTCCCAATTGCGCTGTGGTAATAGACGGATACGCGCACCATTCGCACCACCGCGGCGATCTGAGTGACGGTAAGTCGAAGCCGAAGCCCAAGCCGTCGAAACTAATTCGCTGATTGATAAACCAGAGTTTAAAATGGTCGTTTTCAAAGCTGCTACGTCTTGCGCGTTCACTACTTCGTGATTCAATGCAGGAATTGGGTCTTGCCAAATTAATTGCTCTTTCGGTACTTCAGGTCCTAAATACGTCGAGCTCGGACCCATGTCGCGGTGCGTTAATTTAAACCATGCTTTGGCAAAAGCCTTCGCATACAATTCTGGATTATCCAAGAAGCTACGAGAAATCTTCTCGTAAATCGGATCAGCGCGCAAGGCGATGTCCGTTGTCAACATGGTCGGTTTGTGGAAGGTATTTTTGTCAAAGGCATCTGGGATAATGTTTGCGCTATTTTTTGCAATCCATTGATTTGCTCCCGCTGGGCTCTTCTCCAATGTCCACTCATTGTTAAATAATAAGTGTAGGTATCCGATACCCCATTGCGTAGGCGTCGATGTCCAAGTTACCTCTAAACCTGATGTAATCGCATCTTTTCCTTTTCCAGATTTGTAGGTGCTCTTCCAGCCTAAACCTTGTTCTTCAATACCTGCTGCCTCTGGATCTGGACCTACGTTCGTCGCCGGACCTGCGCCATGTGTTTTACCGAAAGTGTGACCACCTGCTATTAAGGCTACAGTCTCCTCATCGTTCATTCCCATGCGACCGAATGTCTCACGGATATCTTTCGCTGATGCAACCGGATCTGG
The DNA here is from genome assembly GCF_054558655.1 of Aquirufa sp. 5-AUSEE-100C1. Classification (NCBI taxonomy): domain Bacteria; kingdom Pseudomonadati; phylum Bacteroidota; class Cytophagia; order Cytophagales; family Flectobacillaceae; genus Aquirufa; species Aquirufa sp. 5-AUSEE-100C1. Next base: position 155,846 of record NZ_JBPXKO010000003.1, on the reverse strand, counting down.
CACACCATTAGGTCCTTCTGGGTTTACATAGATCAAGCCCATTTGAACAGCTGCTAATGGAGTTTCTAATTTGCGATCACCTGAGTAACGGTTTTTATCGTCTAACCATTTCTTCTCAGAACCCCAATACACGTTTTCTTCTGGCTCCCAAACGTCTGTACGTCCACCTGCAAAACCAAAGGTTTTAAAGCCCATTTGCTCAAGCGATACGTTTCCTGTTAAGACCATTAAATCAGCCCAAGAAATCTTATCGCCGTATTTTTGTTTGATGGGCCACAACAAACGACGTGCCTTATCCAGATTTGTATTATCTGGCCATGAATTTAATGGGGAGAAGCGCTGTTGGCCTGCGCGCGCACCGCCACGCCCATCCCCTGAACGATAGGTTCCTGCACTATGCCAAGCCATACGGATAAACAAGGGACCGTAATTACCAAAGTCGGCAGGCCACCAGTCCTGTGATTTTGTTAATACAGCCGCGATGTCTTTTTTCAACGCAAAATAGTCAAGGCTCTTAAATGCCTTAATGTAGTTGAAGTCGGGCCCCATCGGATTCGACTTTTCAGAGTTTTGACGAAGGATGCCTACATTCAATTGGCTAGGCCACCAATCTTTATTTGTCGTGGCATTTCGCATTCCTGTATGAGGATTGATGCCAGCGTGAGGGTTTGCACCCGCTGCTGCATGTGGGTTGGCACCAGCGGCATGCGGATTCGCTCCAGCCGCTGCATGCGGATTTGCGTATTCTTGCGCTTGAACTGCTGTAGCTGCAAAAATCGCACTGATGAGAAGTAGTTTTTTCATGATTCTTGATTTTTAGTGGGCTGAATTTAGGAGCAAAATTTTTATAGAGAAAACTGAAATTTTCTATATTTGTCATAGACAAAATCTATATCGATGAATATACAGCAATTAGAATATATATTGGCAGTTGACCAATTTAAAAGCTTCTCCAAAGCAGCTGATTATTGTCATGTTACGCAGGCCACCTTAAGTGCGATGGTCAAAAAGCTCGAAGAACAGCTTGATATCGTCATTTTTGACCGCAAGGCAAATCCGATTGCGACGACGGAAAATGGGCGGGAAATTTTGATTCATGCCCAACAGGTCGTTGGCCATGCGAATGCTTTGCTCGATGCATCGAAATCGATTCAACATAAACTGGAGGGTCGTGTGAAGATCGGGGTTATCCCGACCATCGCGAGTTCGGTTTTGTCGATTATCATTAAGCCATTAATGGCCAAATACCCACAGGTTGTTTTTGAGATTCAGGAACAAACGACGGCACATTTAAAGCGGAGTTTGCGCGAGGGAAAATTGGACATAGGAATTTTGAGCACGCCGATTGCGAGTTCGGATTTGGAAACGCAGCTATTGTATTCGGAAGAATTGGTTTTGTACGGCCAACTAAAATCGGGGGCTAATCAATTACCCAAATCCGAACTAAAAAATCAACGTATTTTCTTGTTGCAGGAAGGCCACTGTTTGCGCGATCAAGTGATTCAATTGTGTGAGTTGAAGAAGAATCCGGCCTTGCCCACAAATCTGAATTTTGAGTCGAATACCTTTGATACACTATTGAATTTGGTCGATGATTTTCAGGGCATGACCGTGCTCCCTAAATTGTATGTATCTCAATTGTCGGAATCCCGGAAAGGGCATGTGATTACACTTAGCGACGGCAAATTGGAACGGGAAGTCAGTCTTTGCTTTTACCGCCCTTATGCCAAATGGAACGTGATCAAGCATTTGTCGGCCGAAATCAAGCTGCTTGTCCTGCCTCATCTAGGTAGTTAAGATTGTGTTTGTAGAAATAATTTAAGTACTTTATCCCATCTGTTAAACCGACTATGAAAAAGTATCTTACTTTAGGCCTCATTGGCCTTACTGTTAATCTATTCGCACAAAGTCCGAAGCGACCCAACATCATCTTTATCATGTCGGACGATCATGCCTATCAAGCCATCTCGGCCTATGATCAGCGCTTGATTTCAACACCCAACATTGACCGTATAGCCAAAGCTGGGATACTGTTTACGAATGCTTCTGTCACCAATTCCATCTGCGCGCCGAGTCGGGCGACCATTTTAACCGGCAAGCATTCGCACCTGAATGGGAAGGTGGATAATCACTTTAAGTTCGATACAACCAACATCACCTTTCCGCAAATTCTACAGGCGAATGGCTACCAAACGGCTATGTTTGGAAAGCTACATTTTGGTAATAGTCCGAAGGGATTTGATCAGTTTAAAATCTTGCCCGACCAAGGGAATTATTATAACCCGGATTTTATCACAAAAAACAACGGGAACATCCAAGTCAAAGGCTATGTGACGGATATCATTACGGACATGACCTTGGATTGGTTAAAGCAGGAGCGATCGCAGGATAAACCCTTTATGTTGATGTATTTACATAAGGCTCCTCATCGTTCTTGGTTGATGGCTGAGCGGCATTTGGAGGAGATGACCCAAAAAAGCTATCCTGAACCGAAGACTTTGTTTGATGATTATGCGGGACGAACGGCACCGGCCAAGGAGGCGGAGATGAATATTTTGACAAGTATGAGTTGGTCCGGCGATAACAAGATTTACCCAGCCGTCATGGATTCCTTGAAGATTCCGGAAATCGGTTTTGATAAGCAACGGTTCAAGGCGGAAATGGGCCGATTGGACCCCAATCAAAAGGCGAATTTTGAAAAAGTATACGACCAGATCAATGCGGAGTTCAAGAAGGCCTATCCAAGTATGACGGATCAGGATAAGATGCGCTGGAAATTTCAGCGCTACATGCAGGATTACCTCGGGACGATTCGGGCAGTGGATGAGAATGTAGGCCGTCTCCTTGATTACCTGGAAGCGAATCATTTGATGGAAAATACGATTATCGTTTATACTTCAGATCAGGGATTTTACCTGGGGGAGCACGGCTGGTTCGACAAGCGTTTTATCTATGATGAATCTTTTAAGACTCCTTTGATGGTTTCTTGGCCGGGTAAAATCAAGCCAGGCCAAAAGTCGGACGCCCTAGTCCAAAACCTCGACTTTGCGCAAACCTTTTTGGATGCGGCGGGTGTGCCGGCACCGAAGGATATGCAAGGCCAAAGCCTTATCCCGCTGATGCTTGGTAAAAGCTGGAACCGCGACGCGGTATATTACCATTATTATGAATACCCTGCGGAGCACATGGTGAATCGGCACTATGCCATCGTGACGAAGAAATATAAGTTGATTCATTATTATTTTTCTACCGATACGTGGGAGTTGATCGATCGCGAAAAGGATCCTCTGGAATTAAAAAACGTCTATGACGATCCTGCTTATGCATCCATTCGCAAGACTTTACATAAGCAGTTGAACGCCTTGCGATCAAAGTACAAGGACAGCCAAACGATAAGCGATGGCTACATCGATCGTTTTTTAAATGATGCTTCTGAGGGGAAGGTTTTTGGCGTACCGAAGGCCAAAGCTGCCGAAATGCGCACCAAACGCATGAAATCAAAAAATTAATAATCTGGAAATTTAAAGGGTATACGCTTGTATTTCTCTTTTTCTATTTTAACTTTGCAACACAAAGTACTTTTTATTATGGAAAAACACGAAGAGCAATTAAAGGCTATACAAGAGATGCGGAACTTGATGGATCAGGCATCTCGATTTAAATCGATTAGTGGATTGGCGGGAATTTTGGCAGGAATTTTATCTTTTAGCAGCGTCGCTTTGGCCCATGGACTAACAGGAATTTCGCCTTTTGAGGCCCATGCCTTGGATCGCATTTGGCAAAGCGAAAACCAATACACCATTGCGATGATCTTTTTGGGATTATTCATCCTTTGTATTTCAATTGGAGTTTACCTATCTAAGCGTAATGCACGTCAGGCTGGCAAAATTGCATGGGCTAATGCCGCGAAAAGGCTTACTTGGAGTTTGGCCATTCCCGTTTTGGCTGGGGGCATTTTTGCGCTACTCTTAATTCGTATGGGTTTGGTGGAGTTGGCGGCACCCGTGACGCTCTTGTTTTATGGAATGGGCCTATTGAGTTCGAGTAAATATACGCTTGATGCCGTACGAACGGTTGGGCTATTGTTTATGCTTTTAGGCCTTATCGCCACAATCTTTTTGGAATATGGTTTATTGATTTGGACGGCTGGTTTCGGTTTGGTTCATGTAGCCTATGGTTTCATCATTTATGTCCATAACGAACGTGTCTAATTTCATCGAAAATTTAAATAAGGCATTTGAGAGTCGGGTCCGACTGGGCATGATGTCCTTGTTGGTGGTGCAAGAGGAGCTCGATTTTGCGAGCATGAAGGAGTCTTTGCAACTCAGCGACGGCAATTTGGCGAGCCACATGCAGGCCCTAGAAAAATTGGGCTATGTGGAGGTCCGAAAGCAATTTGTCGGCCGAAAACCGAACACCCAATATGCCACAACTGAGGCGGGTAGGCAGGCATTTGCTCAGCACCTCGCCAGTTTAGAAAAATTGATCAAACAAATGCAATCTTAAGTCATGAAAAATCAAATCAAAGAAAATTTACTTCATCCAGAAAAGCTGGAAAAGCTATATCGAGGTGAAACTGCTCAGTTCAAACAAGCTTTTCAGGAATTATATCCAGAAATCCAGTCGGAGATTGTTGCTCAAGTATGGAAAGAACGTTTAGGAGGGTCTTCCGAATCAGCATCTTGGGGGACTAAAAGGGATTGGATCTTATTAGCCTTTTTGGCGGGTCTCGCGGGGATGTTCATGCAATTGCCCGATTGGCTTTCGATTTCGCATGATTTTTATTATCCGCGAAATTTGTCCTTTTTTGTTATCCCGAGTATCGGAATCTTTTTTGCGAGTAGGCAAGCCTTTAGCTGGGCGAAATTTGGGCTTCCGATTGGTGCACTTCTTTTTTCGGTTTTGTATCTCAATTTTCTGCCGGAACCCATGAGCGACACGCTTGTGTTGACCTGTATTCATGTGCCTATCTTGTTGTGGATTTTGGTGGGGAGCCTATATCCATCGGGCTCGGATTTATCGACCAGTCGGATAGCATTCTTACGTTTTCATGGAGATCTTCTGGTGATGTCCGCTGTCATTTTATTAGCCGGTGGTCTGTTTTCGGCCTTGACTGTTAATCTATTTAGCTTGATCGATATGCCGATTGAGAAGTTTTATACACGATATGTTATCCTTTCGGCTTTGCCTTCTGTACCCTTATTGGCCACTTTTTTAGTCACCGAAAACCCCAATTTAGTCAATAAAATATCCCCTGTTATTGCGCGGATATTTACGCCCATCGTTGCCCTTATGCTCCTGTTGTTTTTGGGAGCCATTATCTTCACGGGCAAAGACCCATATAATGATCGTGATTTTTTGTTGGTCTTCAATGGCGTGCTGATCGGTGTGATGGCCTTGCTACTTTTCTCGACGAGTGAAACGACGAAATTTTCGAATCGAGGGATACAATCCTATTTTTTATTGGCCTTGGCTGTTTTGGCATTTATCGATAATGCAGTGGCACTCTCTGCGATCTCGTTTCGATTAGTTGAGTATGGTTTTACGCCAAATCGCCTGGCTGTGTTAGGGAGTAATGCGCTCATTCTAGTAAATCTTTTTGGGGTTTGTCGGCAGTTATTCCGCTCGGTGCGTGAGCAGGCAGACCTACAAGACGTGGAGGCAAGCATGACGCGCTTCTTGCCGATTTATGCTATTTGGGCGGCTTTGGTTAGTTTTATTTTTCCCTTCGTTTTTTCTTTTCAATAAACTGATTTTGATTATCAGTTTTCTTTTGACTGTTTAGCGCCACATCCACTACCTTTGGCAAACCTGAGTAAGGATTGCCAAAGGTAAAGAGGGGAAAGGCAGGATAGGATTGTATTGGGTTTATGAGTAAACTTACGATATACTAAACCTACCATGAAAAAGATCCTATTCCTGGCCCTAATAGCCAGCTCGCTTTCGGCGCAAGTACCTGCGGGCAAAAAAGTCATTAGTTCCCTGTACATCTATGACCTCGCGTCCGGCAAATCCGAAAAGATTTTGGAAGAGAAACGACACTTCGAGGCGCCCAATTGGTCGCGCGACGGGAAGTTTTTGTTGATCAATGCCTACGGTAAACTCGAGAAGATTAGCCCGAACGGCGAGAAACTGGGGGAGTTAAATACGGGAACGGTGCAGAAGGCCAACAATGATCATGGCTATAGCTTTGATGGGAAAACGCTCTATATTTCCAGCGCAAAGGCTGAAATTAAGGAGCATACCTCTTTTATTTATAAGGTAGACTCTGAAGGAGGTATACCCCTTCAATTAACACCTTCAACTCCATCTTATTGGCATGGCGTATCGCCCGATGGCAAGACCATGGTGTATTGTGCTGCACGAAATGGTAATTATGACGTTTACGCGATGTCCACCAACGGTGGTGAAGAAATTAGATTGACCAGTACGGATGGTTTAGATGACGGCCCCGAGTATTCCCCAGACGGGAAATACATTTACATCAACTCGTATCGCTCGGGTATGATGCAGATTTGGCGGATGAAGCCCGATGGGTCGGAACCGGAGCAGATGACTTTTGACCATTATTCCAATTGGTTCGCGCACATTGCCCCCAACAATAAAGTGGCTACGGTCATTACGTATATGGAGGATCAGGTGCAGGCGCATCCTTTTGGCCGACAAATCAAATTGCGCTTATTGGATTTGAAGACGAAGCAAATCAAGGATTTGACGGAGGCCTTTTATGGGGGGCAAGGTACGATCAACGTTCCTTCTTGGAGTCCCGATGGAAAAAAGTTTGCCTATGTGCGATATGCTTTAGAAGATTTGTAAATTAGAACCCGAAAAAATAACCGACTATGAAAAATAACAGTTCCGCATCCCGCAGACGATTCCTGCAACAAATTGGTGCAACGAGTATGGTGGCCGCTTCGGCGCCGCTTCAATCTTTTGCCGCGAAGCAAAAAGCGGAAGAGCGTATTTTGCAATACGAAAAACCGATTTCGGTCGGGGATAAAATCCGTTTAGGAGTTATTGGTTTTGGTGTCCAAGGGCACTTTGATTTGGCCTCTGCCTTGAAAGTTCCGGGTGTCGAACTAGCCGGGATTTGCGACCTATACTCGGGGCGTATTGAAAATGCCAAAGAACTTTACGGCAAGGATTTATATACCACACGTAATTATAAAGAATTATTAGACCGTCCAGATATCGATGCGGTGATTATCGCAACGCATGATGTTTGGCATGCGCGCATTACGATTGACGCACTTGCTAAAGGCAAGCACGTCTACGTGGAAAAACCGATGGTTTACAAAATCGATGAAGGCTATCGCGTCATTCAAGCGCAGAAAAAATACAACAAGGTTTTGCAGGTAGGCTCCCAGCGGGTTAGTAGCATCGGTTTGGCGAAGGCCAAAGAGATGTTGGCCAATGGCGAAATTGGTAAGTTAAATATGGTGAATGCGGTCTATGATCGTCAGAGTTCGATTGGGGCTTGGGAGTATACGATTCCGAAAGATGCGGATGCATCAACTTGCGATTGGAATCGTTTCATCGAAGCCACAGCGAAGATGGAATTCGATGCGAAGAAGTTTTTCTGGTGGCGTGCGTTTAAAGAAGTGGGAACCGGTGTAGCCGGAGATTTATTTATTCACTTGTTGAGCGGTACGCATTTTATGACCAACTCAAATGGTCCAGAAACCATTTTCTCCACGGGCCAATTCAGTCACTGGAAAGATGGTCGGAACTTGCCGGATGTGATGTCGGGCGTTATGCAATATGCGGATACACCTGAACATCCAGCTTTCCAATTGACCTTACAGGTGAACTTTGTTTCGGGAACGGGTGGACAGGAAGTAATTCGTTTAATCGGTTCAGAAGGGGTGATGGATGTGAAGGGAAATACGATTTCCGTAAAGCATAGCATTATGCCGGAGGCACCGGGTTTTGGCGGATATGATTCGGTATTTACCTTCTCGAAGAGCATGCAGGATGAGATGACAAAGGAGTACAATGCGAAGTGGACTGAAGCACAACGTAAGCGTCCAATCAAGGAGGATGTGATATTCAGAGCACCTGCAGGATATGATGAGCACGTGGATCACTTCACGAATTTCTTTGATGCGATTCGTACGGGTAAAAAAGTGGTAGAGGATGCCACGTTCGGATTCCGCGCGGCGGCACCGGCTTTGGCATGTAATGAAAGTTATTTCAGCAAGAAAATCATTCAGTGGGATCCGCTGAATATGAAATTAAAATAAAAAAAGGCGCCTATTTAGGCGTCTTTTTTTTGAGAATTAAATTCCTATTTTTGGGAATTACAAAATCCCTACCATGAAACAAATCTTGTGTCAAGCCTGTCTGGGCTTGGGCCTCTTGGCGCTTTTGGGCTCAGTTATTTGCTTTTTCTTGGGGATTTCAGGAGCTGCGCTTTGCCTGATGGCGGGCTTCATATTCGTGGCCTTGGGATTTCAGGGTTATCCGATATTGAAAGGCTTTTCGTATACGCTGTTCATTTTTGCGGCGTCGACCTACGCTTTGACCTACCCGGAAAATTTGGTTTCGTACCAGGGGATTCCATTGAAGAAATTGGTGACACCGCTCCTGGTGCTGACGATGTTTGGCATGGGAATCCACATGAATTTGACGCGATTTGTGGAGATTGTTAAATTCCCCAAACCTATTTTGGCTGGGATCTTTTGCCATTATTTAATTATGCCGGGGATTGGGATTGCGCTGGCGATGCTGACCGACTTGCCTCCTGAAATTGCAGCGGGAATTATCTTAGTGGGTTGTTCGCCCAGCGGGGTGGCTTCGAATGTCATGGCCTATATCTCCGGGGGAAATTTGGCTTTGTCGGTGACGGTCACTGCGATTTCTACCATACTCGCTCCCTTAGTGACCCCATTGTTGATGAAATTATTAGCGAACCAATTGGTCCCGATCAATTTCTGGGACATGTTTTGGCACATCATGGAGATCGTGATTTTTCCGGTATTAGCGGGTTTGGTGTACAATAAATATGTTTATGGGAAGCAGAAATGGTTGGATGAATTATTGCCGATACTATCCATGGCCTCCATTATATTTATCGTTGCCTTGACCGTTTCGGCCGGACATGATACCTTACTTTCGATCGGCTGGTTATTGATTTTAATCGTGTTGGTACATAATCTATTGGGCTATTTTTTCGGCTATCGAATTAGTAAATGGATGGGAATTAACGAGCAGGATTCGCGGACGATTGCCTTTGAGGTAGGCTTGCAGAATGCGGGCTTGGCTACGGGCATTGCCTCCAAAATGGGCATGATGGCGACGATGGGTTTAGTGCCGGGAATCTTTGGTTCGATGCAAAATATAACGGCTTCCATTTTAGCCAATTGGTGGGGTAGAAAGAAAAAATTTTAATTGTACATTTGGCGCATGAATTTTTCGATCGATAAGTTTCTGGAGTTGTTTAGTAAGGTGGGAAGTCGCTATTTTCTATTAGCGGGGTTCACTTTTCTTATTTGCTACGTGATTCTTAAACCACGGATTTCCAAATATAAAATTCAGGCAGCCTTTCCGGGTTCAAAGGATCTTTGGCGGGAAGTCATTTATTCCTTTTCAAGTATGGTGATTTTTGCGGTCATCGTGACAGCCGTTGTTTTCAATCCGGTGGTGCGACCGCATACAACACTGTATCTGGATATCCAAGATTATGGGATGGCATATTATCTTCTAGCCTTCCCGATTATGTTTGTCATTCACGACACTTATTTTTATTGGATTCATCGCATCATGCATCATCCGTCCCTATTCAAATGGTTTCATTTGGTGCATCATCAATCGACGAACCCATCACCTTGGGCTGCTTATGCCTTCCATCCTTTGGAAGCCATATTGGAAAACGGGATTATCCTGATTTTTTACTTCAGCATTCCCATGCATGTGACGCATGTACCTATTTTCTTCTTGTTTTCGATTATTTACAATATCTATGGGCACCTGGGTTGGGAACTATATCCCAAAGGATTCAGTCGGACCGCCATCGGACGCTGGGTAAACACCTCGGTCGCGCACAACCAGCACCACAAATATTTCAAGGGGAACTATGGCTTATACCTGCTCTTCTGGGACCGTGTTATGGGAACTTTGCGCGAGGATTATGATCAAGCTTTTGATTCTGTAAAAAGTAAGGCATAAAAAAACGGCCCAATGAGCCGTTTTAATTCAATCTAAAATACTTTTTACTGCATTTGTTGCATGTCTACATTGCTATTGTTATTCCGTTTCATTTGACTCATATCAAACTTTCCGAAACGGATGGATAGCGTTAATCGAACCTGTTGCGGATTCGAAATCCGATAACTCGTTTGGGTAAATCCTTCCCCAAATGAAACGCGCGTATTGCCACGTGTTTTCAGGATGTCATTAAACGCAAGTGTCAAAGAGGCCATGTCGTTTTTCAAGAAGCTTTTCTTGATTGCGATATCGATACCGTAATAGGGTTCCACATATCCCTGCGAAGAACTCTGCGACTGCATGCCCGGAGGCCCCATCTGTCCTTGGCCTTGGCTAACCGGCATATTGGTTTTGCCTTGGTAGTCGGCCGAAAGCTGAATCACCCATTTCTTCGGTAACATGAAATTATTATTCACCTTTCCAAAAGCCGTCCACATTCCGTCTGCCACCGCACCCGAGCTTTCGATGTTGCTCACGTTGATTTTGGAATTGTACACGTTGAAGTTGGCCGTGAAATCCCACCAATTCTGGAACTTGTTGGTATACGTAAATTCCGCTCCGTAGTTGGTGCTTGAGTTCGCATTCACGAAGGTGTTAATCAAATCCAACTTCCCGCTGATCGGGTTGATTTCTTGACTAAAAAAGCGCGTAATTAAGTTATCGGTGTATTTGTAATAAGCCGAGAACAAAAACGTCGCAGAGCCTTGTGATTTACTATAGGATAGCTCCCCCGATGTCGTAAATTCAGGCACCAAATCCGCATTTCCACGCGTGATATTTAAGCTATCGCTGTAATCCACAAAGGGAATCAACTGAAAGAAATTCGGGCGATTCACGCGGCGCGTCACGCTTAATTGCAATTGATCCGTTTTCGATAAATCTTTCTTCAAGAAGATCGATGGGAAAAGACTCAAGGGGTACTTGTTGCTGAATTTTTGATTCGTGGTCAACAACTCGCCCGCGTAATCCGAGCTTTCTCCGCGCAATCCAATTTTATACGAGAAAGCGGGTGTTTTCCCTGAAATCGAGAAGTAGGCCGCATAAACATTGTTCGTGCTGGCATAATTGATGGATGCCGACGGAATCGGTTTGTAAATGTCCGAGCCTACAGCCTTCAGGGTGTTGTCGTTTTTGTTCGCCAACTCATTGATCTGTGCACGAAGACCCATTTCAATCGTCCCCTCGTTTTTAATTGGCTTCACATAATCCGTTTGAATGGTGATAAACTTGTTATTCCCTTCCCCTGCATTTTTTTGAATCTGCGAGCCTGTGATGGCATTGTTATTCAGGTAGTTGGTCGTAATCAAGGCCTCATTTTTATTCGTTCCTCCAAAGAAGTTCATGTCCATTGTTAGCTCCTCGCCAGCTTTTGGAAAGGTATGTTTGAAGCCCAATTGGAAACCTTGGGGTCTAAATTCACGAAGGCTCTCCGTATACCGCGTACTGAATGATTTTACACCGTTAAGGGTGCTAGCTATTTGAAGGGTCTCTTTCGGTTTAAATTGGCCACCACCCCCAAAGAAGGCCCCAAGGCTAATCGTCGAACGATTTGAAATCGCATAATCAGCTGAGAAACGAGGGAATAACATAAAGCCTTTCGTCTTGCTATCCGAATTTTGGTAGATCGAAGAGGTATTGCCCCCGATCGTCGCTTGACGATCGCTGTATCCATTCGCTTCGTTGCGCTCGATGTTGTTTAAAAGCGTTGCGCTTAGGTTCCATTTATTTTGTTGGAAACTAAAATTACCCATTAAGTTCACACCGCCCCGACGGTTCGCACCGGTATTCACCATGCCATTGTACCCATTCTTTTTGTTCTTCTTTAGGACAATGTTAATGATACCCGCTACGCTACCGGAGGCATCGTATTTCGCGGATGGATTGGTTATAACCTCGACTTTGTCGATGATATCGGCAGGGATTTGGTCCATCGTAAGGCTAGTTGGCCGACCGTCTATAAAGAGCGTTGGATTCGCATTACGAACTTTCACATTGCCGTCGATGTCCACTTGAACCGAGGGAATGTTTCGCATGACGTCGATGGCGGTTCCACCTGTTGTCACGAGGTTTTGACTTACGTTGAAGGATTTTTTATCGATGTCCATTTCGACCAAAGCTTTGGTTCCTGTTACGACAACGGCATCCAATTCTTTGGAATCATTTACGAGTTTGATATTTCCTAAATCTTTCTCGAAAGCGGCTAACATTTTTGCCATCGTTTCGGGATCGGGCGCTTGGCCGGGTTTCATGCCACCCATCGGAGGCATCGCGAAAGCTACCGGAGCTTCGTAGGAAGTAAAGCCTACGAAACTGATTTTGATTTTCAACTTAACGTTGATCGGAATTTCTTTGAAATTAAAGTCGCCATTCAATTCGGCTTGTTGGGCCTTTACCAAAATGTCTTTCGGTTTCTTGGTCGTGGGATCAATGGTCGTTTTCAGTAAAACCACGGAGGCAAACTCGACCGGCTTACCTTCTTCGTCCACGACTTTACCGTAGACATGCCCACGATTCATGTCGGGCATCTTAGCGCCAGCCGGAGCGCCGGGAACCTGTGCGAATGCGAAAAATGCGCTAATCGAAACAAGTGTAGTCAGAATGAATTTTTTCATTAGGCGGATTGAATTTATTGTATCGCGAAGATACATTGCTTAGTTTTTACTCGTTTAATTTTTCTGCTCAAGGGTAGAATGTATAGATGAATGGGGGGAATGTTGAGTATAGTCACTAGTCGCTAGTCACTAGCCCATTTAATAGTTTAGATGATCCATCACAATTTTACATGGGTACGTAGATAGCTTAGTGACTAGCGACTGGTCACAATCCCCTTCCCCACCACAAACAAAATCGTATTCGCAAGCGCTGCACATCCGAAGATGATGATCGCCATCGTGAATGGGGTGCCGTCAAACATGAGTCCCACTAAGACCGAACAAACCGCTCCCCAAGCCATTTGAATAGAGCCAAGCATAGCGGACGCCGTACCTGCTCCGCGGTGAAAGGGACGCAAAGCCAAGGTCGCCACATTCGGGAAGTTGAAACCCTGGCAACCCATAATCAAGAACAAAAGGAAGATGTTGAGTTCCATGGTCAATTGGTTAGTTTTGGCCAAAATGGACAACAACAAACCTAAAGACAATTGCGTCGGTAAGGTCACCCGTAAAATTTGTAGACTCGTATATTTCTTTAAAACCACCCGGTTTACCTGACTAGCTGATATGATTCCTGATGCCACGATGGCAAACAATAAGCCGAATTTCGATTCGCTAACTTTGTAATAAGTCAGAAATGTTAGCGGTGCTCCTCCCACGTAGGTGAAGATACTTCCCGCTCCGATGGCACCGGTAAATGCAAAGATCAAATATTCCTTCTCCTTGAATAAATCTCGGTAAGCTCGGGCAATGGTTGTAATCCGGAAGGGTCCGCGTTTTTCATGATTGATTTTTTCCGGTAACCACGATTTGATCAAAAAGATGATCAGCAATAGAATGCTAGCTAATACCAAAAAGATGGCTTTCCAGCCCGTAAGGGTCAATAATAAACTTCCCAACGAAGGGGCTAAAATCGGTGAAACGCCTAAAATCAAGATCATCGTAGACATTACTTTTGGTCGATCCTTTTCCTCAAAAGTTTCCCGAATTACGGCGTTTGGCGCCACCATTCCCACACTACCTCCTAAAGCTTGAAATAAACGAAACACGACCAATGCCTCCACGGAAGTAGAAAAGGCGCAGGCAATCGAGCTCAATACATACAGCGACAATCCAACGTACAATACGTTTTTTCGTCCGAAGTGATCTAATAAGGGTCCGCTGATTAATTGTCCCAGGCAGATTCCAAAAAAGAAACTGGATAAGGTATAGCCCATTTCTTCTTGGGAACATTGTAAAGCCGCAGCGATATTCTTGAAAGCGGGTAAATACATGTCGATCGACAAAGGTCCAATCGCAGATAATACACCGAGGACTAAAATGATTTTAGTCCGATTAATTTGTTGAGTCATTTAGAGCAGGTTAACAGTTTACAAAACTACCACCATTTCCCGGGGATTAAAAATACGCTTCCGTATTCAGGGATAAACCTAAACTTATCTCGAAATTTTTCAATTTCGTCTCTAAATAGTTGTAAATCAGGATATTCATTTGTTCTTTCATTCTGTTATTGCAATAACCTATTTAAACCTTATGAAACGTATCCTCTCATTGAGCCTCTTAGGGCTTGTTGTGTTTTTGGCCTTTGTTGCCGCCAAACCCCATTTACCCCATTCTTTTTTTCCTTTAGACTCGCTTAAATTACCTGCCGGAGTCGATCCCAATGACGAAAACTGGAAGGGTATCGACCTGGCACCGAAAGACCCTATTCAGCCTTTAACCGTTGAGGAAGAAGCCAAGCGTTTTCAATTGCCTCCGGGCTATAAAATTCAACCTGTTTTAACGGAACCGGCCATCGAACAACCTGCCGAAATCGTCTTCGACGGCAATGGTCGGATGTATGTGCTCGAGTTGCGATCGTATATGTTGGACGCCGACTCGAAAAACGAACTCGAACCCATCAGCCGCATCTCGCGCTGGGAGGATAAAAATAACGATGGGGTGTATGAGACGGGGACGACCTTTGTCGATAAGTTGATCTTCCCCCGTTTCGTCTTGCCTTATGGAAAAGATGCAGTTTTGACCATGGAATCGGATGCGGATAACATCTATAAATACACAGATACCAACGGCGATGGCAAGGCCGATAAAAAGGAATTGTTCACGACCAAATATGGCCGATCGGGGAATGTGGAGCACCAACAAGCCTTCTTGTTTTACGGGATGGACAACTGGCTTTACAGTACGGTGAACGCCTTCCGTATACGTGAAACGCCGAATGGGATTATCCGTGAAAAGACTGGCGCGAACCGGGCACAGTGGGGAATCACACAAGATGACAATGGTAAATTATGGTTCCAAGGTGGGGCCTCTGGTGTGCCATCCTATTTTCAGTTCCCAATTCAATACGGGAATTTTGAGGTACCGAATGAATTAGCCAAAGGCTTCGAGGTGCCTTGGGGTGCGGCGGTGAAAGTTGCCGATATGCAAGGGGGCATGGATGAAATCCGTCAGCCGGATGGTTCGCTAAATCGCGTGACCGGCTCCGCGGGAAATGATATTTACCGGGGTGACCGTTTGCCTGCTTCGTTGCGGGGCCAACTCTTTTACGGGGAACCCGTGGCACGTATCGTTCGCCAAATCAATCCCGAAGTGAAGGAAGGTTTGACGACCTTACACAATGTTTTCCAGGAACAAAAATCTGAATTTTTAAAATCGACCGACCCGCTTTTTAGACCGGTGGACATGGCGACGGCACCGGATGGATCGATGTACATTGTGGATATGTACCATGGCATCATCCAAGAAGGCCAATGGACGCCGAAAGGCTCTTACTTGCGTACGAAAATCGATCAATACCGCTTGGATAAAGTGGTGGGTCTCGGACGTATTTGGCGAATTACCTACGATGGCATGGAACGGGACAAGAAGCAAGCGAAGATGTATGAGGAGAAATCTGCGTCACTGGTGGCTTACTTGAATCATCCGAATGGCTGGTGGCAGGATATGGCCCAACAGGTTTTAGTGCTGCGCAAAGATAAATCTGTGGTTCCGGCTTTGACGCAAATGGCTTTGAAGGGTTCTACCGTGAATGGACGAATTCATGCGCTTTGGACCTTGGAAGGTTTGGGGGCATTGAAGGCACAAACCGTTCAAAGTTTATTGGCTGATGCAAATCCGCGTTTGCGCATTCAAGCTTTGAAAGCATCCGAGACTTTGTACAAGGCAGGGGATAAATCTTTCGCGGCAAGCTACCAGAAAGCGATGTTGGACGCCGACCCCGAGGTTGCCATGCAGGCCATTTTCTCAGCTAAATTTTTGAAGATGCCAGATTTGGAAACGCATGTGAAAGCGAGTTTGGTGAAGCATCCTAGTGGTGGTGTGAAGCTCGTAGGTGAGCAAACCATTACGCCTCCGAAACCGAGAACGAATGGGCCATTTAATGCAATGGAATTGAGCAAGGACCAAAAGGAAATTTTAGCGCGCGGGGAACTTGTCTTTGCCGAGTTATGCTCGCAATGTCATGGAAATGATGGCATGGGGAAATCCATGGGCAATAATAAATTACTAGCGCCTGCATTGGCTGGAAGTTTCCGCATTCAGTCGCATCCGGAATATGCTGTGCGTGTTTTATTGCACGGCTTAGATGGAACGGTTGATGGGAAGAATTATGCCGGTGGGATGATGCAACCTATGAAGGAGCAATCCGATCAATGGATTTCAGATGTGGTGTCGTATATCCGAAATGGATTGTCGAATGATGCGTCTTTCGTGACGCCTCAGCAAGTTGCGGCGATTCGCGCGAAGACCTCGAAGCAAGCTGGGATGTATAAATTCGATGCCTTGATGAAAGTGGTTCCGCAGGAATTTCCGGCGGATGCGGCTTGGAAATTTAGTGCAAGTAATACGGTCTCGACGCGTGTCGGCGGAAACGCATCCCCACGCAGCGCGACGAATTACGAGGGCTGGTCGACCGGCATCACGCAGGCAAAAGACATGTGGTATCAAATTGAGTTCCCCCAATTAATCAATCTTTCCGAATTCCACTTTACCTCGAATACAAACTTCAAGCGTCCGGCGAAACCGACACCCGGAGTGGCGCCAACCGTGATTGCGACCTACCCTCGTTTGCTACACATGGAGACCTCGGAAGATGGGTCAAATTGGAAAACGCATGTCGCGAATTGGAAAGGAAAAGAGGGCGACAATGTCATTAGTTTCGATCAGGTGAAAACGAAGTTTGTTCGTTTGAAGTTGGCCGATGGAATTAATAAAGAGGCGGACGATATCCCGTGGTCGATGCGCCAGTTAAAAATTTACGGATTAAAATAAAACCTATATCGATGAAATCAAATCGCAGAAATTTTATCCAGTCTTTGGGACTGGGGGCCGCTTCACTAAGCGTAGGAAAACAACGATCAACGAGCGCCACTGCCGCGAGTTCGGATGATCAAGTCCTTTTTGTGGGGGATGAGATCGCCGTAGCCAACACCGAATACGGCAAGGTACGCGGATTCATCTTACGTGGTATCAACCAGTTTTTGGGGATTCCTTATGGAGCGGATACGAGCGGAAAGAATCGCTTTATGCCCCCTCAAAAACCCGCGGCTTGGTCCGAAGTAAAACCCTGTGTTTGGTGGGGAAATACGGCTCCCCAAATCATGGAGAAGCGCTATGCGAATGCCTATGCTTCCTTTGTGGATCATTGGAATTACGACGATGTCTCGGAGGATTGTTTGCGCTTGAATGTTTGGACGCCGGCGATTGATTCGAAGAAAAGACCTGTGATTGTATGGTTGCACGGTGGTGGCTTCACGAACGGAAATGCGATTGAACAGGATGGTTACCATGGCGAGAACATTTCGCGTTTGGGGGATGTAGTTTTCGTGTCGATTAATCACCGTCTGGGACCCTTTGGCTATTCGCACTTAAAGGCTGCGGGCGGACATCCACATTCAGGGAATGTTGGCAACTTGGACATGGTCGCGGCATTGGAATGGGTGAAAAATAATATCGCGAATTTTGGTGGCGATGCGGCTAATGTGACGATCATCGGCCAGTCGGGCGGAGGCGCGAAAGTTACCACGCTGATGAACATGCCGGCTGCCAAAGGCCTATTCCACAAAGCAGTTGCTTTGAGTGGTACGTCCCTGGGTGGAGTGAATAAAGAATATGCGGAGAAACTGGGCGTTAAGGTAATGGAGGAGGCCGGATTGAAGCCGGGGGAAATCGAGAAATTGCAGCAAATTCCTTGGCGGGAATACATCGATATTACGACACGTGCCGTGGAGAAAATGGCGGATGAGGCGAAAAAAATGGGCATCGCACGGGGTGGATTTTCACCGGTGGCGGATGGCGTCACGATGAACGATAAGCCTTTTTTCAGTGACCCCAATCATTTCTCAGCAGACATTCCGTTGATCATTAATACAACCTTCCATGAGTTTAGCCCCTCACGTACGGATGCGAGTTTGGAGTCTATTAGTTTAGATAGCGTGGCAGAAAAAATCAGACCGCGCTTTGGAGACAAATCTGCTGAAATCGTGAACGCTTTTCATCAAAACTTCCCGAAAGCGAAACCGGTAGAATTATGGGCGATGATCAATTCGAACCGGAAGGGTGCGATTGCGGCAGCGGATGCTAAAGTATCTCAAGGAAAGGCTCCTGTATATGTTTCGTGGTTCGGTTGGCAGCCACCGCTTTTCGACGGGCGGATGCGTGCCTTCCATTGCGATGATATTTGCTTTTGGTTCTACAACACAGATTTGATGTTGACCCACACGGGTGGCGGAAAACGTCCTCGTGCTTTATCTACGAAAATGGCGAAGTCCTTCTTGAACTTTGTGCGAACCGGAAATCCCAATGGCGGAGGCTTACCGAATTGGAAGCCTTATTCAAAGGAAAATGGGGAGACGATGATACTGGATGACCAATGTTTGTTGGCCAATAACCCCGACGGCATCGCAAGAAAGGCCTTAGGATAGTTAGTGAAAAGCCCGGGATGAATGCCGGGCTTTTTTGTTATTTAAGCTTGAATATTTTGTTGAAGGCATAGGTTGCGGCGATGTTCCACACGGGGAGTTTGCCTCCAGTAATGTTGGTGTTTATCGGTTGATTGTAAAAATAGGAGAGTGTGACAGGGCTTTTTCTGTGCCCAAGAGTAACAGTTCCGTTCATATAGGAGCCCTCTTCCCCATTCGTAAACAGGTAGATTAACTGAGTGTTTAGCCCTGCTACAAACTCCTTCCCTAGTGGGATGTTGTTATATCCTCCTCGGATTGTTATCAGGTTGGTTGGCTTGGTTTTATTCTCGACGCTTCCGGCGCCAACTAAATAATAGAGACCCACATTGACATGTTGGTTAACACGAAAGTTTTGTGAAACTTCTGCCGCAAGGAATCGTTGAGCGCGTAGGATTTTTTCGTCGTTGCCATTAATAGTCACAGGGATGGTCTTGAAAATGATGGCCGGGTGAGCGCCAATGTTTAGCGAATACTTGGAGGTTTTAGCTACTTTGTAGCGGAACCAATAGATAAAGGACCAGGGTTTCCCTTCTAAGGAAACACGAAATTCGGGCTCAAAAGTGAGGCGACGGCCTACGGTGAAGTTGATAATGGTCGCGGGTTTACCCAAGGTAAATATGGGTACCACCGAAATACCATTGTTGGTCACTAAAGCCGTTGTGGCAAATTGCATTTCTTTTTGGGTGCTGTCGGCGCTTGTTTCCGCATAGCTGATTTGACTGAAAAGAAGGAAGCAAACAAAACCAATGATTTTTAATGAAGACATGAGACAGGTTAACGTTTATATAATTAGCTAGGTGTTACCTTTTTCCAAGGTGTATATTGTTTTTGTACTTCACGGGGCTAATGCCCACATGTTTTTTGAAAAAATGATTGAAATAACTGATCTCGTTGAAGCCCAGGGCATCCGTGATTTCCGCAATTCCCCACTCGCCCTGGGATAGAATGAGTTTGGCCTCTTGGCTGATTCGCTCGGCGATCAACTGCGATGTAGTCTTGCCTGTTGTTTCTTTTACCGCCCGATTTAAGTGATTGACATGAACGGCCAATTGATTCGCGAATTCAGATGGGCTCTTCAATTTGATTTTATTGTGCGCGCCCTCGATGGGGAATTGCCGCTCCAAAAGCTCCAGGAATAACATGGAGATTTTTTGATTCGCATTTCCCGGTGCATAACGAGCGGAATTAGCTGGTTCGAGTTTGAGTGCGGTGTGCATCATCTCGAGCGCTAAATTCCGGAGCATGTCGTACTTGTGGATGTATTCGGAATTGATTTCGCCCAACATCCTTTCGAAGATTAACTGAAACTGAAGATAGCCCGAGTCATTCAATTCGATGACCGGCGAACCGTCGGGTTGATAAAGGGAATAAGACGAAAAATTTCCATAACCTTGGAAAAATTGGTCGTTAAAAATGCAAAAATATCCCGTGCTTAATTGTTCCAACGATTCCCATTTGTAAGGAATAAATGGATTTGAAAAGACGATGGCATTTTCTTTGACCTCAATTACTTTGTTGGCGTAATTGATCTTTCCATTACCCTTTACAAGCGTTATTTTGTAAAAATCGCGCCGACGGTAGGGTACGGGTTTTGGGGTATTCCCAAGGAATGGGTCTAGTTTGAAGACATTAAAGTGCCCCCAGTCTTTACTAAGGCTGTCAGGTATCCAATTGAATTTTCGTTCGTAGAAATCCCTTAAACTTTCAATTTGCTCCATGCTTGGGTTATTGAATCCGATAGAAATCAAACAAAGGTAGCAGGTAGAAGGGCTTTTATATTTATAATTTTCAAATACTTACTTATAAAAATCAAACAAAAGGCCCAGCATTTGCCGGGCCTTTTATTTACCATTTCGTTAATCCAAGTATTTTTTCGCCCAGCGGATTGAGTTTGGCGGTTTCGTATTTCGTTTGTTCCCAGTTGCGCGGATCACCCGGAAAGGCAAAGCCTTCGGGAGCGATGCGATTCTTCCAGGAATTGACACGCCATTCACGAAGCGAATCGTTGTCTTCCTCGGCGGGCATCATGGAGATGTATTGCGCGCAACGAACCTTTTCGCTGTTATTGGCCCGGATTCCATGGGGTTGAAGGCTGTTGAAGATTAACAAATCCCCGGCCTCCAATTTTACTTTCGTCGGCGTAAAGCCAGTCGTGTCGGGAAGGAAGCGATTGCGGTCTTCGGGTTGGGTTAGTTTCCAGGTATCGTAATTGCGGAAAAGTTCCGGGATGCATTGGAATCCGCCCATGTTTTCATCAAGCTGGTCGGCTAAGGCCAAAACGCCTTGTACCTGGACGGGTTTCGTTTCCGGATCATAATCCCAGTGAATGAAGGCTTTGTATTCATGGCCGGGTCGGATCGGGAAATTCAAGTTGGCCCGATCAATCGTCACCCATAATTTCTCAGTTCCCCAAATATCCACAAAGGCATCGTAGACCCGTTGCATTTGTCGGTTATTCCAAAGGTGCTGGTTATTATAACATTCCACCATGCCCGTATTCGCCAATTCCTTCATTTTCATCTCCGCGCGGGGAGGAGCATACCAGGTCCTGGGATCATTCGGATCTTTTTCCTCGAACTCCCACAGGAATTGCGCAGTGGCCAGCGCCTGTTCTCTCGGAACAGCCTGCTTGATCACAACATAGCCATTGTGTTTCCAAAATGCCCAATCCTCCTCGCTCAAGACGCGAAGGGCTTCTCCGTTCAAGCGATTATTGAGCGATAATTGGCTGCTTTTGGCTGTCGATGGGTTTCCCGGAATGTCGTAATGCGCATTGTTTGGGATCATGGTTTCGTTTTGCATAGGTGATAAGGTTTTGATCAAACAAATCTCTGATAATTTAGCAGCAAGTATGCATGCGCTATTGATAATTTTTTGCACGCTATTGATATTTTTTGAACATATGTGGAAAAAATGTGGATATTTGGGTCAATGAAATTGAAACTCGAACAAATTCATCCGGATACGGATAGCTCCTTTCGCTTGTTGCTCACGCCGCAATTGAATGAGGTGTTCTATTGGCATTTTCACCCGGAAATCGAGTTGGTCTATGTGGAAGCTGAGCAAGGAATTCGTCACATCGGAGACCATGTGTCCACTTACCACGGGGCGGATTTGGCGTTAATCGGTTCGAATATCCCACATTTGAATTTTGATTATGGCGCCAAAACCCGTGTGGAAACGGTCGTGATTCAATTTCCGCCAGATTATTTTCGGATGAGTTTGGGCTTGGTTCCTGAGATGCAGAGGGTCCAACAATTAATGGAGCGCGCGCAATCGGGTTTGGCTTTTGATGGGGACACCAAGCGTGTAGTGGGGGAGCGCATGAAGAAAATTCCGGGTCTTTCGCGTTTCGAACAGTTTGTGGAGTTGTTGCAGATCTTCCAAATTTTGGCCGAGAGTACGGATGCCATTTCATTAAACGTCCGACCGATTGCCAGCCAGGCTGTTTTGAAACAACAGGAACGCATGGCACGGATACATCAATACGTCGAGAAACATTTTCAGGACAAGATCGATACGGAAGCGATGGCCTCCGAGGTGAGTTTGACGGTCCCGGCTTTTTGCCGCTACATCAAGAAAACGACGCACCTCACGTACACGGATTTTGTGAATCGCTATCGGATTAATTATGCCAAGCAATTACTCCTGCAAGACAAGAACGTAACGGAATGCTGCTTTGAATGTGGCTTCGAGAGCTTGTCTTATTTCAACCGGGTTTTTCAGCGATTTGAGAAGATGTCGCCGTCGGCGTTTAGGCGCTCACAATCTATTAATTAACGGATACCTCAAACGGCGATGCCGGGAATCCTTCTTCGTTCACGAGGTTTCCTTCCGGGAAATCGGACCAGGCGTAGCGAACAAACATGGGTTCTGCGATGTCGTCCGACCAAATGATGAGCGTATTGTTTTCAATCCGAGCCTTGGCCCAAACGAATTTCCGGTCTTTCCCTGCGATGGAAATGTATTGCAATTCATCCTCATCACATCGATCGATGGTCGGGTTTCCTCCTGCTGATGTGAATCGAAGGATGATTTGATTTCCCGTTTTGCTGGCGCTTTCTACACGAGGCCCAGAGCTGGCAGATGCGACCTTTTCGATGAGTTGGTTTGCCGACAAGGCCATACGCTCCCCTATCGGTTTTTTGTTCAGCGGGTGAATGTCATTCCACTCCCCTTGATCAATGGTTACAACCATCGCGCTATTCGGAATTTGACTTTCAGCCTGGCGCATCTCTTCGCGAAGGATGGCCCAATTGCTTTCCACAGGCAGCAGTTGGCGATCACCAAAACCCGGCAATTGTGCATAGATAAAGGGCAGATTCGTCTGCTTGAATTTCGCACGCCAATCCGCAGCCAAGGCTTCTAATTTCTTTCCATAATTCTTCGGATCGCCGCCATTCGATTCCCCTTGGTACCACAAAATGCCATTCAGCGTATAGGGCAACAGCGGGCTAATCATCCCTTGGTAAAGCGTCTTGGGCTGATACATTTGGGCATTGGAAATTTGGGGATTCGGGTTCCAAACATCGCCTACTTTGTATTGCCAATTTCCCACCAGCGAGATGGTCTTTTCCCCGAGGAGTAGTTCATAGCGTTTGTCGGGCACAAAGCCGCCCTTCCCCGCTGAATTGCTAACTCGAATAACCAATAGATTTTTTCCCGCATGTAAAATTCCGGGTTTGATTTCGTAGCGACGAGGTGGGTATTGATAGGTCACATTGCCTACGCGAGTTCCATTGACATACATCTCGTCGGCATCTACAATCCGCCCCATGAAGAGCTTGGCCGCTTGATTTTCCAGCCCAGTTGGGATATCGATTTCCTTTCGAAACCAAACGATTCCATTGAGATCTTTCAGACCTTGGTCTTCCCAAAATCCCGGGATGAAATAATTTTTCCAACCCTTGGGTTCATAGCTTGGGTCGAACCATTTTTTCGCCTCCCGAAGACCGCGGTCCTTTTCGATGGGAGCTGGGCCGGCCGCGATGGGCGTTTGGGCAGGCATGGGAAAGGGTTTGAGAACGGATTCAGAGATCCAGGATTCGATGGGCGATCCGCCCACGCTGGCGTTGATGATCCCGATGGGTACATGCGTTTGTTCGAAGCGTTTTTGGGCGAAGAAATAGGTCACCGCCCCCATTTTTAAGACATTTTCGGGATTGGTTTCGAGCCATTTGGTATTGGGAATATCGTCTTTTTCGATGTCTTTACTGACGATGGTTGGGATGAAAAAATTCCGAATGAGCGGATAATTTGCCGCAGCAATTTCAGAAGGATAGGTTTCCTTCACGCGTTCCATGGGCAAGACCATGTTAGACTGTCCAGAACAAAGCCAGACTTCTCCCCAAAGCACGTTGTGAATAACGATGTCATTAACTCGAATATCAAAAGGACCCCCTGCCGCAAATGCCGGCAATTGCGCCTGCCATTTTCCCGATTTATCGGCCTGGGTTTTGATGGATTTATTGCGCGTGTTGATGCGAATTTTTTCTTCAGGACTAGCCCAGCCCCAGATGTGTGTGGCTTGATTTTGTTGTAGCACCATCCCATCGCTTACGAGCGAAGGAAGCTTTACTTGGCCGAATGCCGTTAGCGAAAATGAAATGAAAAGGACTAAAATAATCTTTTGCATGTGTTCAATTTTATCAGTTTCTTGTTCAAAATTCTGCCCCCTCCGTACTACCTTTGGCAAACCTGATGAGGATTGCCAAAGGTTAGTTGACAACAAATGTATATTTCCCACTCACTAATTCTTGTATAAAGCTGTCGCCACTTGCCGTCCAGCTTCGAGAACCTTCTTTGATTTTCGCACCCGGTTTCACGCTTAATCGCAATTCGGCGTTGGTGTTTGCCGGAACCTCAAACGTGTAGGTCGTCTGTCCTCCATTTACCGACCAGCGACTTGCAATCTTCCCGTACATGCTCGTAATATGCCCTTTGGCATGTGTCAAAACGCCCGTCGGATCCGGAATCGGACGCAAATAGAAATGCTTGAAACCCGGTGATTTTTCATTGCGCTGGATTCCCAAGGAATGATTATACATCCAGGCAGCCACCGCCCCAAAGGAATAATGGTTAAACGAATTCATGCTATTATTCCCCCCAAAACCATTCTCCTCCGTGTAGGAATTCAATCGCTCCCAAATCGTCGTCGCCCCATTTGCCACCGAATACAACCAAGACGGATAGGTCTTTTGGGTTAATAATCGATAGGCTTCGGCGTGTTGATTATTGGCCGATAAGGCCTCACTGATCGATGCGGTTCCGATAAAGCCGGTCATCAAGGAATAAGCTGGTCGTGCCACGCCACCATCATCCGTATTCGAACGCTTCACCGTTTCCACCAAACCCGCAATCGCATACGGCTTATTCGTCGCATCAAACAGACCCAATGCCAAAGGTATCGCATAGGACGCCTGCGTGTCCACCAACTGTCCCTTATCAGAAGACCCATTCGCCGCCGCTGCATTCGGTGGCCCCATGGTTGCGGTTTTGATCCCCGACTTCACCGATTTATGGCTTACAGGATCCATGTAGATTCGGTTAAAGAGGGCTTTGCGCTCAGAAGATTTTTGAGCAAAATTCACCGCATCATCTGAATAGCCCAAAATGGTCGCCACCTTCGCCATGATCTCATAATTATAGGCCTGATAGCTCATCCAAAAGGCCGTGTTGTCGTTCTTGTTCCCCTCGGGGCTCAACCAATCTCCCAGCGGACCCTCATTCAATATCCCCTCCGGCGTTTGTTTAGACGCCAAAAAAGACACATAACGCTTCATCGCATCGTAGTGTTCCGCCAATAGCGCCTTGTCTCCATATTGTTGGTAAGTCTCCCAAGGCACCACAATGCCCGCACTGCCCCAAAGCGTCCCGCCAAATCCTCCACCCATCGGTGCCACATCCGTGAAACGCCCATCCGCGCGTTGCACATCGCGCATGCCTTGTAAATGTCGGCGCATGAAATTATTAACGGGAGCTAAAAAGGTAGCGGTTTTGGAGAAGACATTGATGTCGCCCGACCAGCCCATGCGCTCATTTCGGGCCGGGGTATCGGTCGGGATGGACAGGAAATTCCCACGCATCGACCAAGTGATGTTGGTCCAGAGTTTATTCACCATGGGGTCCGAGGTCTCATAAGACGAACTAATTTCTTTGATCGACGAAAGCACAATCCCGGCCACTTGTGGCAAGGCGGGTGCCTGTTCAAGGCCTGTTATTTCCAAATAGCGGTAGCCATGGAACGTAAAGCGCGGTTGGATATATTCATCGCCGCCCTTTAAAACATAGATGTCCTGTGCCAAAGCCGCCCGAATATTCTCTATCATAATCATCCCTTTTTGAGACGCATATTCCGCCAAATCCGGGTACAACATTTCCGCATAGCGTAAGGTGATTACCTGACCCGCCTTGCCATTAGGGATGAAGATCTTCGGAAAGCCGACCATGTTTTGACCCATGTCATAGACATATACGCCTTTGCGGGGTTCTTGAATCGATTGAGCTTGTAAGACCTTGCGAACCTGCACGCGGTCGTCCAATTGCCCGACTAGTTGTTGCTTGCTGTACTCGATGTTCTTATCCAAGAATGCCGTTCCCTCCAAAGGGATTGTTGATGCGCTTTTCCAATTTTTATCGGAATAGCCTGTCGTTGACCAGCCGGCAATCGCAGCCTCTTTTTGGGCATCATAAACTTCGCCCTGGAAGAAACTTCCCACTCGAATCGGTCCATCGTTGAAGGTTTTCCATTGGGTGGGATTAGTGGTAACGATTTGCTCGGAGCCATCAGTATAGCTAATGACCAATTTGGCCAATAAGGATTGTCGGTCCCCGAAATAATTCCAACTATCCCCGCTATAGGTAATATTCCCTGACCACCAGCCCTCGCTCAACCAGGCTCCCCAGGCGTTTTCACCGGATTGCAAAAGCGAGGTCACGTCGAAACTTTGGTATTGATGCGTCTTGTTGTATTGGGTCAAACCAGGATTAAAATAATCATCGCCCACGCGTTTCCCGTTTAGGTAGAGCTCGTAAATTCCACGTGCTGTGGCATAAATGCGTGCTTTTTTGATGGCTTTCCCTGACGTAGCAAATTGGGTGCGTAGCATGGGTGCGGCGTACCGACTCGGATTGGCGACAGCAAAAGAGCCGCTTACCCGAAAGCGTTTGCCATCCCAGTTGGGCCATAAGCCGGGATTTTCTTCCGCCGCGAAAAGCGTGTTAGCCGGTTGGCGGAAATTCTTAATCTGCACATTCGAAAAATAGGCGGTTTCGCCTTCCGGTGCCTGAAAACCTATTTCGGCCAACATCGGAAAGGAGATGAAATTATTCCCCATGCCTACCGGATTCAGATTAAAACCTGTGGGCGCATAGGGGCTCGCATTTTTCGGTGTGGGGTTGACCTTATGTTCTTTATCTACCTGATCGATGTAAACATCATACACCCCAAAATTACAGGTCGCAAAAACGGTGTGTTTTTGGTATTTAGTGGCTTTCGAGATGAGGTTTTGAGGAATTGGGAATTGGTAGAGGGCCTTATTCGCGTTGTCTTTGGGATCATAGCCCGCTCGGTAGACATTGAAAAAGGCTTGAGTGCTGTCGGAAAGATCAAGCTCAAAGCGAATGTATGAGCTGTTCTTCGCACTCGCCACCCCTTGAATGTTCAGGTTTTTATTTTGTAAACGCGGGTCATTGGCACCGAAAATGAAGGAGGCTTTTTTGGATTTGGAGGCCTCGTCCAATTGAATTCCGTATTGAAATTGATAGACGGATAGGTATTGGCTGTAAAGCGGCAAATCGTTTGATCCGATCCAGCTCGCTTCGTTCCAAGATTCGTTTAATAGGCCCGTTTCAAAGGATGATTTGGCGCTGGAAACTTGATTTTTCTGATCCCAAACTTGCAAGGTCCAGGTATATTTTGTGCGCGCTTCCAGGGCTTTCCCGGCATAGGAAATTCCAAGCGAAATATCAGAGTTCACTTTTTTACTATCCCAAACAGCTTGATTTTTTTCATCCTGCACGAGGATGCGGTAAGCGATTTGTCGGTCGCCCCGTACGACTGCTTTACTGAGCATTTGCCAGGAAAAACGCGGTTTGCTTTCGTCCATGCCGAGGGGCATTTCTTGGTATTCGACTTGGAGATGGGTGAGGTTAACCTGTGCGAGGCTAGAATAGGTCAAAAAACTCAAGCAAAGGAGTAAAGCAAATTTCATATTGAATCGGTTTAGCGCTCGAATGTACTTAAAATCTCAATAGTGCCTGTCCCTAAGGGGGGTAGGATGGTTTGGCCTTCGGCTAAATGCCCCGGGTTTAAACCTGGTGATAAAAAAATTATGTCTATGACCCTACACCTCAGTCTGGGGACTAAGGAAAAGACGGAACATCTTCTTATAACCCTAGGCTTTAGCCTAGGGATGCGAAGCGAGGAGACTTATAAAAACTTACGAATCTTTAACCAATTCTCGAAATCATTGATCCAGTTGTCGCTCGCTGTATTGTTTTTCCGCATACCAAAGCCATGGCTTCCATTTTCGTAGACGTGCAGTTCGCTCGGGTGTTTGGCGGCGCTCCACCGTTCGAAGAGTCGAATGCTGTGCGGCGCGAAGCCTAAATTATCGTCGGCCGCCACGGCGATAAACGCCGGTGTACTGGCCTTAGGCATATCTTTACCGGTGACGGCATATGCGTAGTGGTAGATGGGCGCTATGAAATTCGGTTTTAATTCTTGTGGTGCGCTTAATAGCACGTTCATCGTCAGTGTTCCACCTGCCGAGAATCCCATGAAACCCATTTTTTGGGGATCGATACCGAGATTGCTTGCGTTTGTTTTTACATATTTAATGGCCTCGATGCCGTCTTGAGTAGCCATTTCGACCACGGGAGCATTAATCTCGTCCAGTTTCTTGAAGTCTTTCATCAAGGGCATCAATTCGGCGAAGGGATTAGGGCCGTTTGATTTCACGACGCGGTAGGTCAGGACGAATGCGGTAATTCCGCGCTTACTTAAAAACTTGGCCACATCGTGGCCTTCGGAATCGATGGATAAAATGTGGAAGGCTCCGCCAGGGGCGATGATGATGGAGCTGCCATTTCCTTTGCCGGCAGCTGCGGGGTAAATGGTTAAGGTGGGTTCGGTGACATTGAACAACATCCGGTTGTTTGGCATCGGAGTAAACTCTTTGACCTCCCAATTCCAGTTTTCAGATCCCGGAGCTTTGCCCGGATAGAGTTTGATGGTGGTTTGGCCTAGGGCCAAGAAACTAAGTAGTAACAGTGTGATAATTTTCATGTTTTCAAGCTAATATTGTATCAAGATTAGACAATATTAATATAGTTTCTATATTTGTTTTCTTATTAACCCCT
Source organism: Aquirufa sp. 5-AUSEE-100C1 (assembly GCF_054558655.1). Lineage (NCBI taxonomy): Bacteria > Pseudomonadati > Bacteroidota > Cytophagia > Cytophagales > Flectobacillaceae > Aquirufa > Aquirufa sp. 5-AUSEE-100C1. The sequence continues at coordinate 126,664 of NZ_JBPXKO010000003.1, read as the reverse complement.
AAAATCATTTGATTATGAAAAAGATTATTGCGCTTATTTTTGTTTTGACGACCTTGTTTTCGGCTTCAGCTTTCGCGAAGCAACCAGATCCAACAGATTTCTTCGCAGGTAAATGGAAAATCATGGTGGCAGGTACACCCAATGGAGATGTAACTTTTGCGACGAATTTAATTCGTAAAGACGGTGTCTTGACTGGCCAATTAAAGATTGTTGGCGACGATTCATTGCCATTAGTAGACATTTCAAAAGTTGAAGATGACAGCGAAAAGGTTGTTTTGTATTTTACAATTCAAGGTTATGATGTGAATGTTGAATTAAATAAAGTAGATTCAGACAATTTGAAGGGCTCATTGATGGGCATGTTTGAGGCGAAAGGAGCACGCGTAAAAGAATAATTAGCCCTTGGCTGATTAGACCATGTACATTTAAGAAGCCATGAAAATAGCTGGAAAAGTATTTCTAATTACCGGTGCGGGTAGTGGAATGGGTCGTGAAATGACCCATCAAATTATCGCCAAAGGCGGTAAGGTTGCCGCATTGGATAGGCATTTGCCCGCTTTGTTGGAAACTCAACAAGTTTGCTCCGGAACTTCCAAAACATTTCTAGCCTTAGAAGTAGACATATCCGATCGGCCCCAAGTGCTTGCATTGCCCGAACAGGTGATCAAGCACTTTGGGCAGATTGATGGCATCATCAACAATGCTGGAATCATTCAGCCCTTTGTGAAGGTCAATGACTTGACCTTTAATCAAATTGAACACGTGATGAACGTGAATTTTATGGGTACTGTTTCGGTAAGCAAAGCATTTCTTCCCCATTTATTGGAGCGTCCAGAGGCGCATATTGTCAATATATCCAGTATGGGAGGTTTTTTGCCTGTTCCCGGCCAAAGTATCTATGGGGCATCCAAAGCGGCCGTGAAATTATTCACAGAAGGTTTGTATGCCGAACTGAAAGAAACGACGGTACGTGTTTCGGTGGTTTTTCCGGGGGCTATCGCGACAAATATTACCGCTAATTCAGGAATCGAAATGCCCAAAGTCTCAGGCGATGCATTGAGCATGCCGACCATGCCAGCTAATGAAGCGGCGAGGATTATTTTACAAGGAATGGAAACGAATCAATACCGTATTCTCGTCGGTTCTGACTCCAAATTCATGGATTTCTTATGCCGACTGGCACCCGAATATGCGACAAACTTCATCGCAAAAAAGATGAAGGCACTGCTGGGGTAAAATATCAGGAAACTTATGTTTCTTCCCACTACCTTTGCCAAACCTTGGAGGATTGGCAAAGGTTAGGAGGCAGGGACGAAAGTCTCCACCATCGTCAAGGCACGATCGATAATTTGGTGCATGTCATAATACTTATACTCCCCTAAGCGCCCTCCGAAAAATACATCTGGCTCCTGATCTGCCAAGCTACGGTATTGCTGGAACAAGTCATTATTCGTTTGGTCATTCACTGGGTAATAAGGTTCTGTCACCTCCGCCTTGTAAGGCTCCGGATATTCGTAACTAATCCAGGTTGTCGGGGTTTCATTAAACTCAAAATGCTTGTGTTCAATGATACGCGTATACGGAATTTCGACCTCCGTGTAATTCATCACCGCAACACCTTGGTGGTTCGGATATTCCTTCTTCACGTGATCGAATCGCGTGGTTTTGTACTCTAACTCCCCAAATTGATACCCAAAATAGGAGTCGATCGGACCTGTGTAAATCACCTTATTCGCCAAGGCATTGTAAGTTGATTTGTCGGCCAAATAATCCACATTCAATCGCACCTCAATTCCTTCCAACAGCTTCTCAAATATCTGTGTATATCCTCCTTCCGGAATTCCCTGGTAACGATCATTAAAATAATTGGTATCAAAGGTAAATCGAACCGGCAAGCGCTTGATGATTTCCTTAGGAAGCTCTTTCGGATCTTTGATCCATTGCTTAGCTGTATAACCTTTGATGAGTTTTTCGTAGATGTCCTTGCCGACTAACTTAATCGCTTGTTCCTCTAAATTCTTTGGCTCTCCCTCAATGTCTTTTCCTTGCTCGGCGATGATTTTTTGCGCCTCTTCCGGAGTGTTTACATTCCACAATTGGTTGAACGTCCACATGTTGAAAGGCAAAGCAAATAATTCTCCCTTGTAATTCGCTATCGGACGATTCGTATAGTGATTAAATTTGGCATATTGATTAATCCATTTCCAAACTTTCTCATTCGATGTATGGAAAATGTGCGCGCCATAGACATGCAAATGGATGTCGTCCCGCTTTTCCGTGTAGCAATTTCCCCCGATGTGATCGCGCTTTTCAATGACCAAACAGCTGTATCCTTGATTGGTCAATTCTCTCGCACAAATACTGCCGAAAAATCCGGCGCCAACAATCAGAAAGTCATAGGGTTTTGACATTACCTTAGGGTTATTTAGGCCACAAAATTAGTTAATTTTCGCATGCCTTTTCCAAATCGGCAATGATGAATTTTGACATTTGCAAAAAGGCATAAGTCGCCTTCGGTGCCGTTACCGGATTATTCATGAATTTCCCCAAACAGCTCGGAACAACCTGCCAAGAAACACCGTAGCGATCCTGAAGCCAGCCACATTTGCCGGGCTTTCCTCCCTGCGTCAAATGATCCCAATAATAATCAATCTCCTCTTGCGTATCCGCAATAATCAAATGGGAAACCCCCTCATTAAATTGAAAAGCATGCATGTGCGAACTATCCATCGCGCCATAGGCCTGATTGCAAAGTTGAAACTGCGCATAACTCAAATGCTCGGCCGTATCGGCTCCCCCTTCTCCATACGGGCTCACGCGCACCGTCTTCGAATCCGGGAAAATTGAGGTGTAATATTCGATCGCCTCGGCTGCCTTGCCATTATTATCCCCCGTAAACATCATGTTCGGGTAGACCTTATCGCCGCTGACATGGTCGAGCATTAACTGCCAGTTGACCCCAAATTTATCCGCCACCCAGCCATACTTACGACTCCAAGGATAGGCATTCAGCGGCATCATGACTTGACCTCCATCCGTTAACTTCGCCCACATTTGGTCGATTTCCGCTTCGGAGTCCACATTGTAAAAAAAGGAAATCGAAGGATTGATCTTAAACTCCGGCCCACCGTTTAGGTGCATAAAGCGCTTGCCGGCTAATGTATAGTTAACTGTAAACGGATTCTCAGAAATTAGTTTGATGTCGGGGAATACCGACTCGTAAAATGTAAAGGCCTCCTTGGCTTGCTTATCAAACCAGAGGCAAATGCCTAACGGATGTGTCATTTCGATTTTGCTTTAAAACTCCAGGTAAAGGTGAATTCCGCGACGATTACACCCTCTTCATTTTTCCCGATCGACTTCGAAAGGAGCTTAACCCCCTCGCCCGTGCAGACGGTTTCATCGACGGCCGCTTCCATCGCCGCACCATCCTCGCAGGTAAAGTAGATGGTTCCGGTGGCTTTTTTGACGAAGGTGGCTTCGACTTTTTCGACCAACATGCTTACGGCCGGTTTGCGCTTGTGGACTTGGGCATAGGCCAACATCCCGCTGCTCATCTCGGCCGCCATTGCTTCGACCGCGAAATACATGGAGCGGAAAGGGTTTTGGTTAAACCAAGATAATTTGGTTCGGACCACGCAGCTGTCCTTATCGAATTGGTGAATATTCAGACCTGCCCAAAATGCGGCCGATAAATTTTTCAGAATGAAAAACTTGAATAAAATGGGCGTCGTAATGATGCGCTTAAACTCGTTGAAATTCGGATTCATAGCTTTACGTTTTGGACAATAAATGTAGGGGTTTTTGAGGCATTAAAAAAGTAAGGTCGCCATTGGGTTCCCTGCCGATTTCTTCCCACCCCCGCTTTCGATAAAATTCTTCAGCTCGCGTTCCGCCTTCTATGCCCAAATGCAAGGGTATATCCGTTTCTGCAAAATACCATTCCAGCATAAGATTATGCAAAGCCCCTCCGATTCCTTGAGCCTCCTTCTCCGGATTCACAAAGAGCGCCCAAACATCATGACCCTGCAAATCTACAATGGCAAACCCCACGATTTCGTGTTCGATTTCAGCCACCCAGCCTTGCCCCTTTTCTGTCAGATAGGGAATATAGTCGGCCTCCTGAACCGCCAAGGGATTTCGAAGTACGTTTTCTTTGACCGCCAAACGAATGCGGCGCATCGCAGGAATATCGGCCATTTCAGCCGCTCTAATAAACATAGGGAATGAGGGCTTTGACTTCTTTGGCATAATCCTCGTAGGCCTGGCCATAGTGTTTTTTCAACTTTCCTTCCTCCAATTTACTGCCAATCAGAATGTAGGAATAGCTAATTCCCAGCACCATCAACATACCCTTGCTAGGGAATATCAAGCATAATCCACCAATCACCAATATCGTTGCGAAATACAAAGGATGTCTCACGTAGGCATACATACCTGTTTTGACCAAGGCCGAATTCTCCTCTGGTTTTAAGCCCAAAAATGCGGGCATATCGAAGGCGCGAAAGGCTTTCCATAGGAAAAATAATCCCACAAAAGCGAGAAGTAAACCCACGGGCTGATGAAAGGGAATCTCATATTCGATGGCTTGGCTTAGGCTAAAATAGAGCAAGGGCAAGAGACCCAGTATCGCAATGAGGTTATAGACGATGCGGTAATAGGGAAACAAGCCTGGCACAAGTAAACCCACTTTTTCCTTGACCCATAAGCTCGCAAGGGCGCTATGGATAAAAAAGTAGAGGAGCCAAAAAATGCCAAGTAGGAGCATCGGGTGTGTTTGAATTCTCAAATCTACACGCTTTTTTTAATTTATTCCGGTAAATTAGTAGTTCAAACCTAAACCTATGCAACGCAGAAAATTCATTCAATGGTCGTCCCTGATTAGTTCATTTTCCTTTTTCCCGACTAAGCGTGAAAACATCGTTGACTCAGCCAGTGACCGTGCCTATTGGGTAAATTTATTGGATAAAATTTCCGCCCCCATCTTGAAGAATATGTCCAAAGGGGAGCTTCGTAAAAACATGACTATTGCCTTCAGCCCCACCTGGGATAGGCGGCCCTCGGAGGTTGCCTACATGGAAGCCTTCGGTCGGATGTTGATCGGTATCGGACCCTTTTTAGCCTTAGCGGATGATGAGAGTTCGTGGGCGGCTCGGGAGGAGAGCAATATTCGTCGGCGAATGAAAGCCCAAGCCCTTGCCAGCTTAAGCCATGCCGCGAATCCCTTAAGTCCCGACTATTTGTATTGGGGTTCTCCTACGTCCAAACAGCCCCTCGTGGATGCGGCCTTCATCGCCCAAGCTTTTTTGATTGCCCCTACTGCCTTGTGGGAACCTTTGTCGGCCGAAACCAAAATGAATTTCATTCGCGAGTTTACGATGATGCGTCAAATCGTTCCTCCCAATAACAATTGGGTCTTGTTTGCTGCCACCATCGAGACTTTTTTGCTTTCCATCGGAAAACCTTTTGATGCCGCGCGGATTGATCAGGCGATTGCTAAAATTCAGTCTTGGTATGTGGGCGATGGCTGGTACAAGGATGGCGAGAAATTTCATTTTGACCATTACAATGGCTTCGTGATTCATCCCATGCTGATCGATGTGATGCGGGTGAATGTCGCGAAAGGCAGATTCGCCCAAGCCGATTTTGATTTAGCCTACAAGCGGATGCAGCGCTACGCGAGTTTTCAAGAGCGATATATCTCGCCGGAAGGTACCTTCTTGGTGGTGGGCCGCTCATCGACCTACCGGGTAGGGCTGTTCCAACCCTTAGCTAAATTAGCCTTGGAAAATGCCTTGCCTTCGGAGATTAGCCCGGCCCAAGTGCGCTCTGCTTTGACCGCGGTTTTCAAGCGTGTCTTTGTTCCCTCGACATTCGATCGCGATGGTTGGTTGACCTTGGGTTTAGTGGGTGCCAAACAAGCGAATCTAGCGGATACCTATTCCAATACCGGAAGTATGTACCTGACCTCGGCAGCCTTTTTGCCTTTGGGCTTAAAGGCAGATCATCCATTTTGGTCGGGACCTGAAACCGAATGGACCCAGAAAAAAGCCTGGAGCGGACAGCCCTTCCCGAGAGACTATGCGGTCGAATATTAAATCTCCTCTTCACCTTTGGCAATCCTTCCCGGTTTGCCAAAGGTAGTGAGCCCGAAACAAATAGGTAGACTTAAAACTGATAAAAAAAGATGCTACAAGAACTCATTACCTTATACGATCGGGATTTGAAAGCCCTTCGAAAAGAAATTGAATTATATCAATCCGATGCCCATGTTTGGCAGGTCGCGAAAGGAATCAATAATCCAGGTGGAAATGTATTTCTGCATTTGATGGGAAACTTAAATACATTTTTTGGGGCAGTGTACGCAAATACAGGTTATGTGCGCGACCGACCGCTGGAATTTACAGCGCGGGATATTCCGCGTGAGACGTTATTGCACATGCTGGATGAAATTCATCCCATTGTGTTACAGGTTTTATGCGATTTCCCGAGCGATAAATTAGGGGATACTTACCCCATTCGAATTTTCGATGAGGATAAAACGAATGGCTATATTTTTATCCATTTGGAAACACATTTGGCCTACCATTTAGGCCAAATTAATTACCACCGACGCCTGCTAATTTAACTACCTTTGGCAAACCTTGGAGGATTGCCAAAGGTAAAAGGGGAAAACGAAACGAACGATTATAAAACTGATAAATACATGAAAAAATTCTTTAAAATTTTAGCTTGGGCCCTCTTCTGTATCATCATGATGCTGTCGGTCGCTTTAGGTACTTTTATGTACAAAGTAAAGTACGGCTTTCCCGTTAGTTATGAAACGGAGAAGCCGACCATTCAATTTCCGGCTGATAAACCTGCGGTTTTGGTATTTACGAAAACAACGGGTTTCCGACATGCAGAATCAATCGATGCCTCCATTCCACTGATCAAGCAGCTCGGAGAAAAACATCAATTATTTATCTATGAAACGGCCGATGGTGGGGTGTTTAATCCGGAACAATTGAAGCAATTTAAATTGGTGATTTTCGATAACTCGACGGGTCGTGTGTTGAATGACGACCAACAGTCCGCTTTGGAAAAATACGTGGAAGATGGCGGCTCATTGATGGGTATCCATGGCGCGGGGGATGATTCTCACCGTTGGGATTGGTATGAGAAAAACCTCTTGGGCGCGAAGTTTTCGCATCACCCGTTGAATCCGCAGTTCCAACAAGCCGATGTACGCTTGTCGGAGAATGTCGACTCCCTCTTTTCGCAAAACCTAGCCAAACAATGGAGCAATACCGACGAGTGGTATGTCTTTTTTAATGCGCCTAAAGATGTCCATGTTTTGTACACGATCAATGGAGACAACATTATTCCGAATGGCAATATGCTTTGGATGAAGGATAAGAATTTCGGAATGGGACCCAACCACCCAGTGGCATGGTATCGCACGGTGGGTAAGGGCAAGAGCTTTTACACCTCGATGGGTCACTCGGCCGCGGTATGGGCGAATCCGGACTATTTAAAATTAATCGAGCAGGGAATCCTGTGGAGTATTCAATAATTCAACTTAAATGGGGGAGGAGTTCGGCGCGTAAGAGCCCGCTTCCTCCTCCAAAATGTTGAATCACGGGAACTGTAACGCGTTCCCGAATCAGGCCTTCGTCACTTTCCGTGACACTACTACTCAATAATACTAAATCGTATTTTGGCTGCGCGGAGAAGAATTCTTCCGCGCTGGAAAATCCAATCGCTTCCGTTGATTCATAGTTATTGATCAATCGCACTAATAGCGCCACGATATCCGCATTTCCCCCAAGCACAGCGACTGTTTTCATACACTTAGATTTGCATCGGAACTTCCATCAGTATTACCTCGGCGCCGGGACTTAGGGCTTTAAATGAAACATCCGATGCTTGGCGAATCCCCAATCCATCACGGGTTTGCACGACTTGGCCATCCACTTCGAATTCCCCGGAAAGTACGAAGACGTATAAACCGTTGCCTTCTTTTTTAATCGAATAATCGACTGAAAAATCCTGATCAAATTTACCCAAATGAAACCACGCATCTTGGTGTACCCAAACGCCTGCATCCTCCGGATTTGGCGATAAAACCTGCTGGAACTGATTCTGGCGATCTGCAGGATTCAAGGTGATTTGATCGTATCGCGGAGTGACATTTTTCTTGTTTGGGAAGACCCAAATTTGTAAAAATTTCACGGTCGCGTCTTTGTTGCGGTTGTATTCGCTGTGGTAAATCCCTGTTCCCGCGCTCATCACCTGGATATCCCCGTTGCGAATCACGGTCGTATTTCCCATGCTATCCTTGTGCTCCAAGTCACCTTCCAAAGGAATACTGATAATCTCCATGTTGTCATGGGGATGCTCGCCAAAGCCCATGCCTCCTGAAACCGTATCATCATTTAACACGCGCAAGGCGCCAAAATGGATGCGTGACGGGTTGTAATAATTGGCAAAACTGAAGGTGTGGTAACTTTGAAGCCAACCGTGATTGGCCGCTCCGCGCGAATCCGCCGAGTGAAATTCGTAGGTTTTCATGTTGATTTTTTAGATACTCTTACAAAACTAAACAAATTAGCATTAGTTTTGATTCCAAATGAAATAACTATGAATGGTAATTCTGAACACGCATTTTTAGCCGGTCCTCGTTCTCGTTGGAAGGAATTTTTATTCTCACTTCAAGTACTTTTTCAGTTTATCAAAGGCTTCCGTAACCTGCATTTTATCGGGCCCTGCATCACCATTTTTGGCTCTGCTCGCTTCAAAGAAACGGATGTCTATTACCAAACAACCGAGGAGCTCGCCTCCCAACTCGGCACGATGGGATTTGCTATCATGACGGGTGGCGGTCCGGGTATTATGGAGGCGGCCAACAAAGGTGCTAAAAAATCGGGAGCACTTTCACTGGGCTGTAACATCGAACTGCCTTTTGAGCAACATCCGAATCCCTACTTAGATCGGATGGTCAACATCCGTTACTTCTTCGTTCGGAAAGAATTACTACGAAAATATTCCTCCGGTTTTGTCATCATGCCGGGAGGCCTCGGGACCCTAGATGAATTTGTGGAGGTCATTACGCTCATCCAAACCGGCAAGATGAAAAACTTTCCGGTGGTGGTCATGGGCGTGGAATACCATGATAAATTGATGCGTTATTTTGAGTCCTTGATCGATCAAAAGACGGTAGGTGCGACCGATTTTCAGCATATCTTGTTTACCGATGATATTGCGGAGGCGGCGGAACATATTCGAAACTTTACGGAGAAATCGCCAGATAAGCATGTTCCAGGTAATGCACCTTTGTGGATACTTGGGGAAAGAAAAATAGCTCCTAAACCTTAATCAGTTGAAAATACGAAAAGTATTTGCTCAATTGATTCAAAATCAAGCGAAGAGTTTCTCGATTAAAAAATTGACAACTTCGATAGCAATTAAGATAATAACTACCCATTCCAAGTAGATACTATTTCGGTATTGCAAGATATCTTTAAAGAGCTCAAGATTTTCTTTTACAATACCAAGTTCTTCAGAAACACTCCGTGCGCGATCTTGTAGATCAAGATGTCTTTTCAGTTCGATGTGCAGTTTATCCAATCGTTCATTATCCCAAGTTTCCTCCGGTGAGTCAAATATATAAAGGTTTTGAGCGATTAAATTTTTAAGTAAAAGGGTTTTCCCAATGTATTTTTTCAAATTAGTCCCAGTAATTGAAAGCTTCCCTTTTCTTTCTAGTAATTGGGTATGTTGATTGGTGTCCTCCAATAATTTAGTGGTTAATTCGGCATAATAATCCAAAGTTACCGATTGGGAAATATACAACATTACCATTCGAAGGACATCCGTATTTGAATTCTTAATCTGGATTTTATTATGGCTGATTTTATTTTCAACACCCGTCTCTATAAGCTGATCTTCTTGGATGCTTGTTTCCACCAAATTTCGACAAGCCGGAAGAATTTGTTTTCTAATTTCCGAAAATTTTTCTTCGGACAAATTAAGCTGAGTCAATACCCCATATCGTAAAATATAAAGAAATTCGTTTTGCTCTATTTGAAAAAATAGTTCATCATTATCAGCATAGATGACTTCCCCCAATGAGGTGAATCTCAAGCTTTTAATATCGATATAATCAGCAATTTGATAGGATTTTACTTGCATTTTAAGGTCTTTTAAGTAAATCGCGAATATCTTTTAGTAATTCAATCTGCGGATCTTTCTTTTTTTCTTCTTTAGGTACATCGACGAGGTTGACCTTGTTGATGGCTTTGATGATGGCAAAAAGGACAAAGGAGATTAAGATGAATTGAATGATAGCCGCTAGTGATTTACCATATTTGACGGCACCCCAGGAGAGCTTATCGATGTCGGCAACACCCGCGGCCTCAATAGCCGGGGTCAGGATGAGGGGCGTAATGATGTCGGAAACGAGCGAATTGATGATGCTTGAGAAAGCGGCTCCGATCACCACGGCGACCGAAAGTTCGATGACATTTCCTTTGATGGCGAAGGCCTTAAATTCTTTAATCCAATTCATGCGTAAAATCATTTGCTCCCTCAAAGTAAACCTTAATTTTGCAGAAAAAATATCTTCCATGAAAAAGTACTTATTCGGATTACTACTTATTTCCTTTGCGAGTTTCGCACAAGGGCCTTTTGGAAAAATTAACCCAAGTATTCCTGTGGATACCTTAGAGGCTTCTTGTGGGTCTTGTAATTTTCAGATGAGCAAGAAGGGCTGCTATTTGGCCGTTAAGAAATCAGGGGTAGCCTATGAGGTGAAAGGGACGGGATTAGATGATCATGGGGATGCACATGCCAAAGACGGATTTTGTATGGCGGTAAGAAAAGCACGTGTTCAGGGGAAAATTGAAAATGGCTATTTTGTCGCCCAATATTTCGAATTATTGAAATAAAAAACACCACTCGAATTTCGGGCGGCGTTTTTTGAATTACACTTCATCAACAAACTAAATAACAACATTAAAAGCTGTTATAGGGATTATTATACTCATGTTTTAGCTTAAATTTTTGTAAGTTTGGCCCTCATTCCTAGTTATATCATACCATGAAAAAGTTATTATTTATTGCGGCATCATTCGCCCTTTTTTCGTTTGCGGCTGAGAAGTTTATCACGATGCGTGTGGCGGAGCCAACCATCAATTACCACTGGAACAACTTAAATAATATCAAGGCTATCGCAGATCAGAGTAATTTGCCGCATGCACAAGTGAAATTCATCATCGCGTCGATTGATAGTTTGCAGAAGGATTTAGCCAAAAATGCGCGTTTGGATAGCAATGTGGTCGCTCCGGCTCCCGTAAGTAACGGAAAGAAGAAATAGGCAATCCGCTTGATTTGTCTTTTGGGCGTCATAATTACCTTACCGGTCGATTGAACATGTTGTCCTTGCGCTTTCGCTCTATCTTGTTGGCCTAAACATCAAGCTCATGCGCATTCAATTGATTTTCTTTGCATTGGTGGTATTTTCATGCTCCCCCGATGCTGATCAAGTTACTGACCCTTTGGATCTTTTAGCTGCAGCAAAAACGACATTTGGGACGAATATCGATTTTGAAGTTTTGCCCAATTATGCGAATCAGGGAAAACCCAATTACATCACGAAAGACAATGCCGGAGGGAATGGCATTATAGACAAGCAAGCGACACTCGGTCGGGTCCTTTTTTACGATAAAAATCTGAGTATTGACAACAGTATTTCCTGTGGCTCTTGCCATAAGCAAGAGTTTGCATTTGGAGATACGGCAATACAAAGTTCAGGCGTTGCCAATGCCAAAACGATTCGGCATTCGATGCGATTAATAAATACTCGTTTTGCGAATGAACGAAAGTTTTTCTGGGATGAGCGGGCCGCTAATTTGGAAACCCAAACAACGATGCCCATCCAAGATCATTTGGAGATGGGATTTAGTGGTCAATCGGGGCGGGGGAACATGGCGACGCTGTTAGTTAAATTAAGTGCGATTCCTTATTATAAATCCTTGTTCACGTGGGCCTATGGCGATGCCAATGTCACGGAAACACGGATGCAAAGTGCATTGGGCCAATTTATCCGAAGCATTCAATCCTTCGATTCGAAGTATGATCAAGGCCGTGCGATTGCGGGGAACGACCAGGCCCCCTTCTCTAATTTTACTGCGCTCGAAAATCAAGGAAAAAATCTATACCTGACGCCTCCCGTGTTTAACGCAAATGGAGAGCGTATTGCAGGAGGATTCGGCTGTCAAGGCTGTCATCAAGCGCCTGAATTTGACATCGATCCAAATAGTCGGAATAATGGCATCATCGCCGTCATCGGATCGAATAGTGTAGATGTGAACGTCACGCGTGCCCCTTCGCTCCGTGATATCGTCAACACTTCTGGGAATGTCAATTCCCCATTGATGCATACGGGTGGCGTCAGAGGGTTAAATAATATGTTGGGACATTACAATGATATCAACGCCCCCGCTCGCAACACCAATTTGGACCCAAGATTACGCCCGAATAATGTCGGCCAAAAACTACTCATGACACCCACCGAGATGACAGCTGTCATTCAATTTTTGCGGACCTTAAGCGGGAAAAATGTCTATGTGGATAAAAAGTGGTCAGATCCCTTTGTTCGGAAATAGGCGCTTAAAACCCTGGTACATCTCGGAGGCTAGTTGCTCGACGGTAAATATCTGCACATTGCGCGCGGAAAATGTCTGAATCGCTTCTTGGTTTTTGGGTAAATCCTTTAGAAAAGCTTGAATGCGTTCGATGTTTTGGGCCTGGACAATGTCCTCGAGCACCAAACCATTTTTGCCATCGATCACCAAATCATTCGCGCAACCGCATGCTGCGGTACATATCACGGGTTTTCCTAATTCTTGTGCCTCATTGGCCACCATTCCCCAGGTTTCGGCCGTAGAGACTAGCATGAGTGCCTCGGCATGTCGGTATAAATTGGCCAAATTTACCCATGCTACCGTGCCCAATAACTGAACATTTTCAATCCCTTCGCGCTGTTTCTTTTCTGCTAATTCCTCGTAAAGCGGGCCATTCCCGGCGATCAACAAATCGATTGGCAATTGCTTCATCAGCTCCATTAAAGCGGGAAGGTTTTTCTCGGGAGACAATCGGCCGACGAACAACACGTAGGGTTTTGGGTGAGGCTTGGGCTGTTCCTGCGTCAGGGTTTTTAGGAAGGCGACTTTGTCGAAGGCGTTAAGGTAGCTTAAGATCTTTCGTTTGGGGACGCCCGACTGAAATAAAAAGTTATTCGTATTTATTCCATAGGAGAAAAATCCATCACAAAGCTTGATGAGGAATTTTTTATAGCTCGATTTGATCGCGTGCAAGAGACTATTTCCATGCGCGGAAATATGTTGGACCGATTCGACTGTCATGACCGTTTTTATCCCGCGTATTTTTGCAAGCAATAAAACGGGCAGGGTTCCCAATTCATTATAGCCGGTTAAATTGATAACCTCAGGTTTAAATTCAAGGATGATGTTGATCCAATCCCAAGCTGTTTTCCATGCTGAAACTTGTTGCAGCGGAATTCGATTCAGGAGTTTTACGGGGAACTGATAGGCATAGGTAGCTAACTCAAAATCGACTAAATCTTCGCGCCCTTTTTCGGTAATAGCCGTTTGGACAACGAGCACCTCGTCGGTGGGACTGCAGGTCTGGGCGATTTTTTCGAAAATCACCGACTTGTATTGCGACCACAATAAGTTATGTAAGATTAATATCCGCATGCTACTTTACTCCGCTTGCAAAGCTACGGGCTTTTTGTATAAATTCGTGCAAATTGAAAAATTCATGCATCGCTGCGATTTAAAAGATAAGGATGAAAAAAGGGCTTGGTATCAGGCGCAAATAAACCAGATGTCTCCCGAACTTTTGGCCTTGCGACTCAGTCAACCGGCGTTGCGGGCATTGGTCGATTTACAGGTGTTTAATGTGCTTGATTTACAGCAGGTGGATGCGCTTACCCTTAAAAATAGCCACGGAATCGGCCCCAATGCGTTAAAAAAATTGGAAAGCCTTCGCTAATCTTGTATTATTGTATCAAAGCGTGACAATAAAACCTATTACACATGAAAAAAATGTTATTGACCCTGGGCTTTGGCCTATTGTGTTCATGGGCATCTGCTCAATCCATTAATTTATTTCCGGTGCAAACAACAATCCAACATGGCGTTATCGAAGGGAATTATGATACCAAAACCGGTGTTCAGAAGTATTTCGGTATTCCTTTTGCCAAACCTCCTGTGGGGGAGTTGCGCTGGAAAGCGCCGCAACCTTTAGCTCCCTGGAAAGGGGTGAAAGAAACCAAGAAATTTGGTCCTCGTCCAATTCAGGGAATCGTTTTCGGTGATATGATGTCCCGTTCCGATGGTTTAAGTGAGGATTGTTTATACCTAAATGTTTGGACACCTGCCCAAAAAGGTACGAAAGATTTACCCGTTTTAGTGTATTTCTACGGCGGTGGGAACGTCGCTGGCGATGGCTCGGAGCCGCGTTATGATGGCGAAAGTATGTCAAGAAAAGGCGTAGTCGTGGTTACTTGCAACTACCGTTTGAACATCTTTGGCAACATGGCTCATCCCGAATTAAGCGCGGAAACGTCTTACAAAGGTTCAGGGAATTATGGATACTATGACCAATTAGCTGCTTTGCAATGGGTTCAAAAAAACATCGCGGCCTTTGGCGGTGATCCCAATCACGTAACGATTGCCGGGGAATCTGCCGGGTCCATTGCCGTGAGTTACCAAATGTCATCTCCTTTATCCAAAGGTTTAATTCACGGAGCCATCGGTGAGTCGGGCGGAGGAATCAACCCAACCATGGCACCGGTTTCTTTAGCGGAAGCGGAAAAAACAGGCGCGGAATTCTTGCAAAAAGCAGGAGTAAAATCCATCAAGGAATTACGCAGCATGTCGACCAAAGATATCTTCGACCTCTATCAGGATTCAAAACGCTTTGGTTTCCCCGTGGTGGTTGACGGCAATTTTTTACCAAAGAAATTACCTGAAATCTATGCGGCCAAAGAGCAACATCAAATCCCATTATTGTTAGGCTGGAACTCCGCGGAAATTCCGGGTGGCGCCTTCATGCAAGGAAAGCCCTACACCGTAGAGAACTACATCGAACGCGTGAAAAAGGAATATCCGAACGATGTAGATAAAGTATTAAGCCTATATCCTGCCCACTCAGAAAAGGAAGTAGAATTGTCGGCAACCGCTTTAGCCGCCGATCGTTTTATTTCGTATTCGACGTGGAAGTGGTTTGACCTACACCGCAATCATTCGACCCAACCGGTTTACCGTTACCTGTACAGCAAATTACGTCCTCCGTTGGTAGATCAAAATTCGGTGTCGGCTTTAGCGGGCGGAACGGTTCGTCGGGAAGGCCCAGCACAAGCACCTCCTCCAGCTGTGGGTGCTCCGCATGCTTGCGAGATCGAGTATGCAATGGGGAATCTTCATTTGGTGAAGGAATATGCTTGGACGGCAGATGATTTTAAGGTGTCGGATACGATGTTGAATTATTTCACCAACTTCGTTAAAACCTTCAATCCGAATGGCGATAAATTACCCGAGTGGCCAGCTGCCAAAGGTGGCGACGCAACGCCTCCGGTCATGATTATCGATACCAATTCCCGCGCGGAAAAAGCGCAAAACGATGCGCGTTATCTGTTCCTAGATAAGGAATACATGAAATAAGAGTCTAGGGCGAATCGAAAGGTTCGCCCTACTTATTTAAAGTGATTAAGGCCTTGACGATTTTACGCGCAGGGTCGTGGATGCTTGGGAATTCGCTGCCAACTGCCGACCAATCAAAGCGGTGACTGATAAACCATTCCGAACGAATTTTGCCCTGGCGGAATAAATCCATTACATATTCAAAATCCTCGATGGTGGCGTTCCGACTGCTCATGAGCGTCGCCTCGCGCTTATGAAATTCCGGATGTGAAAAGCTAATCGCCTGCTTTTGTAAACCAATCAAAATGTATTGTCCTCCATGGGCTAATCGAGCGAATCCTGATTCAATCGCTGCTAGGTTTCCTGTGGCGTCGATGACCTTCGCATAGCTTTGTTGTGTTGATTCCGGTATTCCCAGTCGTTCGGTACAAAATCGCAATCGGTCCGCATTGGGCTCCGAAACTTCGACCTGCGCACCCTTCAGTTTAGCTAACAAGATTGTGAATAAGCCAATAGGTCCGGCACCCATCACGAGCACCTTTTCTCCCGATTCAATCTGGCCGCGACGCAGTCCATGCGCGGCAATTGCAAAGGGCTCGACGAAGGCTAATTCATCGATTGAAAGTCCTTTCCCGGCTAAAATGAATCGGTTTTCTACTGAGATATATTCACGCATTCCGCCATCCGTATGCACCCCAAATACCTGAATGTTTTCGCAGCAATTCGGTTTGCCTTGGTTACAGGCCGCACAGTTTTGGCAATTAAAGTAGGGGATGATGGTGACGAATTCTCCGGAAGCAAACGTGTCGGATTGAACAACTTCCAATCCTAATTCATGGCCCAGTATTCGGGGGTATTGGAAAAAAGGTTGGTTACCGGCGAAGGCATGAATATCCGTCCCACAAATTCCGATGGCCTTTACCTTTAAAAGGGAATACCCGGATTTTACTTGAGGCATGTCGGCCTCTTGTAAGTCCATTTGTCCTGGAATTGTACAGGTCCATTGTTGCATCAGCTGAATTTTGTTTTCAAATTAACAATTTTCGCTAAATTAGTTGGCATAAATCTAAACCTCATGAAAATCAAGCTATTAATCTGGGCGCTCTGCCTAAGCTCTGCCTCTATATTTGCGCAAAAAACCTATCAGCCCAATTGGGAGTCGATTGATAGTCGGCCTGTCCCCGCCTGGTTCGAAGATGCCAAATTCGGAATATTTATTCACTGGGGTTTGTATTCGGTTCCGGCCTATAGCCCAACGGCCCGGGATAAAGTTGGGGTTTATGATCGCTACGCGGAATGGTATTGGCGTCGTTGGCAAGAGCCAAACAAAACGCAATCGTTTTTTACGGAATTCCACAACAAGGCATTTGGGCCGAATGTAAAATACCAGGACTTCACCCAGCACTTTAAGGCGGAGATGTTTCAGCCGGATGAATGGGCAAAATTATTCGAAAATGCGGGGGCCAAATATGTAGTCTTGACTTCGAAACACCACGAGGGATTTACGCTTTGGCCATCGAAACAATCTTGGAATTGGAATGCGATGGACGTGGGTCCACACCGGGATTTATTGGGGGATTTGACCAAATCGGTGAAGAGCAAAAACATCCGAATGGGTTATTACTATTCATTACTCGAATGGTATAATCCACTGTATAAAAAAGAAACCTTGAATGAGTACATCAACCAGCACATGTTCCCGCAGATGAAGGACTTGGTGAATACCTACCATCCGGATTTGGTTTGGACGGATGGCGAGTGGGATTATACCTCAGATAAATTACGGAGTACGGAATTTTTGTCTTGGTTGTACAACGATTCACCCGTGAAAAACTCGGTGGTAGTCAACGATCGTTGGGGAAAGGAAACGCGTTCCAAACATGGTGGATTTTACACCACCGAATATGATTTAGTACATAACGGCGACGCTA
This sequence comes from Aquirufa sp. 5-AUSEE-100C1, assembly GCF_054558655.1. NCBI lineage: Bacteria > Pseudomonadati > Bacteroidota > Cytophagia > Cytophagales > Flectobacillaceae > Aquirufa > Aquirufa sp. 5-AUSEE-100C1. The sequence continues at coordinate 109,023 of NZ_JBPXKO010000003.1, read as the reverse complement.
ATGGGTTGGATTTTGCGCGACCTTGGGAAGAGTGTCGGGGTATTGCGGGATCTTTTGGCTACAACCGTAACGAGAACTTGGAGGACTATTCGACCTCGGAGCAATTGGTACATATGTTGATCAATAAGGTAGCCCGTGGTGGAAACTTATTGTTAAACATTGGACCCACAGCGGATGGACGTATTCCGGTGATCATGCAACAACGTTTGACGGATATCGGTTCCTGGTTAAAGGTCAATGGGGAAGGCATTTACGGGACGCGCAAATGGGCGAATGCACCTAAAATCACGCCGAGCACCAAGCAATATTTCACGCAAAAAGGCAATGATTTATACTTGATTACAACCGAATTCCCTACGGCTCCCTTGCAGGTTAGTGGAATTAAAAAACCGACATCCGTGAGTTTGTTGGGATCTAATGTGGCCATTAAATCGACTTACAAAGCGGGCGTGCTAACCATCGCTCCGCCTGCGATTACGCCGGGGAATAATCCTTGTCAGTATGCGTGGGTGGTTAAAATAGCAAGTGGTTTATAACCTGTAGAGACGCGATACTTCGCGTCTTTTTTTATGGGTATACGCGAGTATCGCGTCACCACGGATTGTCTAGACGCGAGGTATCGCGTCTCTACGGATTGGCTAGACGCGAGGTATCGCGTCTCTACGGATTGGTTAGACGCGAGGTATCGCGTCTCTACGGATTGGCTAGACGCGAGGTATCGCGTCTCTACGGATTGGTTAGACGCGAGGTATCGCGTCTCTACGGATTGTCTAGACGCGAGGTATCGCTTCTCTACGGATTGGCTAGACGCGAAGTATCGCGTCTCTACGGATTGGCTAGACGCGAGGTATCGCGTCTCTACGGATTGGCTAGACGCGAGGTATCGCGTCTCTACAGGGATAGCTGATGCATATCATTTTTCCCCATCCCATCCCCTTTTACCTTTGCGGCCTATGCAACAGGTATCGCTCGACTTACTTCAAAAATACAATGTTCCTATTCCGCGCTACACGTCTTACCCGACGGTGCCGTATTGGGACGAGACGATAGATGTTTCCACCTGGAAGTCCTTTTTCGCTCAACGCTTCGAGGAAAGCCATGAGATCAGCCTGTATTTGCATCTTCCCTTCTGTGAAAATTTGTGCACGTTTTGTGGGTGCAATAAACGCATCACGACAAATCATTCGGTAGAGGAAACTTACATGCTTACCTTGTTGAAAGAATGGGAAATCTACCGAGGGATGATGTCGCATACCCCCATTATTCGGGAATTACACATCGGTGGAGGAACCCCCACGTTTTTCTCTCCGGCCAATCTGAAACATTTGATTGAGACCATTCTTGCCGACGCCATCGTGCCGGAGGTACATGAGTTTGGATTTGAAGGTCACCCCAACAATACCACGTTCGAGCACCTGAAAACACTTTTCGACTTAGGCTTTAATCGGGTGAGTTTCGGGATGCAGGACAGTAATCCAGAGGTTCAAAAAGTCATCAATCGAATTCAGCCACATGCCCATGTTGTTCAGGTGGTGAATTGGGCCAGGGAAATTGGTTATGATTCTGTGAATTTGGATTTGGTCTATGGTTTACCACTGCAGACATTGCCGCGTTTGGAGAAGACGATACAAGATGCCTTGGAAATTAAGCCCGACCGGATTGCGTTTTATTCCTATGCGCATGTGCCCTGGACGAGTAAAGCCCAACGGCTTTTTGACGAAAACGATTTACCTGGTGCCGACGAAAAAATGCAGCTCTATCAGCTGGGCAAGAAGCGCTTCACGGAGGCTGGGTATACAGACATCGGGATGGATCATTTTGCCTTGCCGGGTGATTTGATGGTTCAAGCACATGAAGCGGGTCATTTGCATCGAAATTTTATGGGCTATACGGTGCAGCAAACGGGCATGCTTTTGGGCTTGGGCGTTTCGAGCATCAGCGATATTTATTATGGTTTTGCCCAGAACAAAAAGACCATTCAGGAATATTACGAACAGATTAACCGGGGTGAACTGGCCGTATTCCGCGGGTATTTCCTCGATGAAATCGATCAAAAAATGCGCCAATACATCCTCGATGTGGCTTGTCGGGGCAAAGCCCATTTCAACAAAGCCGACCTCGAATTATTGCGCGAATACACCTTTCACGAATTAGACGAGTTGGCCTTGGATGATTTGGTCACTTGGGGCGAACATGGATTATTGGTCACTGAATTAGGCAAGCATTTCATTCGCAATATTTGCAAGGCCTTTGACCTCAAATTGCTGGCCTCGGAAATTCAGAAAAAGACTTTCAGTCAAGCGGTATAAACCTGCAGGTATTTCAGTAAAATTTGTGCATTTTCGCCTTTACAAGCGTAAGCCTCTAAACAATTTTACATGATACATACGATGCGTTGGTTCGGACCAAACGATCCGGTTTCACTAATGGATATTCGTCAGGCGGGTTGTACCGGCGTGGTCACCGCCTTACACCAAATCCCCGTTGGGGAAATCTGGCCTGTCGAAGCCATCCAAGAGCGCATTGCCATCATCGAAGCAGGGAATCAACAATGGTCGCCTTTACATTGGTCGGTCGTGGAATCCCTCCCCGTCCATGAGGGCATCAAAAAAGCCTTGCCATCCCGGGCTGGATTGATTGAAAACTATCAAACATCTCTTCGGAATTTAGCGGCTTGTGGCATCAAGACCGTTTGCTATAATTTCATGCCGGTGCTCGACTGGTCACGCACCAAATTAAACTTCGAAATGCCCGACGGCGCAAAAGCTTTGCGATTCGTTTGGACAGATTTCGCGGTCTTTGATTTACATATCTTACAGCGCCCAGGTGCTGCAGCGGATTACACGCCAGCCGTTCAGGCAGCTGCGGCGGAACGGTTCGCGCGCATGACCGCGGATGAAAAAGAGGAATTAAAAAACACGGCCTTATTGGGTCTTCCGGGTTCCGAGGAGGCCTTTCATTTGGAGAATTTTCAGTGTTTATTAGACGAGTACCGCGATATATCCGCGGAGCAGTTGCGGGAGAATCTGCATTATTTTGTCCGTTCGATCGCACCTTTGGCGCAGGAGTTGGGGATTAATCTATGCATCCATCCGGATGATCCCCCGTTCCCATTATTGGGTTTGCCTCGGGTGGTGAGTACGGAGGCAGATTTGGTGGCTTTGATGGCGGCATCGCCGGAGCACGCGAATGGTATTACGTTTTGTACGGGTTCCTTGGGGGTACGGGCGGATAATGATTTACCCAAAATGCTTCGTCGTTTCGCCGACCGGATTCATTTTTTGCATTTGCGTGCCACTTTTCGGGAGCAAAATAAGCCCTTGATTTTTCATGAGGCTCCTCACCTAACGGGGGATGTGGATATGTTTGAAGTGGTCAAAGCCGTCGTGGAAGAAGAAAAGAGGCGTGGTGGCGAAGGCATCCCGATGCGCCCGGATCACGGCCATCAGATGTTGGACGACTTGAAGAAAAAAACCTATCCGGGCTATTCGGCCATTGGACGCTTGCGGGGCTTAGCGGAAATACGTGGATTGGAATTGGCCATTCGTTCGTTTTTAGCCGTGTTTATGGTCGTGTCTAGTTTTGCGATGAAGGCGGATGATGGCTATCGTTTGTGGTTGAAATTTGATAAGGTGGCTAGTGCTGCGGGTTATGCGCCATTTGCGCAATCGATTTCATCGGAATTTCCATCGAGCCCCATCCTGGAGACAGCAAAAAAAGAATTGGCGCAGGGTTTGAAAGGCTTGACGGGCGTTTCGCCACGCTCGATCGCGGCGAATGGGAGCATACAGTTTTTAAGGGATGCCACGATTCCAGAGGAAGGCTTTGAGATTCAAGTGGATAAAAAGGTACAGGTAAAAGTGGAAGGCCTGAGTGTCGTAGGTCGGAAATATATTCGAATTAAAGCGAGCTCTGATCGTGGTATCTTGTATGGCGTTTTCGAATTGCTGCGCACGATACAGCAAGAGAAAGCTTTGGATAATCTCACATCCTCCCCCAAAGTTAAATTCCGCATGTTGAACCATTGGGACAATGTGATGGGAACGATCGAACGCGGATACGCGGGGCAATCCCTATGGAAATGGTATGAATTGCCGGAGACCGTCGATCCACGTTACACGGAATATGCGCGTGCGAATGCCTCTATCGGAATTAATGCGGTGGCCATCAATAATGTAAATGCCTCCGCGCGCTTTTTGACGCCGGAGTATTTGGCGAAAGTCAAAGCGCTGGCTGATGTGTTTCGTCCTTATGGGATTAAGTTATTTTTATCGGTCAACTTCGCTTCACCGAAAATCCTGGGACGTTTGAAAACTTCGGACCCATTGGACCCTGAGGTACGTGCCTGGTGGCAAGCGAAAACGAAAGAGGTCTACCACTACATTCCAGATTTTGGGGGATTCCTCGTGAAGGCGAATTCAGAGGGCGAGCCGGGGCCACAAGAATTTGGCAGAACCCATGCGGATGGTGCAAACATGTTGGCGGAGGCCGTGAAACCTTTTAATGGCATCGTTATTTGGCGCGCTTTTGTCTATGCGCCGAATCCGAAAGGGGATCGTTTCAAGGAGGCCTACAATGACTTCAAGCCCTTGGATGGAACCTTTGCGAAAAACGTGATTGTGCAGGTGAAAAATGGCCCGATTGACTTCCAACCGCGGGAGCCGTTTCATCCGCTTTTTGGCGCGATGCCGAAGACGCCTTTGGCTTTGGAATTTCAGATTACGCAGGAGTATACCGGATTTAGCACGAATGTCTTTTACCAATCGATACTGTTCAAGGAATGTCTAGATTCCGATACCTATCAAAATGGCAAGGGTTCCACAGTCGCGAAGGTCATCGATGGAAGTTTAGGGAATGACCACATCACGATGATGGCTGGGGTGGCGAACACGGGTTCGGATCGAAATTGGACGGGGCATTTATTGTCGCAGGCGAATTGGTATGCCTTTGGACGCTTGGCTTGGGATCATACCCTGAGCTCAGAAAAAATTGCCGACGAATGGGCGAAGCAGACCTTGACGCGGGATGCGGAGGCATCGCAGACAATTGAAAATATTTTGTTGAAATCGCGGGATGTATATGTGAATTTCACAACACCTTTGGGCTTGCACCATGTGATGGGCCAAGGTATTCACTGGGGTCCAGAACCCTGGTTGGAGCGCAGCCAGCGTCCCGACTGGACTTCGATTTATTACCATCGGGCGGATTCCCTAGGTTTAGGTTTTGACCGAAAAACAACGGGCAGCAATGCTCTGAGTTTATATCACCCTGAGGTCGCAAAACAATGGCTAGATCCCGCCAAAACGGATTTGAATTATTTGTTGTGGTTTCATCATGTGGGATGGCAGGAGAAATTGTCCTCGGGCCGAACGCTTTGGGATGAATTCTGCTATCGTTATGATACAGGACTGAGGGAAGTGGAGGCCTTGCAAAAAGATTGGGAATCTGTGAAAGGGAAAGTGGATCCGGAGCTATTTGCGGATGTTCGGGGGCGGTTGGCGGCCCAACAACGCGAGTCGGTTTTGTGGCGCGATGCGAATGTTTTGTACTTCCAAACCTATTCGAAACTCCCAATAAACTACGGAAAACCGACACGGACCTTGGCCGAACTAAAAGAAATTGTACGAATTTATCAGTTAAAATAAGATGCAACAACCATTTTCATTACAGGGGCGTGTCGCGCTCATCACAGGCGGTGGAACCGGAATCGGATTCGATATTGCCAAATGTTTTTTAGCGTCTGGCGCGACGGTCGTGATTACTGGTCGGCGAGAAGATATCCTCAAAGAAGCGGTAGCAAATCTAGGTGCAGGTGCGCAATATGCCGTGAATGATGTGGCGGATTTGAGTCTGACGTCTGCATTGGTTTCAGAGCTGATTTTGAAACACGGGGGTATCGATATTTTGGTGAATAATGCGGGAATCAACATGAAGCGTCCGGCGGTTGAAGTTTCGGATGCTGATTTTTCGAATATTATCAATGTGAATTTAAACGCTGTTTTTGCCTTAACGCGCGAAGTGGGAAAACACATGTTGGAACGCGGAAAGGGATCCATCATCATGATCTCCTCGATGGCGGCGTATTACGGCATAGACCGAGTGGCGGCTTATGCGTCCTCCAAAACAGGGATTTATGGACTGGTTCGCGTGTTGGCCTCGGAGTGGTCGGGCAAGGGCGTTCGCGTGAATGCGATTGCACCCGGATTTATTGAAACGGCGATGAGTCGGACTGCCATGAATTCGGATCCGGATCGGAAGCACAAGGCGATGGATCGCACGCCGATGGGCTATTTTGGAAAGCCGGAGGATATTGGCTGGGCGGCGGTGTATTTGGCATCGGATGCTTCCAATTATGTAACAGGCGTCTCAATCCCGGTTGACGGCGGGAATTCAATCGGATTCTAATGAAAGGAAATTATCGCTGGGTGGTAGTCGCCCTCTTGTTTTTTGCGACGACGATCAATTATTTGGATCGCCAGGTGATTGGTTTGTTGAAGCCTACGCTGGAAAAGGAATTGAACTGGACGGAGACGGATTACAGTTTTATTGTCATGTGTTTTACCGCGTCGTATGCAATAGGCTTGTTGGCCTTCGGAAAAATCATCGACAAGATTGGTTCCAAAATGGGCTACATCATCTCGATCATTATCTGGTCGGTGGCGGCGATGGCGCATGCCTTGGCGAAGACAACGTTTGGTTTTGGTGCGGCGCGCGCGGCCTTGGGCGCGGGTGAGGCGGGGAATTTTCCAGCGGCGATTAAGACGGTTGCGGAGTGGTTCCCGAAAAGGGAGCGGGCTTTTGCCACGGGGATTTTTAATTCGGGGGCGAATATTGGGGCGATGGTTGCGCCGATTATGGTGCCTTGGATATTGGGAGCTTACGGTTGGCAGGAGGCCTTTATTATCACCGGGGCAATTGGTTTTGTGTGGTTAGCCCTGTGGTGGTGGTTTTACGAGGTGCCTGCGAAACATGCATCCGTGACCACGGAGGAATTGGCACATATTCAATCTGAGGAAGAGGTGACGGAAGTGGCTCCGATAGCCTGGAGCAAATTGTTTGGCTATCGCCAAACCTGGGTTTTCATTGTGGGAAAATTCTTTACGGATCCGATTTGGTGGTTTTTCTTGTTTTGGTTGCCTTCGTATTTCTCGACGACCTTTGCATTGGACTTGAAAAAGCCGAGTTTGCATTTGGCGATTTTGTTTACGTGCACGTCAATTGGGAGTATTGGCGGAGGCTATATTTCGGGGTATTTTATTAAGAAAGGTTGGCCGGTGTATAAGGCTCGGAAATTTTCGATGTTCTTTTTTGCGCTCTGTGCGGTGCCGATTATCGGGGCTCGTTGGGCGACAGACATTTGGCAGGCTGTATTTTTGATTAGTATTGCGGCCTCGGCACACCAGGCGTGGTCGGCGAATATCTTTACGACGGTTTCCGACATGTTTCCGAAGCATGCGGTTTCATCGGTGGTGGGAATTGGAGGTTTGGCGGGCTCCTTGGGTGGGGTGATTTTTCCGTATATCATCGGGGTGGTGTTGGATGCATACAAGGCAGACCAGGCTTTGTCTGATGGATATAATGTTATATTTGTAGCTTGTGGTTGTGCGTATCTGTTTGCATGGCTGTTGATTCATTTTATTTCGCCCAAAATGGAGGCGGTTAAAAAATAAGAATTATGAAAAAACTATTGATTGCCTTGTTGGCTATTTCAGGAAGTATTTTTGCTCAAGAGCATCATCCGTTGGAGGGAGCTTGGGATTTAACGGTATCGATGGAGAATCGCAATGGGGGTGTTTCGACGGCGCCATCGTGGTTGGAGGTTCGTCATTCGGGTTTGCGAACCTTGACGGGGCGTTTTGTAGGAGACGGGGGTTCGGCCCGACCGATTTCAGAAGTGTTCTTCAAGGATGGACATGTATCGTTTAAGATTCCGCCCCAGTGGGAAAAGGAGGATGCTTATTTATCATTTGAGGGAGACTTGAAGGATGGGAAGTTGGCTGGTACGCTCGTAAAACCCAATGGAAAGTCGATGGCATTTACGGGAGTTCGTGCCCCTTCCTTGTGGCGTGGCACTGAGCCGAAATGGGGAAAGCCGATTTCTTTGTTGAACGGAAAGGATTTATCAGGATGGAAGGCATTGGGCCCAAAGAATCAGTGGGTAGTCGAGAATGGTGTGATGAAGAGCCCAGCGTCAGGAGCGAATATTTGTACGGAGCAGAAATTTTCGGATTTCAAATTGCATGTTGAGTTTCGTTTGCCTCCGGGAAGTAATAGTGGGGTGTATTTGCGTGGGCGTTATGAGGTACAAGTGGAAGATAGTTATGGAAAGGAGCCCTACAGCATTTACTTAGGAGGGATTTATGGATTTATTGATCCATTGGTACAGGCAGCTAAGCCTTCGGGGGAATGGCAGACGTATGACATTACGCTGGTTGGCCGGAAGGTTTCGGTGACCTTAAATGGACAGCCGGTGATTGTGGATCAGAATATTCCGGGAGTTACGGGAGGTGCCATGGATAGTGATGAGGCAGCTCCAGGTCCGATAATGATACAGGGGGATCATGGACCGGTGGAATATCGGAATGTGGTGATTACGCCGGCATTGTAAGATTATCAGCTTTGTCAAAAATTGCGGCCTTCCCGCGAATTGAAATTAAACGAATACGATGACAACGAATAAACAATTACTCAACGAAGACTGGACGGTCGTTTTTCTTGGATTTTTTCTCATCATTATCGCGCTCCTAGGTTATCAAATGCCTAGTCCGAGTTTCGGATGGGAATCGACCTCTGAGTTGACGGAGAAGGTATTTGCCGGTAAAAATTTGTTCAAATTGGCGCAAGTGTTTGGAGTCACCTATGTGATTGCCTTACTATCCGCTCGTTTGTTGGGCAAATCCATCAAGGCCACGGCACAAGGATTTCCGATTGTGTTCGTGTTAACGTCGTTGGCACTGGTATTAGCTGGGAATGCTTTCTTGAAAAATTGGAATTTGGAGGCGGTGATTTTTAGTTTGACGATTGGCCTCTTGTTGAGCAATTTTTTCATGCTTCCTGCGTGGTTGACCGAATCGCTGTCGACCGAGCTTTTCGTGAAGATCGGTTTGATTTTACTGGGTACGAGTGTGATTTTCGGAGATATCCTGAAGGCAGGTTCATTGGGATTGATTCAGGCATTGGTCGTGGTGATTTCCGTTTGGTATTTTGCTTTTTGGGTATCCAAAAAGATGGGGATCGATGAGGAGTTTGCGATTATGATTTCGAGTGCCGTATCGATTTGTGGGGTTTCGGCGGCGATTGCGACGGCAGGAGCGATTAAGGGAGATTCCAAAAAGCTTTCTTATGTGATTTCGATTGTCTTGATTACGGCGATACCGATGATCATATTCTTGCCTTTTATCGCGAATGCGCTAGGATTATCGCAGGCGGTGACGGGTGCGTGGTTAGGTGGGACGATTGATACGACGGGGGCTGTGATTGCCTCGGGAACGATGGTGGGCGAAGAGGCTTTGAAGATCTCAACGATCGTTAAATTTTCTCAAAATGTCTTGCTCGGTTTCGCGGCTTTTGCGATCTCGATTTACTGGACATTGACCAATAATCAGAGTGAAACGGCGAAAGAAAGCAAGCCAACTTTAGGCATCATCTGGGAGCGTTTCCCCAAATTCGTTTTGGGTTTCATCGCAGCATCCTTGATTTTCTCTTTTGTGGTTTCTCCCGAAACCATTGATTCGGTGAAAGGCGGATTTAAGTCCTTGCAAGGATTGTGGTTTGCGTTGGCCTTTACAAGCATTGGATTGGAAACGAAGTTTTCCGACTTGTTTTCGAAGGAAGGGAAGAAACCGCTGTACGTGTTCTTGATTGCGCAGTTGTTTAATGTCTTTGTGACTTTGGCGGTGGCGTATGCGCTTTTCAACTAGCCTTTTCTTGTTTATTCCCTTCATGGCTTTTGGACAAAAAAGTGTCCCTGTTTGTCATGTGCCTGTACCTTCGCGTATTAAGACAATCACGAAGAGTCCAGTTAAATTCAGGCCACTTAAAAAATCCTACATCGGAATGAAACGCATTCCGGGTGGGACTTTTGCCATGGGGTCCCATGATGCGCAAGGACGCACAGATGAGTTCCCGGTGCATCAAGTTCAGGTGAAGGGTTTTTGGATGGATGAAACGGAGGTGACCAATGAGGCTTTCGCCCGATTTGTTAAGGCCACCGGATATATAACAACTGCTGAGAAGGCAATCGATTGGGTAGAATTATCGAAGCAGGTGCCTACGGGTACGCCCAAGCCCGCCGATTCTTTATTGGCTCCGAGTTCCTTGGTCTTTGTGCCCACGACGGGCCCCGTAGATTTGAATGATTATTCACAATGGTGGGCGTTTAAGCGTGGGGCCGACTGGCGTCATCCGGAGGGGCCAGGCTCATCGATTATTGATCGAGAAAAACACCCGGTCGTGCATGTTTCTTGGGATGATGCGGCGGCTTATGCGCGCTGGGCGGGTAAACGCTTACCTACGGAAGCCGAATGGGAGTGGGCGTCACGGGGTGGCTTGCATGGAAAAATTTATCCATGGGGAGATGAGTCTGTCAACAAAGCTCCCTACAAAGCGAATAGTTTTCAAGGACATTTTCCTTATGAAGATCAAGCCTTGGATGGATACAAGACCACGACTGCTCCGGTGAAATCCTTTCCAGCGAATGGCTATGGATTGTATGATATGGCGGGTAATGTTTGGGAATGGTGCCAGGATTGGTATCGACATGATTACTATAAAAATAGCCCAAGGCTTAACCCCAAAGGACCGTCTACAAGTTCTGATCCGGATGAGCCAGGCGTTGCCAAACGCGTGATGCGCGGAGGATCATTTCTCTGCAATGATGGCTATTGTTCGAGCTACCGAAGCTCGGCACGAATGAAGTCGAGCCCGGATTCGGGCCTACAACACACGGGTTTTCGTTGTGTGAAAGATTTATAAAATATAAAGACTATAGACTTTATAGTTTTTTATTTTACATTTGTGAAAAAATTAAGATGAGGTATCTATTTTTCTTTTTATTTCCGCTGATGCTTTCCTATGGCCAACAGAAAATCGAGCATCAGAACCAAATTTGGTTAGGTTATTACTTGACCTATCCGATTAATTCGGAATGGTTTGTTCAGGGAGAGGTGCATGAGCGGCATTTTATTAATCCAAATGTTTACCACCAAACGGCTTTTCGCGCACATTTTCATCGTACTTGGGGTCAAAATTTGGATGTATCGGCAGGAGCAGCGATTTTTTTAAATACTCCGAATGATGAAAGGGCCACGATTCGTTTAGCTGTACCTGAATATCGACCACATTTTGATATTGTTTATAAACATTTTTGGTCACGTGCTCGTATTGATCATCGTTTTCGGACTGAAATACGATTTAATCGAGGAACTGATGGCACTAGGTCTCGTTTGACAAACGAAATTAATTTTAATAGTTATCGTCTAAGATATCGAGTACAAGCGCTTTTTCCATTGATTAAATCAATATCTGGGAAGGTAAATACTGAGATTCTTCTGAATGCTGGCCAAGAGAATCCAGATAATTTTTTAGATCAACATCGAATGTTTGCAGGACTAAGTATTCCATTGCATAAAAATATTACCTTAGATATGGGCTATTTACATGTCTTCCAGCAGCGGCCCAATTTGAATTATTATGATCGAAGTATTTTGAGTTTTATGCTATATCATCAGTTAAAATAAGTAAACTTGGTTCAATAGGTTTGTAATAAATTCAACTTAAAAACCTTTAAAGCTTAGACCATTTATTTAAGTAATTTTTTATTCCAATCCCACAAGACAATATCCCAAGCAATTCCGCCATATTCCAAGGTATCAATGACCTGAAAGCCCCGCTTTTGATGTGCCCGCAATGAACGGGTATTGGCCTGTGCCACATCCGTCACACAATACGTATAACTATCCGCATAATGATCCCGGAATGCCCCATATAAGCGTTGTACCAAATTCTGTCCCCGGTAATGCTTGTCCACACATAATTGGCCCACGATGGAATAATTTGAAATCCCTTCATTTTGGTACCGACAGCGTTCAATATTTCGAACCAAATCGGCCAATAAATCGTGTTGTCTTGCTTCCTCCGGCAAGGCCACAATGCTGTATCCGACCACCTTTTCGCCATCTTTGGCAATAATACTTGGGCTCTTGGCATGGAGGGCTTGTAAAAATTCAAGGTCATATTCCGCCATCAGAAAACCTTGGGACAGCGCCTCTTCCTCGCTGATATTTTTTCGTAAGTTGGCTTGTTGGAGCGCTAAAATCCCAACTAATTCCTCATTCCTTGTTGCTAATTGTATTTCGACCATGTAGTTTTAACGATTCATCGACAAAATAAAAAATATGATTCAGATATATGTTACCGGAGGAACATTTGATAAGGAGTACAATGAATTAAATGGAACCCTGTTCTTCAAAGAAACGCATCTACATGAAATGCTGGTGAAGGGTCGTAGCCGACTGGATTTGCAGACCGAAACCTTATTCATGAAAGACAGTCTCGAATTCACCGATACTGAACGTAAATTGATTGGTGATGCATGTCTGAATACCGCTGCGAAACGAATTCTAATCACGCACGGTACGGATACGATGACCCAAACAGCCGAGTATTTGGCCCAGCAAATTACCGATAAAACCATCGTCTTGACTGGGGCAATGGTTCCGTATAAATTCGGGAGCTCCGATGGGATGTTTAACCTCGGCAGTGCGCTTGCCTTCGTTCAAATGCTTCCTCCAGGCGTTTATATCTCCATGAATGGCAAATGCTTCAAAGCAAGAGAGGTACGAAAAAATCTAGATCGCGGGGAATTTGAAGCGATTTAACGAATTCGAATGACCACCCTTCGGTATCGCGTTAAAGCCGGTTTCCCTTGATCAGTACCCTCGAAGACCACATGAAAACTGTCGCCTTTTTTGGCCGTAGCAGGTATCGTCACCTTGGCTTCTAACCCCGTTAATTGGATTTCCGCTTTCCCGGAGCCTGCCTCCGGATAAGGCCAAGCCGATAAGCTCACCCCATTACGATCGGGATCTCTAGTTTCCAGGTGCAAGGTCAGGCTTTGCCCCGGTGATGCCGATAAACTCATTCCTTCTTTCACCGTAATTTGTGGGGCATGGTTTGCATCCGCATAAGATTTGATGCACCAATCAGCCCGAGCCGCAAAGTCTTCTTGCGCGGCAATCAGCCAACGCGTCTGTGAATAATTGATATCCATTTTCCCGGTTTCCGGATTGAAATCTGCCGCTTCTTCATTGTCCTCAAATCGGTAGGGGTTGTCTTTGGCCTGAACAAATCGTCCGCCCCAACCGCCATACGATGGGTTATTTAAGTTATTCAGTCCCACATCCACCAAATGCAAAAAGGCCGGAGAGTCACCCTCCGAAATGAAATCATATTGACTGAATGTGCCCCATTGCGCATTGTTGAGCTTGGTTGGATCACCATGTATATGCTCATCGTCGCCCGCCTGTTTTTGCCCATCTCCATAGGAGTAATACATTTTTAAAAGCGGTCCATGGTCTAAAATAATTCGATTCGCCATATAAGCGCCTTCAAAATAGGGTTGCGTGGCCTTAGGCATAATGCGTTTCCAAGGATACGCGAAACTGCCAAATTGATGCGCATTGTAGAATACCCGAATCTGCGGCCAATGCCCCCCGATGTAGTTTTTATAGGTTGCGTCCTGGTCCATCACTGTGTAGATGATGGCTTTTTGCGAAATTTTCGCCTTAATATTCGGCCAGTTTTTGTCGGATTGGTATTGTTCTTCGATCGACTTCAAAGCGCGCGCGATGGTATTCGTTCCACCCCATGCTTGTAAATAAATAGGCTCTGGGTCCTTGTCTAATAGCTTCGCCTTAATCCATTCCGATCCCTCAGTTACCTGTTCCATCTCACCCTCAAAATCAATATTCCCTACTTTCACCAAACTAGTTAAATACGCTGGGCTCGGATAATTTTTGTCATGCAACAGGAGATTTGGGTGAACCTGTGCATAGGCTTTTACTAACTCCTGAATCCAGTTGACCCCCGGCCACCTAAGATCGGTCTTCTCCCCATACATTTTTCGGGTCATCTCCATCTCGGAGATGAATTTTGTCCCTTTGCCATCGCCTTTGTAATGCCACATGGAGCTGGAATAGATGAGACCTTCTAGCTGATATTCATTCGAATACATCAACATCCGGATGAATGTATCCACATCATCAATTTCGCCGTCGGTCGTCACGATGGTCCGAGGTAAATTGCCTTTTGGGAATGAGAAAAAAGAAATGAGAAGCAATAATGCTACCACAAGGATTCGTTTCATAATTAGGTTTAGTTCAAGCGGAAGTCTCCGTATGTGTATTGCGAAGTTAGTGCTTTTCAGGTAATAGGACCTGCCAATAACTTGATAAAATGGATTTATCCCGTGTAAAATTCCTAAAAACCGCTTAGCTTTGGCAATCCTAAGATTATTTGAGAATACTTAGGGATGAAGTATATCCTAAACCTATGAAGAAAATTATCATTTTGCTGTTATGCAGCATGGGGACAATCTTTGCTCAAGACGCTCCGAAACTCGAATTTTTCTGTGAATTACAAGTCAAACTTAGCCCAGCACTCAGTGTGGGGGAAACAGCGCATGGTACCCGACGAATCATTCCGATTATCGGAGGAACAGTGGAGGGACCGGGGATTAAAGGGGAGATTTTTAATGGGGGGGCCGACTGGCAGGTGGTACGGAAAGATGGAGTTGCTGAATTGGAGGCACATTATCAGTTCAAGACAGATGATGGCTCGATTGTCTATGTGAAAAATATTGGGGTTCGAGTAGCGACACCGGACGTGGCGGCGCGCATTGCAAGGGGTGAGAAGGTGGATGCCTCACAATATTATTTTCGGGCTATCCCTAAATTGGAAACGTCCCTATCAAGCAAGTATGCTTGGATTAATGACACCATTTTTGTTTGCACGGGGGAGCGTATGCCGGATGCCGTGAAAATCCGAATTTATAAACTACTATGATATACTGTTTCCTATTATTTTGTTGCTTTTCCATCAGCGCAATGGCGCAAAAGGCCGTCGACCTCGGTAAATTAAATGGAGGGGATTATCAGGTACATATTCCGGCCAACTGGAATAAAAAACTGATTATGTACGCACATGGCTATCAATTTATGGGGACGCCTCCGAATAGTGCGAATGCGCAATTAGCCCAGCGCTTAAAACCATTTTTAGATCGTGGTTTTGCTATTGCGGCGTCCGACTATCCAATTCAAGGTTTTGCGATGGCGGAAGGCATAGATGCGACAGAAGAATTACGCCAGGCTTTTATCAAGAAAATGGGTCAGCCGGATTCGACTTTCATGGTTGGGCATTCCATGGGCGGTGGAATTACGCTGGCGACCTTGGAGAATTATGGGCAGTTTTATCAAGGGGGATTGCCGCTTTGCCCGCTTTCGTCGAGACCCTATTTACAGTGTCGGAAAGAGTTTGATATGTATGCGACATTCCATGGCTTATTTCCAGGAATCGTTCCTACGTTAAAAGAGATTTTTGACCCGTCGAGTTCCATTCAATTTGTTTCCTTTGCGCAAGCGGGCTCGCGTATGGGAGCGATTAAACAAGCATTATTGGCTAAAGATTCGGTATTGGCAGTAGCCTTCGCCAAGCGATTTGACCTCAAATTGGATGATCTTCCAGCGGCCTTGTTTTTTAATCAAAATGTCTTGCGCGACCTAGCGCTCAAGTTTAACGGAAATCCTTTTGATAATACACAGACGGTCTATACCGGGTTTCCTGATAATTTGCTCGTAAACAAAAAAGCGGAGCGCTTGGCGAGTACGCAAGATCCGCAAAAATTGTTTGCGCGCTACGATCGGACCGGGAAAATCGATAAACCGGTGGTGCTAATGCACACGATTTATGATCAATTGATTCCGGTGAATTATGCGGTGACCAATTTTGAGAATATGGTTCATGCGCAGGGGCGCGGGAAATATTTTACCGTGAAGTATACCAATGGACAAGCGCATTGTCAATTTACGGACCAACAAACGGGGGAGGCTTTTGATGCCTTACGAAACTGGGTTAAAACGGGCGTGAAGCCTTCTTTTGGATATGTCAACTAAAAATTACTTAGCGATTTTTATCTGCTTTTTGATGAACATGCTGGATGGCATGGACGTCTTAATTATTTCCTATGCCGCTCCAGCGATTGCCAAGGCATGGAGTATCACTCCGGCGAATTTGGGGGTCGTATTCAGTTCGGGCTTAGTTGGCATGACGATTGGAGCCATATTTTTGGCGCCCTTTGCGGACCGTATGGGTCGTAAGCCAACGATGCTGATCGCAGGGTTTTTGATGGCATCTTGTATTTATATGACTTCGATGGCAGCAGATATTAACATGTTGATGATTTTTCGATTCATTAGTGGATTGGGAATCGGTGCGATGATGGCAACTACTGCTGCTCTAACGGCGGAGAATTCCCCTGCGTCAACTCGAAATTTTTGGGTGAGCACGGTCGTTGCGGGATATCCGGTCGGAGCCGTATTATCCGGTCTCGTGTCCGCCACCGTCATCAAGACGAATGGCTGGGAGCGTTTATTTGAATTAGCGGGATATGCAACCGTATTATCGCTTCCGCTGGTGGGCTTATTTATTCAGGAATCCTTTACTCCAGCCAATCAAAATGAACCGAAGCCTAAAGTTCAGGTATTGGTTCAAGAAACTTATCGGTTATCTACTTTTCAGCTTTGGACGGCGCTTTTTTTAGCATTTGCTACCCTTTATTTTATGTTGAATTGGATTCCCAAATTAGCTACGAATGCTGGGATGTCCCTGTCTGCGGCGATATACGCGGGAACCGTCTTTAATTTAGGGGCGATTGTTGGAATTCCGATTCAAGGTTATTGCTCGTCTCGTTTTGGTTTGAAAAAAACGATTGGAATTATTCTCTTATTTACGGCAGTAACGATGTTGTCTTTTGGCTTTTTCGTTCATACTTCATTTGCCTTGGTGCTCTTCTTCTTAATGGGATTTGGTATTCAAGGCGGATTTGTGGGCCTGTATGCCGTTGCGGCGAGTATGTATCCGACTTACATTCGTACCACGGGAGTGGGCTGGGCGATAGGAGCCGGGCGAATCGGTGGGATTATAGGTCCGATTGTTGGCGGATTATTGGTTGCATGGGGCTTGGATATGACACAAAGTTTTTGGTTTTTTGCCATACCATCTGCCTTGGCAGGTTTAATGACATTTAACATTTCTTCCAAAGATATTTCATAAGATGATTGAAGTTAAAACGCTAGTATTAGGTACCCTAGATAATGTTTGGGCTTTTTGGACCCAAGCGGAGCACATTCAAAATTGGAATCACGCCAGCGATGATTGGCATTGTCCGAAGGCGATCAACGATTGCGTGGAAGGTGGTCGATTTGTTTTTACCATGGCGGCTAAGGACCAATCTTTTTCATTTGATTTTTGTGGAACCTACACAAAGGTCATTCAAAATCAAGAGATCGCTTACACAATGGATGATGACCGGAAAGCGGTGGTTTCGTTTCAAGCAATAAACGAGGGAGTAGAAATTACCGAACGATTCGATCCAGAAAATCAAAATCCAACGGACATGCAACAGGCAGGTTGGCAAATGATTTTGGATAATTTTAAAAAATACGCGGAGTCTATTTCGTAAAAAGGCCTACGAAGGAATTCGTGATTCCCACGACAAAACTAAATATCAAAGGAGCAACGAATCCAGTTACTTTGAATCCCTCCACATAGGCTTCCACAATGTAGACAAGGGCTACCGTGATTACCAAGGAAAACAACCCGAGGGTCATAAAGGTAATCGGGAAGCTTATAATTTTTAAAATCGGTTTTACGAAGGAATTCAAGAATCCCATGGCGAGCGCCACGATTAAGGCGGTGCCAAATCCATCCACAGTTATTCCTTTTAAGTAACGTGGAATGATCAATACCACACAAGCGATGATGATGTAACGAATGATAAATCCAATCATATTATTTCTGGTGTCTTGCTTGTAATGTCTTAACAATTTCCTCTAAACCAATGCCGCGATCTTCCAGTAATACTAATAAGTGGAAGATTAAATCGGCCGCCTCGCCCTTAAATAATTCATCGTTTTTCATTAAGGCTTCTATGACTAATTCAACGGCTTCTTCGCCAACTTTTTGGGCGACCTTGTGCGTACCTTTTTGAAATAGAGATGCTGTATATGAAGTATCAGCCGAGGCATTTTTACGGGAACGAATGATGTGTTTCAAATGATCTAACCACGCTGCGTTATCGGAATTTGATTCATTGAAACAAGTATCTGCTCCAGTGTGACAGGTGGGTCCCGCTGGGTATGCTTGGATTAATAGGGTGTCTTGGTCGCAATCTATTGCCACGTCCACCACGTCTAAATAGTTTTCAGATGTCTCTCCTTTGGTCCAAAGACGATTCTTCGAACGAGAGAAAAAGGTCACACGCTTTTCGGCCAGTGTTTTCATGTAGGCTTCCTCATTCATGTAGCCAAGCATCAATACTTTACGTGTTTGAGCGTCTTGGATAATGGCAGGAATGAGGCCTTTGGAAAAATCGGGTTGTAAACTCATAGCGTTAAATTAGTATATGCGCATCGGAATTCCTTTGCTGGCCAAGTATTTTTTCAATTCGATAATCTCAATTTCTTTGAAATGGAAGATGCTTGCAGCTAAACCGGCATCCGCTTTTCCCATAGTAAATACCTCATAAAAGTCTTCCATGGTACCCGCACCACCGGAGGCAATAATGGGAATCGATGATTGAGCGGATACTCGACTCGTTAAATCATTCGCAAATCCCGCTTTCGTTCCATCTGCATCCATGGAGGTAAGTAAAATTTCTCCCGCACCCCGAGATTCCACTTCTTTTGCCCATTGCAATGTTTGGATGTTGGTGATTTTTCGCCCTCCATGCGTATGTACCCAATCATTCCCATCTACGAAGCGCGTATCAATTGCGACGATGATGCACTGGGAGCCAAACTGTAACGCTAGCTCATCCACAAGTTCCGGTCGGCGGACTGCAGAAGAATTAATCGATACCTTATCGGCACCCGCATTCAATAAGGCGGACACATCTTCGATGGAACTGATTCCACCGCCCACTGTAAAAGGGATATTCACGTGCCTGGCAACCTCGCGGACTAAATTCACTAAAGTCTTCCGGTTATCCACCGTCGCTGTGATGTCTAAAAAGACTAATTCATCCGCCCCTTGTTCGGCATATAATGCCCCCAGCTCCACCGGGTCGCCGGCATCCCGCAAATCCACAAAGTTGGTCCCTTTAACCGTCCGACCTTCTTTGATGTCCAAACAGGGTATAATTCGTTTCGTTAGCATAGGGATTCTTTGGCAAATTGAGCTAAATCTTCTAAGGTAATGCGGCCCTCATAAAAGGCTTTCCCGACAATAACGCCAAACAAATTCATGGCTCTTAATCGTTCTAAATCCTGCATGTTGGCCACTCCTCCACTCGCAATAATATGTAAGCCTGGATTGTCCGCTTGGATTTTTTCATATAAATCAAAGCTCGGCCCCAGCAATAATCCGTCCTTCGCTACATCGGTGGAGATGACATATTGTGCACCCGCATTTTGATAGTCAGTCAGAAAATCATAGATCGAAATGTTTGAATTTTCTTGCCATCCTGACACCGCAATTTGCTCCTTGTGCGCATCAGCTCCTAAAATAATCTTATCGGTACCGTATTTTTTGAACCACCCATGCACCATTTCGGGATTCCGAACGGCAATGCTGCCTGCTGTTATTTGAGCAGCCCCAGCTGAAAAAGCGCGGTCGATCATTTCATCTGACTGTACGCCTCCCCCGAAATCGATATGCAAGGAAGTGTTTTTTGCGATTCGTTCCAGAACCGCCGCATTCACGATCTCCTTTGCTTTGGCGCCATCTAGGTCGACCAAATGCAGTCGCTGAATTCCCGCCCCCTCAAACGCCTTCGCGATTTCCAAGGGATCCGAACTATATACCTTCTTTTGTTGGTAATCTCCTTGCGTTAATCGAACGCATTGTCCTCCGATAATGTCGATGGCCGGGATGAGTTGGAACATAGGATTAAAGCGCTAAGAAGTTTTGAATAATTTTTTGCCCAGCCATGCCGGAGATTTCTGCGTGGAATTGCGCCGCGTAGAAATTATCTTTTTGCAACATCGCCGAGAAAGGTTGGGTATAATCACAAACCGCTGTCGTATAGGGATTTACAGGTGCATAATACGAGTGCACGAAATATACATATTCCTCCTTTTTCAGGCCCTGCATCAAGGCATTTTCGCCCTGCGCCTGGATGGAATTCCAGCCAACATGCGGTATTTTGAGGTCAGTGCTCACAAATCGTTTTACGGAAACATCAAAAACTCCCATGCAAGTGGTGGTGTTTTCTTCGGATTCCTTGCATAACAACTGCATGCCAATGCAAGTTGCTAATACGGGTTGTTTGAGGCTCGGTATGAGTTGGTCCAACCCTTTCTCCCGCAAATAGGACATGGCTGTACTGGCTTCGCCTACTCCGGGAAAAATCACTTTGTCGGCCGATTGAATCGTCTTTTCATCATCCGTCCATTGGTATTTTACCCCAATCCGGTCCAAGGCGTACATAACCGATTGCACATTTCCGGCGTTGTATTTGATGATTGCGATTTCCATGGACGAATTTTAAATGGGCAAAATGCCCTGCAAAGGTAGTTAAAAGGGCTTGGATTATGAAAAGAAGCGTATATTTGTTGGCCTTATGCTTCCCAACCGACGAATTCTTCTCGAAACCTTATACCTCATTTGGATGGGTGCTCTACCTGTTCTATCTAGCCTATTACTCGGTTATTTTGCACTCGCGAACCCCAGTTTCTTCACGAGTTTTTCGATCATGGAATTCGTGTTATTCTGGATTTCAGCCATATTTATTATGGGCTTGGCATTTTGCCCTACCACCTTTTTTGCCTTATTCACGGGCTATCTCTGGGGCTGGTCTGGCTTGTTCCCTTTAATTATTGCCTATGCCATCGCATCCATATTGGGCTATGGCCTAGCCCGCAAAATGAAGGGGGACGCGCTCATCGAATTAATTCGAACGAAATTTAAAGCCAGTGAATTCCTGTCGAATGTTCAGGCTCAATCGTTTGCTTGGGTGTTTTTAGCCCGACTATCCCCCATCTTCCCCTTTGCCATCACCAATGCCTTAATGGCCTTTTTGGGTGTTCCTTTGCGGCAATTTTTTATCGGAGGGACTTTGGGTATGCTTCCTAGGACGCTCATTGCCTTATGGACCGGTAGTCAAGCAGCCTCCTGGGCTAATCTCATAAATCATCCGGAGGCGATGCGTTGGCAAGATTTCGTTAGTATTATAATGTTGGGTTTTTCCGTGATTGGTATGTTTTTCCTCGCCAAACGAAAATCCTAGTGCTTGACAAATAGGTATAGAAATCCGACCATTACCGCCAATTGTCCAATCCAAAAAGTAAACATCCACCGTAGAATATTTTTTTCTGACTCGGCAATCTTGGTAATTAATTTTAGTTCTAACTCCATCAGTCGGACATCCAAATATTCTTTGGTCACAAAGTTCTTCGTCCGATCTTCGATCGTTTCCTCGATAATATTCACAAATTCCATGGCATCTTTTTCCACCAAGTGGAGTTTTTTATGCGCTAATTGATACAATTGAATTGATTTCGCTTCCATGCTGTAAACTTATATAATGCCTCATTAGGGGTCAATTCGAAACTCGCATGGTTCTCAAATTATCAGTTTTTAATTAACATTGAAACAATCAAATAGGTCACGGCACCTTGCCCCATCCAAAAAACAAACATCCATTTAATCAAATCACTTTTGGCCTCGGATATAGCCTGACGCATGTAATCTTTGGTTACGAATTCGGTCGTTTTATCGTCAATTTCATCTTGTATGCCTTGTATAAACTTCAAGCCATCCTGCTCCGCTAAATTGAGCTTGGTACGTATAATTTGATAAAATTTTCGGCTGTGCGCTTTCATGCCCTAAAGGTAGGGCCATGAAATAAAGCAGACAATTCACTTTCCGACTAATTTAGATTAATTCCGAATCGATTACTTGAACTTTTCCCCAAAGATGCTTGTTGTCATCGATGAACTTCTTGTGCAAGGGGTGGTAGAGGTATTCAGATTCTTTTGTTGCGTTTTCGAATACTAAAACGACCGAAAAAGTATAACTTCCATCCGTGGCGCCTTTGTCAAATTCAGTCACGATGGGTCTACCTACGTGAGCCGATTGAATCATAGGTAAGGTGCCTAACTGCTTTAAAGCGGTAAGTAATTGTGCTTTTTCAGCGTCATTGCCCGGATTTTTAGCCCAAAATAAAACGTGATGAATAAAAGTCATGGGTGTTTTGGCAGAAGATAACAAGCTACTCGCGGCAGTCGCTAGTCCAGCTTGTTGAAGGAAGTTTCGTCTTGAAGTCATTAAACAGGTTATTAAATAATATTCAATTCTACAATGGAAATTCCAAAAAAGCAATTAATCATTACCGGCGTTACCGGCATGGTCGGGGAAGGTGTCATGCACGAAGCCTTGCAATCGCCCTTTGTCAGTCAGGTGCTCGTTATTAATCGGAAGCCTTGCGGTGTGTCACACCCCAAACTCAAAGAATATCTATTACCTAATTTTCTCCAGCCTGAGGAAATTCGATCGGTAGTCAAAGGATACGATGCCTGTCTGTTTTGCCTGGGTGTCTCCTCGGTGGGTATGAATGCCGACGAATACAAGCAAAAAACCTATGATTTAACTTTAGGCTTTGGCAAGGTTTTACAGGCAGAAAATCCCAACATGTCGTTTAGTTATATTTCGGGAGCAGGGACTGACAGCACGGAACAAGGGCGTTTGGCCTGGGCACGCGTGAAAGGCAAAACCGAAAATGACCTTTCAAAGCTCGGGTTTGCCGACTATTACTCCTTCCGTCCGGCGATGATCCAGCCCACACCGGGCTTGAAAAATGCCTTGAAATTTTACAAGTACATTAATTGGATGTTCCCCATCTTAAAACGAGTGGCTCCGAATTCAGCTTGTACCTTGCGTGAATTGGGCGAAGCGATGTTGGAGGCCGCTATTTTTGGTTCGCCCACTAAAACCATCGAAGGTGGCGATATTTTGGCATTAGCCAAACAAATGCGTGCTCGTTTATAGCTTTTTGGCTATTTTTGTCCGATAATTTAAATGATATACCCGTGAATAAGAAAGTCGTACTCATGATTTTAGACGGTTGGGGAATTGCTACCAACCCAAAAGTTTCAGCGATTGATGCTGCCAAAACTCCCTTTATCGATTCCCTATATTCGAAATATGCACATTCTAAATTAGAGGCATCCGGTGAGGCAGTAGGTCTTCCTGAAGGTCAAATGGGTAATTCCGAAGTGGGTCACATGAACCTAGGTGCAGGTCGCGTCGTATATCAAAACTTAGTACGTATCAACAAAGCCGTTCGTGAAAACACGCTGGGCCAAGAACCCGAATTAGCCAAAGCGTTTGAATATGCGAAGAAGGAAGGCAAATCGGTTCATTTCATGGGCCTTGTTTCCGATGGTGGTGTGCACGCACACATCGAACACTTGAAGTCCTTATTAACTTCCGCTTCAGAGGCAGGTTTATCCAACGTTTTCGTTCATGCATTTACCGATGGGCGTGATACAGATCCGAAGTCGGGCATGAAATTCATGACCGATTTAGTGAATCACACCAAGCAAACAGGTAGTGCAGTTGCTTCTGTGACAGGTCGTTATTTCGCGATGGATCGTGATAACCGTTGGGAACGTATTGCCCTTGCCTACCATGCGATGGTTGATGCGGAAGGTACGCCTACGCAAGATGTTTTAGCCGCTATCCAAGCGAGTTATGATGCCGGAGTAACGGATGAATTTATCAAGCCAATTATTGCGACGGACGCGGATGGAAAGCCTTTGGCGAAAATTGCAACGGGAGATGTGGTGATTTGCTTCAACTTCCGAACAGACCGTGGACGGGAAATCACGCAGGCCTTAACGCAACGCGATTTCCACGAGGAAAATATGCATAAATTGGATTTGTATTACTTGACCATGACGGAATACGATAAAGAATTCCAAAATGTGAAGGTGATTTTTAATGACTCCAATCTACCAATGACCATGGGCGAGGTGCTGGAAGGAGCGGGTAAAAAACAAATTCGGATTGCGGAAACGGAGAAATATCCACACGTAACCTTCTTCTTTTCGGGAGGGCGTGAACAATTGTTTGAGGGCCAACAAAACATCTTGCGTAATTCACCGAAGGTGGCTACTTACGATCTACAACCGGAGATGTCGGCGGCCGACTTACGTGATGCGTTAATCCCAGAATTAGAAAAAGAGGAAGTAGACTTTGTTTGCTTGAACTTTGCAAATCCCGACATGGTTGGACATACCGGTGTTTTTGAAGCCGTCGTGAAAGCAGTTGAAACGGTTGATGCATGTGCGGAAGCCGTGGTAAAAACAGGATTAGCGCATGGATATTCATTTGTCATTATTGCCGACCATGGAAATGCAGATGTCATGATGAATGAGGATGGCACACCGAATACGGCACACTCGACAAATTTGGTGCCTTGTATCTTGGTAGATAATGATTTTAAGCCGACACTTCAAAATGGAAAGTTAGGGGATGTTTCACCAACCATCTTAAAATTAATGGGTGTTGCACAGCCGAAAGAAATGACGGGAACACCTTTGTTTTAGGGGATGGAATTGGGCGCTAACGTATAAATTAGACCGTTCAATAAATAACCTATGTGAATACAACGTTAATTAGCGATTCTCTATCTACCTTTATTGCTTTAATTTGATCTATGGCTAAAGTTATCCTATTTGGTAATACCCGTACTGCCGAATTAGCGCTCTATTATTTGCAAAACGACTCAGAACACGAGGTGGTTGCATTTACGGTTGAGCAAGATTATATACATGAACCCACTTTTCACGGTCTACCTTTGGTTCCGTTTGAGACGGTTGAGCAAGTATATTCACCTTCGGAATATAAGTTTTTTGCCCCAATGACGGAAAGAAACATGAACCAAGTGCGTGCTCGTGTATACGAACAAGGACTCGAGAAGGGGTATTCGTTTATTTCCTATGTATCCTCCCATGCTACCGTCCTAACGGATAAAATTGGTGAGAATTGTTTCATTTTGGAAGATAATACGATTCAACCTTATGTAAGCATTGGAAATGATGTGGTGCTTTGGTCAGGGAATCACATTGGTCATCACAGTAATATAGGGAATCACGTATTTTTCACCTCCCATGTAGTTTTGTCTGGGGGATGCCAAGTAGGTGATTATTGTTTTGTGGGTGTAAACGCAACAATTCGTGATCAAACCGTATTGGGTGAGGGTACGCTAATTGCCATGGGAGCAAACTTAACGCGTCAAAAAACGGATCCTTGGAGTATTTGGAAAGGTAATCCTGCGGAGAAGGCAGCGATTTCGAGTAAAGATATTAAGATATAAAAAAAGCCCTTCAGACGAAGGGCTTTTTTATTAGTGTTCAATGGGTTGATTGTTTTCATCCACAATCACGAAAATATCCTCTTTGGGTTTCCGCATCAGATATTTTTCGCGCGCATATTTTTCGAGTAAGGAAGGATTCCCGATAACCAAACGGCGCTCCTTTTGAAGTTCCTTGGTTTTTTGTTGGTAATATACCTTCTCGTTCTCAAGCTGCCGTAATTCATTCCAAAGTCTAAACTGAACTGTAATATCATTGGAATCCAATACGAACATCCACACGAAGAGGATGCTCGCGGAAATCCAATAGAATCGGTTTTGACCAAGAAAAAGCTGCTTGATGCGCTCCATTTATCTTAGAAATTTAAACCAGGGAAGTAAGCGTTTGCTCCTAATTCTTCCTCGATACGCAACAATTGGTTGTATTTCGCCATACGGTCAGAACGTGACGCAGAACCCGTTTTGATTTGTCCTGTGTTCAACGCTACTGCTAAGTCGGCAATCGTCGCATCTTCCGTCTCACCGGAACGGTGTGACATGATGTTTTTGTACGAGTTACGTTTCGCCAAGTTAACAGTATCAATTGTTTCCGTTAATGAACCAATTTGGTTTACTTTTACTAACACAGCATTGGCAACACCTTTTTCGATACCTTCTTGTAAACGCTTCACGTTTGTTACGAATAAATCGTCTCCGACCAATTGGCATTTCGAACCGATCAATTTCGTTTGCTCAGCCCAACCAGCCCAATCGTCTTCCGCCATACCATCTTCAATCGAAATGATTGGGTATTTGTTCGCCCATGTCTGCCAGTAAGCAGCCATTTCCATGTTATTCAATTGCTTACCATCTGATTTTTTGAAGGTATAAAGACCTGTTTTCTCATCGTAGAATTCAGATGCAGCAGCATCCATAGCGATGAAGATTTCCTCACCTGGCTTGTAGCCTGCTTTCTCAATAGATTGCAATACGATTTCAATGGCCTCTTCATTCGACTTGATGTTTGGAGCAAATCCTCCTTCATCACCTACGTTGGTTGAATACCCTTTTGATTTCAACACACCTTTCAATGCATGGAAAACCTCTGTACCCATGCGTAAAGCATGTGAGAATGACTCCGCTTTCGCTGGCATAACCATGAATTCTTGGAAGTCGATTGAGTTGTCCGCGTGTGAACCACCATTCAAGATGTTCATCATTGGAACGGGTAATGTATTTGCGTTAACACCACCGATGTAGCGATATAATGGTAAGCCTGCTTCTTGTGCCGCTGCTTTCGCAACTGCCATCGAAACACCTAAAATCGCATTAGCTCCTAATTTTCCTTTGTTTGAAGTACCATCTAATTCAATCATTAAACGGTCGATCATGTTTTGCTCAGAAACTTCTAAGCCCCATAATTCTTCAGCAATAGCTCTATTTACGTTTTCAACCGCCTTTAAAACTCCTTTACCTACGTAAACTGATTTGTCCTCATCGCGAAGCTCAACTGCTTCGTGGATACCTGTAGAAGCTCCTGAAGGAACGGCTGCTCTTCCGAAAGCACCGTCTTCGGTTTTGATATCAACTTCGATTGTAGGATTTCCGCGGGAATCTAAAATTTGTCTGGCGTGTACGTACTGTATTGCACTCATCTTTTTATTGTTATTGTGAATAAATGATTACGATGTAATTGCTTAAATTGCCTTGCAAAATAACGCAAAATTTGGATAATTTTCGTGGATTTTGTGTTTATTCATGATTTTATAACCTGGCATCCTTCTAAAATGAAAAAATATTCCCTTCTAATCCTGTTTTTGACTTTACTATCTGGTGAATTATTTTCACAAGTGCTTGAGGTTGAATCGTTTTCGCAAAAATTAGCATCCACGCCGAACGCCTATTTATTGGATGTACGCACTTCGGGGGAATATGGTGGAGGTCATTTGCCACAAGCAAAAAACATCGATTTCCGCTCTCCCAAATTCAGCGAGGAAGTCGATCAATTACCCAAAGATAAACCTGTATTTGTGTATTGCCTCTCGGGGGGTCGATCTGCGCAGGCAGCGGAAATATTACGCGCAAAGGGCTATCAAGTCACGGAGTTGAAAGGGGGCTATCTCAAATGGACAACGAAAATGAAACCCTTGGAAGGTGTACCGATTGTTCAACACGATGCGGCTTGGAGTTTGGCAGATTTTGATAAACTAACCAAAGAAAATGAGGCGGTCGTGGTGGATTTTTATGCGAAATGGTGTGCTCCTTGTTTGAAAATGATGCCGATCGTCGACAAGCTTGCTGGTGAATTTCAAGGTAAAGTTCGTGTCATCAAAGTAGAAGCTGATGGGAACCAAGCGATTTTGCAAGCCCACGAAATAGACGAAATCCCGAGCTTTTTGGTTTTCCACAAGGGGAAACTGCTCCAAAAAACATCGGGATTCCGAGAAGAGCCGAAGCTAAAAGAATTATTTGATCAAGCTATTGGGACCATTCAGTAGGTTGGCGATCCCAGCGATGCGCGCGTAATTCTTTTACTAAGGAATCGTTCAATCCTTTTCCGTCTGAGCAAGCGATGTTGCTGCGCACGTGATTCTGTTTTCTCATTCCGGGAATTATCGTTCCTACATCCGGGTTCGAAAGGATAAAACGTAAAGCCATTTCGGGCAAATTCATTCCTTCAGGAACCAAGGGTTTCAAGGCATTGGCGTGGTCGACACTCGAAATTAAATTCTCAGGTACAAAATAGGTGGATCGCCAATCATCCGCCGGGAAAGTCGTTTCGTAGGTCATAAGTCCCGTCAAACTACCCTCATCGAAAGGAACGCGGGCAATAATACCCACATCCAACTTCTGACATAAAGGGAACAGTAAATCTTCCGGGTTTTGATCGAATATATTGTAGATGACCTGTACGGAAGAGATTAATCCAGTTTCAAGCGTATTTAGGCAGTTGTTGGGCTCCCAACGGTTTACGGAAATTCCCCAATGGGCAACTTTCCCCTGTGCCGTTAATTGTTCGACAGCTTTTTGCCATTCCTCATGGGTAGCCCATGCATCTTCCCAAACGTGAAATTGTTGAAGGTCAATTTGCTCGACACCCAAATTTTTCAAACTCTTCTCGGTATACTCAATGATGTGGTCTGCAGGAAAACACTCCTCTAGCTTAAAATGAGATTTCGATGGCCAGGTAAAATTCTTAGGTGGAATTTTTGTGGCGGCATATAGTTTTTTCTCGGGATGTCTTTTGATCACCCCCCCTAAAATTTGCTCACTTTTTCCTTCGGCATAACCCCAGGCCGTATCGAAAAAATTGGCGCCCAACTCAACAGCTAATTCGAGCGAGTCATTCACCTCTTTAATATCTGATCCTGTCCAACCAGCCAAGCCCCACATGCCATAGCCCATCTCACTTACCTCCCAATTCGTTCGTCCAAATCGTCTCGTTTTCATTTTTATATCTGTCTATCTTTTCAACAATATTATCACTTTTTCTGACACAGCCTATCCCGTTTGGGTTAATTTAACCAAAAGCATAGAACCCATTTAAGCTTCTTTAAAGTAATAAAATGCGTTTTTACATATTGTTCGCAATTTTAAATTAACCTTTTAATAAACGATTTGAGCCCAAAAATCAGCAATAACGCAAATAACTCAATTCTATTACTTTTTCGCTCTAGAGAAGTCTAATTTCGAATAATCCTAGTCCTGGAAGTTGTTAATTAAATTTATGATGTTTGAAGAAAAGTTAGTCACATTACCTGCCTTCGTTTTGGATGGAACCGAAGTGTTGGCCTTCGATATATTACTTGTTCGGGGAGAAGGGAACTATTCACATGTCATTTTAAAGGACGGACGAAAATTTTTATCCTGTCGTACCCTAAAATATTTTGCGGATGTATTGGAGCTTGGTGGATTTATACGTCCGTCTAAGTCGGCCTTAATTAATCCGGCGGCCATTCGTCACATCGACTTTAAATCGCAAAAGGCTATTCGATTAATCAATGACGAAATCATTCCGATTTCTCGTCGAAAAGTTCGTTCGATTCGCATGTTATTCGAATCATAAGATTGCTTATCTCAAAGCGGAATTATTTGTTTTGAATATACCTCTTCCAGAATTTTGGGTTATAGCGTTCCCATGCATGACAACCAAAAGGTAATTTACCCAGCAAACGCATACTCGTTTCAGGGTTTTGTTCAATCGCAAAGGATAATGCTTCTTGCCAACTCGGAAGTTTGAGAAGAAATCGGAAAGGATAAACCCGGCGTTGGGCAAACGAAAACATGGCATCTTCATTGGCCAACCATTCTCGAAAAAATAGTTGATAAATTTTGATGTACCGTAGGATCGGTTTGACTCTGCGTAAGGACAAGCCCCCGTTTAGCAAAACCGGTTGGCAGGAATACGTGTTTGACAAATGGTGCTTTCTTAATTTGGGGGCTCCGATGTAATCATATCCCTTAGCACACCATTCGAGAAGTTGGTCTTCAAACACATACGCATCCAATTGGTGAATTAAAATGTATTCAAAGTTTACAAATGCGTCGTAAAAGATCGGACTAGTTAAAAGCTTGTTGTAGGTTTTTGGGCTTTTAAAGTACTTATCCTCAAATCGAATGATCTCAACTTGTTCAATCCACGGCTTCAGAAATTCAATGCTTAAGGACTTGGGTCCTACAAATCGAATAGGATATTTACTCAATACCTTCAAACATTGCGTCAGCGAAAGGATTTCCTCGTGATTTAACTGTGTTCGATATATGGGGATGACGATTGCTACCTTTTCCATGCCTATTCAACTAAATCACCTAAGATAGGCCGCCACCATTTGCCCCCTTCTTCGAGTTGGTAGGATCCTTTCATTGCATATCGTAAAATAGGCAAGATTCTCGCTATGCGATTGTTGGGCAATGTAGCTCGCATGTTGTAGAAGCCTTCCCTGGCGCGCAAGGCAGGGATGATGGATTCGGCAATTTCAGGCCGACTTTCAAAGTAGGTAAGTAGTGCCTTTGCGATTTCGGCTTTTTTTCGAAGGCCAACCAGTTTTTCTTCCCTGGCTCGGGTGAACCGCTTTAGTAAAGAAACACGTGGAGGCTTACTTTTGAATCCAACTTGTTGGTTAGAATGTTCACGGTACTGAATCAAACAGTCCTTAATAAATCCGATTTGATTTTGAATGCTCAGGTTCAGGGCGATCCAGCCATCGTGTATAAGCTCTTTCGTAATCATGGGAACCGGCGATATATTTGCCAAAGCATTTTTCTTGATGGCTAAGGCAGCTCCCGTAACAATATAGCCTTTTAGTAAAATTCGAAACGAAGCACCCTGGAGCCATTGCGACTGTACCTCATTCGTAAACTCGATTTGTTCAAATGACGTTTTCCCAGTCGGGAATCCGGCCTGATCTATCATCGTGGCATTGGAAAATACTGCCTCATGTTCGGGATGAGCTTCCAAATATTGAACGATTCTCGCTACCTTTTCGGGCATCCAAACGTCATCTTGATCACAAAGAAAGATTAAATCTCCTTGGCATAATCTCAAGCATTGTTCGAAATTTTTGCTACTTCCTAAATTTTTAGGATTGCGATGGACAGTGACTGGAAAGGCGACCTGCTTACTAAATCGCTCAAGAATTGCCAACGTTTCATCGGAGGATCCATCATCGCACACGACCATCTCATGTA
This sequence comes from Aquirufa sp. 5-AUSEE-100C1, assembly GCF_054558655.1. Lineage (NCBI taxonomy): Bacteria > Pseudomonadati > Bacteroidota > Cytophagia > Cytophagales > Flectobacillaceae > Aquirufa > Aquirufa sp. 5-AUSEE-100C1. The sequence goes on along the minus strand of NZ_JBPXKO010000003.1, from coordinate 77,765 downwards.
TAGGCATGGTTTGCTGTTTGATGGATTCCAATTGCTTTGAAAGGAATTCAGCACCGTTGTACGTACATAAAGCGACGGATCGTTTCTGCATAGGATTTACATCGGGACGTAAACGAGTTTTTTGGTCTCAAAAAAATCCTCCTGAAAATAGCTAGTCAGGTCCGTTACGGTAACCTTTTTTCCTAATTCAGCGATTTCTTCCGTTAAATCACCCCCTTTCAGCAACAATAAGCCGTTACGTTTGGTATGGAAATGATTGGGGCTGATTTTCTTTTTCACCCAATAATATAGGGGTGTTAGGCGGGTAACTGCCCGACTAACGATAAACTCAAAATCATGATCTACATCTTCTGCGCGCATGTGCTTTGCCTCGACATTGCTTAATCCGAGCGCTTCCGCGACACCCTCTACCACTTTGATTTTTTTCCCAATACTATCCACTAATAGAAATTGGGTTTCGGGGAATAATATCGCTAAGGGAATACCCGGAAAACCGCCACCGGTTCCCACATCGAGAACCTCCGTGCCCGGTCGGAAGGGAAGGAATTTCGCAATCGCGAGCGAATGCAAGACATGATGCAACATCAAATTTTCAATATCCTTGCGAGAAACCACATTTATTTTCTCATTCCATTCTTTGTATAAGGGGATGAGCTGATTAAACTGAGCTTCTTGCTGTTCGGTTATGTCCGGAAAATATTTTTTTAGTATTGTTGCGTTCATGTTCATTTACAAGCAAAGGTACGAATTTCCGTACATGCCCCACTTGCCTTTATTTCCTTTTTCGTCTCGCTTTTTTAGCTTCCGATAATAATTTTTTTGCTTCAGTATGTTGGGCCGATTTCTTTTCTGCCTTGTCTAACACCTCCTTGCAATAATCAACCGCTTGGTCGTAATCATTTTCTTGGAAAGCAATTCGTGCTAATCCAAGTACCGATGCCCAATAATAGCCTGATTCCATCGCATCAGTTTGCTTACTGAATTCCATGCATTGCTTAAAATATTGTTTGGCGTCCACTCGGTTTTTATAAACATAGAGTTGATAATAGCCCAAAATATAACTCGCATATCGACCCGAGACTGCCTCATATCCTACTTGATGTTGCGCAATGCGATTTAAGATTTCCTTGGATAGCTCCATTGCCTCGTCCATTCGGCCTTGTATGAATGCCGCACGTGCGTGGTAACGATGAAAGAACGGATTATCTGGAAAATTCTCGTGTGTATATTTTGCCATATCGTATGACTTATCTGTCATATTTTCCATGGCATAGATCTGTAATAGAAAGTAACGCGCCTCGGTCCGAGTGTAGAAGGCTTGGTAACTTACTTTTTCCAACTGCGCAATACCTTGCGTTTTGTTTGCCTTGGGGAATAACCAAAGCACGGGACGCAGAAGAGGGAAGTTTTGTTTGATGAAATGGTAATAGTAATTGTAAAGACCGTCTCCAAACATTAATTCAGGACTGAAATCGGCAAAATTACGGGAGTATTCCAGGTATTTAAGTGCATTTTTTGCTGCCAATGTCGCACGTGTCCAATTCTTACGCTCAGCATGTAAACGTCCCTTAAAGCCATAGGCTGCTGCCATGAAGAAGGCCGCCTCAGGGTTTTCGGTATCATCCCAGATTTTCTCGGCCTTTGAAATACTATTATCCATGTATTCAATCAGGCGTTCATCGTAGACTTCGTTACCTGTATTAGGGACAATTTTCCACCATTGCATGAGTCCCAATAGAAAATCAGGAAGGGGATGATTGGGGTATTTAACTTTTAGGTAATTGAATTCGCGCTCTGCCTCAGGAAAGTGAAAATTATACATCTGATTAATCGCCGTGGTGGCCTCAATCTGTACTTCTGAGGTTAAAAGAAGCATGCCTTTCGAGCGCTCTTTTTCAGCTTCTTCCGTTAACTTCCACCATTGGCCTTCCGCTTGAAAGGCCAATGGGGTAGTTAGGAATAAAAAAATGAGTATCCTAAGATGAGATTTCAATTTCATCTCCGTTTTGGTTTAAGAATTTAAATTCTGTAATGCCAAACGAGGAGTCTTCCATGATGGAAATCCAGGTTTTGTATTTGAAAAACCAATTCATACGAATGGATGGGAATCCTTTCGTAAAATAAGCATGCAAGAAAGGATGAACCAAAATGGTCAATTTCTTTTCGTTTTGCTTCAACACCAAATGCTCCACATGCTGGGCAACGATTTCAGAAACCGCAATACTCGCCGTAATGGTCCCGGTACCGCCACAACTCGGGCAGGTTTCATGCGTAGAAACATTCATTTCCGGACGAACACGTTGACGCGTAATTTGCATCAAACCGAATTTCGTCAACGGAAGAATCGTATACTTCGAACGATCTCCACGCATTTCATCGCGCATGATGTCTTGAATCAACTTGCGATTTTCGGCCTTCTTCATGTCGATGAAGTCGATCACAATGATTCCCCCCATATCACGCAAACGCAACTGACGAGCAATCTCTTTGGCAGCCTCTCGGTTGACACTTAAAGCCGTAGCCTCTTGATCCTCCTCCGAGTTGGACTTGTTCCCTGAATTGACATCAATGACGTGTAAGGCTTCGGTATGCTCTACAATCAAATACCCTCCACCAGGTAATGATACCGAACGGCCAAAAAGCATTTTCAATTGCTTTTCGATGCCTACTTGTTCGAATAACTTTGTTTTACCTGTGTGAAGTTTGACGATTTTTTCTTTTTCAGGAGCTACGTTATGTACATAATCCTTTGCTTCGTTGTAAAGCTCTTGACTATCCACAATCACATTGTCGAAATCGTTATTTAATAAGTCACGCAACATAGAAGTTGCCCGGCTCATTTCTCCGATGATACGCTCAGTAGGTTTCGCATCCACCAATTTCTTGATGCCCTCCTCCCATTTCGCGATCGACTCTTTTAAGTCGCGCTCCATTTCTTCCACCGCTTTCCCTTCAGCTACCGTACGTACAATAACCCCATAATTTTTGGGCTTAATGGACGTCATCAATTTTTGAAGGCGGTTACGCTCGGCTTTCGAGGTGATTTTCTTGGAGATATTCACCCCGTTTGAAAATGGCACCAAGACCAAGAAGCGTCCAGCAATGGAAATATCGCAAGAAAGGCGTGGTCCCTTCGTTGAGATAGGCTCTTTGACAACTTGCACGAGTGCCAATTGTCCGCGAGTCAGTACTTTATCGATTTTGCCTAATTTGTCAATTTCGGTCTCCAACTTATAGTTTTCCAACTTGATGTTTTTCCCTTTTTTGTTAAGGACATCGCGTGTGAATTTTTGGAGTGTGGCTAAATTAGGGCCTAGGTCATGGTAATGCAAGAATGCATCTTTCTCATAACCGATATCAATAAATGCGGCGTTTAATCCGGATACCAGTTTTTTAATCGTACCTAAATAAATATCTCCTACGGAGAATTGAGGTTCCGATTGTTCAATGTGGTATTCGACGATCCTTTTGTCTTGCAAAAGGGCTATTCTATCACCCTTGGGCGTAGAATTAATGATCAATTCATTACTCACAATGTTGACAAGAAGAATGTTTTATAAGGGCGTTTGCCCGAATATGAACTATATAGGAAATTAAACGCCAAAAACAGGCTATTTATTGTTGAATAAAATGCCTGTTCTTGGGTTTATCATACAATCTCAGAATGAAACTGTTAACCGTATATTATTTCTTCTTATGACGATTCTTACGAAGACGTTTTTTTCTTTTGTGTGTTGAAATCTTGTGACGTTTTCTTTTCTTTCCGCAAGGCATAGCTTTTAGCGTTTAAGTTTTTAATAATTTACCAAGCTGACTTTCAGCTTTTCTATTTTTGTGAAGATATCCATTGATACCTCTACCGTATTTAATGCTGCATTTCTGCGAGCAATTCTTTCGCGGCTTTCGTTTCCTCAGCGTCTTTACTTTCGTTTAAAACGCGCTTGAGGATCTTCTTCGCCTCTTCTTTTTTATCTAACTGGGCCAAACAATAACCGAGGTTTAAGGCGGCTTTGTAGTTGGTAGGTTCCAGCTTCAATATTTGTGTGAATCGTTCTTGGCCTTTGCCAAACTGATTCGATTTAATGGCTAATATACCTAAGTTGAAGATCGCCGGCACGAAAGTCGGCTCCTGTTCAATCACTTCCCGTAAAAGACTAATGCCCTTCATGGGAGTAGGTGTATCTACATAAGTCATCGCTAGATTCGTTTTTACCAACAGGTTATTCGGATCGATTGATAACGCTTTTTCAAAGTACACTCGCGCCTTTTCACCCATTTTTTGCCCTTTCTGGGCATTAATCGCATAGGTTTGGGCCTCAAAATACAATTGACCTGCACGTAACAGATGCGGTAATGTCGCATGCTTTTCGGCAAAATCAGCTGCATAATACGCAGCACTATCGTATTTGTCCGCGCCTATGAATGCTGCGGCGAGTTTTTCCAATGCAGAAACTTGTTGGGCCTCTGTTTTGGCTTGTTGAAGGTTTACTTTTAAACCCGCAATTTGTTTTTGTTGCGCGGCTGTTAAAGGCGTTGCATGGCTTGATTCAGACTCTTTCGGGGCTGCTTCATTTGCTGCCGCATCCCGATTTGCCCCTCCTGCCACGGAGTTTGCCGTCTTATTACTCACATTTCCTTTGGGTAATTGGAAAAGGAGTGCACTAATGGCTAGGCCAATAAATAAAATGATGGCTGTTGTCTTCTTCATTTTATCGACCTATTAAACTTATTCAAAATGAATTAAGCCTTCGCAGGGTCAGTGCTGGTTTTAACTTGTTCAATAAACACTTTCGCCGGCTTAAAGCTAGGCACATAGTGCTCATCTATGGTTATTGACGTGTTTTTGGAAATATTACGGGCGATTTTCTTCGCTCTTTTCTTGTTGATAAAACTTCCGAATCCACGAACATAAATATTTTCTTGTTTCGCTAGGTTGTCTTTTACTACTTCAAAGAAAGTTTCAAGCGTTTTAGATACATCGTTCTTTTCAATCCCTGTTTTGCTGGAAATCTCAGCAATTACATCTGCCTTAGTCACGGTAATGAGTCTTTATTTATTCGTCAATTCTTTTTCTTCACCTCTTGCTTTCAAAAGGGACACAAAAGTAAGGTTTTTCTTTAAAAGGGGCAAATGAAAAAGTGATATTTATTTTTTTGCGTCTGTTGGGCAACTTATCTTTGAATAGTATATGAAAAAAAGTCCTCTTCATCCCTTCGCTGATAGCCTCCTAAGTTGGTATAAGGGCCATGCGCGTGATTTGCCTTGGCGCCAAACCCGCGACCCCTACCTAATTTGGTTGTCGGAGATCATTCTCCAGCAAACCCGGGTCGCCCAAGGATTGCCCTATTTTTATAAGTTATCCGAGGCTTTTCCGAGTGTTTATGATTTGGCTGCCGCAGATGAGACCACGTTGTTCCGACTTTGGCAGGGCTTGGGCTATTACAGTCGGGCAAGAAATCTACACAAAACAGCCCGCTATGTGGTGGATTCGCTCGATGGAAATTTCCCCAATTCGTATGCGGAATTGATAAAACTCCCCGGCGTGGGGCCCTACACCGCTGCTGCGATTGCTTCGTTTGCCTTCGATGAGGCCACACCCGTCGTGGATGGGAATGTATTTCGGATTTTGGCACGGTACTTTGGCATCGAAACGGACATCATGCATTCGTCGGCTCGCAAGGAATTTACCACGCTTGCGCAGGAGTTGATTCCTGAATCAGATCCCGCCCGATTTAATCAGGCGATTATGGAGTTTGGTTCCTTGCAATGCAGCCCCAGTCCTTCTTGTGATACTTGTCCTTTGGTAGGCAGTTGTTTTGCTTTTCAACATAATCGTATCCAGGAACTCCCCGTCAAGTCCAAGGCGAAAGCACAACGCATTCGGAAATTTCAGTATTTTATTATCGAAAGGGGGGGCGAAATTTTGGTTCATCGCCGACAAAAAAAAGATATTTGGCAAGGGCTTTGGGAGTTCTTCTGTGTGGAGTCTGAGGACTTGGATAAATCGATTGAACTATATCCATTTTTGTCACTAATGAAGGCATTTATGTTGCCCCTTAGCTCGCCGGGAATTCATGTTTTAAGTCATCAGAAAATTGTTTCGCAGGCATTTTTAATCCGTTTACCCGAAAAATTTAGTTTTGAACTACCCGAAGATCACCAGTGGATTTTGTCATCAGAATTTGAGCAAATGGGCAAGCCTGTGTTGTTATTAAATCTGATTACTGATAATTTAGCCCTGAAGGAATTGTTGGATAGCTAGATGATGTACATTTGCTTATTCAATTACCTAACCTTTAAACGATACAATTATGGCAGGCGTAAACAAAGTGATTTTATTGGGCAATTTGGGCGGAGATCCTGAAGTGCGGGCATTACCGAATGGGGTAAAAGTAGCGAATATCAACATTGCTACCTCTGAGTCTTATACCGGGAAAGATGGGCAGCGGGTAGAACAGACTGAATGGCATCGCGTTGAGTTGTGGGACAATCTAGCGAACATCGCGGAGCAATACCTGAAAAAGGGAAATCAAGTTTATATTGAAGGTAAAATTCGTTCGGAGGAGTGGCAAGACAAAACGGGTGCTACGGTTCGGGGTTACCGAATTCGTGCGACGAATATGAACCTAATTGGTGGGCGAAATGAACGAGGTCCTGAGCAGCCTGAGCGTCCTAAGCCTGAAGCTGTGAATCTGCAAGCAACAACCCCAAATACAAATCCTTTCCCGAGCGTCATGCAAGAGGATGGCGACGATTTGCCGTTTTAAATTTTAAATAAGATTTAGGGAATTTAGGATGACTCTATTCCCTTTTTCTTAAATTTGTGTGTACTGTGCACAAAATATATGGAGGCTGACCCCTTTCCCATTCATTTATTAACCTTTATTAATCCCAGCGTGAACATCAGTTCCGTCGTATTTATCGGGATTATATTAATTGGCTTACTTCTTCTTTCAGCTTTATTGGCAGGTTCTGAAGTTGCATTTTTTTCCTTGAATGCAGACCAGCGTGCCGCATTGCGCGACAGTGATAATCCTACGGAAAAAGTCGTTAGCGCCTTATTGGATAAGCCACAGCAACTATTAGCGACCTTATTGATTTCCATCAACTTCGTTAATATCATTTTCATTACGCTGTCTAATTATTTGACGGAAATGATATTAGGGCCACAGTCTGTGGAAACGCTTTTGGTAACCTTGTTTTTATTATTTGGGGTAACCTTTGTGATTACTTTTTTTGGGGAATTGATTCCAAAAGTTTGGGCCCAGCAAAATAATATCCGGTTTGCTACGTTCTCAGCTACATTAATCCAATTTTTCACTTTGGTCTTCACGCCACTTTCCAAAACCTTACTAGGGATTTCGAATCTGATTGAAAAGCGCATTGAGAAGCGTTCCTATACGCTTACGGCGCATGAGCTGAATCATGCTTTGGAGATTACGACGGATGAGAACACCACCGAACAGGAAAAGGATATCCTGCGGGGTATTCTGAATTTTGGGAATACCTCGGTGAAGTCGGTGATGAAGGCTCGAAGGGATATTGTGGCTTTTGATACCGAAATGGATTTCCATGAATTGATGGATAAAATCAATAAAAACGGCTACTCACGTGTGCCTGTTTTTAAGGAAACCATCGATAAGATTGAGGGAATTTTATACATCAAAGATTTATTGGTACATGTAGAGGAGGATGAAAAGTTTGATTGGGTTTCCTTGTTACATCAACCCTTTTTTGTTCCCGAGAACAAGAAGATTGATGATTTGCTCTATGATTTTCAAGAGAAGCGCGTACACATGGCTATCGTGGTTAACGAATATGGCGAAACGGAGGGATTGGTTACCATGGAGGATATTATCGAGGAGATTGTGGGTGAGATTAATGACGAATTCGACGATGAGACTGCGGATTACAAACGTTTAGATGAAAATACGTTTTTGTTTGAGGCTAAAACGTCCTTGAATGATTTTAGTCGGGTCTTCGATTTAGAACCCGTTTATTTCGAAAAAGCCAAAGGGGAGAGTGAAACCTTGGGCGGCTTGATGATTGAATTATTTGGGCGTATTCCCAATTCGGGCGAGGAAATGCGTTTGGAGGCTTTTCAATTTAAAATACAATCGGTCGATGCGCGACGCGTCAAGAAGATTGTTGTCACACAAATTCCTACCGAAAAGTCTGATGAAAGCTAAAAGCATACCCTATTTATCGGTATTCTTTTTGAGCCTCCTTGTCTCGGCTTGTATTAAGGTCATGCCAGATCCTACCGATCCGACAGCCGGCGAATCTTCCTATTCAGAAGCAATAGATCGTGGTGAACTTGAAAATACGCGCTTGTTGGAAGCATCCGGCATAGCGGCCAGTCGGAAAAATCCAGGATATTTCTGGGTGACGAACGATTCTGATGTACAAGGCCCGATGCTTTACCTCGTCGATTCACTGGGTAAGGGTAAAAAGGAATATTTGTTACAGGGAGCTACTCAACGCGACTGGGAAGATATTGCCGTTGTGGGGGAATCAGATGGTTCGGCCACCGTTTATGTGGCTGATATTGGTGATAATTTCCAAGATAATTCCAAGTATTCCATTTATTGGTTCAAAGATTTGAAGATTACGAGCAATCCCTATACGGTGTTGACGGATGTTAAAAAAATTACCTTCCAACTTCCGGATGGCTTCCGAGATATGGAGACAATACTTGTCGACCAGCAAAGTAAAGATATTTTTCTAATCAGCAAGCGGGAAAATAATAAGCGGCTGTATAAAATTGCAGCGGCGAAAGTGGTCAATGGGGCCAATTTAACCGCTGAATACGTACAAGATTTGTCATTTTCGGTTCCCTTTACGAATGATGCCAAAATCCAACAGGCTTATTACATCACAGGCGGCAGTATATCCCCGGATAATTCAGAAATTCTGATTCGCAATTACATTGGTATTTATTATTGGAAACGAAAATCTGGCGAGAGCATTCCTGCTGCATTGCTTCGTTCCGCCAAGGCAGTTCCCTATAAATTAGAACCTCAGGGAGAAGGGGTGTCTTTTGCGCATGATGGTTCTGGGTACTATACGATTTCGGAATCTTCTGATAATACCCAGCCTCATCTCTATTATTATCGAAAAAAATGAGACTGAACGCACGCATACAAGTATTTGTTGTGGGAATGCTTATTTGGGCTAGCCAATCATTCTATGTGGCGGATGGCGTATACGAATCCATCGATTTTCAGTCGGCAAAGGATTTAGGTATTTTAGAAAATATCGAGATAGATGAAGCTTCCGGGATGGTCGCCTCCCAACGGAATCCAGATCATTATTGGGTAATTAATGATTCTGAGAATCTAAATCGCATGTTTTTAGTTAGTGAATCTGGGCAAGGGAAAGCTGAATATAGCTTCACGGGTCTTAAAAACCGTGATTGGGAAGCGATGGGCCGTTGGCAAAACCGTACTGGTCAAACCTACCTGTATATTGCTGATATCGGTGATAATTTAGCTCAAAATGCGAGCTACCACGTTCATCGTTTCCTAGAACCTTCTTTAAAATTAACAGATCCCCTTCGCCGCGTTATTCATGCCACGCAAAGTGTTGAATTTACCTTGCCGGATGGCCCTCGAGATATGGAATGCATGTTGATCGACCAGAAAAGTGGAGATCTATTTCTGATTAGCAAGCGGGAGGATCATAAACGACTTTATCGTCTATCCGCAGATGTGTTTGCTAAATCAGGTATTCAGCAGGCGGAATTTATTAGTGAATTGAATTTTTCGGTGCCAACTTCCGATGTGGGCCTATTGAAGCAATTGTATTACATCACCGACGGCAATATGGCTTCATCCAATGAAGAAATTATCATCCGGAATTACTTGGAAATCTACTATTGGAAGAAGAAACCCGAAGAAAGCATAGCAGATGCATTACGTCGTAAACCTCGTGTTGTGCCGAGTGTCCTTGAACCCCAAGGGGAATCTTTGGCTTTCGATGGATTAAACAAGGGATACGCGACAATTTCAGAGGTAGCAACCATGTCCAGCCCGGCCCATTTATTTTATACGGCTAAGCGATAATCATCAATTTCGCGAAACTCAATAACAAGGTTTTTTCGCCTACTCCTTGTTCAAATAAGATATGTGCCTTACGCTCCGCGCCGTTCACCTCTAATTTCTGTATTGTTCCAAAACCAAACTTCTGATGCTCGACACGCTGTCCTGCTGCTAAGCTCATCGGATCTGATTGAACGAAATTCGCCGAAGGCACATGCTGGTAATTTGTATTCAACTTCGGCTTTTGAATTAACTGCGCAGCACTGGCACTCGTCGACTTCTCCACAAAGCCCGTTTTCTGAACCGGTCGGAAATTGCTGGTATCCTTCTTGCCCGGCGTCTTCGCCATTTTCAAATACGTGCTGTCGAGCTCGTCAATGAAGCGACTCGGTTCACAGCTCTTCAAGCGTCCAAATTGGTAACGGGATTCCGCATACGAAATCATTAATTTCTTTTCGGCACGTGTGATGGCTACGTAAAATAAACGACGCTCCTCTTCAAGATCCGCCTGACTTTGCAACATCATTTGACTCGGGAACAAATCTTCCTCCAGTCCTACTAAAAATACGTGTTTAAATTCTAGACCCTTGGCCGAGTGAACGGTCATCAAGGTTACTTTGTCCTTATCGTTCGGGTCTTCGGTCGTGTCGGCATTTGTCAGCAGGGATACCGATTGCAAAAAGGTTGCTAGTGATTTGTCCTCGTTCTCCTCAGAATCCACGAACTGCTTGATGGCATTCAGTAATTCTTGTACATTTTGGTAGCGTGCTAATCCCTCAACAGTCTTGTCCTCGTATAATTCACGAACTAGGCCAGACGTCTTCGCCACATGACTCGCGACCTCGTAGGCATCTTTTTGCTCAACTTCCACCATCAATTTGTACGACTTAATCAAGTCGGCAAATTGCTCTATCGGTACGGTTCCACGAACCCCTTGAAATTGGTTGATGTTCGCCACCACATCCCAAACCGTCGAATTTTGTTCCGCTGCTGTCAGTGCAATTTTGGCGATGGTCGTATCTCCAATTCCCCGTTTAGGTAAATTGATAATTCGTTTGAATGCCTCTTCGTCTTGTTGGTTCACTACAAAACGCAAATAACCCAAGACATCCTTGATTTCCTTACGTTGGTAGAAGGATAATCCGCCAATAATCCGGTACTTGATATTTAATCTACGCAATGATTCCTCAAATGAACGTGATTGGGCATTGGTACGGTAGAGAATGGCAAAGTCGGAGAAACGAAGCCCTTCTTTCTGGCATGTCTCAAAGATGGTCGATGCTATAATTCGCCCCTCCTCATTGTCACTTCCTGCGCGAATGATTTCGATTTGGTCACCAGCCTCATTGGAGGTAAAGACATCCTTTTTTAGTTGGTTTTTATTTCGTGCAATCACGGAATTCGCCACAGCTACAATGGCTTTCGTGGAGCGGTAATTCTCTTCAAGCTTGATTGTAGTCAAATCCGAATAATCACGTTCGAAGTTCAGGATATTTTGAATATCCGCTCCGCGGAAGGCATAAATACTTTGTGCATCGTCACCTACCACGCAGATGTTGCGGTGAACGGCCGACAGCTTTTTGGTGATCAAGTATTGGGATACGTTGGTATCCTGAAACTCATCCACCATGACGTGCTTAAATTTATGTTGGTACTTATGCAGTACATCCAAGTGATCCCTAAAAAGGATATTCGTTTGGAATAGTAAATCGTCAAAGTCCATCGCATTCGCTTGGAAGCAACGGGTACAATACAGCTTGTACAGTTGACCCATCATCGGGATTTTGGCGTAGCGGTCTTCTTGCTCGAGAACCGGACTATTCAGGTATTGTTCAGGTCCGATCAATCGGTTCTTTGCATTCGAAATACGATTAAGTACCAAATTGACTTTGTAGACTTTATCGTCGAGGTTTTGTTCTTTGATTAGGGTACGAATGAGCGATTTGGCATCGTCTGTATCGTAAATGGAAAAGTTTGATGTGTAGCCCAAACGTTCCCCTTCAAAACGTAGGATTTTGGCGAAGACTGAGTGGAAGGTTCCCATCCAGATATTTTTCGCTTGGCTACCGATTACGGTTTCGATACGGTGACGCATTTCCCCAGCGGCTTTGTTGGTAAATGTCAACAACAAGATACCGAACGGATCGACTCCTTTGGCGATTAAATGCGCTGTCCGATAGGTAAGCACGCGGGTTTTGCCCGAGCCGGCACCGGCGATGATCATGAGGGGACCGTCGATGTGTTCAACTGCTTTTCGTTGGGGTTCATTCAGACCAGCCAGGTAATCCATAGGGTAACAATTTAATTAAAATAGGGGGAGCAAAAATAGGAAATTTTGGCGGGTATTTGGGTGTGCCGACTGATAAAAAAAGGCGCAGAAATTCCGCGCCCTTTTGCCCTTAATCTTTCACTTGTTGATGATCTTATTGAACAGCGACTAAATCGCGTTTAACTTCGGTTTGAATGTTGAATGTCTTGGTTTGAATGACCTGCTTCCTAGAATTCAATATCTCCAATTTATACTTTCCGTCCATCAAACTAGCGAAGTTATAAAGCTTTTGATTGGTGACGGCATCTTGAAGAATGATATTTTGATCGGCATCATAAATGATGACAAGCAGTTTCGAATTCGGTTCTGCGCTAACGAGGAATTTCATTTTTCCTACTTGGCTGATACTAGCGGGTAAAGTTACTTCGGCGGCATGAGCCAGTGAAGTCGTGAACATGCTCGTTGCGAAGAAGGCAAGAGCCACTGCGTTAAGAATGAGCTTTTTCATACTGTTTTGATTTTAAATTACTTAGGCGGAAATATTTCCGTTTGTTGACTCAAAACTAGGGTTTCAGAATTAAGTCCAAATTAAATCCAAGTAAAATTTCATTTTTTCAAGAAAATTCTTCTTTGAAAAATGATAATTCTTGAAATAGTTAAATATTTATTAGCCTTTTCGCTAAAGATTTATTTGAAAAGTACATGGCTCACCTTTATGTTAACAAATTGTTAACAAATAGATTTTCCATTTAATCATTTGGTAATATATCGTTAACAAACGGTTAACTGGAGCCCTATTTCTTTCGGTTAGTTTTGCATCGTAAAAAATTCACCAGTATTAAAATCATATGAAATCTATTTACGTTTTTCTTCTGTTAACATTCACCACATTTTCAGGTTTAGCTCAAGATGGCGGTACCATTCGAGGTACCATTAAAGATTCTAAGACTAAAGAAGATATAATTGGCGCTACAATTTTGGTTCAAGGTATCAACAAAGGTGCTGCGACAGATGTCAATGGTTTTTTCTCATTCGGAAAGTTGCCTGCCGGTTCTTATTCTTTAAAGGTCTCTTTTGTGGGTTACGAATCAAAAATCTATGAAGGCGTTAAAGTTGAGCCCAATCAGGTAACTGAATTAAATTTATCACTAGCCGAAGAATCAGCGACCTTAGCCGAGGTAAAAGTCGTAGCTCAAAAGTTGACCAACACGGAGGTGTCGGTTATTTCAGAGATCAAGGCAGCTCAATTAGTTGTTTCGGGTATATCGGCCGCTCAAATTACCAAGACACTAGATCGTACAGCAGCCGAGGTTGTGAAGCGTGTTCCGGGGGTTACGATTTTTGGTGAGCGTTTCATAAATATTCGAGGTCTAAACGAGCGCTATAATACGGTTCAATTAAATAATGCATTCGCTCCTTCGATGGAAACGGATGTGCGTTCCTTCTCTTTTGATATTATTCCTGCAGGTCAGATCGACCGTATCTTGGTATTTAAATCACCATCCGCAGAAATTCCTGGTGAATTCGCGGGTGGGGTTGTAAAAATCTTTACCAAATCGATTCCTGAGAATAACTTCTTAACACTTGATATTTCGAGTGCCTATCGTGAAGGGACGACAGGTTCTACTTTCTTTGCGACAAAAAATTCAAATCTAGCCTGGACGGGATTTGATCAAGGTTATTTTGATTTACCGAAGTCCTTTCCTGCTAATCGTTCTGCCTTGATTTCATCGGGTCCAGCAGGATTAGATGCCATTGGAGCATCTTTAAAAAATAACTGGGTGCCGATTGAATCTAATGCGTTGCCGGATCTTCGTGCCTCTTTGTCGGGTGGCTTGAAATTTGATTTGGGTTCTGTGAAGATAGGTAATGTAACAGCGATCAACTATTCGAATACGCGTTCGATTTTCCAAATGGAGCGTAACGATTGGGGTTACAGTAATATTATCACTACAGGCGAGCCTGATGAAATTTTTAATTATGTAGACAATCAATACACAAATGCTTTACGTGTGGGTGTTTCACACAATTGGTCGGCACGATTTGCGGGCGGTTCAGTGATTGAATTTAAAAATTTATATAACCAATTAGCGAATACGCAATACATTCAGCGTAGTGGATTTGACAACGGTTCAAATTGGGATATTCGCTCATTTGATCAGGTTTTCCGGGGTATTTACACGGGTCAATTGACGGGTCGCCATGATTTTCAAAATGGCACGTTGAAGACCGACTGGATGGTGGGTTACAACTCTGCTTACCGTAACCAGCCGGATTATAAGCGTTTCCGTTATAATGTAGATGGTTCGTCATCGTACTTATTTATTCCAAATGGTGCTGCTCAAACCTTCTTGATGGGAAGAACTTACATCAATTTGGAGGAAAGCTCTTATACCGCTGCGTTCAATTTAGAGAAGAGGGTAGCATTGGCAGATGGGAAAGAATTGGATTTCAAAGCTGGGGCTTTTTATGAAGATAAGGCGCGTGATTTCGGTGCGCGAAATATTGGATACGTAAAGTCTACCCCATCATTCCAGACTTCGTTACCCATTGATCAATTGTTCTCGCCACAAAACTTCAATTCGAAGACAGGTATCAAGATTGATGAGCAAACAAATCCCAATGACTCTTATAATGCGAGCAATAACCTCTTAGCCGTTTATGCGTCTGTTAACTATGCATTAGGTAAGAAATTCAATGCGATTGCCGGTGTTCGTGCGGAGCAAAATAGCCAGAAATTAAATTCAGCAGATTTAGTAGGTAAGCCAATCAACTATGACAATACGCGTTTGGATTTATTGCCATCAATGAATTTAACGTACAACTTCTCTGAGAAAGCTTTATTACGTTTGGCTTATGGTAAGACCTTGAATCGTCCAGAATTCCGTGAGTTAGCGCCGTTCTCTTTCTATGATTTCGTAAATAACCGTACGGTATCAGGTAATCCGACCTTGAAGAATGCAGATATTCAAAACTTTGATTTCCGTTATGAATTTTATCCAACGCCATCGGAATTAATTAGTGTAGCAGCTTTTTACAAAGACTTTACAAATCCAATCGAGGTAGTATTTGCTTCTGGAGCGAATCCAATCTTGAACTTCTCGAATGCAAAGTCGGCCTATTCAACAGGTATCGAAGCCGAGTTACGTAAAAACTTAAGTCCGGAAAAACCGAATTCTATCTTGGGTAAAACGAGCTTGGTATTTAACGGTACGTACATTTTCAGCCGAGTGAAATTAGACGATGCATTAGCTAAAGATCAATCAGACAATCGTCCGCTACAAGGTCAGTCCCCATACATCGTGAACGCGGGTTTGAATTACAATGATATGCAAAAAGGCTTGCAAATTAATTTTAACTACAACGTGATTGGAAAACGAATCTTTGCGGTAGGTAATAACTTCGGTTCACCTTATCCGGATTGGTTTGAAATGCCTCGTAACGTAATTGATTTTAGCTTCTCGAAGCAATTGACAAAAGCGGTCATGTTAAAGGGGGGGGTGACCGATATTTTGAACCAAGGCAATGTCATCTTGCAAGATGGAAACCAAGATCAAATATTTGATCGAAATCGTGATCAAATTATTCAGAATTACGCTCCCGGTCGTGTAGCTTCTTTAGGACTTATTATTTCTCCATTTAATTAAACAATCAATTTCAACTTAAATTCTAAAAACAAAAAAGTGATGAAACGCTTACAAACAAACATGTTTAAAGTTTTTGCTATGTTAGCTATTGCGGTAGTAACATTAGCAGGTTGCGCAAAGGAAGAGGAAGTTTTTCCAGTGCCAACTGTCTCTACATCAGGTACACTTGCGGGAATCCCGGGTGCAACTGTTACGGTGAAAGCATCAGTGAATGCTCCAGCAGGTATTAAGTCCATTACTGTATTGAAAAATGGTGCAGCATTTGATTCAAAGATGTACACAGGCGAGAAAACGGCTGAGTACTCGAAGGATTACGTAATTGAAGGTACAACTGGTTCCACGGTTACATTTACAGTTCAGGTAACAGATAACAAGAACCAAGTTTCTTCTTTGGTTTCTATTCCGGTAACTGTTTCAGTGGTTCCTCCTAAAACAATCGTAGATGTGGAAGGTGTGATCGAAGGAAACGTAACTTGGACTGCTGATAAGATTTACCGATTAAAGGGATATGTTCGTGTGGGTGAAGAGCCAACATTCGGAACGGTGACTAAGGTAGGTCAATTGACTATTCAGGCAGGTACTGTAATTATCGGAGATAAAGCAACAAAGGGTACCTTAGTGGTACACCGTGGATCTAAATTGATCGCTAACGGTACGGCTGCTGCTCCAATTGTATTCACATCGGCTGAAGGTGTGGGTAACCGTGCTCCAGGTGATTGGGGTGGTGTCGTGCTTTGCGGTAAGGCTCCGAATAACTTGACTGGAACGGTTGAATTAGAGGGAGGTTACAAAGGTTACCATGGTGGAACAGATGCGGCAGATAATTCAGGTTCATTGAAATATGTTCGTATTGAGTATGCAGGTATTCCTTTGAATCCAAATCAAGAGATTAACTCATTGACGATGGGTTCAGTAGGTTCTGGAACGACAATTGAATATGTAATGGCTTCATTCGGATTGGATGACTCATTCGAGTGGTTTGGTGGAACCGTTAACGCGAAATATTTGATTGCTTACAAAGGTACGGATGACGATTTTGACGTGGACAACGGATATTCAGGTAACGTACAATTCGGTTTAAGCTACCGTGATGGGAACTTAGCGGATGCTTCCGGTTCAAATGGTTTTGAGGTTGACAACAATTCAAACGGTGACAACGCAACTCCATTTACGTCTGCAACATTTGCGAACATCTCAGTAATCGGAGCAAAGGGAACATCCTCTTCTTACTTAGATTTCAACTTCCAGAACGGTGCTCAATTACGTCGTAACAACAAATTGAAAATCTACAATACATTTATTACTGGATACCCAACAGGTTTATATATCGATAGCCAAAAAGGTTCTGCGAAGACAAATGCTGCCAATGGTGAGTTGATCGTTAAGAACGTAGTTATCGCGGGTACTTCAGGTTGGGGAACATCAGGTTTCACTGCTTTGAACACGAATGTTTACGGTTTCGGTGTGGCAGTAGCTGATGAAGAGCAAATTGCTAAAACTGGTTCTGCAGGAACTGTAGCTACAAAGCCTATCGAAATCGGTACAGGTGTAAAGGCATCGGATTGGTTCAAAGCAATCGCGGGTAACAAGGTATTGACATCTACTGCCAATACAGGTATTTCATCTGCCTTGTGGTCTGCACGTCCTACGTTAACGCTAACGGCGGGTACGTCTGAGTCATTAATTGGAACTGCATTGCCATCTTTACCTGGAATGACACCAACGGATTACATTGGAGCGTTCAAGGATTCTGACTGGACAGCTGGTTGGGCTGAATTCTCACCTAACTCAGTTCTTTATATTAAGTAATTAGCTTATTTTCCAAAAGGCCGCACAAGTAGTGCGGCCTTTTTTATACCAATATGAAAAATAGTATTTTAGGAATAGTTTTTAGTTTTATTGCCTTGGCCTCATGTCAATCAAAAGATGAAGTAGGCTATTATTTTTCTGATTCTGATCGGGATACCTTACTCACCAATATTATAACAATCATCAGTGAAAAAGCGCTTTACGCGACTGATTCGACAAAATATCAAGCTCAGTTTCGCGCGGAATATGTGAAGCGATTGCCCTTGTATCAGTTTGTCAATTTAGTACAGGATACAACGGGTAAATATACTTATTTGATTAGTAGACCTGTCGCTGGCCGAATGGATTTACGCCGAGGGGTACTGGGGACTTTTACCTTAAAACCCAATTCTTTGGAAATAGATCAATTTGAGGAAGTGGTCAACACCCCACATTTTGATGAAAAGACAGTCGTTGAACGTGGTGGATTTTTATTCCGTGAATTGGCTAAAAAGGGTTACTTAACTGAATATCTGAACATGAAACACTATGTGGAATGGCCAGATTCTACATTACGATACGACAAGCAAAAAAGAGCTTGGGTATCTACCATCGGACTTTAATACGATTTTATATTGGTGTAATTAAGAAAATGTCGGCCGGATTCCTGCCGGCATTTCTTGTTTTTATTTATATAATTTGATTATTACTTTATGATGATTTAATCTCTTTTGAAATGGATAGTGCTTAATTGAATTCATAAATCAAATTTTTATGTCAAAGAAAATCTATTTAATCTTTTTTTGTTTGCTTTCATTTTCAACACTTTTCGGCCAAAATAGTGAAGGTCATCGGGTTATTGTCATTATGACCGACGGCTTCCGTTGGCAAGAAGTTTTTGGTGGTATGGATTCCTCCATCGTCAAAGTAAAGCGTTTTCATCATGGGGATAGTGCTGCGATTGTCTCGAAATACTGGTCGGCCGATGTAACTACCCGCCGTGCGAAACTCCTCCCATTTTTCTGGAATACGATTGTAAAGAAAGGGCAGATACACGGTAATCGAGCTTTGGGGTCTAAGGTTGATGTCGCCAATCCCTATTGGTTTTCTTATCCAGGATATAGTGAGTTGTTGACGGGTCAAGTAGATACCGCGGTTAATTCAAATGATTACCGTGCGAACCCCAATACCAATTTCTTTGAATATTTGAATGGCTTGCCAGCCTACAAAGGTTCGGTCGCAGCCTTTGGTGCTTGGGATGCCTTTGATCGAATTTTAAACGAGAAGCGTGCAGGTTTCCCAGTGGTTAATGCGTTTGATTCCTATAAATCTTATGTAAATACACAGGCAAGTTCTTTATTGTCAGATATGGCGAAAGATTCCTTCCGGGCATTCGGGGATGCAGAGATTTTGGATGGATTTATGCATTATCAGGCCATGGATTATTTGAAAAACAAGAAGCCTAAGGCCATGTTTATTTCTTATGGAGAGACGGATGAGTTTGCCCATGAAGGGCATTATGGACATTATTTAAATGCGGCACATCAGTTTGATGCTTGGTTGGCCGATATCTGGAACTTTGTAGAATCGGATCCCTTATACAAAGGCAAAACGACGATATTGATTACCACGGATCATGGTCGTGGGGATGTGATCAAAACACAATGGACTTCCCACGGGGAGAAAGTAAAGGATTGCTATCAAATTTGGTATGCTATGTTGGGAGCGAAGGTTTCGGAGTTAGGTGAGGTTCATCAATCTGAACAAGTTTATCAGCGGGAGCTGATTCATCAAGTAGCTGATTTGATGGGTTTGAATTTCCAGTCGGTCAAAAAATAGGTTTTGTACTGAGCTGTTGGGAATAATTTCCCAACAGCTTTCCTGAAAAAAGGGTTATTGCTTTAATCTTTTTAAGAAGTAGAAACAAGATCCCAAGCAAATTAGTAGGCCTAAAATTCCCAGGGCTTTGACCCAATCGAAGAATAGTTCAGGGATATTGATATTGGGAGCAATAAAACCTAGCATCAATAATAAGACGTTATACCCTAGGTATCCGATAGAATCTACGATGTACATCAAGAAACCTATATTCGCTTTATGCCGGGTGATGGCTATCATGCGCTCAAATACAGAAGTCGTTATAGTCAAATATGGTAAGTAGATTCCAAAGCCTGTTAAAACAATAAGCCAAAATGGATTCAGATGATCCACACCCCAAAAACCGGCTAATAACAAGAGGGCAAAACCCAAGGATATCGAGAAGATGCTGATAAAAAAAGCGTTGAAGTTGCTCTTGATTAATACGAGACTTCCATTGATTCCCAGTATACCCAAAGTAACCCAAATCTCCGTTTGTGAATACGTTTGAGGTAAACTTATAAAGCCTAAATATTTCCAAATTTCTGGGGCAAAGTCGGAACGAATTCCTCGTAATAAGGACGCGCATAAGTACAATAAACTGATGCTTAGGATGCCCGGCCATAATAGTTTAACAACGTGCAATCGATCACTTTGGGACATGGGTTCTCGCTCGGAGCGATCGGCGATTTCTTGTTGGTTGGGTTTTGGGATTTGCGTCAACATCCAAACAAAAAATAGCAAGGGAATGACATAAAGTAAACCCGCGAAAAAAGGCATCCAATTTTCGGATACACCCCAATGTAAAACATTGATACCCACGGATTTCGATACGCCATCCGCTAAGATAAAACTGGATCCCAAGGCTGCGATATATAATTCCGTATTTTTTTTACCTTCCAAATACCCCTGAATGTAGCCAAAAATCATACCCAGTGGCAAGCCATTTAACACCAAGAAAAGTAAATTCCACGGCCTAGGAATTAAACCAAAACCTAACAGGGCGAATTCGGCGACGAGGGTGCTAAGGATTATAGCACGAGCTCGTTTTTCCCAGGTAATGGACGAAACAAAAAAGATTCCGCACCATTTTGATAGCATGTAACCTGCAATTTGTGACGAGATTAATATCGATTTCCAGTGGATGCCCAACCAATATTGATCAATGTATTGCCCTGCCGTAAAGGGTTTGCGAAATCCATAGACGCAGAAGTAACATCCAAATGCTGCAATCATCGACCAGGCCGGATGAAGTGCCCATTTGGAAGACCGATTTAATACGATATTCATTTAAGCTGACCCTCGATTAATGTTAGGTAAAATGCGAGTGGACGTACCTCCATGTTAGGAACTTTCGCCAAATCGTCAAAGCGTCGCAGTTGAACTGCATCAAGGTAATGGGCATTTTGCTCAAACTCCTGGCATTCGGCTTCGCTCATGGGACCACCTTGTAAATTCAAACTCACAATAGATGGTTCACTAAGCATTTCAAAATATTCGGGTTCGCGTGTGCACAAATAGCGTTTAGCAGCCACGTGTAATTTCACGGGTTCGGCAACTGCCTCTTTGAAATATTTGCCTAAAAATCGATATCCAAGTTCTTCGTGTAGGTCATCGATTCCATGCTCGGGAGCATCATCGGGTAATTGGTGTAACATGTGTCCTACATCATGAAGCAGACTTGCCACCACGACATTCGCTAAGCAACCTTCCTCCATGGCAAGGTGTGCTGCTTGAAGGGCATGTTCCCCTTGTGTAACGGCTTCGCCCCCATATTCGGAATCCCCATTTTTTTCAAACAGCGAAATGATTTTTTCTACGACTAAATTTGGCATTTGAATCAAATTATTTCTTTAAATTAAGCCGGATATGGCTCAATAAAATCGGCTAAATTGTTATTTAAACGTAATTTTAAATGGGAATAATTATTTCGTAATATGGCAGAAATGATAAAAATCCGTCGGGCAGAAAAAAGTGATGTACTTTCGGTGAAAGCACTCATAGACGAATTGGAAAAGTGGGATTCCGAAATGACAATTTTCGCTCTTATTTATGAGGCGTATTTAAATGATCTGAATACTTTCATGTATCTGATTGTTCATCCCATTGACGGTGTTGTGGCCTTTATTTCTTGTAAAGGACAGCAATTATTGCATCATTTAGGCTGGGTTTACGAAATCCAAGAGTTAATTGTAAAGGATGCGCATCGAGGCAAAGGTTACGGACGTCTTTTAGTAGATAAAATTCGCGAACAAGTGGAATTACGTGGTGCTAAATCATTGGAGGTTACTTCCAATAAACGAAGATTGGAAGCCCATGCTTTTTATGAGGCGGTAGGCTTTCGAAATTCGCATGAAAAATTTACGATTTACTTTTGAGGTAGGCGAAGGGCAGTCTTCATTTTCGTAAAGAGATCATAATTGTGGTAGATACCTGCAAATTCAGTCGCACCAGGCCCAAAGGCAAAGACGGGGATCATTTGACCCGTATGCCCTTTGGTCGTGAAGGCCGCATTCACTTCACCTGTTTTCATATTTCCACCCATGAGTGCCATGCCCCCCGTTTCGTGATCGGCTGTTACGATAACTAATGTTTCCTTATTTTTTTTCGCGAATTCTAATACCCACCCGATACTCTTGTCGAAGTCAATCATTTCGGCAATCGCATAGGGCGCATCATTGGCATGTCCACCCCAATCAATTTGAGACCCCTCAATCAAGATAAAAAAACCTTGTTGGTTATTCGATAATAATTCGATGGCTTTTTGACTGGATTTAAGCAAAGCATCACCTCGACCATCAGATATCTTTACGGGATTTTCTTCCGCGTATAAATTCACTAGTTTCCCGGAATGAACTGATTCCATGGCAGGAATATCACTTAATACTTGGTAATTTCTTTTGCGTAAGGAATCTAATAAATTCGACTTATCTTGGCGATTTTCGAAATATTTACGCCCGCCTCCAATGACCACATCAACATCTGTTTTCAGAAAGTCTGCAGCAATTTCTTCGTGCATGGAACGCTTTTTTTGATGAGCAATAAAGGAGGAGGGAGTTGCGTCCGTGATATCGCAGGTGGATACAAGCCCGGTCGATAAGCCCTTACGCTCGGCAAGTTCTAATAGGCTTACACTTGGTTTCTGAGTTGAGTCCAAACCAATGGCTCCATTGTAGGTTTGTTTACCAGTTGCGAAGGCAGTAGCGCCCGCTGCAGAATCTGTGACATAATTGTCAGATGCTTGATTACGATGGAATCCAATGACCTTGAATTGTTCAAGGTTTAAAGTCCCATGATTGGCTGTCAAGCCCGCATAGATTTGGCTGACTCCCATACCATCCCCAACCATGAAAATGATGTTTTTAGGGGCTTTTTGGGCAACTACCTGATTGACTAAACAACAAATCAATATGGCGATCTTTTTCATTCGTATAGTTTTTGAATGTATTCCTGTGTGAATCCTGGGCTTGTGGTCATTCCCTTGCCACCGATCCCATTGATGATATGAATTACGCCGTCGACCGTTTTCGTAAATACATCGTCGACGCTACTTTGTAGATAATACCCAGCCCAAGAAGAATCTACTGTCCAGTCTGACAGGTGTAGGATTTTCTTGGCCTCATCTAGCATAAGTTGATTGATCTCTGTGGAAATCTCAAAACCCAATTGAGATTGCTTGTGCACAGGCGCATATTCATGCGAATCCCCCAAAATAATCGATCCATCATCAGCCTGCTTAAAAAGAATGTGTATCCCCGCTGCTTGTAATTTTTTTTGGTGGTCGGAAGCAATCAGTTTTGAATAGGATGGGCAGGAATGAAAGCTCTCATACCGCCGAATCGTTAAGCCCGTTAAAATATTTGCTTTGAGTATTTTTGCTTGCGGGGCTAAACGCATCATTTGCAATTTGCTGATTTTTAATTCATCGGCTTGATAGTGTTCGGGAAGGAGGAATTGGGTGTCCCGACCATTCGCTAGGATGATATGATCTGCCCAAAGGCTTTCCTTTTTCGCGGTCATAAGTTTGGCAATGCCACGTTTTTTCTCTACTTCGATTACAGCCGTATTGGGCATAAAGTGGAGGTTCAGGTTACGAATCATAAAATCACGAACTCGGTGAACCATCACTAATGGATTTAAGGAAGCCTCTTCAGGCAAGAACATTCCACCCTTTACATACGCTTTATGGAAATGGGGGTTGATCGACAAACAATCCTTCGCTGAGTATAGTCTGTTTTCGTAGGCTCGCTCCTTAAATAGGGCGCTCATTTCCTCGAGCATCGTTAATTCTTGCTCATCAGACGCGAGATACCATGAACCTTGTTTAACCAATGATATGTCGGTTTCTTCTTGAAGTTCTTTGTAAATTTTGAGGGATTTCCGACCATAATCAAACCATTTATTTAGGGATTGGCCGGAGGGAACCGCCTGTCCAAAATTTCGGAAACTAGCCTCGAAGGGAATTTCATCCTTTTCTATGAGAAGGACCGTTTTATTCTTGCGTAATGCATGTAGTGCGCAGAAAGTACCGATGATTCCACCCCCTACAATAATCAAATCATATTTTTTACTTTTTATCATTTTCTATTATGTCGATTAAATCCGAGATTTTTTCAAATAATCCATCATTCGGGTAGGATACAAGTTGTTCACGGGTATGTGTCCCATTGCATACCCCCAAGGCAAGCCGGACACCCGCATTTTTTCCAAACAATAGGTCAACGGGCGTATCCCCGATGTTGATGACTTCTGATTTATCTTTGATGCCGGCCATTTTCATGGCGTATTCAATCATGTCGGGAGCGGGTCTTCCATTTCCGCCGACTTCATCCGGGGTAACGGAAATATGAATTCCCTTTTTGTTCTGGAGATTCATATAGTTGCCATTTAAAGACTGTCCCCATCCGAGTTTATCTAGTATGATATTGGCAACCTTGCGATAGAAACCCGTTGTTAGTGCGATGAGGATACCATTTTGATGCAGATACGAAAACAACTCCAAACATCCCTCCGTTGGGTATATTGGATTAGTCTTATAATGATTCTCCAAAATTGCGGTGAAGTCTTGATAGGATTTTTGCGCATTTGCTTCAATCTGCGAAGCCCCTTTTCCGAGTTGTTCTTCCCACAACATACGGAACACGAGTAGTTTGGCGTAGCCTTGCAGGGCGAGAATTCGCTCATCACTCGCCTGAAGTCCATTTTTAATAGCTGCTTGCTTAAAGCAAAGTTCTACTTCGTGCTGGTCCTGAACGGTCGTTCCGGCCATGTCTAAAATAACGAGTTTAATGGGCATAAGGCTTGATTATTTTTACGAAGTTCCAAATTCTGCATTATCCCGCAATTAACCAGATGTCATCAAATTGTAAAGGATTATAATAGTATTTTTCTAAGAAATTTTGCTATTCAAATTGGATAAATTCCGCCCCGTAATCTTTCCTTAATCTAAGCCTATTTTTCTTAATGATTTGTTGTTCTCCTACTGATTCTGCACTTATATAGTCAAGTTAGTTTTGTGCCAAAATTAATTATAACAATATTTATGAACACAACACTACTAAAAAAAGGTCTCAAAAATAGCCTTTTAAAGTCTTTAGGACTTGTTTTGCTGTTTTTGCATTTGGGGGCTACCCTCGTTTATGGTCAAGCACAGACGGTGAAAGGTCGGGTAATCGCGCAAGATGATCAAGCAGCTATTCCAGGTGCGACAATTCAAGTAAAAGGAAGCAATTCCGGAACAAATTCCAATGCAGACGGTCAATTTACGATTAATGTTCCGGCAAATGGAGTTTTGCAAATTTCCATGATTGGTTACATAAAGAAAGAAGTGTCAGTAGGAAGCCAATCTGAAATTACAGTGGTTTTAGCTACGGATACGAAGCAATTACAAGAAGTAGTTGTTACTGCCTTGGGTATCAAAAAAGATGTCCGCAAAATTGGTGTGGCTATTCAGTCGGTCGACGGAGCAAGCTTAGTGAAGTCGCGTGAACCCAACGCCATAAACGCATTAGCAGGTAAAGTAGCCGGTTTGACGATCGGTGCACAACCCGAGTTGTTGCGTAAGCCAAACATCTCGTTGCGGGGTAACTCTACTGTATTATATGTGGTAGATGGTGTGCCAATCAACTCGGATACATGGAATATATCTCCAGATGATATCGAAACGTATTCGGTATTGAAAGGAGCCTCGGCATCTGCTTTATACGGTTTCCGTGGAAAGAATGGTGCGATTTTGATTACGACTAAACGTGGTTCGAAAGACAAGCGTGGATTTTCAGTAGAAGTAAATTCATCGACGATGATGGAAAAAGGTTTCTACGCGATTCCAGAAGTACAAGACGAATATGGTCCTGGTGACCACGGTGCTTATGCCTTCGGTGATGGTAAAGGGGGTGGATTGAACGATGGTGACTACGATGGTGGTTGGGGTCCAAAATTCAATGGTCAATTGATTCCACAATACGATTCGCCAGTAGATCCTATCACTGGAAAGCGTCAAGGTACACCTTGGATTGCACGTGGTAAAGACAATTTAAAGCGTTTCTTGGAAACAGGTCTTTTGTCTACCAATAATATTTCGGTTTCAGCGACAGGTGAGAAATATAACTTACGTTTCTCGACTTCGCATATTTACCAAAAAGGTATTGTGCCAAATACAAAGTTGAATATTACGAATTTCAACGTAACAGCAGATTACAAATTCTCAAACAAATTGAAGTTTGAGTCGAATTTACAGTATAATCGTCAGTACACGCCTAATATTCCGGATGTGAACTATGGTCCTAATTCGATTATTTACAACATTGTGTATTGGGCGGGGGCCGACTGGAATGTAGCGGATATGCGTAACTACTGGCAAAAAGGTAAGGAGGGTATTCAGCAAATCTATGCGGAATATCAACGTTACAACAACCCTTACTTCATGTCATATGAGTGGTTACGCGGTCATTACAAAAATGACATTGTAGGTCAAGCGGCATTGCGTTACCAATTAGCAGATGGATTAGAACTGGTCGGACGTACGCAAGTAACTACTTGGGATATGGTTCGTACGGAGAAATTCCCATATTCAGCGGGTACCTATGGTCGTGATGAGCGTCGTGGTGATTACCGAGAAGATCGTCGTTCTTTATTTGAGAACAACACGGAATTGTTATTGACTTACGACAAGGATTTGTTTGCAGGTATAAATACCAAGATCACCGGGGGTGCTTCTATGCGTACATTCCAATATCGTTCGATGTATGGAACAACGGATTACTTAAACGTACCGGGCTTATATAATTTCTCAAATTCAGCGAATCCAGTTAAGATTGCCAACTTCGGTTCGGAGATGCGCGTTTTGTCAGCTTACTATTCTGCTGACTTTAGCTACAAGAATTTCTTGACAATTTCAACAACGGGTCGTATGGATAAGTTGTCGACATTG
Organism: Aquirufa sp. 5-AUSEE-100C1; assembly: GCF_054558655.1. Classification (NCBI taxonomy): domain Bacteria; kingdom Pseudomonadati; phylum Bacteroidota; class Cytophagia; order Cytophagales; family Flectobacillaceae; genus Aquirufa; species Aquirufa sp. 5-AUSEE-100C1. The sequence goes on along the minus strand of NZ_JBPXKO010000003.1, from coordinate 50,735 downwards.
CCTTCAGGAAATAATACATTCTTCTATCCTTCGGTTGCGGCTTCTACTGTCTTAACGGATTATATCAAATTGCCGGAAGTGATTTCATTTTTGAAATTCCGTGCATCGTATGCGAATGTGAAGGATGGTTTGACTCAGTCAACAATTGGTAACATGGCAGGGGTTTATTCAGGTGAGAATTATAACTCACCTTACGATGGTCCATCGTATACAAACTCGGCGGTGTACTCAACATCATTTGCGTACAACAACCAGACGGCAGCATCGTTCACAAATACATTGAACAATCCAAATTTGAATCCATCTGAGACATCGCAGAAGGAGATCGGTATGGACTTACGTTTCTTGCAAAATCGCATTGGTTTAGATGTGACATATTGGAACTCACAAGACGGTCCTTCGATCTTCTCATTGCCAATCTCATCTACTTCGGGATATACAGCGGCATTGGTAAATGGTATCAAAACAGAAAAGAATGGTTTTGATATTTCATTGACAGGTACGCCTGTGAAGACAGCAGATTTTGCTTGGGATGTGGTTGCTAACTACGGATCTTACATTGAGAAATTAACAGAGATTTATCCAGGGGTAAATAACTTGAATACGTTCTTAAAAGTGGGGGATCGTGTGGATAAATTTTATGGTCGTGCATTTGTTCGTACACCAGATGGTAAGATTATCAATGATGCTTCGGGTCGTCCAATTTATGCACCGGTGAATCAGTATTTAGGAAACTTGAATCCTGACTTCGTGTATGGTATCAATAACAAATTATCCTACAAAGGTGTAAGCTTAAGTTTCCAGTTTGATGGTCGTGTGGGTGGTGTAATTTCAAATTACACGCAACGTCAAGCGTACCGTGGAGGTCGTCACATTGGAACAACAACGGGAATCTTCGCTGCAGCGCGTCCACAAGATGCATTGGGTGTGAAGGCATTCGTAGGTGAAGGTGTTCAAGTAAGCAATGGAGTGGCGATCGCATATGATGCGGATGGAAAAGTAACGAACTATGCTGCATTACAATATTCTCCAAATGCAACGAAGCAATTCGTTCAAGATTATGTGTCTCGCTACTATAACTCGGATGAAGGAAACTTGATGAGCCGTACATTCAGCATGTTACGTGATGTGAATGTCACTTTCAACCTGCCAAAATCTTGGTTTGGTAAGTATGTGAATCAAGCAACTGTTTCGTTGGTTGGACGTAACTTATTGTACTTCGCAGAGAAGAAAGACATCGACTTAAATCAGTACATTTCAGATGGTAGCTCAAGTCCACAAACGCCCTCAGTTCGTCGTTACGGTGTGAACCTTAACCTTACTTTCTAATTCATATTAAATCATCGTATATAATCATATATAAAATGAAAATTAAAAATTATTTATTCGGTTTCATTGGCTTAGCAACTGTTGTTTTAACGAGCTGCGAAAAGCCTTTTGAGCAATTGGAATTTGATTCCAATCGTCCAGTAAACGTACCTGCATCTTTGGTGTTGCAGGGGGTAGAGTCTAGCTTGTTCAATGATAACGGTCGTCCTTTTTCAGCAGAGATGCGTTGGAACCAATTTTATTGCTCGAACTACAATTATTACGCAAATAATGAATATAATTTGGGTCAAATGCCTAACCAGTACACGACGTTAAAGAACGTTGTGAAAATGGAAGAGGAGGCAAAGCGTGCAGGCTTAGCTGAGGTCAATGGCTATTCAGCGTTGGGTAAGTTTTTCCGGGCATATTTCTTTGATCAAATGTCGAAGCGTGTAGGTGATTTACCTATGACGGGAGCCTTGAAAGGAATTGAAGGGATTGCTCCAACCTATGATTCTCAAAAAGTAATCTATGTTCAAATCTTAAAATGGTTAGATGATGCGAATACGGATTTGACCTCATTAATCGCAAAGGGTGAAACTGTTTCAGGAGACATCTATTTTGGTGGTGATTTGAAGAAATGGCAGAAGGCGGTTAATGCTTATCGTTTGCGCGTTTTATTAACCTTGTCAAAGAAAGAAGCGGATACCGATTTAGGAATCAAAGCAAAGTTTGCTGAAATGGTATCTAATCCGACGAAGTACCCGATGATGGCTTCCAATGGTGAGAGTCTTCAGTATGTATGGAATTCATTTAATAAGTATCCATCTAATCCAGACAACTTTGGTTTCGATGCGACACGTCAAAACATGTCGGCAGCTTATGTAGACCTTTTGGTTTCATTAAAAGATCCACGCGTAATGGTTACTTGTGAGCCAGCCGGTTTTGAGTTGAAATCGGGCAAATTGCCGTCTGATTTCAGTGCATTTGTTGGAGCTAGCTCAGGCGAAGATTTGGCGGATATGTCTTCGAAGGCAGGTGTCAATAACGGTGCTGGATTCGCTCCAGGAAAGTATTCTTTCCAAAACCGTAACCGTTACTACAAGAATTATACAGCGGAAAATACGTTCATCGTAGGTTATCCGGAATTATGTTTCAACATCGCGGAGGGTTATGCACGCGGTTGGGCAACAGGTTCTGCGGAGGATTGGTATAAGAAAGGAATTCAAGCTTCACAGTCATTCTATGGCTTGAAAGACGGAGCTAATACGATGGTATATTCAAAGACAGGTTCTATGGCCGCCGCCGATCAAGTTAGCTACAGCATTGATTTCAATTTCGAGACCTATTATGCACAAGATGCGGTAAAATTAAATGCCACGAAAGCTGTTGAGCAAATTGTCTCACAAAAGTATTTGGCATTCTTCATGAATTCTGGAATGGAGGCCTATTTTAACTGGAGACGTACAGGGTTCCCTAAATTCTACACGGGAGTAGGAAATGGGAATTCAAGCCGCATCGCGTTGCGTTGGATTTATCCGACCTCTGAGCGTACGACCAACCTAAAAAATTATACAGCGGCAATTTCAAGCCAGTATGCTGGTAAAGACGACATCAATGACGTGATGTGGTTGATTAAGTAATTACTAGTTTTCTAATGTTGATTAATGATTCTTTACTAAGTGGCAGGACCTTGTTCTGCCACTTTTTTGAACTTTAACTTAAAGCTTTATGAAAAAATTATTACTCTTGACTCTGTGTATTTTATCCCTAACGGCATGTCAAAAAGACGAAGTTTTGGATTTCCAAAATGACCCGCAAGCATTTCAATTTAAAGAAATCGGGTCGATTAAACTTGGGGGCATCGGAGCCTCAGAAATATCAGCATACGATCCTACGACAAAACGTTTGTTCGTTGTGAATAATTCCGCCGATCTTAATCGCATCGATGTAATTGATTTAAAACAGCCATCAGCACCGGTTGTTACCGGGAAAATATTAATGGATCCATACGGTGGTTTTGTTAATTCGGTAGCTGTTTCAAATGGTAAATTGGCTGCTGCGATTGAAGCAAAAGTAAAGCAGGCAGCAGGAAAATGTGTTGTATTTAACACGGCTGATTTAGCTGAAATTAAACAAATAACGGTAGGCGCTCTACCTGACATGGTGACGTTTTCGCCGGATGGTAATTTCATACTTACTGCAAATGAAGGGGAGCCTTCAGATGACTACACAAATGATCCTGAGGGTAGTATTTCTGTAATTAATGTTGCAGCTGGATATACAGTTAAGACATTAAATTTCGCAGGCTTTGAATCCTATGCAACGATCTTAAAGAAGAAAGGATTTAGAATGTATGGGCCTAAGGCGACTTTGGCAAAGGATGTTGAGCCTGAGTACATCACTGTTTCTGCCGATTCCAAAACAGCTTGGGTTACCTTGCAAGAAAATAATGCGATTGCGAAGCTTGATTTGAATTTGCAAGTCATTACGGACGTATTTCCTTTAGGTTTTAAAGATTATGGTATTGCAAATAATGCATTCGATTTCTCAGATAAAGATTCGAAAGTTGGTTTTGGTGCGTATGCAAAAGTAAAGGGTATGTACACGCCAGATGCAATTGCGGTGGTTGAGAAAGATGGCATTCCTTATTTATTCACTGCCAATGAGGGAGATGCTCGTGAATATACAGCATTTGCAGAAATCAAACGCGTGAAAGATTTGTCTTTGGATTTTGCAAATTTTCCATTTGGTGCGGCTTGGAAGTCGGACGCCGTGTTGGGTCGCTTAAATGTTACAACGACATTAGGTGATACGGATGGTGATGGCGATTTCGATGAACTTTATTCGATGGGTGCTCGCTCCATGTCTGTATGGAATGGCTTAACTGGCGCACAAATTTATGATAGCCAAAATGAGGTTGACATGCGTTCAATTGCTGCTGGTTTGTATGATGATGCTCGTTCGGACGATAAGGGCTCCGAGCCAGAGGGTATAAGCATTGGAAAAATCGGGAATCGCACCTATGCTTTTTTAGGCTGTGAGCGCACGGATGCCTTGATGATTTTTGATGTAACAAATCCGCGTTATCCGTCATTTATCATGACGCTTGCAACAGGGGATGCACCAGAGGGAGTCATTTTTATTCCGGCTGATAAAAGTCCAAATGGAAATCCAATCATTGTAGTTTCTTCAGAAAATGATGGTGTAGTAAAATTTTATTCGCTTTAATTTAATTTTCTCGTGAAAAAAATCATTCAATTATCACTCGTTTGTTTAGCAGCATGCCTTCCTTTGGGGGCATTTGCACAATCCATTCAAGGAAAAATAACCTCTCAAGATGGGTCTTTACCTGGCGCAACTGTTCGTGTAAAAGGTACGAATTTGGCTTCAATTTCCAATGAATTTGGGGATTTTAGATTGGCGCTACCGAAGTCGAGTTCTGTAAATCTTCAGTTCTCATTTATCGGATATCAGAACTTAGATACGACAATAACTTTAACGACCTCCCTTAACTCAATAGGTGAAATTCGCTTAAAACCAGCTGCAAATACGCTGGGCGAGGTAATCGTAAAGGGCTTTGTAGCTGGTTCACAGTCAAAAGCCTATTCAATCAAGAAGAACTCGATGGCGATCATGGATGTGTTAGTAGCCGATGCAATAGGTAAACTACCGGATCGTAATGCGGCGGAGGCGATTCAACGTATTCAAGGAGTTGCTGTGGCACGTTATCACGGGGAGGCAGATCAAGCAACTGTACGTGGTACGCCTTTCTCTTGGACTTCAACTTTATTTAATGGAAGCCGTTTGCCATCAGCATCTGTATACGGGACTCGTGCATCAATTTTAGATGCTGTTCCATCGGAAATGATTCAACGCGTGGAAGTTTCCAAAGCGATTACTCCAGATATGGAGGCGGATGCAATTGGAGGATCGATTAATTTCGTCACGAAGACTTCACCTCTTAAGCGAGTGCTTAATGTAAGTGCAGCAGGTGGATATAATTCATTTTCTCAAGATGGTTCTTCGAACGGATCGGTAACATTTGGCGATCGTTTCTTCGGCGGGAAATTAGGGCTTGTAGTGACAGGTGCATTTTGGGACCGTAACTGGGGAGCTGATTCCTATGATGTCTCTTATAACACGGGTGCTGCGATCGCCATGGAGCGTACATCGATTAACAGCATCATGTTTAAGCGTTACATGGGTAAGCGTCAAACGTATGGTTTGACCTATGGTATTGAATACAAATTCAATAACAACCATAAAATTTTCTCTCGTGGATTATGGGATAAATTTAATGACATCCGTCCTGTTCATGAGTCATATGTTGATTACACAAATAGACGCTACCAATATAATTATCGCTATTCCCATTATCAAACAGCTTTGAATGGATTTGAATTAGGGGGAGAGCATTATTTTGGGGATAAGTTAAAAGTAGATTGGTTGGCATCGAGTTACCAAACTAAATTTTTCTTGGAGACTCCCTCGACTAGCGGAACAAAAGGCTTACCCATTGCGACTTTCCGCCAAAGAATTAATGGAGGATTTATTGGATTGTCTTCCAATGGAAAAAAATATTGGAACTTCGATTCGCCGGATGGTATTGGTCAAGATCCGTTGTTGTTTGATCCGATGTTAGGGGATGCTAATGAAAAAATGGATGCCACTAAATTGACGCTTCAACAAATGGTGATTTATGGTTTGGATACAGAAGAAGCAGACAAAAATTTACAAATCAATTTTACCCATGAGACAAACTCTCGTTTAAAATTGAAGTCGGGCTTAAAATTCCGTACGAAAACGCGCGATGCATCTTTCGGAACAACAGCTGTTTGGGTACCAAACGCAGCCTTGGGAATACCGAATTCACCTGCCTTACTGACATTGTCCAGCTTGCCACGCGAAGAATTCCCTATCGGTGCCGGGTATTTCAATCCCTTAACGTTGGATTATTCATCATTAATCATGAATCCATTGACTCCACAAGGGCTTTTTGATTTATTTTCACCTGCTGCTTTGACAGCGAATGGGATGCGCGATGTTTCGCCTGCTACAAACGCTACGTTGAAATATCAAGCCAACGAATCCGTTGTTTCTGCTTATGCTATGGCAGAATATAAACCATCGGATGCCTTAACATTAATTGGTGGTTTACGTTCAGAAACTACCTTATTAAATTTAGATGGAAACAAGCTTTCCACCACACGTGTTGGTACCACCACTACGACGGGTATCACGCCCATTAAACAAGAAAATAATTACACCAATTTATTACCAATGTTGCATGCGAAGTTAGCTTTGAACGAGAAGTCTACTTTACGTTTTGCGTATACGAGTACATTTTCCCGCGCGAATTTCTCCGAACTTAATCCTGGAGAAAATGTGGATTTGACGCAAGCAATCCCAACAATCACGCGCGGAAATACGGGTTTGAAACCTACGCGTGCTAACAATTTTGACATCATGTACGAGAACTATTTTGATAATTTAGGTCTTGTTTCAGGGGGTGTATTTTACAAACAATTGAAGGACATTATTTTCTCCAATCGTTCAATGGAGAATATTGGTGGAACAAGCTACCTGTTGACACAAGCTTCCAATATTTCCAATGGATCATTACTTGGTTTTGAGATGGGGATAAACAAGCGTTTCACATTTTTACCAGGTATCTTGGGTGGTTTGGGTGTCGAGGCCAATTATACCTATATTCAGAGCGAAGCATCTGTACCCGTTATCGGTACGACTCGCGTAGATAAAACATCCTTACCGAATCAATCAAAGCATTTGTATAACTTGATATTGTTTTACGAGCGCAATGGTTTGATGTTACGATTGGCGGGCAATTACCGCGGGGCTTCATTAGAGACAATCAATCAAGCGCTTGGAAAGGAATTTTATACGTATACAGGAAAGAATTTTACGGTAGATGCTTCAGCGAGTGTGCAAGTGTCAAAGAAAATTAAGGCATTTATTGAGTTAAATAACTTGACCAACGAACCTTTGAAAACATACTTAGGTGATGAACGCCGCGTAACAATGTCAGAGTGGTACTCAAGTCGTGGTCAAGCGGGTATTCGTTGGGATTTATTTTAATTTAGGAGTATGAAAAAATTATTGTTTTTGGTGGCGATGGGAATCGCCACCATTTCAAAAGCTCAAATCGCGGATAGCTTACAACGCAAAGTAGACCTACAAGGCGCTGTTAATTTTCGTGACCTAGGGGGTTATTCCACAAAAGATAGACAAAAAGTCAAGTGGGGTCAAGTATACCGTTCAGCGGATATTAGTCGGCTGACTGAACAAGATTTACAAAAACTACAAGCATTAAAACTTGCCTTAGTTTGTGATTTACGCGGACCTTCGGAAATTAAAACAAGTCCTGACCGTATACCGGCTGGCGCGACGTATTTAAATCTTCCGGCGGGTAGTGAAACACTTCCTTCGAGTTCAAGCTACGCGACCATGAACACGGATTCACTTATCATGAGCATGTATTCGACGACCTCATTCTTAAAAGCCAAATACAAGCCGATGTTTGAGCAATTGCTAGCATTGCCCACTGATAAATCTATGGTATTTCATTGCACTGCAGGAAAGGATCGCACAGGAATAGGAGCAGCTTTATTCTTAGCCGCATTGGGTGTCGACCGATCCACTATCATTGCCGACTACGAGGCAACAAATTATTATTGGAAATCGACTCAAGAAAAAATGACAGCCATGATGGTGAAGTCAGGCATGAATGAGTCGAAAGTCAAAGCCATGTTAGGAGCCAATCGATTATATATCGAAACGTTTCTGAATACTTTAGACAAACAATATGGAAGTGTTGACCAATTCTTTATTCGCGAACTTGGATTAGGGGCGGAACAAATGGCCCAACTGAAATCAAGGTATTTGAGCAAGTAAATTTGTTAAACTAAATGAAAGGTAGCCTCGCAAGGGCTACCCTTTTTTGTGCCATTGTTAGGGATTTGTGTCCACATTGTTGTGAAATTATTAAATCGATTTTAGCCTTCAATTATATCCCGTCATTTGGCTTATTTTTACTTTAATAATTCAATAATACCAATGACAGCTAAGTCGATTTTGTTCTTAACGGGTTCATTGAATCAAACCACTCAAATGCAGCAAATAGCCTCCTATTTGCCTGAATTTGATTGTTATTTTAGCCAATTTTTTTCAGATAATCCGGTGATCGCGTCCGCGATTAAAATGGGTATTTTAGATAATACTGTCATGGGAAGGCCGCTTCGAGCTAAGGCGGAGCAATACATGCTAGAACAAGGTATGGCGATGGATTACCAAGCCAAAGACCGTGTCTATGATTTGGTGGTATTTTGTTCAGATTTATTATTTCCAAAGAAATTCGAAGGAACGAAAACCATTTGGGTGCAAGAAGGAATGATTGATCCTTTTACCTCCATCAGTCGGATTATACAGAAGCTCAAGTTGCCAAGATATCTCAGCATTGGAACCTCGCTGAATGGGACCTCCAACTTGTGTGACATCTATTGTGCCGCCTCGAAAGGTTACCGAGATTATATCGTACATCATGGTACCGATGCGAACAAAGTCGTCGTAACCGGAATTCCCAATTACGATGATTTAGAGAAATATCGAACGAACGATTTCCCACATCATGGTTATGTCATGGTGGCAACGTCGGACATGCGGGAGACTTACCGACCAGAGGATCGGGTTGCCTTTCTAAAATCTTGCGTGGATATTGCTAAAGGCCGCCGACTGCTCATCAAGTTGCACCCGAATGAGCAAATGGACCGGGCTATTCAAGAAATCAAGCAGACATGTCCTGCTGATACCTTGATTTATACCGACGGAAATACGCATGAAATGATTGCGAATTGTGACGAGTTAATCACCCAATATTCCACCGTGGTGTATGTCGGATTAGCACTTCAGAAACCGGTGCATTCTTATTTTGATTTAGCTGAGCTGAAAGCTTTACTGCCCATTCAAAATGGAGGTAAATCGGCTGCACACATCGCATCAATTTGTAAGAATTACCTACTCTACGAAGGCCCCAAAGACATGTTTATCAATAAACTTAACCGAGAGCCCATTTCAGAATTAAGTTATGCAAACTGATTTATTCATTTTTGTGCAGGCTCGAATGAGCTCAACGCGATTACCAGGTAAGGTACTTAAATGGGTACAGGATAAACCAGTTTTATTTCATCAACTTGATCGAATCAAATTAACCAAGTGGCCTTGTCAAGTCGTTGTCATCACCTCTGATCAGCCGGAAGATGATTCGCTTTCGGAAATTTGTGAACTAGAGGGATATCAAGTTTTTCGTGGATCGCTGAATGATTTATTGGATCGACATTATCAAGCTGCGCTTCATTTTAAGGCCAAACACATTGTCAAAATTCCATCGGATTGTCCGCTGATTGATCCGGCCATCATTGACCGAGTTCTCGGATTTTATTTGTTTAATCGTGGCAAATTTGATTACGTCAGCAATTTACACCCCCAGTCATATCCCGATGGAAATGATGTAGAGGTGATGTCCTTTGAAGCGTTACAAACAGCTTGGAAGGAAGCTAAAAAATCCTTGGAGCGCGAACACACCACCCCCTATTTCTGGGAAAACCCTGAACGTTTCACGATCGGAAACGTCAAGTGGGAAACAGGCTTGCGCTACGACATGAGCCATCGATTTACGCTTGATTATGCAGAAGATTTGGAATTTATTGAAACGGTTTACAATCGACTGTATCCCTTAAACCCGCAGTTTTCGCTGAAAGATATTTTGGACTTATTAACCTTCGAGCCATCCATCATGCGGATTAATCAATCGCTCGCTGGGGTGAATTGGTATCGAAATCATATAGGTGAATTAAAAACTATTTCCCCAAGTCAAACCAAACAAAAATATGACTGAAGATAAACGCAGCGAACTTCAAGCTTTCGCTTTAAAAGTACGCGAAAGAATCATACCGATGTCTACAGACGGCGGATGTTTTTTAGGAGCATCCTTGTCCGCGGTTGATGTGTTAACCTACCTGTACAGTGAATTTTTGACCATTGATCAATCGACATTAAATGACCCCAAGCGGGATTATTTATTTTTATCCAAAGGGCACGATGTCCCTGCATTATATGGAATCTTTGCAGAATTAGGTTGGATTGAAAATAATCGTTTAGCAAATCATTTATCTACCTCAGACCATATTTATTGGCATCCGAATCGTGAAATTCCGGGTGTTGAGTTTCACGCTGGATCTTTAGGTCAGCTCCCTGCTGTTTCCATTGGCGTAGCCATGGATCTAAAAATATCAAAAGCTGCGAACCGTGTCGTTTGTGTGATGGGAGATGGTGAATTAAACGAAGGGTCTTGTTGGGAAGCATTCTTGGTAGCAGCTGCGCATAAATTGACCAATCTGATTTTTGTAATTGATCGCAATCAGTTCCAAGCCAACATGCCTACGGAAGAGCTCATTCCTTTGGAGCCCATGGTGGATAAATTTGAGGCTTTTGGAATGAAAACCCAACGTATCGATGGCCACAATTTTGACCAAATAGCCGAAGCATTTGAAGAAACAAATAATAATCCTGGCCCACATGTGATCATTTGTGATACCGTGCGCGGGAAAGGTTTGCCATCCATTGAGGCCCGTGCCGACCGCTGGTTTTGTAATTTCTCAGCTGGAGAGATCACAGAATTGTTGAATGAATTACATCAAAAAGGATCAGCTGTCATTACCGCTGAAACCATTGTAGCCCGTTAAATAGATGATGAAGACATACGAAGAATTATTGAGAGATACCGCATTAGCTGATGAGCGATTTGTGGTAATGACAGCTGAGAACCGAGCACTTGTTCGTAATTTACCAAGTGTTTTGGGGGATCGATTTGTGGATACGGGTATTACCGAGCAAACTATGTTGGGCGCAGCTGCAGGACTAGCCTTACGCGGTCGTATTCCGGTCGTTCATGCACTTGCCGCATTTTTAACGATGCGCGCCTTTGAATTTACGCGTACATCGGTGGGAATAGCCAACTTACCCGTAAAGATGAGTAGTTTCATCCCAGGGGTTTTGTCGGACGGTAATGGTCCTACTCACCAAGCCATCGAAGATATTTCTATCATGCGTGGTATTCCCGGAATGGAAGTTTATGCTCCAGCAGATGCACAGGATTTAGTGGATATGTTGCCGACAATTTGGGCGACACCCAATCCAAGTTATGTACGTATCAATACGCGCCCTGCGAAATATGACCACGCTCCTTACGAACATGGAAAAGCTGAGGTTATTGCGAAAGGAGATGACTTAACGATTGTTACGTATGGATTTATGTTTGAAGCATCCTTGGAAACTCAACGCAAATTAACGGATAAAGGATTTAGCGTAGGACTTATCAACTTCCGTTCCTTAAAGCCATTTGATGGGGAAGCGATTCGTTCATTAATTGGCCAAACCAAACAAATTATATGTATTGAAGACCATTTTATTACCGGTGGATTATTCAGCATTTTAGCGGAATTTTTAGTTAAAGAAGGATTGTCGATTCCTGTGCATCCCATTGGTTTTGACGCGAAATGGTTCAAGCCCGCACGTTTACCAGAAGTACTTGCCTATGAAGGTTTGGATGCTGAAGGTTTAGTTAAACGAATTACTCAATTGATATAATCATGAAAAATAAGGTTCAATTTAACGCGGAACTTCCGCAGATTCAAGAATCACTGTCGTTGTATGCGCGTGGTCTGCAAGTTCAACATCCGATTACCCAAACCTTAGCCAAAGGCCCAGGACAATTTTCCAAAGGTGTGTCTCCGATTTATTTAAAGAAAGGGAAAGGCGCGCGGGTATGGGATGTCGATGGCAATGAATATATTGACTTTAATATGGGTATTGGCCCGCTTTCATTGGGATATTGTATTCCTGAAATTGATTCCGCAATCAAGGAGCAATTGGAAGATGGAATTACCTTTTCATTAATGCATCCCTTAGAAGTAGAAGTAGCTGAAAAAATTTCTCAAATCATCCCTAATGCGGAGGCTGTTAAATTCAGTAAAACAGGAGCCGATGTGACCTCTGCAGCCGTTCGTGTTGCGAGAGCGTTTACAGGCCGAGAAAAAGTATTTTGTTGTGGATATCACGGTTGGCATGACTGGTATATCGGAATTACGTCGCGAGGCAAAGGCATTCCGGAGTCTATCAAAAACCTAAGTTATACCTTCGCGTTTAATGATATTGAATCCATTAAAAATGCATTGGATGAAACCGTAGCTTGCGTGATATTGGAGCCGTTCATTTTCGAGAAACCGCAGGAAGGGTTTTTACAAGAATTGGCTGAAATATGTCGTCAAAATGGAACCTTATTGATTTTTGATGAAATGTGGTCAGGCTTCCGAATTTCCTTAGGGGGAGCTCAGGAGTTTTTTGGAGTAAAAGCAGATCTAGCTACATTTTCTAAAGCTTGTGCGAACGGCATGCCTATCGCGATATTAACGGGGCGTAAAGATGTCATGTCCTTATTTGATCACGATGTTTTCTCCTATACCACTTTCGGAGGAGAAGCACTTTCCTTAGCTGCCTGCCAAGCTACCATTCAATTCATGGAAGAGCATCAGGTATCTTCCGTATTAGCAGCGAAAGGCAAATTCATGCAAGATTCATATAATCAATTAGCGAAAGTCTTAGGCATGTCGGATATTACAAGTTGTGTCGGATATCCTTGTCGGACGATGTTAACCTATGCCGCACCAGGTCAAGATGCCTTGGAATTAAAAACCTTCATGCAACAGGAATTACTGCAAAAGGGTATTTTATGGGGAGGTTTTCACAACATGTGCTACAGCCATAGCCATGAAGACATGGAGTATACGTTATCGGCCTATGCCGAAATACTCCCTCGACTAAAAGCAGCCATTGAATCAAATTCGGTGAAAAGTCAATTGAAAGGCGAGGTCTTAGAGGCCGTATTTAGAAAGATTAGTGACCATAATATTAAACCGAAAAATTAATGCAATTATTTGAATTGTCGGGGAAGGTTGCCTTGGTGACGGGAGCTTTGGGATTAATCGGCAAAGCACATTGTCGAGCTTTGGCTGAGGCTGGAGCTATGGTGATTGTGGCGGATATTATGGAAGAAAATTGTGAGGTATTTGCTCGAGAGCTTGGCTCAAATTCTTACGGGATTGGCATGAACATTGCAGATGAAAATTCCGTTCAGGCGGCAGCTAGCCGGGTTTTCGCGCGTTCTGGAGGTGTTGATATTATAGTTAATAATGCCGCGATCAATGATCATTTTCAGGAGTCGGCGGATATTCTCGAGCAATCCGCCTTTGAAAATTATCCCGTCGCCATGTTTCAAAAATCTTGGGAGGTAAATGTGATGGGAATGTTTTTGGTTTGCCAACAATTCGGTAAGCAAATGTTGTCAAAAGGGGGTGGTAGTATTATCAACATTGCATCGACATATGGGATGGTTGGTCCAGACCAACAACTATACAAAAATGAAAAGGGGGAGCAATTGTTTTACAAGACGCCTGCTTACCCGACAACGAAAGGAGCCGTGATTAATTTTACCCGTTACCTAGCGGCTTATTGGGGTGATCAGGGAATACGTGTGAATACGCTTTCACCGGGTGGGGTTGAAAATGGACAATCTGAATTTTTTCAACAAAATTATTCGGCGAAAACACCTTTGAAAAGAATGGCTAAGTCAACGGATTATGCAGGAGCTTTGGTATTTTTGGCGAGTGATGCGTCAGCTTATATGACTGGAGCGAATTTGGTAGTCGACGGAGGATTCACCTGCATTTAATTAAAAATGATGGAAGCACGATTAGCAGCAATTAAATTAGTTTTGACAGATTGCGACGGCGTATTGACGGATGGCGGCGTGTATTATGGGGAGCAAGGTGAGGTGTTAAAGAAATTTAATATTCGTGATGGTATGGGGGTGGAGCGTTTACGGAAATGGGCCTCGGTACCTACGGGAATAATTACAGGAGAAATGTCTCCTTCTGTTAAGCAAAGAGCTTCGAAATTAAACATTAAGGAATTGCATTTGGGAATTAAAGACAAAGAGCGTGTGCTTCTGGAAATCCTAGAGCGTTTTTCCTTGAGTCCTGAACAGATTGCTTATATAGGGGATGATGTTAATGATCTTGTCGTTCGCCCATATGTTGGGGTTTTCTTTTGCCCATCGGATGCATTACCGCAAGTGAAGCATCAAGCAGATATTGTTTTACAGTTACCGGGGGGATCCGGCTGTTTTCGAGAAATGGCGGAGTTAATTTTAGCCGCGAAAGGTATTAATTAGCGCTGTATTGTTTCATCCCGATAATCCCAATGACTATCAGTGTTAGGAAGAATATTTCCGTATAATTGGTCGCCTGCTTAAAGTACCAAACATCACATATTTTGATTAAAACCAATGAAACAGCTGTCCATATAGCAATGGCTGTGGAAGTCGGAATGTCTTTTAATGCCACCGAGAGATAATAGATGTTTCCTCCGCCAAAAAACACATAGGCGATAAATGGAATTAACGCGGCACCTAAATTTTCTTGGCTTGCCCAAGCTGTTTTTAAGCTAGAAAAGTTCATGAATTTTAAGGCATAAGTCCAGCCAGTTTCAAATATGGCTGCAAGAAAAAGGGATATCCAGGCTTTACTCATTTTTTGTTATTTGTTCATCGAGCCGCTTAAATGTCCACCGATAAAATGCGTAGACATGCTGGGCAAAATAGTTTTTGGGAAATTCGTAATAAAGTCCCCATTTTACAGGTTTTTCATTCGTTTCATATAAAGTTCCAAATAGTTTATCCCATATGCTAAATTTCGTAGCGAAATTAGCATGAAATACCTCTTGATGGTTGGCATGATGCCAAAGATGAAACTCTGGCCCGTTAAAAATGTATTTAAGTCGGCCAAAACTGAATTTTAAATTCGCGTGAATAAACATGCCCCATAGCCCATCGATCAAGCCTTTAATAGGAACTACAACGGGGTCGGCTCCCAAGATGAAAATTGGTAAAAATTCAATCGTTTGATTAATTATTATTTCCACGGAATGAGAACGAGCTCCGGCTATCCAATCAACTTCTTGATTCGAATGATGTGCCTCGTGAGTTCGCCATAAAATTTTATTAGCATGTTGCCAGCGATGGAACCAATAAATGTACAAGTCGTGGGTAACTAAGAAAAACAAAACCTGCAACCAAACAGGCCAAGACGTAATTTGGGGAAAGCCATGCCATGCCGATGCATGTTGTATGGGCGTTATGATGTAATCGAAGATGAGAATCTTCAATAAAAAACTTTGAATGATCGTATACCCGATGACATCGGTCCAGAAGCCCTCTCTGAAAAAAGGAATTCCCCTACGATAGGGGAATTTCCTTTCTAAAAAAATGAGCAGTAATGTACCAATAACGAGTATGAGGGAACAGAGTTGTGTTGCCGACAACTGCATAAGAATTAAAGTGTATCTACTAATCTACTTTCTGTAATATTAACACGTAATTTCTTCATCGGCCCGATTTCGCTTTCATAGACAACTTTTACGCCATCGCCCAAAGCCGTTTCTGTGTCGCGTATGTCTTTTACCAAACGAACGAATCCTTGAGGTTCTACTGAAGCTGCGTGATCTGATCCCCACATGGCACGATCTAATGTAAAGTGGCGTTCCACAAATTGGGCACCAATGGCTACTGCTGAAACCGTTGTGCTTAAACCTGTTTCGTGGCCAGAGTAACCGATGATGTATTCAGGGTACATTTGTTGCAAGGTGTTGATCATACGCAAGTTTAATTCCTCAGGCTTACATGGATAAGCCGATGTAGCATGAGCAATCATTAATGGATAATCGCCATATTCACGAATTAATTCCACTGCAAATGTGATTTCATCAATACGTGACATACCTGTTGAAATCATAATCGGTCTACCCGTTTCACAAATTTTACGGATAAGTGCATCATCAGTCAAAGATGCAGATGCCAATTTATACATGACAGGTTCGAATTGCTCCATGAAATCAACAGATGGCTCATCCCAAGCAGAAGCGAACCAATCAATTCCCTTTGATTTGCAGTAATTATCTATTTCAGAATATTCTAAAATGCCGAATTCTGTTTTGCGCTTATAGTCGATGTAAGTCATTTTACCCCATGGCGTATCGCGAACAATTTCCCACTGATCTTTTGGTACGCAAATCTCCGGCGTTCTTTTTTGAAATTTCACGGCATCTACTTTAGCCTCAACGGCAGCATCAATTAATTGCTTGGCAGTTTCTAAAGATCCGTTGTGGTTGATGCCAATTTCAGCTATAATGTAGCAAGGCTTTCCGAAGCCAAGCTCTTTTCCTGTGTTTAATTTAATTGTTTTCATGAATATTGATTAATAAATTTTAGGATTGATAATTTGTATACGTATTAGTAAAGGTTCCATCAGGATATAAATCGATCAATGCATAACCTGGTTGGGTTTGTTGGTAATTTCCGCTCCACCAAGCGCCACTGACAGCTCCATTGCAGCAATAGGTTACGCCATTGTATTCTACTCGATCCAATAAATGAATATGACCACTGATAGCAAGTTTTATATTCGGGTACTTCAAGAACAAATCCTTTAATTGTGCAGCGTCTTCGTGCATCCATCTTCCTGGAATGTTCCATTGGTTTTTCTCGAATCGATTGCCATCAAAAAAGATACAAGCAGCTAAAATCGGAATATGAGATACAATCATGATGGGCTTAAATGAAGGTATGGTAGCCAGTTCATTTTTGAACCAATCCATTTGCGCCTCATCAATTTTGCCGGTATACCATTGTCCCTCGTGATTTGGGCTGATGCTATCTAGACTGATTAGATGCCAGTTTCCTAAATCTTTTGAATAGTAGCTATGGGATTCTTTTAATTCATCAAGTGCCCATTTTTTACCATCTAAAATCGATTGTGGTGTTTCATTTTTCACCCAAATATCATGGTTTCCCAGTGACTGTATGATAGGCGTTGAAAGTTCTTTCCCCACTACCTCATTCCAAAGTTTCCATTGCTTTTCAGCTACATTTCGTCCGCCCCTGTGCGCATCCATGATGGCATCGCCACTATTGATAATTAAATCCGGTTTAACTGGCAAGCTTTGAATGTGATTAAGACACTTCGAAAAACCTTTTGCTGCGCCAATGAGTGGCATCATGTGTACATCGGTGATGTGGGCAATTCGAAAGGGTTTTTGAGGGGCTGAAGATTTGGCTTGTCCTGTAAGTGGCAAACTGAGGGCTCCGGAAATAATTCCGAGTTGTTGTAGTAAGGATCTTCTGTTCATCAATGAACTTTTATCATTCGATGCACAAAATTGCACATTACACTTAAACACGACGTTTCCTGTTATTTATAGATATGTTATCATTCGCACTTATTTGGTAAAGATTTTTTAACAGACAGGAAGGCCTAAAAATTTTATTCGTAGCTTTTAACAATTCGATAATGTTAAAGTATGGGCATTATTGTATTTTTGAAGAATTCAATTGTGAACTTTATCTAACTACAACTATGTTCGGACTTGATCCAACTCTCCTCTTCCTGTTATTCTTTTGCTTATTCGCAGCCTGTGCTTTTGAGTTTGTCAATGGATTTCATGATACCGCAAATGCTGTCGCAACCGTTATTTACACACATTCCCTGAAGCCGACCCAAGCTGTTGTTTGGTCAGGGTTTATGAATTTTTTGGGACTATTAACAGGCGGCGTAGGTGTTACGATGAGTATCATAGGGCTTCTCCCGACCGAATTACTCATTGACTCCAATGTATATCATTCCATGGCGATGGCGCTATCATTATTAATTTCTGCTATTTTATGGAATTTAGGGACATGGTATTTAGGTATTCCGGCATCCAGTTCGCATACCCTGATTGGTTCGATTATCGGAATTGGCGTTGGTCACGCATTACTTCCTGAAAATTCAAACAAAGGTATCTCTGCGATTAATTGGGATAAAGCGATCGAAATTGGACAAGCCTTATTGTTGTCTCCCATTTTTGGTTTTGCTTTAGCTATCATCTTAATGTATGTCTTGAAGAAAACCGTTCATAATAAAGATATTTTCAAGGAACCAAAGAAGAATACTCCTCCACCCATGTGGATTCGAGCCATATTAGTTTCTACTTGTACGTTGGTATCTTTCTTTCACGGCCGGAATGATGGTCAAAAAGGGATTGGTTTGGTAATGGTTATTCTTATTGCTTTTTTACCAGGCTATTTTGCGGTTAATACAAATTTGAATCTAGCTGAGGTCAAAACAAACCTTAGCCAAGTAAGACAAATCGTCTCTAAAATTGACACAGTTCCTTTATCTAAAAAAGAAATAGAAAGTTATCATAAAGTCTTAGCATCGGGAAATGAGTTAGATCTAATTTTGACAGAAGGGTTGACCACCAATAAATTAACAGTTGACCAAAAATTTCAAATACGTAAAGCAGCACTTAACATTAATAAGAATGCGAAAAGGTTAATCGAAAGTGAATCGGTTGCGTTATCTTCATCAGATTTAACATTATTAAAAGTTGCAACGGCTGGGAAGAAGGCCCCATTTATTAGTTATGGAGCAAGTGCCTCGTCAACAGGTTTAGCAGGAATTACTGATTTTGCTCCAGCTTGGGTCATGTGGTTAGTCGCCCTTTCCTTAGGACTTGGAACAATGGTCGGCTGGAAGCGTATCGTGATAACGATCGGTGAGAAAATTGGCAAGAACCACTTGACCTACGCACAAGGAGCTTCTGCAGAATTAATCGCATCGCTTACCATTGGTTTAGCTACCGCTTATAAATGGCCAGTAAGTACCACACACGTTTTGTCTTCAGGTATCGCCGGTACCATGGTTGCCAATCGTGGTATTAAAAATTTGCAGGGTGGAACGGTGAAAAATATTGTGATGGCATGGGTATTGACATTGCCTATCACGATTGTATTATCCGCAACATTGTTCGTATTATTCCGTTGGATTACAGGTTAATCTTCTTCTCGAAAAATTTTAGTTAGGGTATTGAAAAAAGCCGGGGGAAATTCCCTCGGCTTTTTGTTTGTACTACCTTCATTAAATTAAACGTAATTTCTACCATGTTGTGGATAATCCACCTTCATTCTTCGGACTGTAATTCGAAACATAAATAGGCTTACGAATTAAGTCACTCAATTGATAAGCAAAATTGGCTTGATGTACCCATTGCTGGTAAGCGCTTTGCACCGATTGATGCGTGGGTAAATAAGTGTGGAATATGTCCAAATCAAATGTTCTTGCCTGTACGCCCGCACCGGATAATTCGCCATCATGCGCATTAATCATTTGTTCAATGTGATTTGGTACCGGTACCATCATGACCGGCTTGCCTAAATACATGGCTTCTGCGACCGACTCAAATCCAGCCGTCGAGATTAAGCCCGCACATTGCGTCATCTTGTCTAAATACTTTTGTGCATCAATCGGATGAAAAGTCAATGAGGACGAATAGGTAAATTCCTTTTTATGAACGGGATGATCCCAAAAACAATCCAATTGCACCTCGGGGTGTTTATCTGACCAGGCCATAATCTCATCCGCTAATCGGTAATGGGTTAAATAAGCCAACCAATTTTTGCCTGCTGTAGGCTCAATCGACTTGACCTCTTGGCGCAAAAGGGGAGGAACTGTTACAATATTGCGTTTGATGTCATTCGGAATTGGACGAAACGATAAGCCCAATAATTTTTTCGAACCAATAGCCGTAATCTTCGTATTGATGTTGAGTAAAAAGCGATCCAACGCTTTCTCTGCAATCGATTCAAAATGCTCGCTCAATAAAAGGTATTGATGACCTATCGACATGCACGGAATTTTCGAGCCTGATTTCAGATTATACAATCCCGTAATCGACTCATAAAAATTGACAATCCCATCGGGTTGTAATTGTTCTACAAAAGCCTCCAGTTTCGAGGCACTTTTCCAATAGGTATGAAACTTCGTAAAACCTTGTAAAGCAGTTTTACCAATATTTACTGATTTACCTGTACCATAATTCAAAGATGGACTTTCAAATTGAATGATGGGGGTTTCTCCAATAAAATTAAGAAAGAATGAAGGAATTACTCTGCCCTCTGATGCTCCTAATGCATAACCAACCACTTCATGGCCAGCTTCACGGGCAATTTGAGTAAGCGAAATGGCCTGTGTTAAATGCCCGCGACCTTCGCCTTGGACGGTAAAGATGAACCTTCCCATAAAATTTCGTTTAATTCGTTAGCAATATCTATTGCTGGATAATCAATCAGTTTCCATTCGCCTTCATGTGTTTCAACGAGCGCCGTAAGGGATTCTACCCAATCACCGGAATTCATGTAAATAATTCCTTCTATTTCTTTGATTTCTGCTTTGTGAATATGTCCACAGATAATCCCATCCGCACCTTTGGCCTTAGCTAATTCAGCTAATTTTTCTTCGAAGTCGGAGATGAAATTCACAGCTGCCTTTACCTTCTGTTTAATGACCTGGGATAAAGAATAATACGGCTTACCTTGCCACGAGCGGTATTGGTTATACCATTTGTTCAACCACAAAAGAAAGGTGTATCCGATGTCGCCTAAATAGGCAAGCCATTTCATTTGGCTGGTGATGCTATCAAAAATATCACCATGCGTGATGAAGTATTTTTTACCATGCGAGTCTAGCATATAATCCTGACGAATTGAGAATTGCTTCCCAATTTTTAAGGGTAAGATTTGATCGAGGAAATCATCGTGATTTCCGCGTAGGTAAATGACTTCCGTATCAAAACGATCCATCATTTTTAATACCGCACGAAAGAATCCGGTATGTTTCTTTTTCCAAGTGCCCCCTTTTTTTAATTGCCATCCATCTATGATGTCACCATTTAAAATAAGTTGGTGGCAGGAATTTGATTTCAGAAATTCGTTAACTTCTTTGGCTTTTGCTCCTTTACTTCCTAGATGTAAATCGGAGATGACGATCGTCTTGTAGGTTGGCCGCATGGCGTGTATTTTCGTTTAACAAAAATACCTGTCTTCGTGGGAGCCCGTGTTAAGCCAATTTTAAGGAATAGTAACTATTTGATAATGTGTAACATCCCTTTCCACACTAAATGCATATCTACGGGAAACAAATGGGCAAAATAAGGGGCATCTCCACCGGTTAATATAACCTTGATATCGGGTTGGGATTTTTTAATATCTGCGACAAATCCCAAAATCTCATATTCGATTCCGGCCATGACACCAGCTAATAAATTACTCCTGGTGTCCGTTCCCCAGCGTGGGAATTTCTCCTCTATGTCTATTTTGGGGAGTTTGACTGTGCCATCGGACATGGATTTAACGCGCAAGTTGATTCCAGGGCTAATGGCACCTGCATAAAATTCATGGGCACCATTTGTCACATTGTAGGTAATGCATGTCCCCAAACAAATCACCAATGAATTCGCGCCTCCCCCCAATGCTAAATACTTTCGGTCCTCGCCCAAACTATCAATCGAATAGTTTTTGGATTTCAATTCGGGAGTAAGCTGATATAGCCTAGGTCGAATCAATAATTCGCTTTCTTTGGGTACCTTGACTACTGAACTAATCAGGATTTTTGTAATCTCATTCCAAAAAGGAATCGAATAAAAGGATGCTGGACTTAGATCAAATAAGACTCCCTCTGTAAGAATATTTTCATCCTTACATATGGCATATTTTGAACGCGTATTACCTAAATCCAAGAGTAAAATCATAATAATTTGTTAATTTTGGCACTCAATAATTCCGCCTTTTATGTATCAAATTCAAATTCTAAAGTCAAAAGTACATCGCGCTACTGTTACCGAAGCAAATATAGATTATGTTGGTAGTTTAACCATGGATGCCGACCTCATGGATGCGGCCAACATGCTGGAGCACGAAAAAATCCAAGTTGTGAACGTCAACAATGGCGAAAGAATCGAAACCTATTTAATCAAAGGCGAACGAGGTTCCGGGGTGATTTGCCTGAATGGCCCTGCTGCACGCAAAGCCGTCGTTGGCGATATCGTCATCATTATTTCCTATGCCTTAATGGATTTTGAACAGGCCAAAACATTCAAGCCTACAGTAGTTTTCCCAGACGCTAAAAATCGTTTGAATTAATACGATTCTTTGTCATTTGGAAAGGACTTTGATTTCACATCACTGACATAGGATTTTACGGCTTGAGGAATTAATTCGCTTAGATTTAAGTATTGACGAATGAATCGGGGTTTAAACTCCGAATTCATTCCAAGCATGTCGTGCATGACCAATACTTGGCCGTCGCAATCTGCTCCCGCACCAATCCCGATCGTTGGTATGTCAAGAAGTGTACTCACTTTTCCGGCTAAAGCTGCGGGAATTTTTTCTAAGACTAAACCAAAACATCCATTAGCTTGCAGCAACTGGGCCTCCTCTATCAACTTTTCTGCCTCCGCATCTTCTTTGGCACGGACAGCATAGGAACCAAATTGATAAATACTTTGGGGCGTCAGCCCCAAATGTCCCATCACGGGGATGCCTGCACCTACAATTTTTTTGATGCTTTCAATCACCTCGCTGCCCCCCTCCAATTTAATGGCATGGGCACCCGTTTCCTTCATAATTCGGATGGCTGATGATAAAGCAATCTCCGGATTTGATTGATAGGAGCCAAAAGGAAGGTCGACAATCACCAAAGCCCTTTTTGTCCCACGTACCACACATTGTGCATGATAGATCATTTGATCTAAGGTGATCGGCAGTGTCGTTTCATGGCCCGCCATGACATTACTTGCACTGTCTCCCACCAAGATACAATCTACGCCCGCCGCATCGAGCAGGGTCGCCATCGTAAAATCATAGCAGGTTAGTATAGAAATCTTTTCCTGCTGTTGCTTCATGATTTGAAGGCTGTGAGTGGTGATTTTTTTAAATTCTTTTAAATAGCTCATGCGAAAATTTGGTTATCAATGAGGCGAACTCCGCCGATAAAAGCTGCAACGAGAATTACACAGGGTTTGGCTTTCCAAGGTTTTAATTCTAAGGTATTTGGGTCGCAACATGCAATGTAATCAATGGAATCAAATCCGGCTTCGAGTAGACGCTGTTGAAATTCTTCTTGGTTAGAACTTTCAAATCCTTTGAAAATGGCACAGGCTTTTTCTCTTTGATCATCGTTTAAACGCATGTTCCGACTGCTCATAGCCAGGCCGATGTTTTCCCGAACAGTTGGGCAGGCAATGAGTTTGCAATTTTGCTTGGTCAGTGCTAATAAGCGTTCAACCACGGCAACTTGTTGGTAATCTTTTTGCCCCATAAATAAGTAGTCGGGCTGAACTGCTTGAAGTAATCGGTCGACCACCACACAAACGCCTTGAAAATGTCCAGGTCTAAATTTGCCTTCCAAGACCCGTTCTAAATTCCCAAGATCGTAAGTAGGCAAATTGTCAAAACCAGAGGGATAAATATCCCGAACCTCGGGAAAGTAAACGACATCGCAACCGACTTCCTTTAATTTTTGAAGGTCATCTTCGAGCGTTTTGGGGTATTTTTCAAAATCGGAGAGATCGTTAAATTGAGTCGGATTAACAAAAATACTGCAAACGACTAGTTCGCATTGACCTTTTGCTGTTTGAATCAAGGATAGATGACCCTCATGCAAGGCCCCCATGGTAGGCACGAATCCGATACTTTTGGAGGTGCTTTGGAGGTATTCTTGTAATTCCTTTTGGGTCTGATATTGCTTCATGCGTGGTAAATAGTTCGCAATATTACCTATTTTTGAACTTATGTTTCAAGGGAAAAAAATAATTCTGGGAATTTCGGCAAGTATTGCTGCATATAAGTGTATTTATCTGGTTCGTTTGCTGACTAGTCAAGGGGCTCAGGTACGTGTTGTGATGACTCAAGCTACAAAAGACTTTGTGTCTCCATTGGTACTTTCTACTTTTTCGAATCATCCCGTTTGGATTGATTTTCACGAAAATAATGTTTGGAATAATCATGTGGAATTGGGGCTTTGGGGAGATATTTTTGTGATCGCACCTAGTACTTGTAATACGCTTGGAAAATTAGCGTATGGACTTTGTGATAATATGCTGATCGCCACTTATTTGTCGGCGCGCTGCCCGGTTGTCATCGCTCCCGCCATGGATGAAGACATGTATTTGCATCCTGCAACACAGGCGTCTATTCATACGTTAAAAACGCGCGGGAATCATGTACTAGAGGTTAATTCAGGCGCCCTAGCATCGGGCTTACATGGGCCGGGACGCATGGCTGAACCTGAAGAGATTGTTGCGTATTTAGCGACACATTTTTTTCGCGATAAAGTTTTGACCGGAAAGCGCGTATTGATTTCTGCAGGGCCCACCCAAGAAGCCATTGACCCGGTACGTTTTATTTCCAATCATTCGACAGGGAAAATGGGTATTGCTTTGGCAAATGCCTTTTTTATGGCAGGAGCAGATGTTACCCTCATTGCTGGACCGATGAATCTTCAACCTGATTTTCAGGGGATTACCACGGTGGATGTTGTGTCGGCTGCCGATATGGAAAATGCATGTCTGAATGCTTTCGAAGAATCAGATATTTGCATTATGGCTGCTGCGGTTGCGGATTACCGACCCATAAAAATCGCGGATCAAAAGATTAAAAAAGTCGATTCAGATTTATCCATCGAACTAACGCGAACTTCAGATATCTTACAAAAATTAGGAACGATGAAAAAATCGGGCCAATGTTTGATTGGTTTCGCGCTAGAAACCCAGCATGAGGAGGCCAATGCGAAAGCAAAACTAAAGCGAAAAAATGCTGATTTTATCATCCTAAATTCAATGCAGGATGAGGGAGCCGGATTTGGACTAGACACGAACCAAGTAACGATTTATTCGGCCAATGGAAGCCAAGAATCGTTTGCATTGGCTAGCAAAAAAGATATTGCAAACCAAATCTGTCAATACATTATCTCGTCATTAATGTACTAAGCTTTGGCAATCCATTAAGAATTGCCAAAGCTCGAGATCTTATTAATCGATATTCGCCGTTTCTAACTTCGGCGCTAAGGTATAGATAATCGCCCATGCTAACACATAAGCCGATCCACACAGCAAAAAGATGATGTTATAGCCATCGTTGATGTCGCCGGCTAATTTGTATTTGTCCAACAAATAACCAACGATCATTGGGAAGAAAATACCGCCCACAGAACCCGCCATTCCACCGATACCGATCACCGAACTAACGGCTTTCTTCGGGAACATGTCGGTCGCGATTGAATAGATATTCGCACTCCATGCTTGATGCGCCGCTGCCGCCAAGGAGATCAAAGCAACCGCCTGCCAGATATTTTCGCAATAACGGGCTAACATGATCGGAACAACCGCCAAGGCGAAGCCCAACATGGAGAATTTACGCGCTTTGAACGAAGGCCAACCTCGATTAATCAAATAGCCGGATAGCCAACCGCCACCGATACTTCCGATCGTCGTCGCCGTATAAACAATAATCAATTCCAAGCTCGGTTTCTTTAAATCCAAGTGGAAACGCTCGTTGAAATAAGATGGCAACCAGAATAAGAAAAACCACCAGATCGGGTCGGTCAACATCTTTCCGAATACGAATGCATAGGTTTGTTTAAACCCGAACAAACGACCCCACTTAACCGGATCTTGATTCTCGTCCTTCTCCTCTTTGTCGGCATGGATATAATCAAATTCCGCCTGCGACAACATCTTATGCTTAGAAGGCACTTCATAATAGAACCACCAAAAGATTAACCAGATAAATCCGATCGCACCGGTGACAATAAAGGCCATTTCCCATCCGTATATGCCCAAGATCCAGGGTACCAAAATAGGTGCTGCGACCGCCCCGATATTCGCTCCCGAATTGAAAATTCCCGTTGCTAAGGCACGTTCGTTTTTAGGAAACCATTCGGCCGTGGTCTTAATCGCAGCTGGGAAGTTTCCTGCTTCGCCTAATCCCAACAAACCACGCATGAATGCGAAGCTTAAGGTTCCCGTTGCCAAGGCATGCAACATGGCAGCAATACTCCAAACGACGATCGATATGGAATAACCTAATTTAGTACCGATACGGTCGATGATACCACCGAATCCCAAAAGACTAATGGCATAGGCCGCCTGGAAAGTAATAACAATGTTCGAGTAATCCGTTTCCGACCAGTTGAACTGATCTTCCAAGACAGGCTTTAACAATCCAATTACTTGACGATCCAAGTAATTGATGGTCGTCGCGAAAAAGAGCAGCGCGCAAATTCGCCAACGGTAAGTTCCTATTTTATTCATGGTTTAGAGGGTTTTTTGGTTGGCCTTTACAAGCCTTGGTAGATTTTGATTAAATCACTAATGGTATTCGTAATCGACTGATAATCTTGTTTGGCTATCAAAGCAGGAGGGAATAATTGCGATCCCATGCCCACGGCAGATGCTCCTGCATCAAACCATGTTTTCATGCTTTCCTGTGTCGGCTCCACACCCCCTGTTACCATAATCTTGCTATGCGGCATGGGTCCTTTAATCGCTTTCACAAATCCGGGGCCCACGACGTTGCCTGGGAAAATCTTCACGATTTTAGCCCCTAACAATTCTGCACGGCGGATTTCCGTTAAGGTCATCGTTCCCGGCATCCATGGGATATCGTGTTTCGCACAAATTTCGCCCACTTCTGGGGTCGTAAATGGCTGTAACATGAAATCGGCACCCATCTGGATGAATTCGGATGCCTGTTTCGCATCATAAATGGTTCCAATTCCCAAAACCAAATCCGGACATTCCTTCTCACAGAAATCAATCAATTTCGCGAAAATCGCTGGCGCCTCAGCCCCGCGATTAGTGAATTCAAAAACGCGAATTCCCCCTTCATAACATGCCTTCAAGACGTTTTGAGCAATGCCCAAATCGGAATTGAAAAACAATGGAACTATCGGTGTTTCAGCGATTCGTTGGTATACAACTGTGGAACTATTTCTGGCCATGTTTATCGGTTTAAACGACCACTCAAGTCGCCTTTCATTACTAATTCAATTTCATCCAAATTCGCGCGGTTGATGTCGCCTTCAATGGTATGTTTCAACGCTGACGCCGCGACCCCAAAGGCCAAGGACTTCGCCTCATCCACATAGATCAAATTTCCATAAATATATCCCGCCATGAACGCGTCGCCGCCTCCAATTCGATCTACAATTTGAGAAATTTCAACTGTGCTTGATTTCAAAACCTCGTTACCGTCGAATGAAACCGCCGAAAGCGTATTTTGAGAGGCAGAGATTTGACCTCGCTTCGTATTGATGATCTTCTTCAAGCGTGGGAATTGCGCCATGATTTGCTTACAAATGGAATGCCAACCGCTCTTCGTGCTTCCATCCGGAACTATGCCCAAAATGTCTTCCGCATCCCCTTTTCCACAAACAATGATATCACAGCCTTCAATTAATTCAGGCATCACCTCTTGTACGCTCTTGCCGTATTTCCACAAATTTTTGCGGTAATTCACATCCGCGGAAACGGTGATTCCCATCGCATTTGCGACCGAAATGGCTTCGCGTAATGCTTGTGCGGCCGATTCGGAGATAGCCGGGCTGATGCCTGTCCAGTGGAACCAACAAGCATCTTTGAAAATCTCTTGCCAGTTAAATTCTGATGGGCTCAAATTGGCAAACGCCGAATCCGCCCGGTCATAAGTCACCTTACTCGGACGCATCGCTGCACCAAATTCCACAAAATAGAGGCCCAAACGACCCTCGCCATAAACAATATCCGAAGTGTCGACACCGACTTGTGCATAATAGCCTGCCGCGGCCTTACCAAGCTCATTCGCCGGAAAGCGCGTCACGTGTTTTGCGGGAATACCCAAATGCGCCAAACCTCCGGCTACATTCGCCTCTCCACCGCCATAGGTAATATTAAATGATTGCGTCTGTACAATGCGGCCATAGCCCGGAGGACTTAAACGACCCATAATCTCACCAAACGTGACTACTTTTTTCATGCCTTATTCAAAATTAAAAAACGACGAGGCATTCTTGTACGAAATGTCCTCTACCAATTTTCCTAACCAAGCGATGTCAGCCGGCAACTCGCCATTTTCCACATCTTGGCCCAGTAAATTACATAAGATTCTTCTAAAATACTCATGGCGTGGGAAAGATAAGAAACTCCGAGAATCCGTTAACATCCCCACAAAGTGACTCAACATCCCCATATTCGATAAAGCATTAATCTGCTTCTCCATCCCATCTTTTTGATCCAAGAACCACCAGCCTGAACCGAATTGCATCTTCCCTACGATCGTTCCGTCTTGGAAATTACCGGTCATGGTTGCTAGCAACTCATTGTCGCGCGGGTTCAAGTTATATAGAATTGTTTTGGCCAATTGGTTCGTTGAATCCAAGTGATTCAAGAACGCCGATAGGGGACGAGCTTGCTCAAAATCACCAATCGAATCAAAACCGGTATCAGGTCCTAAGGCACCCAAAAGACGCGCATTGTTGTTCCGAATTGCCCCCAAGTGAAATTGTTGGGTCCACCCACGTGCATGATCCAAATGTGCAAAATATACGAGCATGGCCGATTTAAATTGCCATTTCTCTTTTTTGCTAATCACCTTACCCGTGATCAATCGATCAAAAATCAATTCAATTTCCTCATTCGTAAACTCCTCCGCATAGATATGCTCCAAGCCATGGTCACTCAAACGACAACCCGCCTCATGGAAGAAATCATGGCGCGACTTGATGGCAGCCTTGTAATCAGCCAACGTACGAATCGTCTGACCTGCGGCTGTCGCCAATGCATTCACATAAGCTACGAAAACAGCCTCATCGTCTACCCCCATCGCCTTGTCGGGACGGAAAGTTGGCAATACCTTGATCGAATATCCACTGGCCGCGATTTGCTTGTGATAGCTCAAATTATCAATCGGATCATCCGTTGTACATAACGCTTTCACATTCATTTTTAACAACAAATTACGAACCGAGTATTCCTTCGTACGCAACAAAGCAGAGCAATGATCATAAATGCGTTTGGCAGAATCCTTGTTCAATAATTCCGTAACGCCAAAGTAGCGTTGCAATTCCAAATGCGTCCAATGGTACAATGGATTTCGCATCGTGTAAGGAACTGTTTCCGCCCATTTCATGAACTTCTCCTCATCGCTGGCATTTCCGGTGATGTACTTTTCGTCCACGCCATGCGCACGCATAGCACGCCATTTGTAGTGGTCGCCATATAGCCAGATTTGCGTAATATTATCGAATTGCTTGTCCTCCGCGATTTGTTCAGGTACCAAATGATTATGGTAATCGATGATCGGCTGTTTGGCCGCAAACTCATGATACAAAGTTTGGGCCGTTGGCGATTGCAATAAAAAATCTTCGTTTAAAAATGCCTTCATATTTGCTTATATGTATTTCTGTACCGCTGCTTCAAAACCAGGAAGTGCACTTAAATCTTCTCCCCATAGGCTCTTATCTGCTAATACCTGATTCAAATTAAAATCCTTCCAAGCCTCGTAAAAGTACCCAGCATGGTCGCAATTAATCGGATATAATTCCCCATTGGAATCTCCGAAATACTTGCCATTCTCTTCCTTCACCGCATGCATGAACTGCAAGTAGGCCGCAAAGCCCATGGCGAATAATTCGGGAGCTTTACCGAATTCCTTGTAGTAATTCACCAACAATGGAATATTTCGCATCCGCATCTTGGTCGTATACTGAACCGTGATATCGATTAATTTATGATTAATGAACGGGTTTTTGAAACGATCTAATACCGCCCGACCAAAACGATCCGCGACTTTAAAGTCCATCTTGTAAGGAATAGCCAAGGCCAATTCGCTCAACATCAAGTTCATGATTAATTTGCTCAAATAATTATTGGCCATCGCATCCTTCACCAAGCGGAAACCTAGTAAGTACGACATTCCGCACATCAACGAATGTGTTCCGTTCAAGAGACGAAGTTTCAATTCACGATAGATTTCGATGTCTTCGGCAATCACCACGCCGGCATCCGCTTTCGCAAAGCTCAATACCTCTTTGACACGAGCTCCCCCCTGAATCGCCCACAAACGATATACCTCCGAAACAATGATATTCTTATCTTCATAGCCCACCTCCGCACAAATCGAAGCAGCCGTTTCCGCATCTGGAGCACCCGGTACAATGCGATCTACTAAGGAATTACAGAAATCATTTTCCGTAGCCAACCACGTCATGAAATCGGCGGGCAATTGATGATCGGCGGCCAACTTCAATACGATGTCTTTCAATACATCGCCATTGTTGATAATGAGTTCCGTGGGGATAATCACCATGCCCGTTTTAGGGGCACCCTTGAAATGATTATAGCGCGCTACTAAAAATGCTAATAATTTCGCTGGAAATGATTTTGGGCAGGCTGTATCAATTGGATCATTCGAATGGTATTGAATACCCACCTCGGTTGTATTGGAAATAATTACCTGCATATCAGGGCTTTGCGCGCAAGCTAAAATATCAGCCCAAGCGGTAGCTGCCGTAATGGTTCGTGAAATGGAGGCGTTGATTAATGTCTCCTCGATGGCAACTCCTTCCTCAATCCCCTTGATGCAATGGGTGAATAAACCATCTTGATCGGTAAATGCATCAGCACCTGGTCGGTCGGTCGACTTAACCACCACTACGCGGCCCTTAAATTGACCCGCATTATTTGCCTTGTCGATAAAATAATCACATAGTCCACGTAACAAGACTCCAGTTCCAAACTGTAATACTTTTTCTGGGTAGTCGAAGACCGCAGGATTCGGTTTTTGAACCGAAATATTGGATGAAAATCCTGCTGCTAAATTTTGTTTGTTTAAGATGGCCATGCCTTTGATCGGGTTGTTCTTTCCTCTTAAAAGGCTATCTAAACCCATTTTTACCCTAAAAGCCCGAAAATTTTCGGGCTTTTAGGAAGAATAAAAAATTTAAAACGATTACGCTTCGCCTATTGGCCCATTATAATTCATGGGAAATTGGAAGCCGGCATCGCTACCATCCTTGTTTATGGGTCCAAAACTATCTTCGTAGCGTTGTACATTCTCTTGCAAAGCCTGTAATAATCGGTAAGCATGGTCGGGCGTCATCACCACCCGGGACTTCACTTTGCCCTTCGGGATACCCGGTAAAATGCGAATAAAATCCATCACAAATTCCGATGGAGAATGGGCGATCAATGCCAAATTCACATAGGCGCCTTCCGCTAAATCTTCTGGCAATTCAATATTCAGTTGGTTCTCTTCTGTGGGATTTTCCATAAGCTATTTTTATAAGTTTTGAAATTACAAAAGAGCAAGGACAGATTAAACCAATTCCCCATTTTGTTTTGAATAGAGATTAAAATAGGCGCCAACTTTTTGCATTAAATCGGCATGTGTCCCTGACTCCACAACCGTACCTGCTTGGATGACATGTATACAATCGGCATCTTGGAATTGAGTTAAGCGATGACTAATGCAAACAACTGTTCTGATCTGAGAACGTATAACCTGCAGAATTTTTCGTTCAGCTACGCTATCTAACCAGGCTGTGGCCTCATCCAAGAGGATTACTTCCGGTAGAAGATAGAATGCCCGCGCAATCCCTAAACGTTGTTTTTGTCCGCCCGACAAAGCTATTCCATTTTCGCCTAAACCTGTCTCATAACCGTGCGGTAATCGCTCAATGATCTCTTGTAGCCCCGTGATTTCTGCCACATGCCTAATTCGTTCAAGGTTTGGGTTAGCATCCCCCAAGGCAATATTGCTGTAGAAGTTGCCATCAAATAATTCGATTTCTTGAGGCACGAAGGCCATTTTTTTGCGAAGCGCAACGCCTGAAATAGTTTGTATGTCTTCATCATCCCACAAAATCTTACCCGATTGCGGTGTATATATTTTCATGCATAACTTGAGCAGCGTGCTCTTCCCGGAACCACTTTCTCCAACAATCCCTGTGAATGTACCCAACGGAATGGATAGGTCGACTCCCTCCAAAATCGATTTTCTAAATCCAAAACGAAAACCAACTTGCTGGATGCTGATTTCTTTTTGAAGTTCATTAGGTGGTGATTGACCCTGCTCCTCGGTTTCTTGATCGAGGATATCATGGAGTCGCTCGCTGGCAATTCGGGCGGATTGTATGGCTTGATTGGCCTGAACCAATTGAGCGATGGGCCCCGAAAAATAACCATAGAGGGCAAAGAGGGCGAACAATTCCCCAATACTTAACGCTTCGTGCATCACGAATTCACCTCCCTTCCAAAGCAGCAATAGGGTAAAAAGGGATCGAATTCCCTGCGCTAGCAACTCCGTGGAAAAGTTGATTCGCTTCGAATCCTGCACGGTATCCAAAAGTGAATCCATCAATCGTCTGCCCTTTTCGACGAACAATGACTCCGCTCCAAACAGTTTCAAGGTCCTGACTTTGCTTAAGCTCTCAACCCAATGGTTTTCTAGTCGGGCACTTCCCTCCATCACCTGCCGCTCCAGTTTTTTATTTCTACGATTACTTAAATAATAGATTAAGGCATAAATAGGAAGCAATGCCGTCATGTACCATGCAAGTAGACGATTAACCCTAAATAGAATTCCATACGCACAAATGACAACGCTCGCCTGCATGAATAATTCAACGAGTACCTCGCTCATAAAGTGACGAATCTTAACCGCATCACTGATTCTTGAAAGCATATCACCCACCCGATGGGTATCGAAGAATGACTGCGGGAGGCTAAGCATATGTTGAAAATACGTTTGCGTCAATCGCTGATCGATTCGCTTTCCGATATAGAGCGTATTCCTAAATTTGAAAGCTAGGCATCCGAATTGCAATAATAGGATTGCCAACATCATCAGCGCATACTCCCTAAGTAGCGATATGTCTCTTTGGGGGATGATAACATCGGAAATTTGCTGTATAAAAAAGCTCATACTGAGGCCCAAAAGTGTATAAAGGATGCCCGCTAACCATGTGCCCAACAAGCTCAGCCAAAAGGCCTTCACATATTCCCACATCCGGTGGTACATCGGAAGAATATCATTGTATGGCTTAAAGGAATCCATGGGTTGTAATCGCAGTACGACGCCTGACCAAAATGCGTCGAATTCCGACCAACTCATTTTGATTGTTTCACCTACGAGCGGATCCATCACCCGTACATAGCGCGTGTGAACTTGTTGGATGACCACAAAATGGCTCAGATTTTTTTCAATCATCCCATGGGCAATTGCCGGCAAGGGGAGATGTTTAAGTTGGCCGACTGTTCCACGTAAGGCCTTGCCTTTAAATCCCATTTGCGTGGCTGCGTGCAGCATTCCCAAGAGATTTGTTCCCTGTAAATCCGTTTGGGCCCAAGCCCGAATTTTGGATTGTGGTAAATACAAGCCATAATGCTGCCCAATCGATGCCAGGCAGGCTATTCCACAATCCTTGTTTTCTTGTTGTTTGATGTTAGCCATGCCCTGAAATTGGCAAAGCCAGGAAACAATGGCTATTCGAAAAATGGATTTATCAAGAGGCTGATAAAAAAAGAACCCTGAACGTTGCCGTCCAGGGTTCTAGATGAATAAGCTTCAAGCAAGATTAGTTGCTCGCAGCGGTTTCTTTTACTTCGTCTACTTCTACAGCAGCCGCTTTCTCCAATTGTTTCAACTCATCTGCTGAGTTTACTAAAATGTTTTGGTAGCGACGAACACCTGTACCCGCTGGAATCAAGTGACCTACGATAACGTTCTCTTTCAAGCCGTCCAAGGTATCTTGTTTCGCGCGAATCGATGCTTCCGAAAGAACTTTGGTAGTCTCTTGGAACGATGCTGCTGAGATGAATGAATCCGTACCTAACGAAGCTTGTGTGATACCTTGCAAGTTCGATGAGGATACCGCTGCTTGCGCATCACGGACTTTCATCAACTTCAAGTCACGACGCTTCAATGATGAGTTCTCATCACGTAAAGCACGTGCTGTCAAGATCATACCTGCTTTGTATTTCTCTGAATCACCCGCGTCAGTAATTACTTTCTTATCCAAGATCGTATCATTTTCTTGACGGAAGACAAAACGATCTACGTTTTGACCTTGCAAGAATTGCGTATCACCTGGCTCAAGGATTTCAACTTTCTGCATCATTTGGCGTACAATACACTCGATGTGCTTATCGTTGATTTTTACCCCTTGTAGACGGTATACATCTTGGATTTCGTTTACTAAGTATTCCTGAACCGCTGTTGGTCCTTTGATCTTCAAGATATCTGATGGCGTAATCGCACCATCCGATAACGGCATACCCGCACGTACGAAGTCATTATTTTGTACCAAGATGAAACGAGTCAATGGCACCAAGTAACGACGCTCTGTACCTTCTTTCGGCGTTACGATAATTTCACGGTTACCACGCTTGATAACACCGTAAGAAATTACCCCGTCGATTTCAGATACCACCGCTGGGTTCGATGGGTTACGTGCCTCGAATAATTCTGTTACACGTGGAAGACCTCCCGTAATGTCACGCGTTTTACCCGCAGCACGTGGAATCTTCGCGATGATTTGGCCCGCTTTGATTTTATCGCCCTCGTCGATCGCTAAACGCGCACCCACAGGAACGTTGTATACTAAGTTTTCTTTGCCTTTCGCAACAACTAAAACGGATGGGTTTTTCGTCTTGTCTTTCGACTCGATGATTACCTTCTCACGCATACCTGTTTGCTCATCCGCCTCTTCTTTGTACGTATTGTTTTCTTCGATTGCCTCGAATTCTACTTTACCTTCAGCTTCCGATAAGATGACCGCGTTGTATGGATCCCATGCACAAATCTCCTCGCCTTTCTTGATGGTTTGACCATCTTTCACGCGTAAGAATGAACCGTAAGGCACGTTGCTTGAAATCAATACTTGCTTGTTAGCTGGATTCACAATTTGAACCTCACCCGAACGACCCATCACGATTTCAGTGGCATTACCCTCTGCATCCGTTGAGCTTACCGAACGAACCTCTTCAAACTTGATCACACCATCAAACTTCGCTTTCACGCTCGCATCCAAGGAAACGTTTTGTGCGGTACCACCCACGTGGAACGTACGTAAGGTCAACTGCGTTCCTGGCTCACCGATGGATTGTGATGCAATTACACCAACAGCCTCACCGATGTTCACCATGCGTGCTGTAGACAAGTTACGTCCATAACACTTCGCACAAACACCACTACGTGTTTCACAAGTCAATACCGAACGAATCTCTACGGAATCAATCGCCGTTTCGTCGATTTTCTGAGCAGCAATTTCCGTGATTTCATCTCCCGAAGAAACGATTAATTCACCAGAAACTGGATCAATAACATCATGTACCGATACACGACCCAAGATACGCTCCGACAATGGCTCGATGATCTCCTCATTGTCTTTCAATGGGAACACCTCAATACCACGTAAAGTACCGCAATCCTCTTCATTCACGATAACATCTTGTGCGACGTCATGTAAACGACGAGTCAAGTAACCCGCATCGGCTGTTTTCAAGGCAGTATCCGCCAAACCTTTACGCGCACCGTGTGTCGAGATAAAGTACTCTAATACGTCTAGACCTTCTTTAAAGTTAGAAAGGATTGGGTTTTCGATGATTTCACCTACCGAACCTTGTAAGTTCTTCTGAGGTTTCGCCATCAAACCACGCATACCACCCAGCTGACGAATCTGCTCACGAGAACCACGTGCTCCTGAGTGCATCATCATGTAGATGGCGTTAAATCCTTGGTTGTCCTCCTCCATCTGCTTCATCAATGTCTCGGTAATTTTCGAGTTCACTTTTGTCCAGATGTCAATAACCGCGTTGTAACGCTCGTTATCTGTGATTAAACCCATTAAGTAGTTGTCCCAAACCGCTTGAACATCATCTTGCGCTTTCTTCACCAAAGAAGCTTTCTCCGCAGGAATCTGAACGTCGCCAATACCCATCGATAAACCACCGTGGAAGGCTTGTTGGAAACCTAATTCTTTAATATCATCCAAGAATTGTGCCGTACGCGCCATACCACAGATCTTGTGAACATGTGAGATGATTTGTTGCAACTTCTTCTTTGTCAACAATTCGTTGATATAACCTACTTGCTCCGGAACACAAAGGTTGAACAATACACGGCCCGCAACAGTTTCCACCATTTCTTGTACCAATGTACCATCTTCCTTACGAACTGTAGCTTTCACCACGATGTTCGCGTGCTTCGATAATTTCTTCTCGTTCAAGGCGATAACTACCTCCTCAAATCCGTAGAAACGAGATCCTTCACCCGCTACTTTATGATCTGGAGTCGACTTACGTCCTTTCGTCACGTAGTATAGACCCAAAACCATGTCTTGTGATGGTACCGTGATCGGCGCACCATTCGCAGGGTTCAAGATGTTATGTGATGCAAGCATTAACAAGGAGGCTTCCAAAATCGCTTCATGTCCTAGTGGAACGTGAACCGCCATCTGGTCACCGTCAAAGTCGGCGTTAAATGCCGTACATGTCAATGGGTGCAATTGAATCGCTTTTCCTTCGATTAATTTCGGTTGGAATGCTTGGATACCCAAACGGTGCAACGTAGGAGCACGGTTTAAAAGAACTGGGTGTCCTTTCATTACGTTTTCCAAAATATCCCAAACAACTGGGTCCTTGCGGTCAACGATTTTCTTCGCCGACTTCACCGTCTTCACGATACCACGCTCGATCAACTTACGGATCACAAACGGCTTGAATAATTCAGCCGCCATGTCTTTCGGAAGACCACACTCGTGCATTTTCAATTCTGGACCTACCACGATAACCGAACGACCTGAATAGTCGACACGCTTACCTAATAAGTTTTGACGGAAACGACCTTGCTTACCTTTCAACATATCAGAAAGGGACTTCAAGGCACGGTTACCCTCAGAACGAACCGCGTTTACTTTACGTGAGTTGTCGAATAAACTATCAACAGCCTCTTGTAACATACGCTTCTCGTTACGTAAGATTACCTCTGGCGCTTTGATTTCGATCAAACGCTTCAAACGGTTGTTACGGATAATCACACGACGATATAAATCGTTCAAGTCAGATGTCGCGAAACGACCACCATCCAATGGCACCAATGGACGCAATTCCGGTGGAATTACAGGGACCATTTTGATGATCATCCACTCCGGACGGTTGTCGATACGACCTACCGACTCACGGAATGCCTCAACTACTTTCAAACGCTTCAAAGCCTCAGCTTTACGTTGTTGAGAAGATTCAGTATCCGCAGCATGACGTAGATCAGCTGATAAGCTATCTAAATCGATGCGAGTTAATAACAAGTTTAACGCGTCAGCACCCATTTTCGCGATGAATTTCTGTGGATCTTCATCAGGTAGGTGTTGGTTTTCACGCGGTAACTTATCCAAAATATCCAAGTACTCGTCTTCCGTCAAGAAATCTAGGTATTGGCTACCAATCTTTCCTTCTTCCGCGTACATACCCGGTTGAACTACGACATAGCGCTCGTAGTAGATAATTTGGTCTAATTTCTTCGTTGACAATCCAAGCATGTAACCGATCTTGTTCGGTAAGCTACGGAAGTACCAGATGTGTGCAACAGGAACCACTAATTCGATGTGGCCCATACGCTCACGACGTACTTTTTTCTCCGTCACCTCTACTCCGCAACGGTCGCAGATAATGCCTTTGTAACGAATACGCTTATATTTTCCGCAATGACACTCCCAGTCCTTTGTTGGACCGAAAATACGCTCGCAGAACAAACCACCCATTTCGGGTTTGTAGGTACGGTAGTTAATAGTCTCCGGTTGAGTTACCTCACCGTTTGAACTTTCAAGAATCGACTCCGGTGATGCCAATGAGATGGTCACCTTTTGGAAATCGCTGTTCAGTTTTCTCGTCTTTTTAAATGACATTTTCGATGTATTTAATTGGAAAATGATTTCTTTTTAAGGGCCGGTGTTAGCGGCCCGGTAAATGATTACTCAAGTGTGATTTCAAGAGCCAAACCTCTCAATTCGTGAATCAATACGTTGAATGATTCTGGAATGTTTGGTTTCGGCATATTCTCGCCTTTCACAATTGCCTCGTACGCTTTGGCACGGCCGATCACGTCATCCGACTTCACAGTCAAGATCTCTTGCAAGATATTCGCTGCTCCGAAGGCCTCCAATGCCCAAACCTCCATCTCACCGAAACGCTGACCACCGAATTGAGCTTTACCACCCAATGGTTGTTGTGTAATCAATGAGTATGGTCCAATTGAACGTGCGTGCATTTTATCATCTACCAAGTGACCAAGTTTCAACATGTAAATGATACCCACAGTTACCGGTTGATCAAATTTATCTCCCGTTAAACCGTTGTATAGGTAAGTACGTCCCCAATCTGGTAGACCTGCTGCCGCTAATTCAGCTGCAACTTCTGCCTCAGTTCCACCGTCGAAAATAGGTGTCGCATAACGCTTACCTAATTTTTGACCAGCCCAACCTAATACAGTCTCGTAAATTTGACCTAAGTTCATACGAGATGGTACCCCTAGTGGATTCAATACGATATCTACCGGTGTTCCATCTTCCAAGAATGGCATATCTTCTTCACGAACAATACGAGCTACAACACCCTTGTTACCGTGACGACCCGCCATCTTATCACCCACTTTCAACTTACGTTTTTTCGCGATGTACACTTTCGCCAACTTCACGATGCCTGCAGGTAATTCATCACCTACTTCAAGAACGAAACGCTCACGCTTGAATCGACCAGCGATTTCATTACGCTTCACGTTGAAGTTCTTAATTAAAGCCATGAACAATTTGTTCAATGCAGCATCCGAAGTAGCCTCTTCTACGATCAAGTCGGAAAGCAAGTTTGCCTCTTCTTGAACCGCATAAGTAGACTCATCACGGTATAAGTTTTTATCTGGGAATAATAATTCTTCGATGTTCTTTGCTGAGAATTTCACACCTTTCTCAACGATCACCGTTCCGAATTTGTGCTTAATTCCTGCGCAAGTTTTACCCGCTAACAAAGCAACAGTCTTCTCGATCATTTGGCGACGAATCTCCAAAAGGTCTTTGCTGTACTCCTTCATTAACTTCTTCAATTCAGCTTTCGACTTCTCACGCTCTTCTTTATCCTTCTTAGGACGAGAGAACAATTTCGTATCAATAACCACACCTTTTAACGATGGTGGCGCTTTCTTCGAAGCATCTTTCACGTCACCTGCTTTGTCACCAAAGATGGCACGTAATAATTTTTCTTCGGGTGTCGGATCAGATTCTCCTTTTGGCGTAATCTTACCGATTAAGATATCACCCTCTTTCACTTCCGCACCTACGCGAACAACACCGTTCTCGTCTAGGTTACGAACTGTTTCTTCCGAAACGTTTGGAATTTCAGATGTTAATTCCTCCTCACCACGTTTAGTATCACGAACTTCTAATTCGAATTCTTCAATGTGGATTGAAGTAAAGATATCATCACGAACAACTTTCTCCGAGATTACGATCGCATCCTCAAAGTTGTAACCTTGCCATGGCATGAACGCCACTTTCATGTTACGACCTAATGCTAACTCGCCTGCCTCTGTTGCATAACCTTGGCAAAGCGCTTGACCTTTCTTCACTTTCTCGCCCTTGAACACGATCGGCTTTAAGTTGATCGTCGTATCTTGGTTCGTTCTACGGAATTTGATCAATTCGTATGTTTTCAATGATCCGTCGAAGCTAATTAATGCCTCTGATTCAGTTTGATCGTAGTTGACAACGATTTTCAATGCGTCTACGTACTCGATCACACCATCTCCTTCAGCAACCACTAAGGTACGCGAGTCAATCGCCACACGGTGCTCTAAGCCAGTTCCTACGATAGGAGCTTCTGGACGTAAAAGAGGTACCGCTTGACGTTGCATGTTCGATCCCATCAAGGCACGGTTCGCATCATCATGCTCCAAGAAAGGAATCAATGAAGCCGCAACCGAAACGATTTGGTTTGGAGCAACGTCCATGTATTGTGCATCCGATGGATTTACCAATGGGAAATCACCTTCAAAACGAGCCTTCACACGATCCGATAAGAACTTACCAGATTTCATGTCGATCGGAGCATTCGCTTGAACGATGTTCTTACCATCTTCCTCTTCAGCTGTCAAGTATTGTACATTGCTTGTTGTATCTACTTTACCTCCATCGATTAAACGGTAAGGCGTTTCGATGAAGCCCATTGAGTTTACTTTCGCGTGAACACAAAGAGAAGAAATCAAACCAATGTTTGGTCCCTCGGGTGTTTCAATCGTACAAAGACGACCGTAGTGCGTGTAGTGAACGTCACGAACCTCAAAACCAGCTCTTTCACGAGAAAGACCACCTGGCCCTAGTGCCGACATACGACGCTTGTGTGTAATCTCAGCCAATGGATTCGTTTGGTCCATGAATTGAGATAGTTGGTTCGTTCCAAAGAATGAGTTGATCACCGACGAAAGCGTACGTGCGTTAATCAAGTCAACAGGTTTGAAATCTTCGTTGTCACGAACATTCATACGCTCCTTGATGGTACGCGCCATACGTGCTAGACCCACACCGAACTGCGCATATAATTGCTCACCTACGGTACGAACACGACGGTTAGATAAGTGGTCAATATCATCGACTACCGCACGTGAGTTGATCAATCCGATCAAGTACTTCACGATAGAAATGATATCTTCTTTGGTCAAGACTTTCACATCCATTGGGATATCATGACCTAATTTTTTATTGATTCGGTAACGACCTACTTCACCCAAATCGTAACGCTTGTCTGAGAAGAACAAGTTTTGGATGATGTCACGTGCCGTTTGCTCATCGGGAGCATCCGTGTTACGCAATTGCTTGTAGATAACTTCAACCGCCTCTTTCTCCGAGTTTGAAGTATCTTTTTGCAAGGTATTGTAAATGATATTGTAGTCAGAAACGTTCACGTCATCTTTGTGCAAGATAACCGTTGCAGAACCTGATTCTAAAATCGTTTCTACTTCGTTTTCAGTGATAACGGTATCACGCTCGATCAAGATCTCGTTACGGTCGATCGAAACAACCTCACCCGTATCTTCATCTACGAAGTCTTCTTGCCATGTTTTCAAAACACGTGCCGCCAAACGACGACCTACGATGCCTTTGATGGCTTTTTTATCTACCTTGATTTCTTCAGCTAAGCCAAATAAATCCAAGATATCCTTGTCATTTCCGTAACCAATAGCACGAAGCAATACGGTTACAGGGAACTTTTTCTTACGGTCGATGTACGCATACATTACATTGTTTACGTCCGTAGCAAATTCAATCCAAGAACCCTTGAAAGGAATGATACGTGCTGAATACAATTTTGTACCGTTGGTGTGCTTCGATTGTGCGAAGAAAACACCGGGTGAACGGTGAAGCTGGGAAACGATAACACGCTCCGCACCGTTGATCACGAAGGATCCACGCTCGGTCATGTAAGGGATGTTTCCTAAGAAAACCTCTTGTTCGATGGTTTGGAAATCCTCGTTGTCTGTATCATTACAGATCAAACGCAATTTCGCTTTTAAAGGTACTGAATACGTTAAACCGCGGTCGATACACTCATCTACCGAATATTTCGGTGGATCTACAGAGTAGTCGACAAACGACAAAACGAAATTTTCCCGCGAATCCGCGATTGGAAAATTTTCAGCGAACACTTTAAATAAACCTTCGTCTGTACGGTTTTCCGCAGCTGTCTCAAGCTGGAAAAAATCCTGGAAGGATTGGACTTGGATATCCAGAAAATCTGGATAATTGATCACAGACTGCGTTTTCGCAAAGCTGTGTCTTCCTGTGGCAGTGATGTTACTCAAGGCTTTATACGTTTTAAATTAAAATGAAAAATGGCCCGTGGGCGCAATTTCTCGCCGTTTCCGACGAAAATTAAAAGCTGAATGCCTCGTAGAGATCAGATCGAATTTCCCTTTGCGCCTCCCCTACGATAAGAGATTTGTGTTTCAGAAAAACCATCTGCGGATTCGCCCGGAGGCGTTAATCCTAAAATAGCCTGCAAAATTAGTAAAAGTTTTTTTAACTGCCAAATAGGGGAGGGGGAATTTTTATAAGTAGTCAGTGGGCAGTAATCAGTGGACAGTGTTCAGAGATAGTAGTTAATTTGATTTTGATATTCTCGTGGAGGGATTACTTATCAATTAACAGATACAATCTATCCACCTAACTTTCGTTTTTGAACAAGTAAAATAAATACCGCCCCCTGACTACTAACTACAGATTACTGCCCACTGACCACTGAACTACTGATTTTATGCTCCCCCGCTTCCGTTACTACATCCGTTTTATGCTTGGAATGACCCGACAAGAAATACGGGGAATAGGTCTTTTAATATTTCTGATCTGTTTGGGGATGTCGGTACATTATCTCTATCGTTTTTTCGCTTTGCGGGAGGAGCTTACTGAAATCAATCCGAAACGATATGAGGAGGTTTATGAGGCGGCGGAGGAGAAGCGATTGAAAAATTATGTCAGGCGAACTACCTATATATATAATAGGCCTGATAAAATTAGAACGACATACGTCAAAAAAGTGCAGGATTGGCAGATTGATATCAACCAGGCGGATTCGGCTGCATGGGTCGCTTTGCCGGGAATTGGGCCGGGGTTTGCGAGGCGAATTATGGGATTTCGGGAGCGTTTGGGTGGATTTGCGGTTGCGGAGCAATTACTTGAGGTATATGGGATTGATACGGTATGGGTGAGGCAGCATCTTAAAAAGTTCCGACTGGGTTCTGGGGTTTATCGACCCCTGTTTGTGAATCGGGCGATTTGGAATGAATTTCGACATCCTTATTTGCCTTACGCTCAAGCCAAGGTCGTTTTGAACTACCGAAAACAGCATGG
>NZ_JBPXKO010000003.1:0-2500 GCF_054558655.1 Aquirufa sp. 5-AUSEE-100C1 | reverse complement strand
CACTGGCGAGGTTAATCATATAGATGTGAGCAGCCGGAGCGAAAGCGAGTCTGAATAGGGCGCTTAGTCAGTGGGAGTAGACGCGAAACTTTGTGATCTACCCATGAGCAGGTTGAAGCTCCGATAACACGGAGTGGAGGACCGAACCAGTTTACGTTGAAAAGTATTTGGATGACTTGTGGGTAGGGGTGAAAGGCCAATCAAACTGAGAAATAGCTCGTACTCCCCGAAATGTTTTTAGGAACAGCCTCGGGGTTAAGTTTTAAGCAGGTAAAGCTACCAATAGGACTAGGGGGAGTCAAATCCTACCAAATCCTGATGAACTCTGAATGGCTTAAAATATACCCGGGAGTGAGGGCTGGGGTGCTAAGGTCCCAGTCCGAGAGGGAAAGAACCCAGACCAACAGCTAAGGTCCCAAAATCTTTACTAAGTTGAACTAAGGAAGTCTGATTGCAGTGACAGCCAGGATGTTAGCTTGGAAGCAGCTATTCATTTAAAGAGTGCGTAACAGCTCACTGGTCGAGCGAGGCGGGCATCGATAATAAACGGGCATCAAGTAAAGTACCGAAGCTTTGGATTATATTTATATACTGGTAGGGGAGCATTCTGATCTGCGGTGAAGGTTGAGCGACGAGCTTGGCTGGAGCGTTCAGAAAAGCAAATGTAGGCATGAGTAACGATAATGAGGGCGAGAAACCCTCACGCCGAAAGACTAAGGTTTCCTCAGCTATGCTAATCAACTGAGGGTTAGTCGGGGGCTAAGGGTCTAGCGAAAGCGACAACCTAATGCACAGCAGGTTAATATTCCTGCACTTACTTATTGGGCAATTAGATGACGGAGATTACAGGTTACCAGATACTGACGGAATAGTGTCTTTGAGAGGCGGCAGCAATGCCAAAACGAGTGTAGTGAGTAAACTTCCAAGAAAAGTCTAGGCGTGTATAACTGATAAGTAACCCGTACCGTAAACCGACACAGGTGGTCGAGAAGAATATTCTAAGGCGCTCGAGTGAATCACGGCTAAGGAACTCGGCAAATTAACCCTGTAACTTCGGGATAAAGGGAGCCTCGAGCAATCGAGGCCGCAGAGAAATGGCCCAGGCGACTGTTTAACAAAAACACATGGCTTTGCTAAATCGAAAGATGACGTATAAGGCCTGACACCTGCCCGGTGCTGGAAGGTTAAGGGGGGATGTTAGCTGCAAGGCGAAGCATTGAACTGAAGCCCCAGTAAACGGCGGCCGTAACTATAACGGTCCTAAGGTAGCGAAATTCCTTGTCGGGTAAGTTCCGACCTGCACGAATGGTGTAACGATCTGGGCACTGTCTCAGC
The DNA here is from genome assembly GCF_054558655.1 of Aquirufa sp. 5-AUSEE-100C1. Taxonomy (NCBI): domain Bacteria; kingdom Pseudomonadati; phylum Bacteroidota; class Cytophagia; order Cytophagales; family Flectobacillaceae; genus Aquirufa; species Aquirufa sp. 5-AUSEE-100C1. The sequence goes on along the minus strand of NZ_JBPXKO010000003.1, from coordinate 1,165 downwards.
CGTGAGCTCGGTGAAATTGTAGTAACGGTGAAGATGCCGTTTACCCGCAACGGGACGGAAAGACCCCATGAACCTTTACTATAGCTTAGCATTGAGTTTTGGTACTGGATGTGTAGGATAGGTGGGAGGCTGTGAGCCGGTGTCGCTAGGCATCGGGGAGCCAACGTTGAAATACCACCCTTCTTGTACTGGAATTCTAATCCCCAAAGGGGAGACATTGCTTGGTGGGTAGTTTGACTGGGGTGGTCGCCTCCAAAAGAGTAACGGAGGCTTTCAAAGGTTCCCTCAGCACGCTTGGTAACCGTGCGTAGAGTGCAATAGCAAAAGGGAGCTTGACTGTGAGACCGACAAGTCGATCAGGTACGAAAGTAGGATATAGTGATCCGGTGGTTTAGTATGGAACAGCCATCGCTCAAAGGATAAAAGGTACTCTGGGGATAACAGGCTGATCTCCCCCAAGAGCTCACATCGACGGGGAGGTTTGGCACCTCGATGTCGGCTCGTCACATCCTGGGGCTGGAGAAGGTCCCAAGGGTTCGGCTGTTCGCCGATTAAAGTGGCACGCGAGCTGGGTTCAGAACGTCGTGAGACAGTTCGGTCCCTATCTGTTGTGGGCGTAGGAATATTGACAGGTTCTGACTTTAGTACGAGAGGACCGAGTTGGACTGACCGCTGGTATATCAGTTGTTCTGCCAAGGGCATAGCTGAGTAGCCACGTCGGGACCAGATAAGCGCTGAAAGCATCTAAGTGCGAAACTGACCTGAAGATGAGTATTCCATGAAGGGTCCGTGTAGACGACACGGTCGATAGGCTACAGATGTAAAGACAGTAATGTCAAAGTCGAGTAGTACTAATTACCCGAAAGCTTACATTTTATTAATTTACACCCTGCTGTTTATTTTATCTCACAATATGGAAAAAGGCTATGACCTTGTAAAAAGTATGGAGCCGATAGGACGGGTGTTCACCTCTTCCCATCTCGAACAGAGAAGTTAAGCCCCGCACCGCTGATGATACTGGGATCAAACCCGGGAAAGTAAGTAAGCTCCAAGTTATTCAAACAGACCTGCACCAAAAGTGTGGGTCTTTTTTTTGCCTAATAGTCGCTAGTCGTCAGTGTTCAGTGGGCAGTAGTCAGTGGGCAGTAGTCAGTGGGCAGTAGTC